>NZ_JBFTGV010000013.1:0-183517 GCF_056393925.1 Agrobacterium sp. 10T429
TCAGGAGCAGCGTCGATCTGGTCGTACGCCTTGAACTCGCCGAAATACTTCGTGATCGCAGCAGTCAACGACGTCTTGCCGTGGTCGACGTGACCGATCGTGCCAATGTTGACGTGCGGCTTATTGCGCTCAAACTTGCTCTTTGCCATGTGAATTGCTTCCTGTGAACGTGAAGTAGTTTTCCCGGCGAACCGGTTTGGTGTCGCCGTTTAAGGCTTTGTAAGCGAATGCGCAAGACTTAATTGTCAAAGCACGGTCGCGCACGCCTAAGGCGCGCCTCAAGGTGCATATATGGTGCGTTCCGCGCGATATTCAAAGCTGGCTCAGCCTTCCCACGCGACGGGCAGACGGGACGCACGGACGGGACCCTGCCTGTACCCCTCTTCGCACAATCGGATCGTTAAATAAGCTTTTTCTTTATCACAACTTCTTTACCTGGACCCTCATCATGGCTTAAGGAAATTTCATCTCCGGGGGGAGACGGGCGAGCGGGACGATGCGCCCAGGCGCAAAACCTCTATGCCACATATTGATCAGCCGCGCTCTCCGGCGCGAAATTACATCCGTTTCAGGACCGCTCAATGGAAATCTTCACAGCCGCCGGCTTCACGGCATTCATGCAAGTAATTGCGATCGATCTCGTTCTCGCAGGCGACAATGCCATCGTCATCGGCCTTGCCGCCGCCGGTCTTCCCGCCCATCTTCGCCGCAAGGCGATCCTGGTCGGCATCATCGCCGCCACCGTATTGCGCATCGGCTTTGCCGCCGTCACCGTGCAGCTTCTCTCCATTGTCGGGCTTCAACTCTTCGGCGGGCTTCTGCTTGCCTGGGTTTGCTGGAAGATGTGGTCCGAACTGCGCGAAGCCGCAGGCTCCATCGAAGACGAGGTGACGGACGAAGAGGCTGACCTGACCAAAGGTCACAAGACCTTCTTTCAGGCCGCAACCCAGATCGTCATCGCCGATGTGTCCATGTCGCTGGACAACGTGCTTGCCGTCGCCGGTGCCGCGCAGGACCATGTCACGGTGCTGATCATCGGTCTCGTCGTCTCGATCGCCCTCATGGGACTGGCCGCCAATTTCGTCGCCAAGTTGCTGCACCGCTACCGCTGGATTTCGTATCTTGGCCTGATGGTCATCATCTATGTGGCGCTCAACATGCTGTATCACGGCGTGATCGAAGTCCTGCCCTATATCAAGCCTTATTTCGGCTGAGACTGGCAGTCACATATTCGTCCCGAAAGGCCTGGAAACGAGAGTTTCCGGGCCTTTTCTTTTCATGCTCACACAAATGCACCCTTGCCTGCACAGCATTGCAAGCGCACGCGCAGGTGAAATCGGCGCACAGGGGAATCGGTCTCAGCGTCCGCTGCAACATTCGGATAAGACAGGGAAATCGTGATTTTTTGCCTATGGATTTTGGCAATTGAGGTCAGCCACGGGCAAGCCTAGTGAGCTAGTTAATAAGTCATAAAAATAAAAAGAAAGGTAAAGCTGCCAATGGCTTATGACTGGACCGGCGGTCGCACCCGCCGCCTTCGCAGGATGAAGCTGGGCGCTGTTGCAAGCTCACTAATCCTGCTGGCGCTCTTAACAGCGCTCGTTCTAGGCTGAACGCGCTGCGCGCAATTCAACGCTGACCGGCGGCATGGCAAGGTTTCCCAAAACCGCCCTGCCGCCGCTCCTTCGGGGGCAACGTCCAATCTTTGTTGGCAAGATTTGCCGAATATCAGCCGCGAAGGCATGTCATGGCTATGCCGCCAAACATATGCATTGAAGCGGGTTCATTCGGCGCTGAAGCTGCGGCAAGAGCTATCGAAACAGCCAGTAAATGACGCCAAGCACCAACGTCCACATCAGTAATGATATGGCGAGTACGGCGAGGTAGTTTCGAAATCGTCTGGTCATCCGCCCACATTGCCGGCCAGCCGCCACGGGACAGCCGTAACCGTTTGATTGCTGGATGCGGATCAAGCCGCAAGATCAACTCTTTCTATCAAGATGCTGAATCGCAAACCATTCGCAGATTTTACCCGCCCGAAACCGGGGTTGCCTGACCATGTGAATATCAACCCGCCGGTAAGCGTGAAAACGCTGGGCCACGCTTGCCGCAGGATTTGCAGGGCACAGGAAAAACCGCACGTCGTTCTGGACGTGGCTCAGACACGCTCCGGTCAACCGAATCGACAAATTAAGTCCTTCGGTATGATGTCTGATGACTCGTCATTGCTGGGGCAACGGCGATCAGCCGCCGCCCCAAAAAAGCGCATCAGCTCTTCAAAGCCGTATTGCACAGGCTCCAGTAACCGCCACCCTTCTGAATCCACTTGAGATCGCCGAGCGTGCCGTCATCCTTGTTCTTACGATAAGAATCGACGCAGGTCTTCAGGCGGGCTTTGCCAGGAGTCTCGCTTGAATATTTCTTATCGACAGCACTCGGAAATACGACGCTCTTAGGAGCCTTTATCGTCGCCTTTTCGGGTTCTTTGTCGGTGGTAGCCGCAACTTGCTTGTCGTCGGCCGCGCTTTCGGCAGCAGCATCGCTACCGCAGAACTTGGCGCGATAGTCGTTCCACTTGACGTCCTTCGCGGACCCGTCGGCTTTCGCCGCCTGGTATTTCACGCTGCACTCTTTCATGGTGAGCGCCGCTGCGGGGGAGACAAACGCCGCCGATGCGAGCAGCGCTAAGGATGAGAGAATTACAACCCTGTTGATCATCGAAGACTCCCGTGTGCATGATTGCCGGCAGACTATCCGACCGGACTTTCCGCTTGTCAACGAGCAGTGCAACAAGCACTGAAAGTCGAATTGGCGGGGAGCAAAATGTGCTCATCGGGCGTGGCGTTTTCGCGGTGAGGACGGCATCACACAGTGACCATGGATATCCACAATCAGCCCGCCGCCGGGGGCATCTCCGCCTTGCAACGCGAACGACGGCAAGCACCGCACAACGAATCACGTATTCGTGTGACGTCAACCCTGCATCGGAACGAAATTCCTTAATTTTCGTTAGCATCTCGAACGAATAACGAGGATTTATCGATGTTGAGGATGCCGAAGACTATCTCCGCGCTCGCTCTTGGCGTCGCAATATCTACCGCTTTTACCTTGCCCGCCAGTGCGCTGAGCCTCATACAGCCGGCCTACGAACAGCAGGAGCAGGCGCAGAATTCCGACGGTCGCGGCTATCCCGCATCCGCCTTTGCCGCGGGCAAGGGTGAAGAGGCGTCATCCAATGGTTACGCCCTCTCACAATCGGAAATAAACCACGTAAAATGGTGTGCAGCGCGTTACGCATCATACCATCCAACCGACAACAGCTATATGGCAGCCGCCGGCATACGGACGCAATGTCGTTCACCGGATTGATTCAGCCGTGCCCCAGCGCACCGCGTCCCAGCCAATAAGATAAAATTTACTTTAAATTCTATTGACCTGAACCTTTATCCGGGTTGGCCGTTTGAAGCGCGTGCCAGCGAGGAAACGCGATGATGTGGAATCTTGAAAAACTTGAGCAAGAGCGACTTGATCTGATCGAGGTCATTACTGCCCTGCGCCACACTGAACGCCTGTCGACAGCGGATCGCACCTCGATCTTTGAGAAAATTACGGCGCATATGGTGAGGTTAAGCGAGCTCGACGCAGAGAAAATGCGGATTCAGTCGGCCTTGGAGGCGAGCTGAAAACAGCCAGCGCTGATTGGAGGCTGCACATCGGCGCGAGGCAAAGATTATCGATCTTATTAAGAAGTTTTGGAGCGGGTAGCGGGAATCGAACCCGCGTATTCAGCTTGGAAGGCTGCTGCTCTACCATTGAGCTATACCCGCGGTGGTGATTTTGATCCTGCGCAGAATGGTGGAGGGAGTTGGATTTGAACCAACGTAGGCGTAGCCAACGGATTTACAGTCCGTCCCCTTTAACCACTCGGGCATCCCTCCAGCTATCTGCTAGGATCGAGCAACCAAGCTCTTCAGATTTCTCTCCGGCGAAGCGCCGTTGCGTCGTCTGTGGCGCGTATATGACGGCCTCGTTCGCTTCTGTCAACACGCCGTTTCACGAATTTTCGGGAAAAAATTCAAACCTCTTTGCAGGCCTGTGGATTATCGCGGGGGCTGGTGTGCGTCGCGTCCCGGAGATATAAGGCGCCATGAGCAAAGACGATCCAAACGACAAATCCACCCGCGACACGCACTACGCCACCCTGCGCCGTGCCGTGCGCGATGCCAAACGCGAGAGGGGCGAAATTCCGACCCCGCAGCAGCCGAAGCGCCGGAATCGTGGCGCGGAAGACTGGAAGCCGCCGCAGCTTGCGCCGGATCAGGTCCACCTTTACGGCCTGCATACCGTGCGTGCGGCGCTTTCCAATCCCGAACGGCAACTCATCAAGCTGTCGGTTACCCTGAATGCCTTTGCGCGTCTGGATATCGGCGAAGCGGATGCGCAGCCCTTCCCGGTAGAGATTGTCTCGCCACAGGATATCGACAAGGTGCTTGGCCCCGAGGCGATCCATCAAGGCGTGATGCTGGAAACCAGGCCGCTTCCGGTCAAGAAACTCGACGCGCTGAAGAAAAGCCCGCTGATCCTCGTGCTCGATCAGGTCACCGACCCGCACAATGTCGGCGCCATCATGCGCTCGGCGGTCGCCTTCAACGCCGGTGCCGTCATCACCACCATTCGCCATAGCCCGACGGAGTCAGGCGTGCTTGCGAAGTCTGCGTCCGGCGCACTGGAACTCATTCCCTATATCCAGATCACCAACCTTGCCGATACATTGGGCGAGCTGCACAAGCTCGGCTTCTTCTCGGTCGGTCTGGATTCGGAAGGCCCCGCCCCCATCGAGCAAACCTTCACCGGCGCAAAGATCGCCCTGGTGCTGGGAGCCGAAGGCAAGGGTCTGCGCCAGAAGACCCGCGAAACCGTTTCGGCGCTCGCCCGTCTCGATATGCCGGGCGAGATCAAATCGCTCAACGTATCGAATGCGGCAGCCATCGCCCTTTATGCAACGCAGCAATTTCTGGGCAAAGCGTCGTCCTGACGCTTACCCTTCCTTGCGAAATCACAAAGCGCAACGCATGCTGCGCCTTTGACATTCGCAAGGAGCAAATCTCGACATGACCGACCTGCCCATCAAACCGACCGGCGAGCTGACGCTGCGGACGCTCGCAATGCCGGCCGACGCCAATCCGGCCGGTGATATTTTCGGCGGCTGGGTCATGTCCCAGATGGACTTGGCCAGCGGCATCCGCGCGGCGGAGCGGTCCCGCTGTCGCGTGGTCACTGCGGCGGTCAAGGAAATGGCTTTCGAGTTGCCGGTGAAGATCGGCGACACGCTGTCCATCTACACCGATATCGCCCGGCTCGGCCGCACCTCCATCACGCTGACGGTCGAGGCCTGGGCGCAGCGCTCCCGTTACGACAAGCTGGAAAAAGTCACCGCCGGAACCTTTATCATGGTGGCGATGGACGAAAACGGGCAGCCGACGCCCATCCCTCCGACGGAGTAGGGTGCGATGGAGGCCGCCGTCAACGCCGCGGAAGCCTATGCGCATATCCGCGCCGTCATGGGCATGGTGGTCGGCCTCAGCCTCGCCCGCTTGCTGACCGGCCTTGCCGGTTTCGTGCAGCATCCCAAGAAGGAGCGCATCTATCCCCTGCATATCGGCTGGGTGGCGTTCCTGTTTCTGATGCTCGTGCATTTCTGGTGGTGGGAACACCGGCTTTCCGCCACCAGCCACGTCCTCGGCTTCGGCGCGTTCCTGTTCCTGATCCTGTTCTGCTCGCTGTTCTATTTCCTGTGCGTGTTGCTGTTCCCCTCAGACATGAAGGAATACAAGGGATACGAGGACTATTTCTTTTCCCGTAAAAGCTGGTTCTTTGCGTTTCTAGCCGCACTTTTCGTCACGGATATCGGCGATACGCTGCTGAAGGGACAGGACTACCTCTCCTCGCTGGGCGCTGAATATCTCATCCGCACAGCTATTTACGTTGTTCTGTTCACACTGGCGGCTTTCATCGGCAACCGACGCTTTCACAAGTTTCTCATCATTTTCGCCCTGATTTATCAGGTAGTCTGGATATTCCGGACCTACGACCTGCTGGCCTGAACATTCCCATCCCGACGCCGGGTGATAATTGAAAACAGGCCTCGTCTTTCGCCATCGTGTCGCGGTGACACGGCCCGATAAATATGGCATTTCGCTGCAATGGGATTCATTCGCAGGATAATGCAGGACAGAAGTTCGGCTGGCGCCATCGCCACGCTGGCGGTCCTGCTTTTTCTCCTGCAAGGGCTCGTGAATGGCCTGACCAGCGGCAATATGGCCTCAGCCGCGCTGGCGACCGGTGAGATCATCTGTTCCAGCCACATGCCCGAAGGCGGTTCGGGCAAACCGAACCCGGCCTCCAACCCTGCGGGCAAGCTCACCGACAATTGCTGCGGCACGCTCTGCCGTCTGGCCTCCGTTACCATCGCCGCTCTTCCCGTTACTCCCGTGGAGCGTGCGGACGGCATCGTCCGGGTCGTCGAAGTCGACTTTCTCGACCGCGACACGGCATTGCCGCCGCCGCCACCCAATCTGGAATCGCGCCCACGCGCACCGCCTCCCTCTCTGCAAATGTGAAGAGCGATCCGGCCCTGCCGGAAAATCAACTTTTCTGCGGAGACATCCATGTCCGTTACGACCTCTTTCGAGGACGAGCGCGCGCCTGCGCAATCCTCGTCCGTCAACCTGTACCGCGCCGTATGGCGCTGGCACTTCTACGCTGGCCTTTTCGTACTGCCCTTTCTGATATCGCTGGCCGTCACCGGTGCGCTCTATCTGTTCCGGGACGAATTCGACAATCTCATTCATTCGGACCTGAAGCGCATCGAAGTGGCGCAGAATGTGCCCAAAGCACTCCCCTCCGATATTCTCGCCGCAGCCGTTGCGGCCGTTCCCGGCACTGCGGTGAAATACACAACGCCAGGCGATCCGGGTGCCTCGACGGAAATTACCGTCAGTACGGCCGAAGGCAAACGCGCCGTCTACGTCAACACCTATACCGGGCAGGTTGCCGGTTCACTGCCGGATCGTGGCACCATCATGTGGACGATCCGCTACATCCACAGCCTGAAATATTTCGGCACCTATACCCGCTATCTCATCGAGATCGCCGCCGGCTGGTCCATCCTGCTCGTCGCCACCGGCATCTATCTGTGGTGGCCTAGGAAGCAGAGCGGCGGTGTCTTGACCGTGCGCGGCACGCCGAAAAAACGCGTCTTCTGGCGCGATACCCATGCCGTCACCGGCATTTTCGTCGGCTTTTTCATCGTATTTCTAGCAGTCACCGGAATGCCCTGGTCGGGCGTGTGGGGCGCCAAGGTCAACGAATGGGCAAACGGCAGCAATTTCGGATATCCGGCAGGCGTGCGGACCGATGTTCCAATGTCCGGCGAACATCTCGATCACATGGCCAAGACCAGCTGGTCGCTGGAGCAGGCGAAAGTCCCGGAATCCACCGCATCCGCAACCGGGCAACCAATCGGCATAGATGCGGCCATCGCGCGTTTCGACGGGCTCGGTCTTGCCCCTGGTTATACCGTCGTGCTGCCGACCAAACCGACAGGCGTCTATAGCGGCTCCGTCTATCCCGATGACCTTTCAAAGCAGCGCGTCGTCCATCTCGATCAATATAGCGGCAAACCGCTGATCGACATGAGCTATGCCGACTACGGTCCGCTTGGAAAGGCGCTGGAATGGGGGATCACCGTGCATATGGGCCAGCAATTCGGCGTCGCCAACCAGATCGTGTTGCTGGCAGCCTGTGTCGGCATCGTCCTGCTTGCCGTTTCCGCCGGCATCATGTGGTGGAAACGACGCCCCAGAGGTTCGCTCGGCGTGCCACCATTGCCGCAGGATAAACGCGTCTTGCGCGGCCTGCTGGCGCTGCTCGCCATCGGTGGCATCCTGTTCCCGCTGGTTGGCGCAAGCCTGCTGGTGATGCTTGTTCTGGATCTGATCGTGCAATCCCGCGAAAAGCAACGCGCTGCCTGACAAAAAACACGGCCGGGAGATATCCCCCGGCCGTGTCCTTCTGAATTCCGCGCGGTTGGCAGAAGCTTGGCCTTAGAGCACGTCCTGTTGAAACAGAATTGTTTAACGTGCTCTAACTGTTTGTTTCTACGAATTTTCCGGACGTAAAACCGCTACGCACTTCTACTGGAAATGCTCTAGAACATCGTATTATTGTTTGCAGCCTTTTCCGGAACCGGCTGGATCACGTCCCAATGTTCGGTGATCTTGCCGTCGGTGACCCTGAAAATATCGACGATGGCGGCTCCGCGAGCACCCTCTTTATCCGTGGAATGGATGTGCAGATAAACCAGATCTCCATCCGTGGCGCTGCGCACGATCCGGGATTTCGCCTGCGGGTTTTCCTTGAAGAAGCCGGTGAAATAGTCGACGAATGGCTTCTTGCCATCAGGCACCATCGGATTGTGCTGTTTGTAGCTGTCGACGATAACGGCAGCGCCCTTCGCCACCTCGTGCTTGTTGAAGACGGTGTCGTAAAAATCGATCACCAGCTTGCGGTTGGCTTCTTCCTGAACCAGATCGCGCTTGGCGGTTTCCGCCAGAACGGGCGCGGCCATCAGCGCGGGCGCGAGGGCAAGAGCAGCGATGGCAAGACGACGTGTCATGAAATTCATGGATGAGACCTCTCAGTAACCGACGGTGAAACGCTGGCGGGAATGCTGCGGCTTTTCGATTTCGTCGACAAGCGCGATGGCGTAGTCTTCAAAGGAAATGCGGCTGCCAGCTTCGTTGCTCAAAAGGCTGTCCTTGCCGATACGGAATTTGCCCGTTCTTTCCCCCGGCACAAATTCGGCCGATGGCGACAGGAAGGTCCAGTCGAGCTGCTTTTCCCCTTTCAGACGGTCTAGAAACTCCGCTCCCTTGGTCGCCTCTGCCTTGTAGGCGGCCGGGAAGTCCGGCAGGTCAACCACGCGCTGGCCCGGCGCAATTTCAAGGCTGCCGGCGCCACCCACGACGAGATAACGGGAAACGCCCGAGGCACGGACGGCCTCGATCAGCGTCACCGGATCGCTCGCAGTGAAGTGCACGGCGCTGATCACGGCATCGTGACCCTTAAGCAGTTCCGAAAGCCCTGCCTGATCGAAGACATCGCCCTTTTTTGCCACTACGTTCGGCAGGCTGGCGATCTTTTCAGGGTTGCGGGCGATCGCCGTCACCTGGTGCCCCCGGTCGGAAAGTTCCTTCAGAATACGGGATCCGGCATTGCCGGAGGCTCCGATGAGCGCGATTTTAGCCATGGCTTTTTCCTTCATAGGCATCGTTGTAGGTCTAGATAATAGACCGCTAGGGAAAGCTATGGTATCGCAGCCCCGGCTGCAAGAAGTCAGCCGACGCTGATCAGGTCACACGGCGATGACCTGAAAGGGCACGAAAATGGAAAGAGCAGGGAAAATGCCGGATACGCAAACCAAGGAAATCTTCGCCTTCGACCAGCCCTGCCCCATCCGCGACGTGCTGGATCGCATCGGTGATCAATGGAGCCTGCTGGTTCTGGAAGCGCTTCAGGGCGGGGTTCTGCGTTTCAACGAACTGAACCGCAAGATCGACGATATTTCCAAGCAGATGTTGTCACGCACGCTGAAACGGCTGGAGGAAGACGGTTTCATTCGCCGCACGCTCTATGCGCAGGTGCCGCCGCGCGTGGAATACGAACTGACCAATCTCGGCCGTTCGTTTCTGGTGCCGATGCAATTGCTGGTGCAGTGGGCGGACGAGAACCACGTCCGCATTTGTACGGCGCGGTTGGACTATGCCAATGGTGGAACGGGATCGTAACACCGTTCCTCGTGCCGTGGCGAAACCTGTCCGCCACGGCAATAGAAAGGCCCTGTGGCGATCAGGAGCGGAAGATGAAGGAAGCGCCGAAAGCGATGAGCGCAAAACCGATCACGTGGTTGATCGTGATGCTTTCCTTCAGCCAGAAGACCGAGAAAAGCGCAAAGACCGCAAGCGTGATAACTTCCTGAATGGTCTTGAGCTGCGCGGTGGAATATACCTCCGATCCCATGCGGTTCGCGGGGACTGCGAGCATGTATTCGAAGAAAGCGATGCCCCAGCTTGCGACAATCGCAATGAAGAGTGCGCTGCCCTTGTGCTTGAGATGCCCATACCAGGCGAAAGTCATGAAAACATTGGAGACGATGAGCATCAGGACAGGCCAGATGTGGGCAGGGCTGATCGAGAACGGCATGATTGTTCCTGAATGAAGAAGGGAGGGATGTCACGAAAGGCAGTTTGAAAACGCAACCTTCATTTTTGTCTTTGCTTTAACTTACCGCCGTATGAAACGGAACCGGTTTCTATCAAAGCGTATTCGGCCGCTATGCAACGTATCCGGCCAAATTTTGTTCCCCGCGCTTCGTTTCCTTTTTGTACTCATTTTTTCTTGGCATCCCCTTCCCTTTGCGCGTGACTCCCTCCATATTTCGCGCATGGCCAGATCACCCAAAAATTCCAAACCCTCGAATTCCGGCTTCGAGGAAGCTCCGCAATCGTCGTTCGAAGGCGTGCCGCTCAGCGGCAGCGTTGCCGATTGGGTAAAGCAGCTCGAGGCGGAAGCCGAAGCCGGCTCGGTGGAAACCCAGCGCGAAGTCGCCTCGAAAGCTGGCAAGCACCGCAAGAAGATCGAGATCGAAGCGCGCAAGGAAGCGGAAAAAGCGGCCAACAAAACGGCTAAAAACACCACGGCTTCCAAGACAGCGCGCGGCGTTTCCATCGGTGCGTCGAGCGATCCAAAAACCCGCGCCGCAGCCGGTCTCAATCCCGTGGCTGGCATGGACGTTTCCCTGGAGGAGGCGGCCAATCTCGCACCGGGTGCCGTCACCGCCACCGTCGAGGCACTATCGGCGCTTATCGAGAGCGGCAATCCGCTGTTCAAGGACGGCAAGATGTGGACGCCGCACCGGCCGGCCCGTCCGCCGAAATCCGAAGGCGGCGTTACAATCCGCATGGACTCGGAGTATCAACCGGCAGGCGACCAGCCGACGGCGATTGCCGATCTCGTGGAAGGCATCAATTCCGGCGAGCGCAGCCAGGTCCTGCTCGGTGTCACCGGCTCCGGCAAAACCTTCACCATGGCCAAGGTGATCGAGGCAACCCAGCGCCCGGCCGTCATCCTTGCGCCCAACAAGACGCTGGCCGCGCAGCTCTATTCCGAGTTCAAGAACTTCTTCCCCGACAATGCGGTAGAGTACTTCGTCTCATATTACGATTATTATCAGCCGGAAGCCTATGTGCCGCGCTCCGACACCTTCATCGAGAAGGAATCCTCGATCAACGAACAGATCGACCGGATGCGTCACTCCGCGACCCGCTCGCTGCTGGAACGCGACGACTGCATCATCGTCGCTTCGGTTTCCTGCATCTATGGTATTGGCTCGGTGGAAACCTATACAGCCATGACCTTCCAGATGCAGGTCGGCGACCGGCTGGACCAGCGCCAGCTTCTGGCCGACCTTGTGGCCCAGCAATACAAGCGCCGCGACATGGATTTCCAGCGCGGCTCCTTCCGCGTGCGCGGCGATACCATCGAAATCTTCCCTGCCCACCTTGAGGATGCCGCCTGGCGCATCTCGATGTTCGGCGACGAAATCGATTCCATCACCGAATTCGACCCGCTGACCGGCCAGAAAACCGGAGATCTGCAATCCGTCAAGATCTACGCCAATTCGCACTATGTCACCCCGCGCCCGACGCTGAACGGCGCGATCAAGTCGATCAAGGAAGAGCTGAGGGTCCGCCTCGCCGAGCTGGAAAAGGCGGGACGTCTGCTGGAAGCCCAGCGGCTGGAACAGCGCACGCGTTACGACATCGAAATGCTGGAGGCGACCGGCTCCTGCGCCGGTATCGAAAACTATTCGCGTTATCTCACGGGCCGCAATCCCGGTGAACCGCCGCCGACGCTGTTCGAATATATCCCTGATAATGCGCTGCTTTTTATCGACGAAAGCCACGTCTCGGTTAGCCAGATCGGTGGCATGTATCGCGGCGACTTCAGGCGCAAGGCGACGCTGGCCGAATATGGCTTCCGCCTTCCCTCCTGCATGGATAACCGCCCGTTGCGCTTTGAGGAATGGGATGCGATGCGGCCGCTGACGGTCGCAGTTTCGGCCACCCCTGGCTCGTGGGAAATGGAACAGGCCGGCGGCGTCTTCGCCGAACAGGTCATCCGCCCGACAGGACTCATCGATCCGCCGGTCGAGGTGCGCTCCGCCCGCAGCCAGGTGGACGATGTTCTCGGCGAAATTCGCGAGACCGCCGCTAAGGGTTACCGCACGCTCTGCACCGTGCTGACCAAGCGCATGGCTGAAGACCTGACCGAATATTTGCACGAACAGGGCGTTCGCGTGCGTTACATGCACTCGGATATCGACACGCTGGAACGCATCGAGATCATCCGCGACCTGCGCCTTGGTGCCTTCGACGTGCTTGTCGGTATCAACCTTCTGCGCGAAGGCCTCGATATTCCCGAATGCGGTTTCGTCGCGATCCTCGATGCCGACAAGGAAGGCTTCCTGCGTTCGGAAACTTCGCTTATCCAGACCATCGGCCGCGCCGCCCGTAACGTCGACGGCAAGGTAATCCTCTATGCCGACAATATCACTGGCTCGATGAAGCGGGCGATGGAGGAAACCTCCCGCCGCCGCGAAAAGCAGATGGCCTATAACGCCGAACACGGCATCACGCCAGAATCGGTCAAGGCGAAGATCTCCGATATTCTTGATTCAGTTTATGAGCGTGATCACGTAAGGGCCGATATTTCAGGCGTTTCCGGCAAAGGCTTCGCCGATGGCGGCCATCTGGTTGGCAACAATCTGCAGTCCCATCTCAACGCGCTGGAAAAATCCATGCGCGATGCCGCAGCCGATCTGGACTTTGAAAAAGCCGCCCGCCTGCGTGACGAAATCAAGCGCCTCAAGGCCACCGAACTCGCCGTCATGGACGACCCGATGGCGAAGGAAGAGGCGAAATCGCTTGAGGGTGGCGGCAGAAGCAAGAAAAAAGAAACGAGCGCCCGCAACGGGTCGATCTCCCCTCTTGCAGGAGACATATCGGGCGTGACAGAGGACGGTGCCGCTTCCGCAAACGAAAGTGGAAAATCTCTCTTCGCCAAACCTTCGCTGGACGAAATGGGTCCCGGCTCGGACACGGGCAAGCCGCTGTTCCGCAGGAACACGCTGGACGAGATGACCGTTGGCCGCACCGAGAAGCCGGTGCGTGGCGAAGTTCCCGGCAAACCCGAGACGGAAACCGGCAAACGTTTCTCACCGCTCATGGAAGGCCAGCCTGAGCGAACCAAGGACGATCCCCGCCCCCTCGTGCGCGGCAAGATCGGAGCGGGTTCCTATGAGGATGCCGGCGAACAGAAGCGCAAAAGCCGGACGAAGGGGAAGACCGGCCGTCCCGGTCGCTGACGCGCAACGGCGCAATCTGGATAGACACCGCATGCATCGAAAAAATCTGGCGGCCTTATGCCTCGTCTTTTTCTCAAGCCCAGTCCTTGCCGGGCAGATTGAGGACGCCACCTTCCACAGCGCCACCCTGAACGCACCGCTGCCCGTCAACATCTACCGACCGGATGGCACGCCGCCGGAAAACGGCTGGCCGGTGCTTTATCTCCTGCACGGCCATGATGGTGACCAGAACAGCTGGCGAGACCTCGGCAATATCGAAAAGACGCTGGACACGCTGATTGCGGCTGGCGCCATCCGCCCGCTGGTTGTCGTCATGCCAGGCGTTAAAAACAGTTGGTATGTGGATTCGGCCGCTGTCGGTGGTCCCGGCGATTACGAGACGGCCCTGACTGGCGATCTGCGCCATCAAGTGGAAAAAACGCTGCCGGTGCGAAAAGATCGCGAAGGGCGCGCCATCGCCGGGCTGTCCATGGGCGGTTTCGGCGCATTGCATCTGGCTTATGGCCACGAAGACCTCTATGGCGCAGTCGCCAGCCTGTCCGGCGCGATCTGGCAGAACGTGCCCGCCTCCGATCTCGACAAAACGCCCGCGGAACTCAAGCTCATTCAGGACAGCGCCTTCTTCCACCGCGTCGACCGCACTACCGTCACCAGCGGCATCGTGCTGCCCTCCACCGGCGATCACTTCTCCGGCGCCTTCGGCACGCCCTTCGATGCCAGACTTTTCAATGAGAAGAACGTCTTCACCCTTGTTGCACAGCACGTCGCCGAAAGCCAAGAATTGCCCGCCACCTATCTGACAGTTGGCGACGACGACGGCTTCTTCCTCTGGCGCGGCGCGATCGCCCTGCACGAAACGCTTCAGGCCGACAATCGCAAATCCGAATTACGAGTGACCGACGGTGATCATGTCTGGTCGGTGTGGAAAGTGTCAATTATCGACGCGCTGAAGTTCATCGATGGGGAATGGGACAAGGCAACGGACGTTGCGAAAGATTGACTGCCTACTCGATTACCCAGCCTTATTCCCCGTGCGTTTCTTTCCAGCCTTCCCCGCCACATTTAACGCCACCGCCGCGCGGATCAGCGCCACCAGTGCCTCCTCGTCGATCTCATCTCGCTCGTGAAAGTCGATGGCGCGCCGCGTATTGCCCTCAAGGCTCGAATTGAACAGGCCGGCCGGGTCTTCAAGCGATGCGCCCTTCGCAAACGTCATCTTCACGGCTGTCTTGTAGGTTTCGCCCGTGCAGATGATACCGGCATGTTCCCAGACGGGCACGCCGCGCCATTTAACCTCCTCCGTCACATCCGGATCGGCCTTCCTGATCAGCGTCCGGATGCGAGCAAGAGTCTCGCCACGCCAGTCGCCAAGCTCCGCAATCTTTCGATCGATGAGAACCGACGGTGCATTCTCCTCCGCTTCCTTGCTGTCAGTGTTTTTTGCCATAACGTCCTCCCGATTTGGCGTGCCAGTGCTCCCGCTACCAGCATAAACCAAAATTTCCTGCGCTCCCACGCGGAACCAAATCCGGCCTTCACCGTTTCTTCCCCGAACGAAACGTTCAGCATACAAAGGGAAGAAACATCATGAAAATCAACGTCATCGCTCTCGCTGCCGCAGCAGCCCTCTCCTCTTCCGTGGCTTTTGCCCAGACGGCTGCGACTGCGCCTGCTGTTGGCGCCGATGCGACTTTGTCCGGTCCCGGCATCACCATGGGCACCAAGGCTAACGGCCCGCTGAAGTTCGTCAATGTCCAGAAAACCGACCTCACCGCCTCCCAGCTCGACGGTCTGGATATCTATAACGCCCAGAACGAAAACATCGGCGAAATCGAGGATGTCGTCATCGGCGATGGCAAATCGGTGATCGGCCTTGTTGCCAGCGTCGGCGGTTTCCTCGGCATCGACAAGAGCTATGTGGTGCTCGACCCGGCCTCGGTTGCAGTCCACAACGACAACGGCACCTGGAAGGCCTATGTCGATACCACCAAGGAAGCGCTGCAGAACGCACCGAAGCTCGACTACGACAAGCTGGACGACTGATTCCCCTGCAGTCGCAAGCTTGACCCCCGCGATCCGTCGCGGGGGTTTTTCGTGTGTGGAATTTCGGCGCAGTATCCGACAATCCCTCTCTCACGGCGCTTGCCTAGCAGCCCGGCTCTCGCCTATCTTCGGCGCGCAAGACACCAAGGATCGATGCGTGCCCGCCAAAACTCTCTCTTCCCTCACCATCAGCGCTATGACGATATTGCTGAGCACCCTTCCGCTATCAGCAGAGTCAGCCGGCTGGAAACCAGCCGAGCAGATAAAAACCTATGCGATCAGCGGTGATACGGGTGGAGCGCTTTACCAGTCCATAGGCGAGCGCGGCCCGACCGCCGGTGTGCAGGCCATCGCCCACACCACCTTCAAGCTGACATGGCGGCGCGATTATCGTCCGCAACCGGACGGTGCCTGCGTACTGGCCACCGCCAAGCCCAATCTCACAATCATCTATACCTGGCCGAAAGCGCCGGCCAGATTGCCGCCCGCGGTCGCCGCCAGCTGGAAAACCTTCATTTCCGGTGTGGAAACCCACGAGCGCGTTCATGGCGAGCACATTCTCGACATGGTGCAGAAGATCGAGACATTCAGCACCGGTCTGAGAGCGGAAAACGATCCGAAATGCCAGAAAGTGCGCGTTGTCCTTCAACAGCGGCTTGGTGAGCTATCCAACGAGCAGCGCCAGCGCGGACGCGATTTCGACCGGGACGAGCTTTCGCCCGGTGGCCGCGTGCATCAGCTCATCCTGGCGCTCGTCAACGGTCCCTAAAAACTCCAGGGGGAAACGGCTATTCCGCCGCCTCGCCTTTCAGCAGCGGTTCGGAGAGCGATATGCTTTCCAGCTCGTAGGAATAGCCTTCCAGCATCGTATAGGCCTGCTCGATCGCCTCTATCTGCGCTTCCGCATTGCGGATGGCTTCGGCGATGGACTGGCTGCGCGCACGCAACATGGAACTCAAAACATCGGTCTCCGGCTTTCTGCCCAGCCGGTCCATATGTTTGCGCACCCGCGTGCGGTGACGCTCCAGTTCCAGAATGTGAAAGCGGCTTTTCAGGATATCGTCGGTCAGCTTGCGGCGCATGGCGGCCACTGGGTCGAAGCTGCCTGGCTCACGCTCGTCCAGAATGAATTCGTTGACCAGAGTTTCCAGCATCAGCAGGCCTTTGAGGTCCTTGGCATCGGCAAGCTGCGGATCGTAACCGGTATCGTCGAACACCTTGCGGCGCACCGGATCCTTCAAAAGCTCGTAAGCGGTTTGCAGGCGTGCGAATTGGTCGGTATCACCCCCGCTGTCGGGATGGGCGGCTTTCGCCACCTTCCGGTAAGCGGACTTGATCGCCGCCTCGTCGGCATCACGCTCCACGCCAAGCAAAACATAGGGATCGATCACTAAAACACCTTCAAACGCAAACTGTTACCGCATGCCATACGCCACCCCCGTGCGGCTCGCGCACAGATCATAAGCGAATTCCGCCCGCGCGGCACCCCCGCGCCGGCGCAAAAGCCCTTGATCCTCAAATTTGTCGGACCCATGGCGACTATAATCACGGGCGGGACAAAATTGTGGAAAGTCATGGCAAAACATGCCGGGCCAAGCTGTCTACCCATGCGGAAAACCGTGCAACCCGCAGGTTTTACGGTGCTTATGGTGGAACGGCTCCAACGGGTGTAAGCTTGACTTTTGGATCTGAAGGGAGGGACGATCCGATGCCGCAAACCATTACCCAGACAGTGACGGATTATGTGCACGCCATGGCCTATGCGGATGAGGGCCTGATGCGTGATGTTTTCGATCCGCGCGCCAGCATCGTCGGGACGTTTCAGGGTGAAACGGAATGGCTTTCACTAGAGGACTTCGCCGAGCAGATACGGAAAAGCGAACGCGGCCTGCCCGATCACGACCCCGTCTTCGAAATCCTCGGCATCGACAAGGAAGGCGACAGCGCGTCCGTGAAGCTGACGACCCGTTTCGACGGCACGGATTTTAGCGAATACCTCTCCTTGCTGCAGCGCGACGGCAACTGGGCAATAGTGCACAAGCTATATCACATCAAGCCATAGGCGTTGTGCGAATGCAGGAATAATAGCGGGGAAATGGCCAAGCCATTGAAAATACTGGTGCCCCCGACAAGGTTCGAACTCGTGACCCCCTGATTACAAAAAACAGGTCGGGCATAAATTAGCGCCTCAGGTCCTAACATCCAGAACAGCGGAAACCGTTGCTCGGCAAGGAATGTAGACGTATGTTATCTGATGTGACGAAACACACAATAACATTCACTGACACGCCTTATTTGTTACCCGGGGTAACGCTTTAGGAGCACCTGACACATGAATTCGAGGTCGGCAAAGACACTCACTCTGATGACTTTGAAGTCCATCAATGCCGGCTCAGTGCGCCAAGAAATACCTGACGGTTTGGTTCCAGGGCTTTACCTGGTCATACAGCCGAGCGGCACGAAGTCGTGGGCACTTCGATACCGGTTCGGAGGAAAGCCAAAGAAGCTGACCATCGGGCCGTTCCTGTTTGAACGCACCGAACCTACTGAGAGGCCGCCTGAGGCTGGCGAGGCTATGACGCTTCCAGAAGCGCGCACCGCGGCCCGACAGGCGCTTCAGTTGTTGGCTGAGGGTAAAGACCCGTCGGAAGCTCGCAAGCGTGCTGTTGAGGCAGCGGTGACGGAAGCAGCCGTGTCGAAAATTCGGGATGCGTCTTTCCTCGCAGAAAATCTGGCAGTCGACTTCATCACAAAATACGCGATGCCGAAAAATAGAACATGGAAAGAGACGCAGCGCCAGTTCAGGAAGTCGATCACCGGCTGGCGTGACCCCGAAACAGGTGAGGTCAAGTTCAAGGGGCCGTGGTTTGGCCGGGACGTGCGAGATATCAGCAAGCGTGACATCGTCAAACTGTTGGATGATATCAATGACGGCGGATCGCCGATCGCAGCTAACCGCATATTTGCGACACTCTCAGTGTGGTTTTCTTGGATGGTCGGCCGCGACAAGCTGAGTTCCTCACCCATGGTCGGCCTGAAGAAGAATGCTATTGAGAGTGCGCGAGATCGGGTCCTGACCGACAGCGAGATACGGATACTGTGGAAGGCAGCATCAGGAGACGGATACCCATTCGGTCATATGTGGCAGTTACTGTTGTTGACCGGACAGCGTCGCGGAGAGGTCGCCGAGATGGAATGGTCAGAGCTGCATTTGCAGGGTGAGGAGCCGCACTGGATTATTCCGAAGACACGCAGCAAAAACGGCAGACCGAACCACGTTCCCCTCACCTCTGAAGCGGTGAGAATTTTGAACGGCATCACCCGCGACAAAGGTGCTCACTATGTCTTCAGCACAAATGGTTCGACAGCGGTTTCAGGATTCAGCAGATCCAAGAAGCGGCTGGAGGAAAAAATGCTTGAGATTATGCAAAGTGAAACGGCGAGTGCCGGCAACGTCTTGGATGTCGCGTCAATACCGCAGTTCGGGCTACACGACCTGCGAAGGACCTGCGCCACTAACATGGCGCGTCTGGGTATCCCCATTCATATTGGTGAGGCGATCTTGAACCATGTATCAGGTTCCGTATCCGGCGTTGCCGCCGTCTACAACCGTTTCGATTACATCGCCGAAAAGAGGGCGGCACTGGAAAAGTGGGAGGAGTTTCTACTCGTTCTGACCGGTCACCGAGAATCGAACGTGGTGCCGATGTCCACATTCCAAAACCGGGCTTGACAGTTCGACAAGGCGTAACAATATACGACTAGCCGCTGTTAAAGTGGCTTTGCCGATTGTGGCAGAATCAGGAGACCTTCATAGATCCTCGCACGGGATCGCCAGGTTTTTCTGAGGCTGCCACGTGCGGAGGTCGCCTCGTTATTAACGAACGAGGTAGAAAATGGCTGAAGCAGAAAAGAAATACTTAAGCGCCGCCGCAGTCTGCGCGCGGTATGACGGCAAAACGAGGATGACTTTGCATCGATGGTGCAAAGATCCTGACCTGAATTTCCCCAAACCTGTGAAAATCCGCGGCCAGAATTACTGGGTTGCCGCTGAGCTTGATGCCTACGATTCTTCCATGGAAGGAGCGCGGGCATGACACAAGAAATGAAAAAACCCGAAGGCGGGTTCAGCGCTCTTCGGGTCCGTATAGATCGTATGCTCACGAGAACAAATGTAGACCAGGCGACCGCTAAGCGCAATGCTGAGCATTTCAAAGTGGCCTCCGAGAAGCATACGTGGCTGCAAGCGATCTCCGTCGCAAACTTGCCGTCTAGTGCTTTCCGGGTCGCGATTGTTCTGCTTCAGAAGCATCTAAATTCGAAAACTGGCCTTTGCTTCCCCAGCCTCGAAACTATCGCGGAAGGCTGCAAACTGCCGATCCGCACCGCGCGCGACGGACTGGACGCGTTGCGCCGACAGGGCTTCATCGTCACACAGAAAATCGGGACGCATGATCCGCTGTTTTTCTTCTTCGCCGTTCCCTCCAGAGTGGCGGAAATCCGTCACTCTGAAGACAGTGTTCCGCGTGTCGAAAATTCGCATTCCCGCGTGTCGAATCTTCGACGCGCTACGAGTGGCGAATTTTCGACAAGTAACCATGGAATGGAACCGCAGAAGGTAACCATGGAAGAGACCGTCGTGCCAAATGGCCCGCCGTCCGCAGTCGTCGCTTTCGCTCCTCCGGTCGACATTCCGGCTTCGCCTACATGTCTCCCGCGAACGGCTAACGTATCAGGCGGCCGCGAGCCTTCATATTTCCTCCCGGAAAAAGAAGAAGCCATCCGGTGCCCGTCTTCCCTCGTGGACCAGATCAGAAGATTGCACGAGATCGTTGGAAGCGATGCAGACAAAGACGTGATCGGCGATCTTGCTTCTACCTGGGCGGCACTCGGTGCGATGACATTGTCGGACATCAAAGGTCGCGCAGAGCGAAAGTTGAGGAGAGCGTCATGAAGCAGCTCGACCTGCTAGAGTGGGCGGAGTCCCGCCCGACGGCCATCATCCTCGACGCGCGGCCTGCACTCAACCGCCGCTTAAACGCCTATCGTAGGTTCCTGTTGGACAATTGGCCGCCAAAGGAAATCGAGGCCGAGATACTGGCTTTTCGCAAGCCGGAAAGGGGCGCGGCATGAGGGGGAAACTTTACGTCGAGCATATCCACATAACAACGATGCGTTCGTGCGCGTTTCTGCTTAGTAATCCCGAAGTCAGGGGTCCAGACCGGATGTTCGTCAAATCGCTTGATGATCGAGCTCGAGCTGACCTCAACAGGTTTAAGTTGAAGGCAGCGGAGCGAGCGCTCCTCGAAGAAATAAAGGTCAAATATGAGGGAGGGGACTTTTGAAGCCGCCATTGACAGCCTCTCGCTTCGACAAACTCGCAGAGGGGCAGACTCGCCCCTCTGGAAATCCGTCGAGGATCATTTGGACTTTGGGTGGCATAGCTCACAGAATCGGGACGGGCCCTGATTTTGTGCGAGACACCCTAGCCAAAGCAGAAAACTCGCCTGTGCGACAACTCGGTGGGCGGTTCTATGTTTTCGAAGACGAATTGTTGGCCTTTTTGAAACGATAATCTACGGGGCGATGTTTAGGTCGGACCTTCCGCTCTCAATGAGCTTTCGGCGCAGTTTGTCTAAGACCGCCCACTCAGCTCCGATGGCCTCCATCCAACTGCCTGCTTTATATCGAGCGTTTCTGAGATCCGTGTTTAAGGAGCTTAGCATTTTGGCGATATCAGGAGACAAGATCAGCTCGGCGACTCCGACTGCCTCCTCAATTTTCTGTCTCGCCGAATTGTATCTCTTACGATTCTCGTCTTCCACTTCGGGCTTCGGTTCCCGATGTTGAATCTCATCTATTTCCCATTCCCCAAGGACTTGATTCATAGTTCCTAGTGCGGCCAGCAATTCCGAATAGGCGTGGAGCTTCCTCTCCCAATGTTTTTCCTGCTTATATCGTCCAAGCGCCCATTGAACGGCTTTACGAGCAATGAATAGTGCTCCCGCAAACTGAGCCGACAATTTCAACACCTCGAAGCCGATGTTCCACCACCAATCCATCCATTGCGCCCCTTTAAACCCCTAGAATCCCTTCTCAAACCATTACGCGATTCGAGGCTTCATGCGCCATAAACTGGTCCATGAACATTTGGCCGTTTTCCAGATTCGAAAAAGTGGAAACCCGCGACGCCAACGTGGCGGACGTGGATGGCGTCCTGTCCGCTCTGTGGTCCGGTGCAGCGAGTGGTGCAGTCGGCATTTCCGGCGCGGCGGCTCTTCGGGTTCCGGCAGTGGCAAACGCGGTCCGTGTCATTTCCGAAGCAGCGGCCACGCTCGATGTCCGGATTATGGAGCGTGACGAAAACGGTGTCGAAACCGAGGATAAAAATCACCCGGTCGGGCTGCTGTTGCGCGGCGACGTGAACGGATGGACATCCGGTTTCGAACTTATCCGCGACCTGACAGCCGGCGCGCTGACCAACGACGCGGGCGGTCTGGCTTACGTCAACCGCGTCGGCGATGAAGTCCGCGAGATTATCCGCTACCAGCCTTCGGCGATCACGGTCCAGTACGACCCTCAGACTGGTGAACCGGCTTATCGAGTAAACGGCAACGTTGTCCCGGCCCGCAACGTCGTCCACCTTCGCGGCCCTTTCGACAAATCACCATTGACGTTGGCGGCCGAAGCGATCGGCGCGGCGAAGGTGATGGAAGCCCACGCGGGCAACCTGTTCAAGAACGGTGCGAAACCCGGCGGCATTATCGAAAGCCCGAAATCGCTTGGCGACGAGGGCGTGAAAAAGATGATCAAGGCCTGGCGCCTTGCACATGACGGTGCGTCCAATACCGGGAAGACCGGGATTTTGTGGGATGGCGCAACGTTCAAACAGATGATGCTGAACTCGGTCGACGCTCAGTTTATCGAGCTCCGTCGCTTCCAGATTCTTGAAATTTGCCGCGCCTTCCGTATCCCGCCATCGATGCTCTACGAGCTTGAGCGTGCGACCTGGTCGAATAGCGAGCAGATGGGCAGAGAGTTCTTGACGTACACGTTGGAGCCGTGGCTTCGGGCGTTGGAAGCGGCGCTGGGCCGGGCACTATTCTCCCGCGCTGATCGCTCGCGCTTCCGCATCCTGCTCGACCGCGACGATCTCACCAGGGCCGATCTGACAGCCCGCGCCACCGCGATTTCCAGCCTAATCAGCGCCAAGGTTCTCAATCCGAACGAAGGCCGCGCGTGGCTCGACCTCGCGCCGTACACCGGCGGCGAGGAGTATGGAAACCCGCACATCAATCCGAACTCACCCGGACCAGGTCATAACGGCGGCCCACCACTCGATGACGCCACAGGCGGAGATAACAAGGAGCCGACCGATGAATCTCGATGAAATTCACGGCAATCTCGCCGACCAAGAACGTGGACGCTGGTTGGATGTAGCGGAGCCGTGGGAGGGAAATCCGACAGGTCTCCGTTTCCTCATCGCTGGCCCCGACAGCCAGACGCAGCACAAAGCGCGCGTTGCCATGATGGATGACCTCGCCGCCGCCGCTGACATCGATGGGAAAGTCTCGTTTCAGGCGCGCGAGAAAGCCCGCTTGGCTTGCCTCGCCCGTTGCGTGTTGAACTGGGACGTCGCTGCTGATTTCGGCCTTGATGCCCGGTTTGGACATGCCGCTGTCCTGAAGTTGCTGGCTATCAGCTGGATTGAACAGCAGGCAGATTCCTTCGCCGGCGACCGAGCCAATTTCAGGAGCGACCAATGATCCCTGAAAAGCTCGACGCGATTTTGCTGGCCATCTGTTTTTTCGGAATTCTCGCTCTGCTTCGGAGGTGCCGTTGATGGATCACCTTGATCTCAATATCCGCTTCGACGCTTCTGGCGATGAAGGTCAATTCACCGGTCATGCCGTCATTTTCGATGAACGGAACGCCCACAACGAAATGGTCCAGCGGGGCGCTTTTAAGCGATCGCTCGCTGAACATAAAGCTGCCGGCACACGCCCGCTCATGCTGTGGAGTCATAATCAGTCCGAAATCATCGGCGTCTGGACTTCCATTTCGGAGGATGCCACCGGCTTGGCCGTATCGGGCAAGATCGTCACCAGCACGACGCGTGGCCGGGAGGCATACGACCTCCTGCGGGCCGGCGCCCTCAACGGACTGTCTATTGGTTTCCGATCGCGCGGCGATAAGCGCGCAGCTAACGGCGTACGCGTACTCACCGATATCGATCTCGCCGAGATTTCGATTGTTGGCATGCCGTCAGCTGGACGTGCCCGCATCACCTCCGTTCGCAGTTCTGGCCGCGCTGTCGAGGGCGCTGCGGCCTTCGTTGACGCATGCCGGAAGGCAAAAAGCGCCCTCACAGCAAAAGGAAACTGATCATGCAGCACGTAAAACTTCCTCTCGAAACCCGCTCGACGCCCGATGATGATCCGTTGGCCGCCGCCACACAGGCAGTCGAAGAATTGCGTACCGGCTTTACCGACTTCCGCACCGGTACCGAAGCGCAGCTAGCCGGCATTGCAGAGCTTCGGACACAGATGGCCGACATCGAAACCAGGATGAATCGACCCGGTGGCCAAGGCGGCAACAGTAACGGCGAGATTTCGCTAGAGCGCCGCGCTTTCGCGAACTTTTTGCGCCTCGGTGATAATCGTATGGACGTCGAAGAAACCCGCGCTCTAATCGTCGGCGACGACACCAAAGGTGGCTACCTTGCACCGAGCGAGTTCCAGGCGGAAGTCATCAAAGGCATCGTGGAAATCTCTCCGATCCGCCAGGCCGTGCGCGTCGGCTCCACCTCTGCCGGTTCCGTCATCCTGCCGAAGCTCACCGGCCGCCCAACCGCCTCGTGGGTGGGTGAGGACGAAGAGCGCGACGAAACCACGATGACTTACGGCCAGCTTGAAATCCCGATCCACGAGATTGCGTGTTTCATCGATGTGTCGCTTCGCCTTCTCGAGGACTCGGCCATCAACGTCGAATCCGAAATCGCCTCCGAGCTGTCGCAGGAGTTCGCCCTCAAGGAGAACGCGGCATTCTCGAATGGCAACGGCGCCAAGAAGCCACTCGGCATCCAGCAGGTTGCGGGCATTGCCGAAATCATCAACGGTCACGCCGTCAATATCAGCGCCGACCAGCTTATCGGCCTGATGTACTCGCTGCCGGCCGCATACCGGAACAACGGCTCCTGGCTGATGAATGGCACGACGCTCGGCAAGGTTCGAACCATCAAGGATGGCCAGGGCAATTACCTCTGGCAGCCATCCTATCAGGCAGGCCAGCCATCCACGCTGTTGGGCCGTCCTGTCATCGAAGATAACACGATGCCCGATGTCGCAAACGGCACGTTCCCGATCTTCTACGGCGATTTCAGCAAGGCATACCGGGTCTATGACAGAGTCGGCCTGTCGGTGCTGCGCGACCCGTACACGCAAGCGACAAAGGGCATGGTTCGCTTCCACGCCCGCCGTCGCGTCGGTGGTGGTCCGACCCTCACCGAAGCGCTGCGCAAGCTGAAGATGGCCACGGCTTAATAGCTGGAAAGAGAAAGGAATTTCAAATGCGTGATTTGGTTCACAATATTGGTGTTGTTCAGAGCATTGCTCCGGCCGACATCGTCGCCAGCACCGACGGTGCATCCATCGATTTGCTGGGCTTCGACAGTGTCGCGTTCGTCGCCACAACCGGCGTTCGCACGGCGTCTGGTGCGTTCACCATGAAGCTTCAGGAAAGCGATGACAACACCACGTTCACGGACGTGGATGCTGATCACTACCAGGCTCCCGTCTCCGGCAACCTGGCGGCCAACTCCACCGCCAAGGTGGGGTATCGCGGCTTCAAGAGGTATGTGCGCCCTGTCCTGACCAAGGGCAGCGGAACATCGATCTTCGCAAGCGTCATCGCCATCAAGGGGAATGCCGCAGAGCGACCGGTCGCCTGACGATGCCAGTCCGCGCGCCGCGAGTTTGCAAGTGCGGCAAGGTGGTCCCTTCTGGGGTCACCTGCCCATGCGTGGCGCGCGACAATCGGGACCGGAAAGCTCGCCATGACGCCAAGCGGCCGACGGCTTCGGCACGCGGCTACGACAAGGAGTGGGCCAAGCGGTCGAAAGAGTATCTCGCCAGACCCGGCAATGACCTTTGTCAGTGTGGCGCGCCAGCGGTTCTGGTTCGCCACGTCAAGTCCATCCGCTTCCGTCCCGATCTGAGGATGGTTGAAACGAACTGGCGGCCTGGCTGCCAACGCTGCAACGCGATCGACGCCGCAGACGAGCGGCGCACCGAAAGGAACAGAACATGACTATTTTCGCGACGGCCGGTGCAAAACTGTTCATCGGCGTGACCAAGGAACAGAAGAACACCGATTTCGTGCTCGCCGACTTCAGCGCCGCCAATGCGGTGACGTGGAAGGAGATCAAGGAGCTTGAAGCTCTCGGTTCGCTTGGCGACACGTCCGAGGCCGTGAACTTCACGTCGATCGATGCAGCTCGCACGCGCACTCTCAAAGGTCCGCGCAGTGCCGGCACGATGGAGCTCGTCATGGGCATCGATTACGCCGATCCGGGTCAGCAGGCTCTCATCGCGGCCGAGAAGACCATCCATGATTATGAATTCAAGTTGGTGTTGAACGACGCGCCAGCGGGCGGCACGCCGTCGCAGCGGTTGTTCATCGCCAAGGTGATGAGCCAGGCCGAACAGTATGATGCGGCCAACAGTGTCATGAAGCTCAACGCATCGCTCGGTGTGAACAGCAACATTGTCCGCGTCGACGCTGAAGCGTGATCCCATACCCGGGGGTGGTTCTGAACTTCCTACCGCTCCTGGGGACCGTCGCGGGGAGCCATCTGCGAAAACGCGGCAAATTAGCTCTAGTTTTTTAAAACCGAAAAAGGTGGCCGTTATGATCGTCAGTTTGATGGAGCTGAAACAGCAGCTGAACCTGACGCCGGATCTCGGAATGGACGACGATGCGCTGCTCGAACGCAAGATTGCAGCCGCACAGAACCATGTCGAACGCCTTTTAGGATTTAAGATCGAAGAGCGCTACGGCAGCACGGGACAGGAGGAAATTCCGCCGGCGCTGGTTGAGGCTGTCTGTCAATTGGCGGCGCATTGGTACGAAAACCGGGAAGCAACCCTTGTCGGTGTGAACGGCCAGGAACTGCCCTTCGGCGTCTGGCAGATCGTCAACGAATACAGGGAGTATTCCTTTGGCTGACGATGGTGGAATCGGTCGGATCAAACAGCGGCTGGCAATGATCCCGAAGAACGTCCGCGCCGCAATGGTGCCGGAACTGGTGAAGTCGGGCAACGACCTGGCGGTGACAGCGCGCATCCTCGCACCACGGGACACAGGCGCATTGCAGGAGAGCATCACGGTGACGCCGGGTGGATCGAACACGCCGCCATACTCCACGCCTGGTGGCCGCGTCACGGTGCCTGAGCTGGCCGTCGCGGTAACGGCCGGAAACAAGGATGTTCGGTACGCTCACCTCGTGGAATACGGAACCCAGGAAGCAGCCGCACAGCCGTTCTTCTGGCCAGCCTTCCGACTGCTTCGCAAGAAGATAACCGGTCGCATCAAGCGCGCTGCTTCGCAGGCGGTGAAGAAAAATTGGGGTGGCCAATGAGCGCTGAACTCTCGCTACAAAAAGCCTTGCGCGCTCGACTGTCTGCGTCCGGTGACGTCGTCGCCTTGGTGCCAGCGGCTTCTATCTTGGACCGTAACGAGAGGCCAAATCCGAGGCCTTCCATCGTCATCGGAGAGGCTCAGAGCGTTGACGAAAATGACAGCATCGCCCGCACGGTGACACGGGTCTACATGGATCTGCACATATGGGTCGAAGAGCCATCGACAGAGATCAGCAAACGCATCGCTGGCGCTGTACGCAGAGCGATCCATGGTGTCAATCTGCAGCTTGATCCCGGCTTTCATTGCGCCGATTGCCGGGTGCGCGGTTCCCGTTTCCTACGCGATCCAGATGGCCAGACCAGCCACGCCGTCGTCACCGTCGACGCGCTCGTTCAGGAGGTGGTGTGATGCGTGCAGGAAAACTCGACAGGATCATTACCATCCAGAGCTTCACCAACACCGTGAACGAGTACGGCACGCCGATCGAGACATGGACAGACGTGGCCACCTTGCGCGCCCAGATCATCCAGAGCAGCACGGAAGAGTTTCTAACGGGCGGCGCTAGCGATGAGACCGTCGTCATCTTTCGTACACGCTTCCTACCAGGTGTCACCGGCGCGTCGCGTGTCCTGTACCAGGGTGGCGAGTTCAATATCCGCGAAGTGAAGGAGATCGGCCGCCGCGTCGGTCTGGAGCTGCGCTGTGAACGCAAGGTGACATCATGAGCACTCGGGGCCGCAAGGCGGATCTCAAAGCTATCGACGGCGGTCTTAGCGGCGTTCCCAAACCGCCCGCAACTCTTCCCCCGGACATGGTCGCAGAATGGACCGTCATCGCTACCGATATGGTGCAGCGGAAGATCCTGACCGCTCCCGCACTCGGTGTGTTGGAAACCTACGTCGTCGCGCGCTGGATGGTTCAGGAATGTCAGAAGTCGCTTCAGGAGCACAGCCCTACCGTGAAGACTGCGCACGGCATGTTAAAACCGAATCCCGCCGCCGGCATGCTCTCGAAGGCAATGGAGACCGTTGCCCGATTGTCGGCAGAACTCGGCCTGACACCCGCCGCCCGCTCGAAGCAGGGTTTCACGCCGAAGGATAGGCCGAACGGAGGCGCGCCCGATGGCCTCGAAGTTTAAGGCAACCCGTCCGGAGTGGATTTTCGACGGCAGCGAAATTGAGGACACATTCGGTTTCGGTGAGCGCGCCGTCGATTTTCTGCGTCGGCTGAAGCATCCAAAGAGCGAAAGCGGCGATTTCGAGCTCCCGCTTTTCTGGGAGCGCATCGTCCGCCGCATCTATGGACCTTGCTACCCGAACAAACGCCGACAGGTGAAGACGGTCTTCATCCTCCTGCCGCGTGGCGCACGTAAGACTACGATGGGCGCAGGCCTCGCACTGCTTCACACTGTCGGATGGGAGCGAGTGCCCGGCGGCCAGGCCATGGTTGCTGCTTCCGCTGAAGAAGACGCCCGCATCGCCTACGACGAGGCAGTCGGCATTGTTGATGAAACCGAATGGTTGCAGCCAGCGATGAAGCCGACCGAGTCGCTCTTCTATCTCGAGCATATCAAGAGCAAAGCGACATTCCGCGCACTGGCGTCTGGAGGTCGCGGCAAGCTCGGCAAGACACCGAATTTCGTCCTGGCTGACGAACTCATAAATTGGGAAGGCGAAAACGCTCGGCGCAACTGGTCTGCCATCCGGACGGGCCTGAACAAGGTCGCCAATACTCTTTTGGTCGTCATCACGCAGAGCGGCAGAGGCCAAGAAAACCTCGCGTATGAGCTGCTCACCTATGCCCGCAAGGTGCAATCTGGTGCCGTGGAGGATCCAAGCTTTCTGCCAGTCCTCTTTGAAACCAGCCCCGACGACGACTGGGAAGACGAAGACCTGTGGCACGCGGTCAATCCGGGATTGGCTGATGGCTATCCCGACATTGACGGGCTCCGCACGATGGCCCGGGAAGCCAAGGAACGGCCGTCCGACCGAGATAACTTCCGGCAGTTCCATCTGAACTGCTGGCTGGATTACAGTGCGTCTCCGTTTGTCTCCATGCCAGTCTATGACGAGGGCAAGGGCCATGTTGACCTTGACCGTTTCGAGGCCGAGCAAACCCCATGTTATCTCGGCGTCGACCTTTCCAGCACCAGCGACCTAACCGCCGTCGTCGCCGCCTGGGGAGACCGCGAGCGCGGTTATGCCGTCCATCCGTGGTTCTTCCTCCCGAAAGACAACATTCTCCGCAAGGCAGGCCAGGACGGCGTGAATTATGCCGTGTGGGAAGAGCAACGCCTCATAACTCTCACAGATGGCAACGTCGTGGATTTCCACGCGGTCGAAGCCGAGATCGAGGAAATCTGCGCACGGTTCAACGTCCGCGAAGTCGCCTTTGACCCGCATCTCGCCCGCAACTCACTGAACAACCTTCAGGACAAGGGTTTGCCCGTGGTCGAGTTCCGGCAGGGCTGGGTTTCCATGTCGCCGGCAATCAACGAATTGGAGCGCGCCATACTCGCCCGGCAATTCCAGCACGGTGGCAATCCGATTCTGCGTTGGCACTTCGATAACATCGCGATCCGCACCGACACCGCGGGGAACCGGTCTTTCCACAAAGGCAAAAGCAAAGATCGCATCGACGGCGCCGTGGCCACCGCCATGGCCGTCGCGCGCTGCGCTGCCGGTGATAGCGGAATTTCATCTTACGAGACGGCCGATATGGATGATCTCGAAAACTGGGCCTACGCCTGAGGAGAACGTCATGGACGATGAAGAACGCCTGGTCATCCTGCTAGAGGCACGGATTAAAGACCTCGAACGGAACATGGCCAAGGCCTCGGGCACGACGGAGCGAGAATTCCGCCGAATGTCCCAGTCTTCGAAGCGCGCGACGTCGGAAATGGAGGAGCACGCCAAGCGTTCATCCACCCGGATCAACCAAGCGATGGCCACGGTCGGCACGTCGATCGGCGGCGTCGGCAAAGCTTTTGCCGGCGGACTGATCGGCACCGTCATCGGTGCCGGCATAGCCGGTGTCCTGAGTTCCGTGAAGCAGGTGACCGCGTCGGTTGCCGAACTGGGCGATCAGGCGCGCATGGCTGGCCTGTCGTCCAAGGCTTTTCAAGAATGGAAATATGTTGCCGAGCAGGCGCGAATCCCCGTCGATGCGATCACGGATGGCCTCAAGGAATTGCAGTTGCGCGCCGATGAGTTTGCCGTTACCGGCAAGGGCAGCGCGGCCGAAGCGTTCCAGCGTCTCGGACTGACCCCTGAAGAGGTCAAGACGAAGCTCAAAGACCCCACGGAACTGATGTTGCTTCTGATCGAGCGGACCCGGATGCTGAAGGACACGGCCGCCGGTATCCGCATCTTCGATGAGCTCTTCGGCGGTACCGGCGGCGAGCGCATGGTTTCCCTACTCCAGCAAGGGGAAGCCGGCATCCGCGCCCAGATCAAGGCGGCTAACGATTTCGGTCACGTTCTGTCCGACGATGTCATCGTGAAGGCGCAGGAGATTGACCGCCAGTTCAATGCAATCTCCAGCACCGTGGGCAACACCCTCAAATCGGCCATCGTCAGCGTTGTTGATTCCATGGTGGATTTTTTGGAGTCCCTGCGCGCCGTCGACAAACGACGCTCCTCCACAATCCAAAGCAACATCAATGACATAATGTCTCAGAAACAGGCGGTTGCGAAAGCGATCGCGGATATCGACTCCGCAGACAGCCGCCTGAATGACCGCCAGCGCGCCAAGGCTAAGGGGACGCACGAAATCAGAATGCGGCAGCTCGATGAGCAGGAGAACGTCCTGATCAAAGAGTTGGAGAACCGGCCGGAGGTGATGAACTTCGTTCCGAAATCCTCAGGTGGATGGACACCGCCAGCGTACAAGGCGCCGCCCGAAACGCCCGCGAAGAAGTCGCGATCCGCGTCGGTCACGCAGGCTGAGCGCGAGCGGAAAGCCGTTGAGGAATTGATCGCCGAGCTCGAGGAAGAGCTCCGCGTCGTAAACCTGTCGGATGCAGCCAAACGCGCCTCGGCGGCCTCCAGGAAGGCAGGCGCGGCCGCTACAGACGAAGAGCGGAACAAGATCATTTCGCTGAATGAGGCCATCTACCAAGAGCAAGAAGCACGGCGAAATGCCGACGAGCAGATGCTCCTCTACCGCGATCTAACCAAAGCCGGACTGGACGACTTGTTCGGTGCTATCGAAAGAGGAAAGAGCTTCTGGGAAGCGCTTGGCGACGTCGCCGTCAACAGCTTGAAACGCATTGCCGATACCTTGATTGACGACGTATTGGACGCGCTTTTCAAGGTGAACGGTGCTGCCGGCGGTAGCGGCGGTGGGTTGCTTTCCTCGATCTTCAGCGGGCTGCTCGGCGGTGGCAACGGTGGCTTTGCTGCCCTGCCGAAAGTCGCACCGGTTCCAGCAACACGACCCTTTGCCAAGGGCGGTGCATTCGCCACTGGCATCAACGGTTTCTCGAACCAGATCGTCAACCAGCCAACGACATTCGCCTTCGCCAAGGGCGCTGGATTGATGGGCGAGGCTGGCCCTGAAGCCATCATGCCGCTAGCCCGTGACTCCAGCGGCCGCCTCGGTGTCTCGGTCAGCGACAGTGGCGGCACCAGCGGTCAGTCAACGCCCGGAGGCACGAGCGAGATCACGATCAGTCTCTCGCCGGAGCTCATTGGCCAGATCCTTCAGCAGGCGCAAAGTCAGAGCATAAAGCTGGTGCAGAAAAACAATGCTCACAAGAACGAGCTTTACATGAACGGTAGCCCGAGATGAGCAACCTGCGTGAGCTGCTGTGCGGCGATCTGAAACGGCAACTGGAAGCGAAGGCACCGACCCTGCCGCGCATTCCTGCCGGCGGCGATCTGCTCTTTCGCTGGTTCATCGACCTGCACCAGGCGCGCACATACCACGCGGCCGGTCCCAATCCGATCAGCCACTCCGAGATTCTCGCTTATGCGCAGTTGACGCGCTGGCCGATCGAGCCGCGCCATGTTGCAATTCTGCGGGCATTGGATCGCACATATCTGGAGTGCCAGTCCCGCCCTAAGAACGAAGCGCCTGAGGGCGTGAAAACGCTGCCATCAATCTCCTCCGCGCCGATAACTGCGGGGTTGGTAGATTCAATGTTCGGGTGATGCAAATGGTCTATTTGTCGCAATATGTCGATGCCAGAAACTCCCGTCTTCGAGACAAGCACAAGCCTCGACAGATAGTCAAAGGCGAGCGCCGAAAGCACGTCATTCTGCAGGTCATGGAGATTCTCGATGACTTTCGCTTCAGCGCGTGGGAGAACGAGGGCTCGACACGTGCCGGCCTGCGATCAGCTCTGTGCATTGCAGGCCATGATTGGACTGCATCTGACGTTGAGTCTGCTGCGTTGATCACGGCGGCTTTTCAGAAACTGGCGAAGGGCGCGCGGCCGTCATGGGCGGAAGGACAGCCGGAATATACGGCTCCGATCGAAGCGTGCAACTTTTGCAAAGGGCCCCTTGCGCAGTTCCAGATCGACAGGCGAGAGCGGTTTTGCGGAGTCGCATGCGCTACTGCGGCGCTGAAGTATCGCAGCTATGGGACGCAGCCCTTTAAAGACAGTGTGGGCCGAGCAGCTTATCGCATACTCTACCAAGCGAAGACGAAGCCACGGGAGTGCATACAGTGCCAAGCGTCCTACCAACCTATCAGGGAGGGTTCCGATCAGATGTTTTGCACTCGCCGGTGTCGGAACATATCCATGACCACGCTTCCCGTTAAGCCATGTCTCCACTGCGGAACAGAATTCAAGCCGCATAAACCCACCAACCAACACTGTTCCATGAGATGCGGAGCAGCGCACCGCTATCAGACCGCTCGGATTGAAAAGCAGTGCGTCTGCTGCGGAATGCCCTTCGTGGCCAAAATCAGCAAGGCGATGTATTGCTCCGTAGACTGCAAGAAACATGCCTTGAAGGTGAGGAGGAAAACTGCAGCTGTCATAGCGCTCCCGCAGCCTCTCACCGTCGCTGTTTTCGACGGTTGGTTTCGACGTGCTGCCTAACAGCTCAGAGATTCAATTTTCGGTTTTTTGATCCTTGGTAGACTTGGGTGCTTTCGGGGGTCTAGCGGGAACATTTTTCTTAACTTTATCCACTTTCTTCGCGTGAGCCGCCTGCTTCGCAGGTAAAACGAAAGAAGAGTAGAGGAAATTTTCTAGAGTGCTCATCAACACATCGAGGTCGGACGGGCTGGGCCTAAAGCCACGGTGAGCGGCAGCGCTCCCAGCTTCAATGAGAACCTCGAGGTGCTCCTTGTCGCCCTCTGTGATGTGATTTCCTTCGGCTAGTTTCTCGAGCTTTTTCACGAAGGGAAGGCTACTTGCTACCCCCAAAAGCTCGGAAGCGATATCGAACACAGTTCTGACGCCGATAGCCGACAAAACACTTAGGTCGTTATCAAGAGCGCCGTATAGCTCTCGCAACGCAGAATTGAGCTCATATGAGTCTGTTGTAGATGGGTTGATACCGTAGTTGAACCACTCGGGGGATTGTCGCTTCGATTTCGCAGGCCAGCGTTCGACAGTCGGAATGGAGTAAATATCTCCGTATTCGTCATGCTCGTATGTTTCAGAATCCGTGAAAGTGGTTTGCACAAAGCTATCATCACACCCACAACACTGCAGAATGTGCCACCGCCTGTACCACTGATATTGTCCGTCCGCGTCATCTCCACTTTCATCGTGAAGGCCTTTGACATAGCAGTTGCGATCTCCTCGACAGTTCGAGCAGAACGCTTTTGTGATTTCGGGTACTTCACTCATCGCCTAGTCTGTCTCTAAGTTAGTAATCTGGAGCGCCTGAAAGGTGGTAAAGGATTTTGCTGTACGGAAGCCGCAAAAGGATCTTTCCTTCTTTTGCGACCCGGCCAATTGCCATTCCCCTGCAAAGGAGATTGGGGCTTCCATTTCTTGAACAGAAAGCGTCGGGACTATCGATGAAATTAAGCCCGCGAATGTTGATAACGACAGCGGTCACCCCTTTGGGCAGTGCTCCGATGGGCTGGACGACGAAGATGCGGACGCCAGCGATCCAAATAAAAAGGACCATGAGCACAGCGCAGGAAATCAGGGCCGGCAGCCAATATTTACGCGTCATGCTCACACCGCCTGATGGCAGTAACGGCAGATCTTAGCTTCCGCCTTGATCATCTCCGCGCAGTGACCGCACTTCTTCATGCCGCTTTTCACCGCATTTGCTTCGACGCTGCTCTTGTCCTCACGGATCAGAAGTGAGTGTGGCAAGGCTACGATGAAAAGCGCGGCTCCATAGAGCCACCAGCCCAAAAATGAATAGCCTTTCGATCTCGCGATCGACGCTGGTATCAAGCCGATCAGAACGGCAATGATCAAAATTTCCATTTGATGTCCCCACACCCGAATTTCTCAAGAGTGGCAGACTACATCTTACGTTGCAATGATTCTTGCGGGAATTCCACTTAATGATGTGTGCGGCGCCGTCACATTTGCAGCGGGTCGAGTTGATGACGCGTGGACGGCTGGAGGGTACGGTATGTGAAATGAGATCCGGTTGAGGTCCTACTTTGAGGTGGAGGGTTAAGAGACGCCGCGAGCTATAGACTCAACCACTTGCTTCATGGCTCTCTTGTACTCTTTTTTGGTACACCAGTGCGTCCTGCCGAAACCGTCGGTAACGCCAAGCTGAACGAATCCCTCTTTTACAAAATCACCATCGAGAGGAAAGACGAATGTTGCGGTATCGCCAACATCTACTTTCTGCGAGTTCGCTGAATGGGCCAAGTGGCTATGATCGGACATCACAAAGGCGGATAACTTTTTTCCGAACCGCCTGGCGATCCACCCGTGCCGCAGAAAAACTAATCCGATCCGATTTGGTATCGGACCCATGTTCAATGCTTCGACATAGAAGTCAGGGCCGATTTTCGGCTGCTTGTGTCGCACAATGCTTTTGACTGCCATTGTGACCTTAAATCGAGGCTTTTGAACAACGTCTCTATAAACTGTCCAACCCGCCACGAATACGGATACTGCCAGCGATGCAAATGCTGCTACTGTTGTAAGGAGTTCTGTTGTGCCCATGTGGTTGCGCTTTTAACCTCACATTAGAAGCAGCCCGACTATCGCAATTACAGTCGCAATGACCCATTGCCAGTGCTTGAGGTAGAACTCCACAATCGTGTGCAGCAGTTCAGCGGTCCAATGGCGCTTGTGATAGCCAAGCATGAATATTCCGGGGTGTTCATCTGGAGGTACATAAGCACCCCGGTACCAGCGCCGTACGGTTTCTAGCGCCATGTCGAGCTTCCGCTCCTTCATTCGTAATCAGGTTCGGGCTGATCGTTAAAATTGAGCGACAGCTCGCGGGAATATTGGCCAGCGGGCACTGCCAGGGCGTCAAGCAATTCGCGCTCAACCTCTCGGTCAAACTGGACATAATAGGCAACAACCATGCCGTCGCTGGTCGTCGTCTCGTGTATCTCCCATTGCCCCTCGAGCTCCTCGAGCAGCTCGGCGTCTACGCCCCATTCCTGTGCAATAGCGGCAATGTTGCCGTCATCCTGAAATTCGCTGATGTCCATGCCGATTCCTCCTGCTCGTCTTTGACGAGTAGGCCACGGAATTATTCGCGTGTGAAGCGGCTCTAAAGGAGGGGTCTAATACATTGTGGATAAAGTTAGGGTGACACGCAGAGCGGACTGTTACCCGTGACGTTACCCGGAGTTTCCAAACACCAGATAAGCTACACTCTTTTGTCGCCTAATGTATTGAAAATACTGGTGCCCCCGACAAGGTTCGAACTCGTGACCCCCTGATTACAAATCAGGTGCTCTACCAACTGAGCTACAAGGGCAATCCAGTGCCTTGCCAACTATCAGATTCTCACTTCGTGTAAAGCAAAAATTGATTGCGCGCCGTTGGGAGACCTCTTTTCCACACCGTACCTGTGGGTTTCAATCACCAGGTCGCGGCAAAAGGCCTGCAAAATAAGCGAAGTATTTACGCGATGTAGCTAAAATGGCGATAATTCATAACCATCCCACCGGGAATAACGCATCGCATGCGCGCAAGCATACAGAAAATCCAACTAACCGGTACGATCGTCATAGCGGTAAGTTCCATCTTGTTGGCAACCCTTGCCGCCCTGCCGAGCGTTTCCAGTTACTTACGCTTCCGGACCAATGCGCAGCAACTCAGCCGCTTCGAAACGGCCCTCCAGTCCGCATGGCTGGTATCGGCCGAGCGTGGTCCTGCCAATAATTTGATGGGCGCGTCTTCCCCTGATGCAAAACTGGTCCAGGAGCTTGCCGCAGCGCGCAAGGCGACGGACGACAAGCTGGTGGAACTCGAAAACTCTTTTGCCGCGGAAATCAGGGCGCAGCCAGAATTGGCAAAATCGCTGGTCGATACACGCCGAAAACTGGCGCAATCCCGAGAAGCGGTCGATCAGGTTGCTGCACTTCCGGAATCCGCGCGCAGCTACACGGCAATCTCCAACGCAATTTTTGCGATGTTCAAGGCGGCGGACAGCGTCAACATGCTGCGTGGCAAGACCGCCCGCGCGATCATCAAGGTAACGCCCAATGTAGCGATCGACATCGCCATGACCGGCACTGCCGGAGTGATGCGGGACCGGATCGGTCGCCTCGGTTCCTACGTGGTCATGAGCCTGCGGGCGAACAGGCAGGACAAGCTTAGCCTCCGCGCCAAATTCGACACGGAAATACAGAGCCTCACACTGCTGAAATCGTCGCTGACGAACTACACCGCCGCTTACCTGTCCACACCACGCGTCGATGCAGCGTTTCGCGATATTGAAATCTTCTATTTCGGCCAGGCACTTCCCTATGCGCAGAATACGATTGCGATGGTGGTGCCGTCCGCGCAGCCAAGCATTCGCGAATTCTCCGAAAACTACATCAAGGGCATGCGGTCCTCGAGCACGTTGCGCGACCTTATTCTCGCCGAAACACGGGCAAGGATAGAAAGGAACAAGGAACAGGCGTTGATCTATGGTGGAACGTCTCTCCTCCTCGCTCTCATCGCGGTTCTGGTATTGCTGCGGCTTGCATCGGTTTACAGAACGGCACTGTTCCGCCCCATGCAATCCGTCCAGACGCAGATCGCCGCAATCGCCGCTGGCGATCTTTCAGGAGCCCTGTATCAGGACAAGGCTGCTCCGGAAGTGAAGAAAATGTTCGAGGAACTGGATTTCCTGCGCGAGCAGCTTCGCCAGAAGGAAGAAATGGAAAAGCAGCAGTCTGCGCTGGCCGAACAATTACGCACGCTTTCAGAAACAGATGCCTTGACCGGTGTGTCCAATCGCCGTGCGCTGGAAAAGACCGTTCGTGCCATATTGAGCGGCGAGGAGCAGTTGCAGGCGCTTGGCGTGATGATTGTCGACATCGACCACTTCAAATCCATCAACGACCGTTATGGCCATGCCATGGGCGACCTCGCGCTACAGAAGACAGCGACTCTTTTAAGAGGCGCCCTCCGTAAAAACGATATTCTGGCGCGCTATGGCGGCGAGGAATTCGTGGTCGTGTTGCAGGATGTCAGCCACGCGACGGCGACCGCCACCGCCGACCGCCTGCGCCGGCTGATTGAAGCCCAGATCATTGATGAACAAAGCGGGCTGTCACTGACGGCAAGTTTCGGCGTGGTCTGGCAGGAGGCACGGGCGATCAACAGCTGGGACGAGCTGATCGCAATTGCCGACGACCGGCTTTATGAGGCCAAGCGTGCGGGCCGCAACCGGGTATGGGCGACCTACTTCCCCAAGGTTGCCAACGGCTAGGCGGCCCGGAGCGGCAGATCAGATCAGATCGAGCGTCATAACGACAGGGCAATGGTCGGAAGCCTTGGGGCGGTCCCAGCCGGTGCGCGGATAACGATCCACCTCCTGCCCCGGCGGAAAGACCGTCCTGTAAGGCTGGCCAGCGCGGATGATTTCGGGAACCCTTGTCGCATTGATGTGCGCAAGATGTGGGGAAAGCCAGATATAATCGAGCTGGCAGAGATGCTGTTCCTGTGGCCCGCGCGAATGATAGAGCGTCCAGCGATCCATGACGTCACGGCGCGACATCGGATTGGTCACAAAATCATCCGCCGTGAAGATATCGAGCGCGCTCCGCTCCTCTTCCACCGGCGTAAAGCTGTAGCCGCTGCGCCGGTCGCCGGAAATCGAAATGCGTTCCTGATAATCATTCATGTCGCCGCAGATGGCAAAATTCTTGTTGCGGGTATTGTTTGCGCCCCAGCGGTTTTCGATGATGCGGCGAACGGCCATGGCTTCCGCCTCGCGAATCGGCATGGTCGCGAGCCGGGCATCTATGGCGTCACGGGCATTGGTCATGGATTTGAAATGCGTGACGTAAAGCGTCAGCGGTTTGCCGCCGACCCTCAGATCGATTTCCAGACAATCGCGTTTGAAAATCTTGTCGTCTATCTGGTTGGTCGCGGCAAGTGCGGGATTGAAGAGATCGAGATTGCGGTAGGTTAGCGCAGCGTGGCTCTTGATGTCGATGACCTCGATCTTGTCGCCGTCTCGGGTCTGCTCGCGCATGACGACCGCGACATCGATGCCGCGGCTGTCATTGCCCTCGACCAGATATTTCTGCAGATAGCCGTTGCCGACCATGCGGTAGAGATAGCCATATTCGAAAGCCTGCAGGGCCGCCATGTTGTCGACTTCCTGCAGGCAGAGAATATCGGCATCCGCATCCGCAATGGCCAGCGCCGAAAGTTGCCGCGTATCGTCTGTGGAAGAGACTGCCCGCGCACTTTCCAGCGCCTGGTAGGTCGCCTCGTCCCTGATATCGAAAAGCTGGATCGCCCTGTCGCGCCGCGTCTGGTTGCGAAAACCGGTAAAGTCGAAACGGGTGAGAAGATTTTCGATATTGAAGGTGGCGAGCCGAAGCGACATGTTTCATTCCTGTTGCTGGAATGGGAGCTTAGCCGCTCCCGTTCGGTCTCGCCAGTGGCCTGTCGCGTCGATCAGATTTCCCTATTCACGATGTCGGATTTTATGTGCCGGGATATTCCCCACCCTCATTCCTGTGCCCGTCACAGGGATGAGGGTGCAAGCAAATGCTAAAGACGCCACGCCGCACGAATCGCAACCGGCAACCGGTCACCGACCGCAACCGATTCTCGAGAATAAGCCCGAAGCGCCTGCCCGTCCGGCAGGTCGAGACGCAAGGCATAACGCTCGCCCTCGTAGAGAACCGAGGTCACGGTGCAGGTGATTCCATCCGCATCCCGCACCACGTCCTGCGGCCGCACGAGAATATCCGCCCGTGGTAATTGCCCACCGTTATCCATCGCTGTGCGGAGCGCGTCCCAGTCAATATCCCGCGAAGAACCTTCCGGCATCGGCACGGAGAGAATGGCGCCCTGCCCCACCAGCGAGCCGACAAGACGCCCCTCGGGTCGTGCATAAAGCTCGGCGGGCGGCGCGACCTGAAGCAGCTTGCCCTGAGACATCACGGCGACATCGGTTGCCAGCGCCATGGCTTCCGCCTGATCGTGGGTAACATAGATCATCGTCGCGCCGGAGCGGATGTGGAACTCGCGAAAGGTCTCCTCCATCTCCTGCCGCAAATGTCTGTCGAGATTGGCGAGCGGCTCGTCGAGCAGCACGACATCGGGTTCGGTGACGAGGCAGCGAGCCAGCGCCACGCGCTGCCGCTGGCCACCGGAAAGCTCGGCGGGACGGCGGTCCGCAAAGCCTTCAAGGCGTACGGCTGCCAGCGCTTGGGCCACCTTCTCGCGATATTTTTCACCGGAAATGCCGCGAACTTTCAGGGGATAGCCGGCATTGTCGGCAACCGACATGTGCGGCCAGAGCGCATAGGACTGGAACACCATCGCCATGTTGCGCCGCTCCGGCGGCACCATGCTGCCTGCATCGGCCAGCACCCGCTCGCCGAGCAGGATGGAGCCATCGGTCGGTTGCTCGAAACCGGCGATCATGCGCAACACCGTCGTCTTGCCGCAGCCGGACGGCCCGAGCAGCGCGAGGAAACCTCCCTCACGCACCGTGAGCGAGACGTCGTCAACGGCGGGTTTCGACCCGGCTCCAAAGCTTTTCGTCAGACGATTGAGGATCAGTTTCGCCAAGGTACCACTCCTTTCGGCAGATAGCGCCCCAGAATTTCGAGCAGCAGCATGAGGAAAATCACCATGATGACGACAAGCACCGAAAGTGCGGAGGCAAGATCGAAGCTGCCGCTGTCATCGAGGTTATAGATGAGCACACCGAGCGTCTGCGTGCCGGCGGACCAAAGGAGCGCCGAAACCGTCAGTTCATTGCAGGCGATCAGGAAAACGAGGATGACGGAAGCGCCAGCCGCAGGCCCGACCAGCGGCAGGATGATGTCCTTCAACCGCCGCCAGAAACCGGCGCCCGAAAGCCTTGCCGCCTCTTCCAGCGACGGATCGAATTGCAGGAAGGCGCTGACCATCGGTTTGAGGCTGACGGCGAAAAAGGAGGAAAAATAGGCGAGCAGAATGATCCAGATCGTGCCGTAAAGCGTGATGCCGAGCAGCGGAATGGGGGCCGCGAACAACAGGACGAAGGATACGGAAATCACCACACCCGGCAGCGCATAGGGAATATCCACCAGCGCCGACAGCAGGAACATGAAGCGGCTTTTGCCGCGCACCAGGAAATAGGCGGTCAACACCGTCACCGCAAGCAGGCAAAGGGATGTGACCGTCGCCAGAAACAGCGAGTTGCGGAAGGCTGTGCGGGTCACGCTCTGCCGGTAGAGCAGCTCCTCATAGGCGTGCATCGTCACGGTCTTGAGACTGAGCGGCACGCCATAGGCGGGGGCAAGCGAGCTTGCCACCAGCGCAGCAAGTGGTGCGACCAGCATGAAGAATAGCACGAGCCAAAGGACAAGCTCAGCAACTACACGCCAGCGCGACAGCTTGAAAGTCGCGGCCTTGCCGGAAAGACCGATGATGCGATAGTCCCTGCCCTTCATTGCCCGCTCTTGCAGCGCAAGACCGGCCACGGAGATGATGGCGACCATGGTCGAGAGAATGGCGATATCGCCGAAGGTGCTCGCACCAAAACTGGCGAAGCGGCTGTAGATCAGCGTCGGCAGGGTGAAGATCGAGGCCGGAATACCGAGGATCGCCGGAATACCGAAATTGCCGACATTGGACACAAACGAGATCGCCGCCCCGGCGATCAATCCCGGCGTCGAAAGCGGCAGGATGATATCGAACAGCACGCGGCGAGGCGAGGCACCGGAAAGCTTGGCCGCCTCGATGCCATCCTGCGGCAAAGCGAGCAGGCCGGCGCGCAGCGACAGATAGACAAGCGGCGCATGCTGCACGCCGAGCAAAAGCGCGATACCGGCAATGGAATAGAGCGGCTGCGGCGAGCCCATGGGCGGCGCAAGGCCGATGGCCTTTAAAAGCGTGCTCGACGGGCCGGTCATGCCGATCCACGACAGCGCCGTCACCTGCGGCGGGATCATCATCGGCAGCATGAAGAGGAAGCTTAAGATCGACTTGCCGCGTATGTCGCAAAGCGTCAGCGCCAGCGCGAAGCCCCCGCCGATCATGAGTGAAATCAGCATGCCGAAAAAAGAGGTGGACAGCGTGTTCAGCGCCGCATCCCAAAGGGCGGGATCAGCCAGCAATCGCCATATGTCACCGTTGAGTGACGAAACAATGCCGGTATAGGCGAGCCGCCCGAGCGGCAGGGCGCTGAGCGCAAAAACGACGCTCACCACAAAAGGAAACAGCCAGCGCGGCTGGCTGTTTCCATAGGCACTTGATCGGGACATGCCGCTATATCAGCCCTTGGAGCCGAAAATATCGGAGAAGGTCTTCAGATCCTGCTCTGAGTTCTTCAGCGCGTCCGCGGCGTTTAGCGGCAGGACCTTGAGCTTGTCGCGGGCGGGGAAACCTTCCGGCATGCCAGCGTCAGCGCGCGCGGGGATGTAGCCGAGCTTGACGAAGCCCTGCTGGCCCTTTTCGGAAAGCACGTAGTCGACGAACTTCTTAGCGGCTTCCTCATGCTTGGTACCCTTGAGGATCGCGACCGGTTCGGTCACGGCCGAAACGCCCTCTTCGGGGAAGACGAACTCCACCGGGGCGCCCTTGGCCTTTTCGCGGATCGGCATGTAGTCGACGACAACGCCGTAAGCCTTCTCACCTGATGCAACCGACTTCAGCACCGCGCCGTTACCGCCGCCGGAAATGGCTTCATTGGCCTTCAGCTGCTTGTAATAGTCCCAGCCGAGGCCGTTGGCAGCGGCCAGCGTCTGCGCGTGGATCAACGCTGCACCAGAGGTCAGCGGGCTCGGCATGGTCACGAGACCCTTGGCTTCCGCCTTGGCAAGATCCTTCCAGCTCGTCGGCTTCATCGCAGCGGCAGTGTTATACATGATGCCGGTGGTGATGAGCTTGGTGGAATAATAATAGCCGTCCGCATCGTAGAGCGAGGCGTCGATGTTCTTAGCTTCCGGGGACTTGTGGGCCATAAGCTGGCCAGCCTGCTTCATGCGCTCGAGTGTGACGGTGTCGGCGATCAAGAGCACGTCGGCAACCGGATTGCCGGCGCTGATCTCAGCCATCAGCTTGGCCATGATCTTCGGCGTTCCATCACGCACCCATTCGACTTCGATACCGGGATTGGCGGCCTTGAAACCATCAACGGTCGCCTGCGCGTCCTCGTTCGGCTGGCTGGTATAAAGCACCAGATCGGCAGCATTGGCAGCGGTGGCGATGAAGCCGAGCGATACGATGGCGGTAAAAGCGGAAAGCAGCGTTTTCATAGGTCCAGTCCCTGTTGTTTCGTGGGACCGCTAAAACATGATTGCATAACATGTATGTGACAGGCAGGATTTTAGGGGGGGGTGATCTCGGTGGCCAAGGTGGAGACCGGGGCCTACCCCCCTCTGCCCTGCCGGGCATCTCCCCCCAAGGGGGGAGATCGATCCGTGGCGAGGTCTCGCCCATCTCAACGTTCGAGAATGAAGTGACGAAAGAGCGCCTTGCCGATCTCCCCACCTGTGGGGGAGATGTCCGGCAGGACAGAGGGGGTAAGCCGCCCCGCCCTCACTGCCGAAAACCTCGCAACCCTCAAATCGCCGGAACCACTTCGGTCGTCTCCGCCTGCGCCGTCGCGATCAACCGGCCAAGCCGCTTCATGCCTTCCTCGATCATCGCCTCATTGGCGCAGGAGAAGCTAATGCGCAGCGTGTTCGTGCCCGAGCCATCAGCAAAGAAGGCGCGACCCGGAACGAAGGCGACCTTCTCCGTTGCGATGGATTTTGCCAGCAGTGCGGCACCATCCATGCCTTCCGGCAGGGTGACCCAGATGAACATGCCGCCTTCCGGCTTGGTCCAGCGCGTGCCCTTCGGCATGTATTTGTCGAGCGCAGCCAGCATCGCATCGCGGCGGGCGCTGTAGGCAGCCTTGATCTTGGCGACCTGCTTGTCGAAGCCGCGCGAAGCGACACGTTCGATGGCGATCTGGTTGATCGTCGAGGAATGCAGGTCTGCGGCCTGCTTCATCAGCACCAGCTTGCGGATAACAGGCGCAGACGCAACGATGTAACCGACGCGAAGGCCGGGTGCGAGCGTCTTGGAGAAGCTGCCGCAATAGATGGTGCGGGTGTTCTCGATGCCGCCCGAGCGGGCAATATCCAGCGCCATGATCGGCGGAACCGCTTCACCATCATAACGCAGTGACTGATAGGCGGCGTCTTCGATGACGGCGATATCCAGCTCGTCGGCCAGCGCCAGAACCTTTTCGCGACCGGCAAGATCAACGGTTTCCCCGGTCGGATTGGAGAAATCGGCAGAGAGATAAGCGAACTTCACCGCGCCGCCGAGCTTTGCCGCGGTTTCGCGGTAAGCTTCGGGCGTGCGGTTACCGCCGGGATTGAGCTGGTCGTAATTCGGCTCATAGGCATTGAAGGCGGAAAGTGCGCCGAGATAGGTCGGCCAGGTTACCAGCGCGGTATCCTTCGGCGACAGGAACAGCTTGCCGAGGTAGTCGAGACCCTGCTGCGAACCGGAAACGATGAAGACGTTGTCGGCAGTGCATTCAATGCCGATCTCGGCCATTTCGCCCGCCAGCCATTCGCGCAGCGGCTTGTAACCTTCGCTCACCGAATATTGCAGCGCCGAGTTAACCTGCGAACCCGAAAAAATTTCCGCATAAGCCTGCTGAAACTCCTCTGCGGGGAAAAGAGCCGGGTCCGGGATGCCACCGGCAAAGGAAATGATATCGGGCTGCTCGAGCAGCTTCAGCAGCTCGCGGATTTCAGACGCTTTCATGCGCGAAGAGCGCGTGGCGAAAATTTGTTCCCAATCAAGCATGGGTACGTTTCCTCTTGTGTCGTTTTTATGCGTGCATCTTTACAGAAATGTCGATACGTCAGCAATACTGACTTATCAGTTTTTCGAATTATTTCTGCCTCCCTGCATGTTACCCGCATTTGGGCCCGCCTTTGGCGGACAAAGCCAAATACACCCTTGCGCAAAGCTTCACAATCTTCCGTTTGCGATTGACGCGGCAAGGTTTTCCGGCTGGATTGCGGCCACGCGCCGCGACACGGCGAAAGCATCATGGGAGTTTGACGACATGCTGAAAAATATCGACCCGGCGCTGAATGCCGATGTTCTTCACGCCCTACGCGCCATGGGTCACGGCGATACGCTGGTGATTTCCGACACCAACTTCCCTTCCGATTCGGTGGCTCGCCAGACAACGGTCGGCAAGGTGCTGCGCATGGACAACATTTCCGCCGCCCGCGCCATGCAGGCGATCCTCTCGGTGCTGCCACTCGACACGCCGCTGCAGCCTTCGGTCGGACGCATGGAAGTGATGGGCGCGCCGGACCAGCTGGAACCCGTACAGGTCGAAGTGCAGAAGGAAATAGACGCGGCGGAGGGAAAATCCGCCCCCATGTATGGTATCGAACGCTTCGCCTTCTATGAACAGGCCAAAAAAGCATATTGCGTCATCACAACAGGCGAGACCCGTTTTTACGGTTGCTTCCTGCTGACGAAGGGCGTCATCCCGCCGGGCAAATAAGATCGAACGGCAAATTGGGTCGCGTGCTAAACCCGTCATGACAATTTCAAGTTGTTGTGGCAAAAACTTCCACTAGGTTTTGTAAAACCAACCGGAGGTGTGAGGTATCATGACCCAATATGTCCTGGCGTTCTGGAATGTCGAAAACCTGTTTGCGCCGGAAGGGTATCCGGCGCGCGAACCTTGGATTGCCGAGCGGCTGAAGAACGATCTGAAAGGCTGGACCGAAGATTTGTTCAAGACCAAGCTCAGGCAACTCGGTTTGATCATAAGGCAGATCGGCGGCGCCGGGCCGGATCTGCTCGGCGTGTGCGAAGTCGAGAACCGTTTCGTTCTGGAGACGCTCGCGGAACATCTGAACGACCTCATGCCTGAGCGCGCCTACCGTGTGGTGCATGCAGATTCCAGCAAGGACCAGCGCGGCATCGATACGGCCTTCATCTATGACAGCAAGAAGCTACTGATCAACGAAACCGAGATTTTCAGCCATTTCGTGATGCGCCGCACCGGTACCCGCGACATTACCCAATGCACCTTCATCACCAAGGGCGGACGCCAGCTTATCGCCCTTTCCAATCACTGGCCGTCGCGCTCCGGCGGCGCGGTGGAAAGCGCCGGTTTTCGCATGACCGCCGGTGAGACGCTTGGCTACTGGCACCAGCGGATCAGGGAAGAAAAAGGAAACGACATCGCCGTCGTCGCCTTCGGCGATTTCAACGACGACCCTTCCGATGCATCGCTGCGCTATCACGCCAATTCCACCCGCGAGCGCGACGATGTCGAAAGCTCGCAATCGGCAATGTTCTACAATCTCACCTGGAACTACCTGCGCCAGCAGGTAGTGGATTCAGTCGGTACGGCAAGAACGATCTATGGCACGCTCTATTTCAACGGCGACGCCAATATCTTCGACCAGATCCTCGTCTCAAGATCGCTTCTAACCGGGAGCAGCGGCTTCGCGGTGCGCGAGGAAACCGCGAAAATTGAAGCCATTGCCGCCATGGTCAGCCACAGCAAGAATGAGGGGCCGATCCGCTTCGGCCTGTCGAAAGGCGATGCAGTCAAAAACGTCAATCTCGGTGGTTTCTCCGATCACTTTCCCGTATCGGTCATTATCGAGGAAGCCGACGCCATCGTGTGATCCTAGCCAGGCCCAATGCAGAAAGGCCGGAGCTCTCGCCCCGGCCTTCCAATATTCTGTCAAGCAATGAAGCTTAGTTGACGGCCTTGTCGACCAGCTTGTTCTTGCCGATCCAAGGCATCATGCCGCGCAGCTTTGCGCCGACTTCTTCGATCTGGTGGGCGTCGTTGTTGCGACGGATGCCCTTGAAGCGTGCGCCGCCGGCCTTCCATTCCTGCATCCACTCGGTCGTGAACTTGCCGGTCTGGATGTCGTGAAGAACGCGCTTCATTTCAGCCTTGGTGTCAGCGGTGATGATGCGAGGACCGGTGACGTATTCGCCCCACTCGGCCGTGTTGGAGATCGAGTAGTTCATGTTGGCGATGCCGCCTTCATAGATCAGGTCAACGATCAGCTTCACTTCGTGCAGGCACTCGAAATAGGCCATTTCCGGTGCGTAACCGGCTTCGACCAGGGTTTCGAAGCCGGCGCGGATGAGTTCTACGAGACCGCCGCACAGAACGACCTGTTCGCCGAAGAGGTCGGTTTCGCACTCTTCCTTGAAGTTGGTTTCGATGATGCCAGAGCGGCCGCCGCCAACGCCGCAGGCGTAGGAGAGAGCGAGTTCAAGTGCGTTGCCGGAAGCGTTCTGGTGAACGGCAACGAGGCAGGGCACGCCGCCGCCCTTCTGGTATTCGCCGCGAACCGTGTGGCCGGGGCCCTTCGGTGCGATCATGACGACGTCGAGCGAAGCCTTCGGCTCGATGAGGCCGAAGTGAACGTTGAGGCCGTGTGCGAAAGCAATCGCCGCACCGTCACGGATGTTGCCGGCAATGTCGGCCTTGTAGATGTCGGCCTGCAATTCGTCAGGCGTCGCCATCATCAAAAGGTCGCCCCACTTGGCGGCTTCGGCAACGGTCATGACCTTGAAGCCGTCGGCTTCCGCCTTCTTGACGGTCGGCGAACCGGCCTTCAGAGCAATGACGACATTCTTGGCGCCGGAATCCTTGAGGTTCAGCGCATGGGCGCGACCCTGGGAACCGTAGCCGACGATGACGACATTCTTGGACTTGATGAGATTGAGATCCGCATCACGATCATAATAAACGCGCATTTTATGGTCCTTCCCTAATGCTTGTCTCTGTGTGAACCGGAACCTCAGGCGACCTTGCCGCCCAGTTCCGAATGTACCTTTTCCGTGCCGTAGAGTGTTAGAAAGGCGACCACCGCCTTCTTTGCCCGGGCGGAAAAATCCTTGTCAGGCGCCTCGCCCAGCAGCATGCGCACATGCAGATCCGAAACGATGAGGCCGTAAAAACTGCGATACGCCTCTTCGGCGTCATCGAAACGCAGGTAACCCGAACGGCGACCCGCCTCGATCAACCCGCGGGCGCGGCGGTCGATCTGGCGACGGCCACGTTCCAGAAGAAGATCGCCAAGCTTGGAACCATCACGGCTCGCCTGCCCTATCGCCAGACGGTTGAGCGCCAGCGACACATCGCCCGCCAGCACATCAAGCAGATCATGTGCGAAAACCTCGAGATGATCGGCAAGCTGCGGCGCAGACACGCGATCGCCCGCCTTCTCGAAGGTGCGAACCTTGCTCTGCTGGAAGGTGATCATCGCAGCCAGCAGGCCGTCCCGGTCGCCAAACCATTTGTAGAGGCTTTCCTTGGAACAGTTGGCCGCACGCGCAAGACCAGAGGTAGTCAGCGCTTTCTCGCCACCCTCGACCAGAAGACGCAATGCCTGATCCAGAACGGCGTTCTGGCGCGGCGAAAATTCCTGCGCTGTGATCGGGTCGGAGGCCACTTATTTCCACTCCAGAGGCTCGATTAATGTACCGTACGGTACGGTTCGAGCGCCATTTAAGCGGAGGCAGCTTGCCCGTCAAGCGCTTTCTTCACGGTGATGTACGAATTGACGCGATGCGGCAGCAGGATACGCCGCACCATAATGCCGCTTTATCCGGCCGCGCTTATCTCACGCGAGGCGTCGACGTCGCGTGAGGGCGACATCCCGTAAAAGCGGCTGTATTCCCGGCTGAACTGCGAAGGGCTCTGGTAACCGACGCGATGGCCGGCCGTGCCTGCATCCAGGCGCTCCAGCAGCATCAGCCGGCGCGCCTCATGCAGCCGCAACTGCTTCTGGTACTGAATGGGGGTCATGGCCGTGATCGTCTTGAAATGGTGATGGAAAGACGACACACTCATGCCGATATGCTCCGCAAGTTCCTCGATACGCAGCTGGCGCGCGAAATTCTCGCGCAGCCAGGCGATGGCGCGGGCGATCCGATTGCCGTGGCTTCCGGCAGCGACGATGTTCATCAGCTGCCCACCCGCTGGTCCGGTCAGGATTCGATAGAGGATTTCCTGCTCGATCAGCGGCGCCATGGCCGCAATGTCCGCCGGGCGGTCAAGCAGGCGCATCAGCCGGATGGCCGCATCAAGCAGCTCCGGTGTGGCGGCGTTCACCACGATGCCGCGCTGGCCGCTCACCGGCTCCTGAGGCCGCTCGATCGGCATGCGGCTCATAAGGTCGAGCAGCTTTTCGCTGTCGATCGCAAGCCCGATGCAAAAATGCGGTACTTCCTCGCTCGCTTCCACCACACGCCAGGCAACCGGCAGGTCGAGCGAGGTCAGAAGATAGTCGCCGGCCCCGTAATTGATGGTGTCCGTTCCCAGCTGAACGCTTTTCGACCCCTGGATCACCATTGCCAAACAGGGACGATAGCTGCCGTGGCACGGCGCGCTGGGTGTGGACCGGCGGCTGATGCCGAGGGTTTCGATTGCCGTCTGGACCTCGCCATCGCGGGTGGCATGCCGTGCGGCGATGGAGGCGATCTCCTGATAGAGATTGAACGGCATGGTCATCTGGGAAACCCTTTAGGGAAGGAAGCAGCGTGTCTGTGTGCATTATCTAGAAAGCCGGGCCAGTTTCCGCAAATAGCCCACCGCAATTTTTTGCAGGATCGTGCAAAAAGCTCGGAGGATCGCTCTAACGCCCCGGCACCCTTCCATTGCATATTCCGCCGTCCCCAACTCCCGAAAGGATATTCAGATGGCCATTGCAAGAGGTTATGCTGCGACCGATGCGTCGAAGCCGCTTACCCCGTTCACCTTCGAACGCCGCGAGCCTAACGATGACGACGTTGTCATCGATATCAAATATGCCGGCATCTGCCACTCGGACATCCACACCGTCCGCAACGAATGGAAGAATGCCGTCTTCCCGATCGTTCCCGGCCATGAGATTGCCGGTGTCGTGAAAGCCGTTGGCTCCAAGGTCACGAAATTCAAGGTCGGCGATCATGTCGGCGTTGGCTGCTTCGTCGATTCCTGCGTCGGTTGCGCCACCCGCGACCTCGACAACGAACACTACATGCCCGGCCTCGTCCAGACCTACAACGATGTCGATCCAAATACGAAGACAGCCACCCATGGCGGTTATTCCGACTCGATCGTCGTCAAGGAAGGTTATGTCCTGTCGATCCCTGACAACCTGCCGCTCGACGCTTCCGCGCCGCTTCTATGCGCAGGCATCACGCTCTACTCGCCGCTGCGCCGCTGGAACGCCGGTCCCGGTCAGAAGGTCGCAATCGTCGGCATGGGTGGTCTTGGCCACATGGGCGTCAAGCTCGGCGCTGCCATGGGCGCGGATGTCACAGTTCTTTCCCAGACCCTGTCTAAGAAGGAAGACGGACTGAAGCTCGGCGCGAAGGAATATTACGCCACCAGCGACGCCTCGACCTTCGAAAAGCTGGCCGGCACCTTCGACCTGATCATCTGCACAGCAGGTGTCGCAATCGACTGGAACGCCTATCTCGGCCTCCTGAAGCCCAAGGGCAGCATGGTCGTGGTCGGTGCACCGGAACATGCGATCCCGGTCCACGCCTTCTCGCTCATCATCGGTGCGAAGAGCCTCTCCGGCTCCATGATCGGCTCGATCAAGGAAACCCAGGAAATGCTGGATTTCTGCGGCGAGCATGACATCGTCTCGGAGATCGAAACGATCAACATCCAGGATGTCAACGAAGCCTATGAGCGCGTGCTGAAGAGCGACGTTCGCTACCGCTTCGTCATCGACATGGCATCGCTCGACGCTTGAGCCTTGGATTGGCACAAGCTCGCCACATCCGCACTCCGTCACCCCGGACTTAATACGGCGTGACGGAGGAGTGGTTTGGCGCACCGACCGTAAATGCGAGCGCGGGAAGCCAATGCTTCCCGCGCTTTCCTTTACCCGCCTTGCCCTCAGGCCTCGTCCTTCAACGTCTCTTTCTGGGTGATCAGCCGCGCGCTGTGCTGGCCGCTGAGGTAAATCCACAGCCAGCTCCACGCCACGGCCAGCCGCGAGCGCGTTCCGATCAGGAAATAGATATGGGCAAGCCCCCAGATCCACCATGCAAGCACGCCCTTGAGCTTGAACCTGCCGAAATCGATCACCGCCGCGCGTTTGCCGATTGTCGCCAGATTACCCTGATGGCTGTAGCGGAACGGCGCGGGCTCCGGCTCTCCGGATAGCCGCGCCTTGATGACCTTTGCCACATGGGCGCCCTGCTGCTTGGCTGCAGGCGCAATGCCCGGCACCGGTTTGCCGTTTTCCTGATTGACGGCGGCCGTATCGCCGATGACGAAAATATTGGGGTCGTCTTCCAGATTGAGATGCGGCCCGACGATAGCGCGTCCCGCCCTGTCGGCAGCAGCATTCAGCCACTTTGCAGCGGGAGACGCCTGCACGCCGGCGGCCCAGACCACCGTGCGGCACGGATAAAAGGTCTCACCCACCGTCACGCCCTCATCGGTGCAGGCCGTAACCGGTGTGCCGAGCAGAACCTCGACGCCGAGCTTTTCAAGCGCCTGCTTGGCATAGGCCGAAAGATCGTCCGTAAAAACCGGCAGAACGCGCGGACCTGCCTCGACAAGCAGCACGCGGCTCTTTCTGGTATCCACGTTGCGGAATTCCGGCGGCAGCGCCTTGTGGGCAAGCTCGGCGATCATGCCCGCCATTTCCACGCCCGTCGGGCCTGCCCCGATGATGACGAAGGTCAGCTGCGCCTGCCGTTCCTCTTCGCTGGTGGCAAGTTCCGCGCGCTCGAAAGCCAGAAGCAGGCGGCGGCGGATCGTCGTTGCATCCTCGAGCGTCTTGAGGCCGGGAGCGGCACGCTCCCATTCATCACGGCCGAAATAGGCATGACGGGCGCCGGTGGCCAGCACCAGCGTATCGAAGCCGATGACCTGACCGGAACTCAGATGCACGGTGCGGGCGTCACGGTCTACGCCGTTCACTTCCGCAAGCAGCGTCGTCACTTCCTTGCGGTCGCGGTAAAGATGGCGGATCGGCCAGGCGATTTCGGATGTCGCAAGAGCCGTCGTCGCAACCTGATAAAGCAATGGCTGAAATAGATGATGGTTGCGGCGGTCAATCAATGTGATGCGGACAGGGGCCCCCTCCAGCCCGTGTACCATTTGTAAGCCGCCGAAGCCTCCACCCACGACGACAACGTGATGTTCTTGCATGTGTCTCTGCCTTTAAAAGCTCGCGCACGGAGCATGCGCAAGCAGATTATAGGCAAAAAAATTGACTTTGGTTATGAAATAGCCTGACCGCAGGCGCGACAAAAACGCCGGACTGTTTCAGCCATGCCATATTCCAGCGCATCCGCCGTCAACCCGTGACCGATGGATACCTCTGCAAGATAAGGTATGCGTTTCATAAGCTTGGGCAGGTTTGCTACAGTCAGGTCGTGCCCGGCATTGACGGCAAGCCCGAGCGCTGCGGCGTAGTCCGCCGTCTGTCCGAGTTTTTCCAGAAGCGCGTCACCTTTTTGCGGATCGTCAAAACAACCTCCATAGGGACCGGTATAGAGCTCAATGCGGGCAGCACCCGTCTCAGCCGCCAGCTCCACCGCTTCGCGCTCGCCGTCACCATCGGCAAAAAGCGAAACCCGCATACCGCCGGCCTTCAGGCGCCCAACGGCTTCTCTCAGGAAAACCGCGTGCTTGCGGAAATCCCAGCCATGGTCTGATGTCGCCTGCGACGGATCGTCGGGCACCAGCGTCACCTGCTCAGGCTGGGTTTGTTCGCACAGAACGAGAAAATCCTCGGTCGGATAACCTTCGATGTTGAATTCCGCGCTTGGGAAACTGTCATCGATGAGCGCACGCAGCACCGGCAGGTCCGAAAAGCGGATATGGCGCTGGTCCGGCCGAGGGTGTACAGTCAGCCCGCTAGCACCCGCAGCGAGTGCAATATGCCCGAAATGCGCGACATCCGGCCATGGGAGATCGCGACGGTTGCGCAGCATGGCAATTGCGTTCAGATTGACGGAAAGTTTTGCGGGCATGACATCGAGGCTCCGGTTCGGAATTGACATCCTGTTTCACGCAGGTTGACGCCGACCGCAAGGAGGCCGATAAAATTTTTTAAGGATACGGGAACGAAAGCAGGCAATACAGGTTACGGTTCTCATGCAGCATCGGCAAAATGTCTTGATCAGAAGACAGATCTGCGGTGGGGAACAAGTAACGAATGCCATAAAAAGCAGGCACACTGTCAAAACGCGCGAAGGGGGAAACGATGCAGAATGGCAGGATGCCGTTTGAACACGGCGACGAGGACAAACCCAATCTAAGGATCAGCAGCTTTTTACCGGATATAAGCCTGCCCTCCTCCCTGCCCGCCGAACCGGTTCCCATCGCCGACATGGCCAACATTTTCGGCGTAACGCACCGGACCCTGCATTTTTACGAAGAAAAGGCGCTGCTGACCTCAAAACGCATCGGCCAGATGCGGGTTTATTCCCACCGCAACGTGCAACGCATGGCGGTGATAAATGTCTGTCGCGAAGTTGGCATTTCCGTCGCAGCCATTACAGACATCATGGAAAAACTTGCCCGCTCTCTCTCGCAGGAAGAAGCGGACGAGATATTCCACTCCGCGCTGCGGCAGCGAAAAAGAGAACTGACCGCGGAACGCTCCACGCTTCAGCGCCAGGCCCAGCAGATCGAGGAACTGCTCGCCACCGATAACGATGCTGATGGCCTCGACGCCGCTGAGCGGGGACCGGGCAAGGATATCGCGCTGACAGACAACGAGCGAAAATGCCTGGAACTGATGGCGGAGGGGTACGCCCCGGTAAGGCTCGCGCGCGCTCTCGGCCTTTCAGGTAACGACCTCAACGAACTGGAGGCGAAGATCATCGGCAAGTTCAGTGCCAGCAACCGCTTTCAGGCGGTTGCCAAAGCGGTTCTGCTTGGTGTCATCCGCGCCTGACAGAGCATTTCCACGAAAACTGCACAGCGGTTTTCCGTCCGGACAATGCACAGACAAAAGAATTGGAGCATTGAAGGTGTCCCGCTATTCACCGGAAATGCTCTATCTCAGCGAACGATTGTGAGTGTTTCTGCGGCGCGGGTGATGGCGGTGTAAAGCCACCGCTCGCGCGAATCGCGGAAGGCATAGCTCTCGTCAAAGAGAACCACATTGTTCCACTGCGAACCCTGCGCCTTGTGCACGGTCAGCGCATAGCCGAAATCGAACTCGTCATAACGCTTGCGAGTGGTCCACGGAATTTCCGTTTCCACATCCTCGAAAGCCGCCTTCAGCAATTTGATCTTGGCCGCGCCGCGATCCATATCGTCGTCTTCAGGCCGGATCATCAGGTTGATGCCGGGTTTCACCGTCTCGCGCGACGAACTCATGACCTGCCAGAGAGAGCCGTTCAGCAGGCCCTTGGCGGGATCGTTCCTCAAGCAAACCAGCTTGTCGCCGGATTGCGGATAATCGGCCGTAAATCCCTTCAGCTCGCGAAGCCGCTGGTTATAGCGGCGGCGCGTGCGATTTGTGCCGACGAGCACCTGATCGGCATCGAGCACGAGCGACTGTGTCACCTCGGACTTGGAAATCACCTGCGCGGCACCGTAATCGCCACGCATGATCTCGCGGCCTTCCCGCACATCCATGGCAAGATGGATGATGGGATTGTCCTTGGCCTGCCGATGAATTTCGGAGAGCAGGTAATCCGGCTCCTGCTCCGTGAAGAAGCCACCGCCTGAAACCGGCGGCAACTGCCCGGGATCGCCGAGCACCAGGATAGGCGTGCCGAAGCTCATCAGATCCTTGCCGAGCTGCTCATCCACCATCGAACATTCATCGATGATGATGAGTGCCGCCTTGGCGAGCGGGCTCTGGCGGTTGATGGAAAACATTGGCGCGACCGAGGTCTTGCCGGTCTCCTCGTCTTCCACGGTCTCTTCGCCGCGCGGGCGGTAGATCAGCGAATGGATGGTGCGGGCATTGGTCGCCCCGCGCGAGCGCAGCACCTGCGCCGCCTTGCCGGTGAAGGCCGCAAACAGCACTTCGCCATCGACATTTTCCGCGAAATGTTTGGCAAGCGTTGTCTTTCCGGTTCCGGCATAACCGAACAACCGAAAAACCGGCGTCCGGCCTTCCTTCAGCCAGCGGGAAACAGCCTTGAGCGCTTCGTCCTGTTGCGGTGAAAATAACATGCGCCCTCATCGCAGGATTCGAGCACCGTGCGCAACAGAAAAAGAACGAAAGATGAATCACACCATCAGAATGCGGCAATAAAACACGGCTGGTTTTTAAACCATGGCGGGTATCATGCCGCCCATGAAGATATTGATTCTGGGCGCAACGGGTTTCATCGGTTCCGAAGTGATCCGCAGCCTTCACGGCAAAGGTCACACCGTTACTGGGCTGGCTCGCACCATTGCGCGCGCGAAAGATAAATGGCCTTTCGCCAGCTGGGTTCCGGCCGATCTCTCGCGTATGACCAGCGCTGCCGACTGGGCGGCACTCGTTAGCGACCATGACGCCATCGTCAATTGCGCAGGTGCGCTTCAGGACGGCCTGTCGGATGATCTTGCCGCGACGCAGGAAAAAGCGATGCTGGCGCTCTACCGGGCAGCGGTAAATGCGGGCGGCAAGCTTGTGATCCAGATATCGGCCCGCACTTCCGGAGCCGCTTCCCAACTGCCCTTCCTCGCCACCAAACGCCGCGCCGATGTGGCACTTGCCGCAAGCGGTCTGCGCTTTGTCATTCTCCGCCCCGCACTGGTTGTCGGCCGCAACGCCCATGGCGGCACAGCACTCGTGCGCGCGCTTGCAAGCTTCCCCTTCGCTGTGCCGCTCGTAAACGGCAAGATGCCTGTACAGACCGTCGCAGTCGAAGATGTCGCGTTGGCAGTCAGCGCGGCAATAGATGGCGAAATCCCGTCAGGCAGCGATATCGAGTTGGCAGCAAACGAAACGCTGACATTGCAAGGCGTAGTCGCTGCGCACCGGCAATGGCTCGGCCTCGCCCCTGCTCCCGCGCTAAATCTTCCGACTGCCTTCATGCGCCCCGTCGCCCTCACGGCGGATATTGCGGGAAAGCTCGGCTGGCGGTCGCCGTTGCGCTCAACCGCCATGAGGGTGATGTCGGAAGGTATCGTGACGGAGAACAGCGCGCCAAAAGCGACGACGTCGCTCAAGAGCTTGAGGGACACGCTGGCAGCTCACCCTTCCGGCGTGCAGGACCTGTGGTTTGCCAGATCATATCTGCTCAAACCCGTCCTCATTCTCTGCCTGTCGCTGTTCTGGCTATTGTCCGGCCTCGTACCGCTGCTTGATATCGACAGCTCGGCCGCGCATTTCCTGCCCTTCATGCCGCAAGTGCCAGCCGTCACCCTCACACTCGCCACCTGCCTCATCGATATCGCCCTGGGCGTCACCGTCCTGATAAGACCACTTGCCAGAAAAGCGCTCATCGCCATGCTCCTGGTCACCGCCGCCTATCTGACTGGTGGCAGTCTGCTGGAGCCGGGTCTGTGGCTCGATCCGCTCGGCCCCCTCGTCAAGGTCCTGCCCTCCATCGCCCTGACACTTGTCGCCCTTGCCACATTGGATGAACGCTGATGACACCTGAAGACCTTCTGCGGCTCGCCCATGTCATCGGCGCAACCGTGCTGTTCGGCACCGGGGCTGGCATAGCGTTTTTCATGGTGATGGCGCGGCGGACGGCAAACCCGGCGCTGATCGCCCATGTTTCGGGCACGGTCGTCATCGCCGACACCATCTTCACCGCCACGGCGGCGATCATCCAGCCGGTCACCGGTTATTTTCTGGCGCGCATCATCGGCTGGCCGCTGAGCGAAGGCTGGATCGCCCTTTCGCTCTGCCTTTATGTCTTCACCGGCATTTTCTGGCTGCCGGTGGTGTGGATCCAGATCAAGCTACGCGATATCGCCCGCGATTGTGTCGCTGCGGACGAGGCCCTGCCGCCGCAATGGTTCCGTCTCTACCGCATCTGGTTTGCCTGCGGTTTTCCGGCTTTCTTCGCGGTTCTCGGCATCATCTGGCTGATGCTGACCAAGCCGGATATTGCCCTGTTCGGTTGATGCGCCTCAATTGATCGCCTGTCTTTCGACAAGCTGCGCCAGTTGTTCGGCAACCGTGTTCCAGCCGTCGAAAAAGCCCATCTCCGCGTGCTTGTCGCGATCCCCAGGATTTCTGTGCATGGCATAGGCCACATATTCCATTCCTTCAGGATGATCGCGAAAACTCATCACCGCGGTGAGGAATGGGCGCGCGGACGGGCGAAAGCCTGAAGTCAGCGCATCGGTGAAGACCAGACGCTCCTCATGATCCACCGCCAGGAAACATCCGCTTATGTGATCGCCAAATGCCTTCCCGTCTTCGCTGTAGCGGGTCTCGAAAGCGCCGCCGGGGAAAAGCTCCATTTTCTCGACACGGCATTGGCCGGGATGCGGCACCCACCACTGTTCGAGGCTGTTTTTGTCGACCCAGGCGTTCCAGACCAGCTGGCGCGGCGCCCTGATGATCCTTGAAATCTTCAGATCGAGATCGGGATTGAAAGTGTCGGTCATTTGTCATTCTCCCCTTTATCGGAGGTTCTGTCCTGCTGCGCCATGACGAACTGTTCAAGCCGGTCCGTCCGGCCTTCCCAGATGGCATGCTGTTGCGAAAGCCAGCCCTCGATCATCGAAAACCGTTGTTTCTCCAGCGAGCAGAACCGCACCCGGCCCTGCTTGCGCGTCACGATCAACCCCGCTCCTTCCAGCTGGCGGATGTGTTTCATGAACGACGGCAGGGCCATGGCGAAAGGTTCGGAAAGCGTGCCGACGCTCGCATCCCCGCTGCCCAACCGCAAAAGCACGGCCCGTCGTGTCGGATCGGCAAGGGACTGGAAGATATCGTCAAGTGGGGCTGAATAGTTATCCATAAGACTAACTATCACGGCGAAACACTTAGCTCAACGGATAAGTTTAAAAATCGCACCGGCGGAGGGAATAAAGCAGTGACCTGCGGTGTCTTTTGATGTGCTGGCGGCAGAAGCCGCCCGAACCAAGGAGGATATGTCCATGAAAATCCGCTTTATCGTTCCCGCCCTCGTTTTGGCATTTGCCGGAACGGCCTATGCGGCACCCGCGGTCGAAACGGTCAAGACCGCCAAAGGCAATGTGCTCGCGGGCGAAAAAGGCATGACGCTCTACACTTTCAAGAACGACAAGAAGGGCGTATCCAATTGTTATGACAAGTGCGCCACCAACTGGCCGCCGTTCTTCGCGGCTACTGGCGACAAGGCCGAAGGCGCCTATTCTCTCGTGACGCGCAAGGACGGCAAGATGCAGTGGGCAAAGGACGGCATGCCGCTCTACTACTGGGCCAAGGACATGAAAAAAGGCGATGCAACCGGCGACGGTATGAACGGTGTATGGGATGCCGCAAAACCATGATGGCATGAATGGCAATACGCGGGGGAGCCTCTCCCCCGCAGCCGGCTCCTTCGAGGCGGAGATGCTGGCGCTGATACCCATGCTGCGGCGTTATTCTCGCAGCCTTTCCCGCTCCGACGCCGATGGCGAGGACCTATTGCAGGACTGCGTGGAAAAGGCGCTGACCAACAAGAGGCAATGGCACGGAACGGCTTTGAAATCATGGGCTTACGCGATAATGACGAATCTTTATCGCAACCGCCACCGCGCCGCGAAACGTCACCCGTCCGAAAGTCTCGACGGCCATGAAAGCCTGGCCGTTGCCGACACACTCGGCGACACGCTGGAAAACGATAGGCTGCACGTCGCGCTCGGGCTGCTTTCGCCAGAGATGCGGGCGGTGCTGATGCTGGTGACGGTGGAAGGCTACAGCTATCAGGAGGCAGCCGAGACATTGTCGATCCCCGTGGGTACCGTCATGTCCAGACTTTCCCGCGCCCGCGAAACCCTGCGCCAGCACCTGGCGGCGGACAATATCATTCCCCTGCGGAGACCACGATGAAAAGGCCCGATGCCATTACCGAAGACGATCTGCACGCGTATGTCGATGGGCTTTTGTCCGAAGACGACCGCGCGGCTGTCGAGGCCTGGCTGACCGAAAGGCCGCAGGAGCGGGAGCGTGTGGAAGACTGGAAAAAACAGGCTGAAACCCTGCGAGCCGCATTCGCCGCCTATGCCGCCGAACATCCGCACGACACCGCGATGCTTGCCGAAAGAAAACAGGCGCCCGCGTGGCGGCTGAAACCGGTTCTTCTGCGAACGGCAGCTGTGTTGCTGATCTTCGCGGCGGGTGCGGCAGCCGGCAGGCTTGTGCCGTCGCCGCTCGCCACGCCGCAGGACGTGGTTCTGGCGTCGTTGACGACTGACATTCCCGCGCAGGCGAAATCGGCCTATCTCATCTATGCAAGCGAGGTGCGCCACCCCGTTGAAGTTGGAGCCGAACAGCAGCAGCACCTTGCAACATGGCTCGGCAAAAGGCTCGGTTATCCCTTCGCCATCCCCGATCTTTCCAAGATCGGATATGATCTCGTCGGCGGGCGCCTGATCCCCGTCAGCGGCAAGCCAGGGGCGATGCTGATGTATCAGGACAAGACCGGCCGCCGGGTAACGGTGCTGGTCGGCCACAACGAGGAAAACCGCACCACCAGCTTCCGCATGGCGAGCGCCGATGGCGTCGAGACCTTTTACTGGATCGACAACGAACTGGGCTATGCCGTTTCTGCCGAGCTGACGCGCGCCGAGGTGCAGAAGATCGCCGAGGAATGTTACCGCCAGTTCCCTGCGTAGAATAACCTATACCCCCACCCCACATCCATGCGACAGGCACAGGGATGACGAAGGGAGAACACCTATTTCAACATCGGCCAGAGGCTGACGACGAGAAGGACGGCCATGGTGATGTTGAACCATTTGAGCCGCACGGGAACGGAAAGCCAGTCACGCAGGGCCGAACCGAAGCCCGCCCAGGTCGAAACGCTGGGAAGATTGACGGCGGCGAAAACCACGCCGACGATCAAAACGGTGACGAGATATTGCCGCTCATCCGTATAGGTCGCCATCGCGGTCACGGCCATTACCCAAGCCTTGGGATTGACCCACTGAAAGGCTGCGGCGGCAAGAAAGCTCATCGGCACCGATGCGGCAGCACCCTCGTTCAGGCTGCGGGACGTGCCGATCTTCCACGCGATCCAGACGAGATAAAGTCCGCCCGCGAATTTCAGCACGGTATAGAGCAAGGGCACAGAGTGCAGCAGCGCGCCAAGCCCAAATCCGACGCCGATCAGCAATGACAGGAACCCCGCCCCGATGCCCAGCATATGCGGGATCGTGCGGCGGAACCCGAAATTCACGCCGGAGGCAAAAAGCATCATATTGTTCGGGCCGGGCGTAATGGAGGTTGTGAAGGCAAACAGCACCAGCGCGACGAGGGTTTCGACAGTCATGATCTCTCCTGTGAAAAGACCCTATCCGCCGAACCACCATCAAACCAGTCCGATCAACCGATAGGCGTAGTCAAATTTTTTGATGGATCGATCCTTTTCATGCCGGGTTTGAGAAGTCGGAACAAAGGGCTATTCTCCGTCAACAACCGCTGGAGCGAACCGATGTATGACGACATTCCTTCCGTCACCCTGCCATCTGGAAAAGAGATACMAGCCCTTGGCCTCGGCACCTGGAACATGGGCGAGATGAGATCATCGGCTCCGCAGGAAGTCGAGAGCATTCGCAAGGCGATCGATCTCGGCATGACGCTGATCGACACGGCCGAAATGTATGCAGACGGCCGATCCGAAGAGGTGGTGGGCAGGGCGATTGCCGGCCGGCGCGACGAAGTGTTTCTGGTCAGCAAGGTCTATCCCTGGAACGCCAGCGCCCGAGGCACGATTGAGGCCTGCGAGCGCAGCCTCGCAAGGCTCGGCACCGACCGGCTCGATCTCTATCTGCTGCATTGGCGTGGTGATCACCCGCTTGAAGAAACGGTGGCCGCTTTCGAAAAGCTGAAAAAAGCCGGCAAGATCGGCGACTGGGGCGTCTCGAATTTCGACACCGACGACATGGAGGAGCTTTTCGCCGTTCCCGACGGTAAGAATTGCGCCGCCAATCAGGTGCTCTACAATCTCTCCCGGCGCGGACCGGAATTTTCCCTTCTGCCCTGGTGTCAGTGGCACAGCGTGCCGCTGATGGCCTATTCGCCAATCGAACAGGGGCGCATCCTCAACAACCACGAACTCATCCGCATCGCCAAGGCCTATCAGGCTACGCCTGCGCAACTGGCACTGGCCTTTCTTCTGGAAAGAGAAGGCGTCATCGCCATTCCAAAATCCGCCAGCGCCGCACGCGTGGAGGAGAACCGAGGTGCCACCGATCTCGAAATCACCGATGAGGATTGGGCCGCGCTGGATGCCGCCTTCCCACCACCGACACGCAAGACGGCGCTGGAAATGCTGTGATTTAACAAAGCATTAAGATGTTTTTCGGAATCAGGCACTCAAGCAATTGAATCGAAGCGTGAGCCCTGCGGGCTGATGCTTTGGGCTGCACCATTTCAATTCAATAACGGCGCAGCGAACCGCGCCGTCAGTCTCCCAGACATGCTGCACCCAGTTACGGTATGCGGCGCTCATATTCCTCTTTCAGCCCCAGCCAGCTATCCCAGAAAGGCCCCGGTTCCTTTTCCTGAAGACGGGCGGCGAGAATGTCGAGATGCGCATGCCAGCCGGCGCTGACATTGAGCTTGGTCGTGCGATCCGCAAGCCGGCGGTGAACCAGTGTCAGAAGCACTTCCTTGCCCAGAGCCTGAAGCTCGATAGACACCTCTGCGCTCTCACCCCAGGTGAAGACGAGGCGGTGCGGCGCAACGACGGTGATGATGCGTGAGGTCATCCTGTTCTCTTCGGAAAAACCTTCCGGGCGGCTGCCCGGCGGGTCGGAAAGCTCGTCGTTGCGCCAGACGAGTTCAAATGGTGCGTCGGGCGCAAGCCGCATCTCGCCGGACGCCAGCCACCGGCGGCGAAGGTCGCTTTGTGTCAGATAGGCCCAGACCCGCTCGATTGGTCCCGGCAGGAGCCGTTCTATCTTCAGGGTTGTCGGCTCGACGAGCCGGCCATAGGCGTCAGGCGTTGCAATATCAGCCATTGTCATTTCCTCCATCTTCAGGGGATTTTCCCTGATCATCCTCCCTGATCATCCTCCCTGAGCATCTGCTCAAGAATATCGAGGCGGCTGCTCCAGAACTGCCGGTAGAAATCCAGCCATTCATGCGCCTCTGCCAACCGTTCCGGCGCAAGGCGGCAGACATGGGTACGCCCCCTCACCTCACGGCGAATAAGCCCGGCGTTTTCCAGCGCCTTGATGTGCTTGGATGCCGCAGCCAGCGATATGTCGAACGGCTCGGCCAGCTGGCTCACCGTTCGCTCGCCACGGGATAGATCGCGCAGCATCGTGCGCCGCGTCGCATCGCCAAGGGCATGAAAGACAGTGTCGAGATGTGGAACAGATAATTCAACCATGTTGTTGAATATAGGCCGCCAGACTAGAAAGTCAACCATATGGTTGAATATCAATTCACCGGAGCGCAGCCCATAAAAAAACCCGCGGCGAACCGCGGGCTTGGTATTACAAGGATATTCGAAAGGCGGAGGATCACATCCCCTGCGAACCGCGGTTCATGGCTGCAATACCCGTGCGGCAGATCTCGATCAGGCCGAGCGGTTTGATGATGGCCACGAACTGGTCGATCTTGGACGACTTGCCGGTGATTTCGAAGATGAAATGCTCGACTGTCGCGTCCACCACCTTGGCCTGAAACGCATCCGCAAGACGAAGCGTCTCGGCGCGGGCTTCACCCGAACCGGCGACCTTGATCAGCGCTACTTCACGCTCGATCGGCCGTTCCTGCCCGAGTTCGCGGGCGCGAACGGTGAGATCGAGCACCCGGTGCACAGGAACGATGCGTTCCAGCTGCGCCTTGATCTGCTCCAGCACGATCGGCGTGCCGCGCGTTACGATCGTGATGCGCGACAGATGCGCCTCATGCTCGGTTTCCGAAACCGTCAGGCTTTCGATGTTGTAACCCCGGCCGGAAAACAGGCCGATGACCCGGGCGAGAACGCCCGGCTCGTTGCTGACGAGAACCGACAGCGTATGATTTTCGACGGCAGCCGTTTCCTTCTGGATGAAATAGGCGGAGCCGGTGGGTTGTAGGTGTGCGTTCATGTCCTTTTCCTCTCCCGGCTCAGACTAGCTGACGGCCCTTGGCATCGATGGCGTTGGCAACAGCTTCATCCGTCGCCTCATCCGGCAACAGCATCTCGTTATGGGCTTTACCAGATGGGATCATCGGGAAGCAATTGGCGAGATTGGCAACGCGGCAATCGAAGATGACCGGCCTGTTGACCGCAATCATCTCGGCGATCTTGTCGTCCAGTTCCTTCGGATCGTCGCAATACATGCCAACCGCGCCATAGGCTTCCGCCAGTTTGACGAAGTCAGGCATGGCTTCGGTATAGGAGTTGGACAGGCGGTTGCCGTGCAGCAACTGCTGCCACTGCCGCACCATGCCCATATACTGGTTGTTGAGGATGAAAATCTTCACCGGCAGACCGTACTGGATGGCGCAGGACATTTCCTGAATGCACATCTGGATCGAGGCATCACCGGCAATGTCGATAACCAGCGCTTCCGGATGCGCGACCTGAACGCCGATAGCTGCCGGCAGGCCGTATCCCATGGTACCGAGACCGCCCGAAGTCATCCAGTGGTTCGGCTCCTCGAAGCCGAAGAACTGCGCCGCCCACATCTGGTGCTGGCCAACTTCGGTGGTGATGAAGGTCTCGCGCCCCTTCGATGCCTCGTAAAGACGCTGCAATGCATATTGCGGCATGATGACGTCGTTGGAATTCTTGTAGGCAAAGGAGTTGCGGGCGCGCCAGCGCTCGATCTGCAGCCACCAGTCCGCGGTCTGCGCTTTTTCCGGCTTCTTCGGCAAAGCGCGCCACAGGCGAACCATATCTTCCAGAACATGGCTGACGTCGCCAATGATCGGAACGTCGACGCGCACGGTCTTGTTGATCGAGGACGGATCGATATCGACGTGAATCTTCTTGGAATTCGGCGAAAACGCATTCAGGCGCCCGGTGATACGGTCGTCGAAACGCGCGCCGATGCAGACCAGCACGTCGCAATCATGCATTGTCATATTGGCTTCGTATGAACCGTGCATGCCCAACATGCCGAGCCAGTTTTTGCCGGAAGCCGGGTAGGCGCCGAGACCCATCAGCGTCGAGGTGATCGGGAAACCGGTCAGCTCTACCAGTTCGCGCAGCAGCCGTGTCGCTTCCGGGCCGGAGTTGATGACGCCACCACCGGTGTAGAAAACCGGCTTCTTTGCCTTAGACATCAATTCGATGGCCGCGTGAATGGCGTTGAGATCGCCCTGAACCTTCGGCTTGTAGCTCTTCTGCTGAATGGCGGCGGAAGGCGGCGTATAGGTGCCGGTGGCGAACTGGATGTCCTTCGGAATATCGACGACGACGGGGCCGGGACGACCCGTCTGTGCGATGCGGAAGGCCTCATGGATGATGCCCGCCAGTTCGTTGACGTCCTTTACCAGCCAGTTGTGCTTGGTGCAGGGGCGCGTAATGCCGACGGTATCGCATTCCTGAAATGCGTCGGAGCCGATCAGCGATGTCGGAACCTGGCCGGAAAGGCAGACGAGCGGAATGGAATCCATCAGCGCATCCTGCAGCGGGGTGACCGCATTGGTGGCGCCGGGGCCGGAGGTAACGAGCATGACACCGACCTTGCCGGTGGAGCGGGCATAACCTTCGGCAGCATGGCCGGCACCCTGCTCGTGACGTACGAGAATATGCTGAATGTCTTCCTGCTGGAAAATCTCGTCGTAGATCGGAAGCACGGCACCACCAGGATAACCGAAGATGTGCTCGACGCCGTTGTCCTTCAGCGCCTTCAGAACAATCTCCGCGCCTGTCATGCTATTGCTGTTTTCCGTATTATCCTTATCCGTCATTGCCTGTTTCCATCCCGCTTTGGCTTTGGATATCGAGGAGCCCGAGGGCCTGTTTGAAGACATAAAAAAAGGCCCCTAGAGGAGCCTCGTTCAGCGCATGGGTGCTTTCGCCGGATGGTTACACCATCCTGCCCATGCGCCGTCCCACCACGATAAGTACGTTAAGATTTTTCATGGGCCGGAGTGTTAGCCAGAAAAGCGCCAGTCGTCAACGCATATTGCGGAAAAAATCGGCGTCGGCTTCTTTTATTACCCGTAAGGCACCATGGACGAAATTTTCGAACGCAACAGATACACAGGTTGTTAAATATAATCTTTTACAATCAAGGATGCAGATAATGCCCGAACCACCGCGATCATCCGCATGTACCGGGATAAGACGTGAATAGTGACGAGTTTCATAGAGCGTCCCGCATGGACGAAAACGAACGGCGATCCGGCCAGCAGCCGACTAACCGCATGCTCGGCCGCGTCATCGCCTGTGATGGCGCCCATGCGACAATCGCCGCAGAAACTGAAATCGGTTCAACCGATGTCGCGCAGCTCTGGTCCGTCGGACGCCTGATCTCGATCGAAATGGGAACGAGCCGTGTCGCCGCACTGGTATATGCCATGCGCACGGGCGAAGAACACTGGTCGTCGGACAAGCCGAACCGGCTGCTGATCGACGTGGAACTCGTTGGCGAAGTCTACCGCACCGAAGATGGCAGCGAACGTTTTTCCACCGGCATTTCCCGTTACCCCTACCTGGGCGCGGTCGCGCATCGCATCCGCACGGGAGACCTTTCCAAGATCTATGACAGCGGCAAGCGAGACACATGCGTCATTGGCAAGCTGACGCAGGACGACACGATTGGCGCGGCCATGAACATCCAGCAGATGCTGGCGAAACATTTCGCCGTCGTCGGCTCGACGGGCGTGGGCAAAACCACCGCCGTCTCCCTTCTTCTGAACAAGGCGATCGAGACGGACCCGAAGCTGCGTGTCCTCATTCTCGATCCGCACAATGAATTTGCGGCCGCCTTTCCCGATCATTCTGTCGTCATCGACACCGACACGCTCGACCTTCCCTTCTGGCTGATGCGCCTTGAAGAATTCGCGGAAGTGATTTTCCGCGGACGCAAGCCCGTACCGGAAGAGATGGACGTCCTTCGCGACATCATTCCGGAAGCGAAAAAGGCATTTCGCGGCACAGATGGCTCCGCCGTTCGCCGCACGTCCGACAAGAGCGCGATCACGCCCGACACGCCGGTGCCTTACCGCATGGCCGATATTCTCGCCCTCATCGACGAGCGCATCGGGCGGCTGGAAGGGCGCGGCGAAAAGCCGACCCTGCGATCCCTCAAGGGCCGCATCCTCTCGGCCATCAACGATACGCGCTATAACTTCATGTTCTCCAGCAATACGATCAGCGACACCATTCTGGAAACGGTGGCGCATATCTTCCGTATTCCAGGAGAAGGTAAGCCGATTTCGGTTTTCCAGCTGTCCGGCATCCCCTCGGAAGTAGTGAACTCGGTCGTCTCCGTCCTCTGCCGCATGTCCTTCGAACTCGCGGTGCTGGCGCGCGGCTCGCTGCATATGCTTGTCGTCTGCGAAGAAGCGCACCGTTATGTTCCGGCAGACCCTGAGCGCGGATTTTTCCCGACCCGGCAGGCGATCGCGCAAATCGCCAAGGAAGGCCGCAAATACGGTATTTCGCTTGGCGTCATCAGCCAGCGTCCGAGTGAGCTGGACCAGACCATCCTGTCGCAGTGCTCGACCGTTTTTGCCATGCGGCTGACGAACGAGATCGACCAGAAGATCATTCTGTCCGCCGTACCGAACGCCTCAACCTCGACCACCAGTTTCCTCTCGTCCATCGGCAATGGCGAGGCAATCGCCTTTGGCGAGGCGGTGGGCGTACCGATGCGCATGCGCTTTGACCGCGTCTCCACGGCAAAATTGCCGAAGGCGAACGGCGCAGTCAGCCATACGCCCCACGAAACGCCCGATACGGTCGATCTGAACACCATCGTCAGCCGCATGCGCGCGGTAGCCAAGCCCGTCATCACCGGCTTCCAGCAAAGCGTCGAAGCGGCCTTCTCCGATATGCAGGAACCGATGTCAGCTCCCAGGGAAGCGGACGACGTCGATCGCTGGAAACGCGAACTGGGGACGGCGGCGACAGAGGGATACGAACCTTACCGCCCCGACATGCTGCCCGGACGCACAACCCTCGCGCCACAGTCGCCCGCAACGGCAACGGATACCAGCGCTGTCAACGAATTGCGCAAAGTCGGCTTCCAGATGCAGGCACAGAGTGGCCCGCCTCCATCAGAGACACGTCCTTCGCTGCGGGAGAGCCTGATGAAAAAGCCGCTAGGCAGCCTTTACCGTAAGGACTGAGCGCGGCCCCTACGGCTGGATACGTGCCCAGTCCGGCCCCATCTGGTTGCGGAACCAGGTCATCTGCCGCTTGGCATATTGGCGGGTCGCGGCCGCCGATTTTTCGATGACCTCTGCCTCACTCATACCGCCAGCCAGCATATCGGCGATCTGGGAAACGCCGATCGCCTTCATCGCTGTGGCATCAGGCGCAAGGTTCAGGGCGAGAAGAGCTTTCACCTCTTCCACAGCACCACTCTCCATCATGGTTTCGAACCGCCGATTGATGCGGTCGTGCAGCACGGGCCGTTCCGGCAGGACCACAAATTTCTGCGCTCGGTCCGGATCAACTATCATCGGACCACTGGCTTTTTGGAACTCCATGATCGACTTTCCCGTCGCCTCCATGACTTCCAGCGCCCGGACGATCCGCTGGCCGTCCCCCGGCTGAAGCCCCTGCGCCATCAAGGGATCGCACCGCGACAGCTCCGCGTGCAGGACCATTGACCCCTCTTCGATCAGCCGGGCGCGCAGCCTCTCGCGTATGTCGTCAGGAATGGCGGGCATATCGGACAAGCCGCCCGTCAGTGCCTTGAAATAAAGCCCCGTACCGCCAACGATGACCGGAAAACGCTGCTGCCTACGCAAATCCACAAGCAGGGCGGAAATGTCCCGCAGCCATTCACCCGTTGAGTAGGAACTGCTTGCCGGCACATGGCCGTATAGCAGATGTGGCACGCCTGCCATTTCTTCCTCGGATGGCCGGGCGGTCAGCACCCGCAGCGTGTCATAAACCTGCATGCTGTCGGCATTGATCACGATACCGTTCCCCTCCCGCGCCATACGAAGCGCAAGCGCGGACTTGCCGCTTGCCGTCGGGCCGGTTATCAGGATCGCATCAAAATTCTCATCAAGGTTTTTCATCATGGCTTTCGTTGCCACGCTTATCGCCAATCCGTCAAATCCTGTTCTGACACCGGCCCTCGGCGAAGCGGCCGCCAATGCCGTAAACGCATCCGGTCTATACTGGCTGGCCGATGGCATCGCCTGCGATATTGCTCTGCCCTCTGGCACCGATGCCGAACAGGCACGTGACGCGATTGCCAACGTGCTTTCGGGCCAGCCGATCGATATCGTCGTTCAGGAACAGGACAAGCGCCGCAAGAAGCTTCTGATCGCCGATATGGATTCGACCATGATCGGTCAGGAATGCATCGACGAGCTGGCCGCCGAAGTGGGATTGAAGGACAAGGTTTCCACGATTACCGCCCGCGCCATGAATGGCGAAATCGCTTTTGAGCCGGCGCTCCGCGAGCGCGTGGCGCTGCTGAAGGGCCTGCCGGTCTCCGTCATCGATGACGTCATCGAAAAGCGCATCACGCTGACATCAGGCGGCAAGGAGCTGATCGCCACCATGAAGGCGAAAGGCTACTATACCGCCCTCGTTTCCGGCGGTTTCACGGTCTTCACCGGCCGGGTGGCGGCGATGCTGGGGTTTGACGAGAACCGCGCCAATCTTCTCGGCGAGGCCGATGGCCAGTTGGATGGCACCGTTGCCGAACCGATCCTTGGCAAACAGGCCAAGGTGGATGCGCTGAACGATATCGCCGCAAAGCTCGGCATCTCGCCGGACGAGGCAATGGCGGTCGGCGATGGCGCCAACGATCTCGGCATGCTGCATCTGGCCGGCGCGGGCGTTGCCCTGCACGCCAAGCCCGCCGTCGCCGCCGAGGCGCAGATGCGCATCGACCATGGCGACCTGACCGCACTCCTTTACATTCAGGGTTACCGCAAGACGGATTTTGTCGTTCCATGATCATCCGCGAAACATCAAGGCTCATTCTGCGCGAGTGGAAGGAGAGCGACCGCAATCTGTTCCGCGAAATCAACGCCGACGAAAAGGTCATGGAATTTTTTCCCTTCCGCCGCAGCCATGCGGAAGCGGATGCGGTTCTCGAAACCATCAATGGCATGATCCGCGGCAGCGGTTACGGCTTCTACGCCATGGAACTGCGCCAAACCGGCGAGGTTATGGGATTTTGCGGCATATCGCCGGTCATGAACCTCGATCCGCCCTTTCCGCTCGGAACCATGGAAATCGGCTGGCGGCTCGCCACCCGTTTCTGGGGTCACGGCTATGTCACCGAGGCCGCGCAATCGCTGCTCGTCATGGCTTTTGACGAAAAGGAAACGCCGGAAATCGTCTCCTTTGCCGTCCATGATAACCAGCGTTCGACGCGGGTGATGGAACGTATCGGCCTCAAGCGTGACCCGTCACGAGACTTCGACCACCCGCGTGTCCCGGAAGACACCCATCCGCATCTGCGCCCGCATGTGACCTATGCGCTGACGCTCGCGGAGTGGCGGGAACGACAGGCGCAGTAGCAACCTCGCCCGCCAGTTCGGCAATTATTTCACCGCCGCATTTCCGCCGTCGGCAAACAGGGCCGATCCGGCAACGAAGCTCGACATCGGACTGGAGAGGAAAAGGGCGGCCTGCGCCAGTTCTTCCGGTTCCGCAATGCGCTTCATCGCATGCAGCCCGGCAGCCCACTCCTTCTGGGCCGCATCTCCCGCCATCGGCGTATCGACTCCGCCGGGAAGCAGCGCATTGGCGCGAATTCCCTTGAAGGCGTAGTCGGCAGTAATGCCCTTCACCAGCCCCATCAGCGCCGCCTTGGCGGTGCCATAGGCTGCCATGCCGGGTATGCCGGCGCTGGTGCCGACGAAGCTGGAGATGAAGACGACCGAACCTCCTCCCCGCTTCAACATCGCAGGGATCTGGCTGCGCACGCCGAGAAATGCGGAAGTGAGGTTGGCGGTGATCACGTGATCCCATTCCTCTACCGAAATCTCCGCAAGCGGTTTTGTTGCCCCAACGGCACCGGCATTGTTGACGGCGATATCGAGACCGCCAAAGACGGTCATGGCCGCATCCGTCAGACGGGCATGGGTTTCCGCAACTGTGACGTCACCCACGACAGGGTGAACGCGACCGCCGGCCTGGCGAATGGCGGAAGCCACGTCCTCGAGTGCCTCGGCACCACGCGCGTTGATAATGACGGCCGCGCCCTGTTCGGCAAACAGGCTTGCCGTCGCCCGGCCGATGCCGGATGACGCGCCAGTGATGATCGCAACCTTGTTGTCTAATAATTTCATATCCTTGGCCTCCTTTGGCGGAGACCGAGGAATAGAGAGCAAGCCGAACCACAGCCACCCGATTCCTGCCGAACCGGGCGAAAGAAGCTTTACTCCAGCGGGAGCGCCACGACGCGCAGATTGCCCTGTGCATCGGCAACCATCATATGCGCATTCTTGCGACCCTCGGATTTCAGGCCGTTGACACGCACAAGCACGTCGCCCGGAACCTCCATGAAGTCCTGTCCAACCTCGACGATGACATCACCCGCCTTCATGCCCTTCTGTTCGGCCGGCGAACCCTGATCGACGCTAGCGACAAGCACGCCTTCGACGCTTTCGGCAATGCCCTTCTCCGTCCGCAACTCGTTGCTCAGCACTACGAGGTCCATGCCGAGCACGCGCTGCGGCGCTTCGCGCACCTCCGGCGTCTGGTCCTGCGCCTGATCGTCGGAACCGCCCTTGTCATCAGGCACGACCATGCCGCCGTCACCGTCCTCGGCCTGCGGATCGTCGGTTGCGGCCTTTTCATCGGGCGCATCCTGCAACTGGCCAAGCTTTACCTTGACGGTCTCTTCCTTGCCGTCACGGAAGACCACGACATCGACTTCCTTGCCGACCGGGCTTTCCGCCACGATCCTCAAGAGGTCACGCATCTCGTGAATATCCTTGCCGTCGAATTTCAGCACGATATCGCCGGCCTGGATCGGGCCGTTTTCCACCGGGCCACCCTTGGCCACGCCGGAAATCAAGGCACCCTTTGCCGCTTCCATGCCAAGGCTTGCGGCCACGTCGTCGGTAACCGGCTGGACGCGCACGCCGAGCCAGCCACGGCGGGTTTCGCCGAATTGGATGAGCTGCTCGACGATATTCTGGGCGAGTTCCGTCGGAACCGCGAAACCGATGCCAATCGAACCGCCGCTCGGCGAAATGATCGCCGTATTGATGCCGATCACCTCACCCTTCATGTTGAAGAGCGGACCGCCGGAATTACCCTTGTTGATTGCAGCATCCGTCTGGATGAAGTTGTCATAGGGGCCGGCATTGATGTTGCGCCCGCGCGCGGAAACGACGCCGACGGTCAGCGATCCACCGAGGCCGAAGGGATTGCCAACGGCCATGACCCAGTCACCGATGCGCATGCTGCGCGAATCGCCGAACTTGACAGCCTTCAGCGGAGCCTTCGGCTCTACCTTCAAAACGGAAAGATCGGTCTTGGTATCAGTGCCGACCAGCGTTGCCTTCAGCTTCGAACCATTCGGGAAAATCACCTCGATGGCGTCTGCGCCCTCAATGACGTGATTGTTGGTGACGATGTAGCCAGCCGGATCGATAACGAAGCCGGATCCCAGCGAACTGACCTTGTCGCCGCCTTCCGGTTTCTGGTTGTCGAAATAATCCTTGAAGAACTCCTGGAAAGGCGAACCTTCCGGCAGTTTCGGCGGCACAGGCCCTTTGCCCTCGGTCTTGACGTTCTGCGACGTCGAAATATTCACCACCGCATCAAGAAGCGGTGCGGCAAGATCGGCGACCGATGCCGGCCCATGGCTCTGCGCCCATGCCGCAACCGGTGCCGAAAGGCTACCCGCCACAAGTGCGAAGCCCGCGACTGCGGCAATGCTGCTGCGAAAAGGCGAAAGAAGGGTCACGGCCATAAGCGTCCTCGCGTTTCAAATCGTCATTCCCTGCATATATCGTCAAAGCATAAGGCGGAATGATGAAGTGTAAAAATACCTTTTCGTGAACAGCACCGGCTGCCTTGCTCACTGCCTACAGCATCGGCGCGAAAACGGATATCCCTTTCCGGGCGCGAGACAACAGGATTTTGTCCCCTTTCCGTTTTGCTGCCACCCAGCCATTCGCTCAAAAGAAAGGGCCGGTTAAAACCGGCCCCTCCAAAATCACTCGATCCGTTATCAATTTGCCGGCGGTGCGGCAGGTGCGGCCGGAGCCGTGGATGGAGCACCGTTGATGTCGTTGAAATAACGGAAGAAGGTCGAGTCGGGAGACAGGACCAGCGTAGTGCCGGTTCCAGACAGCGCGCTGGAATAGGCCGCCATGGAACGATAGAACTCGAAGAAGCTCGGGTCGCGCTGGAAAGCTTCGCCGAAGACCCGGTTACGCTCCGCATCGCCTTCACCGCGCAGGACTTCGGACTGACGCTGGGCATCGGATTCGAATTCCACGACCTGACGGTCGGCAATAGCGCGACGACGCTGTGCCGCCTCGTTACCGCGGGCGCGGATCAGTTCGGCTTCGGCCAGACGTTCCGACTTCATACGCTCGAAGGTCTGCTGCGAGACTTCCTGCGTGAGATCGGTGCGGCGGATACGGACATCCACGATGCTGACGCCAAGCGATTCCGCATCGGGACGCAGATCGTCGCGTACTTCCTGCATCATCGATGCACGCGCATCCGAAAGCGCCGATTCGAAGCCGCGAAGACCGTAGACCCGGCGCAACGATGCGTCGAGACGAGTGCGTAGACGCGATTCCGCCGACATCTGGTCACCGGAGACCGTCTGCCTGAAGCGGCGGGCATCCGTGATGCGATAGACCACGAAGGCATCAACCTCGTAGAACTTGCCGCCGGAAACCTGAACACGGATGTTGTCGTGATCGAAGCGCAGCGCCCGGTTCTCGATATATTGCACCCGATCGGCATCCATGAAGGCGAAGGGCAGCTTGAAGTAGAGGCCCGGCGCCGTTTTCACGTCCTGGATCTGACCGAAGCGCACAACGATGGCCTGCTGGCGCTCGGTGACGACGAAGATCGACGAATAGGCCAGGAAAAGCACGGCGGCGAGACCGACGAGAACGGCCGTAAGACGGTTGCTCATATCAGTTGCCTCCCTGCTGTGCCGCGCCCGGATTGCCGCGCATGATCTCGTTCAGAGGCAGATAAGGCACCACACCCTGTTTTTCGTCGATGATGACCTTGTTGGAACCCTTCAGGACCTGTTCCATCGTTTCCAGGAACATGCGCTGGCGGGTCACGTCAGGTGCCGTGCGATATTGATCGTAGATGGAGATGAAGCGCTGTGCCTCACCCTCTGCCTCGTTGACGACACGAGATTTGTAGGCGTTCGCTTCTTCGATGATCTGCGCTGCCTGACCACGTGCGGCACCCAGCTTCTGGTTGGCGTACTGGTTGGCTTCCTGCACGAAGCGGTCCTCGTCCTGCTCGGCACGCTGCACTTCATCGAAGGCGTCGGCCACTTCGCGCGGCGGCGCCGCGTCTTCGATGGCGACAGCATTGATGGAGATGCCGGCCCCGTATCCGTCCATGGTGGACTGGATGATGGTGCGCACATCCGCCGCGATCGCCTGACGGTTATCACGGAAAATGTCCTGTGCGGGACGACGGCCGACGATTTCGCGCATCGCGCTTTCGGAAACCTGCTGCAAGGTCTCAGCCGGGCTGTCGACGTTGAAGAGGTAGGATTTCGGATCGGAAACCGTATAGAGCACCGAGAACTGCACGTTGACGATGTTCTGGTCACCGGTCAGCATCACGCCGTTCGCGGAAGAAGACGAAGCGCGCGAACCGATATTCTGCTGCTGTTCGGTCACCTTGACGATTTCAACCGTCTCGATCGGCCACAGATGGAAATGCAGGCCGGGCATCGAAATCTCATCCTTCGGACGCCCGAAACGCAGCTCCACGCCGCGCTCGTCCGGCTGGACGGTGTAGATGGACTGAATGCCGAGGAAAACCAGAACGACGAGAGCGACGATCGCAATCGCGCCGCCATTGAACCCGCCCGGCAGGACATTCTTGAAGCGGTCCTGGCTGCGCCGGATGATCTCTTCCAGATCGGGCGGGCCGCCATTGCCGCCGCCACCGCCGCGAGGCCGGTTAGGTCCCTGCCCCCATGGGCCGCCACCGCCGCCCTGGTTGTTTCCGCCACCACCGCCGCCGCCCCAAGGGCCGCCGCCGCCATTCTGATTGCTCCAGGGCATCAATACCTCTTTATAAAAGCCTCTCCCGATCCCGTTCGAAAGCGATTGCTCGCGTGCGGCGGGAATATGGACCCGTTATAAGAAGGAGAAGCGTGCGTTTCAACGCAGAGGTGGTAACTAAATACCCAATCAGGGTAAATAGTTCACTTTGACGCGGCTCTGCGCAAATAAGTGGTGAACAGAACCGGATAATTGTCCTTTTCCCCGGCGGGAACGGCATTTTCCTCGATTTTTTCAAAGACGGCGGGATCGATTTCCGGAAAAAAAGTGTCGCCATCAAGCTTTACGGCCACATGGGTGACGGAAAGTTGATCGGCAAACGGCATGGCCTGACGGTAGATTTCACCGCCACCGGCCACGAAAACCTCGTCCACACCCAGTTCCGCAGCCTTGCTTTTGCCAAGCGCGAGGGCGTCTTCAAGCGACGACACGACATCCACGCCATCAGGCCTGTAATCGGCATTGCGGCTGACGATGATGTGCGGCCGGCCCGGCAAGGGACGCTCGCCCACCGAGAGAAATGTCTTCCTGCCCATGATGAGCGGTTTGCCCATCGTCATCGCCTTGAAGCGCTTGAGGTCAGTGGAAAGCTTCCAAGGCATATCGAGGTCGCGGCCGATAACGCCGTTTCCCGACACCGCGACGATGATGGTGATGCGCGGCTCGCTCATACCGCGATCGGTGCCTTGATGCTTGAATCGGCCTCGTAGTTCTCAAGCGTAAAGTCTTCGAACTTAAAGGAGAAGAGGTCTCGCACATCCGGGTTGAGGCGCATCGTCGGCAGGGCCTTGGGGGGCCGCGTCATCTGCAATTTCGCCTGCTCGAAATGGTTGGCGTAGATATGCGCGTCACCAAGCGTATGGACGAAATCGCCGGGTTTCAGCCCCGTGACCTGCGCCACCATCAGCGTCAGAAGTGCGTAGGAAGCAATATTGAAGGGCACGCCGAGGAAAATATCGGCCGAGCGCTGGTAAAGCTGGCAGGAAAGCTTTCCATCCGAAACATAGAACTGGAACAGGCAATGGCAGGGCGGCAGCGCCATCTCGTCCACCAGCGCCGGGTTCCAGGCCGAAACGATGTGGCGGCGGGAATTGGGATTGGTTTTGAGGGCCTCGATCAAAAGCGCGATCTGGTCGATGTGGCGGCCGTCGGGCGCCGGCCAGGAACGCCACTGTGCTCCGTAAACCGGACCCAGATCACCATTTTCATCCGCCCATTCGTCCCATATGGAAACGCCGTTTTCCTTGAGATAGGCGATATTGGTATCGCCCTTCAGGAACCACAGGAGTTCATGGATGATCGAGCGCAGATGCAGCTTCTTGGTGGTGAGAACCGGAAAACCTTCCGCAAGATCGAAACGCATCTGGTAACCGAAGACCGAACGCGTACCCGTGCCGGTGCGATCTCCGCGGTCGGAGCCGGTGTCCATCACATGCCGGAGAAGATCGAGATATTGTTTCATGTGTTCTGCCGCCGATTCCCTGATATCAAGGGAATATAATAACACAGGGCGACAGAACCAATCACCAGCGGGTCGCTTATCCCCGCGAAAAAATCAGAGCGACTGGAGTTTGCCTAGTTCCTTGGCAACCAGATAATAAAAGGTCACACGCGACTTGGAGCGGTCTGCGGCCATGGCCTTGGCAGTTGCATCGATCGCCTTGTCGACGCTGTCATCGGTCACGCCAAGCTTCTTGCCGCACCAGTTCGCCTTCACACGTGCAAGCTCTTCCGGATCGGAAGCGGACACCAGCGATGAATCCCGGTTGCGCAGGGCAATGCCGAGATGTTTGACGATCTTGCCTACAATCGCTTCGTCGGCTGCTGCGTCGTATTTCTTCACATCTGCGAGATAGTCAGTCATGTCCACTCCTTCGTGTGTCCCCGGCCCGGTGTTGCTTGTGGTGACCGGTTGTAGGGAGAATGTGTCAGCAATCCCTCGTCGTCAAGAATTGTCTAAATTGTGGGCGGCAAACACGAAATCTTTTCATGGAATTGTCATCGGCCCCTTTTCTCCGCCAAGGGAAACGCCTATATGAACCTTGCCGGGGCAACCCGGCTATGGCGATAAACGGTCGGTGTAATAAACCTATTGGACCCGGGGGCGGTACCCGGCGCCTCCACCAAAAACCGGCGGCTTTTGAAGATGAAGGCCGGCTTTTGATGGGGGCGAAATAGGATCGACAAGGGCGTAAAGATCGAACTTTTGCTCGGCATGATACCGCCGTTATCGGGTCACAAGTGTAGTTGCAAATGACAACAACGCTAAGGAATACGCTCTCGCTGCCTAATGGCGGTGCGGGAATTCCGCTCTAAAGTCCTCACGGTTAGCCCCGTGAGGCGGGGTTCGGAGGTACCTGGCAACAGAAACCTCCACCTTCTCCATTTTGCCTGAATTGGTTATATGATAGCTGACTTGCACACAGCATCGGCTTTTCCGTTGCTGCCGTTCAGGACATTGCGTATACTTGGGTAATGCGTAGCCGCCAGGATCGAAATTGATCCCGGCTTGCGGATTACGCAAAGATTCAAAGTGTTACAGCGTCCTTGGCGCACTTGGTGCGCAGCGCTTTAAAAGACGTTCGAATAAGGGAAAGACAGGACCGCATGGGGCAGGATCATATCCGTTACGACATTCTCGCACAGGATGCCCTTCGCGGCGTTATTCGCAAAGTTTTGGGTGAAGTGGCCGCAACCGGCCGCCTGCCCGGCGACCACCATTTCTTCATAACATTTCTGACCGGCGCGCCCGGTGTGCGGATTTCGCAGCACCTCAAGTCCAAATATGCCGAGCAGATGACCATCGTCATCCAGCATCAGTTCTGGGACCTGAAAGTGACGGAGATCGGCTTTGAAATAGGCCTGTCCTTCTCGGATACGCCGGAAAAGCTGGTTGTTCCCTATAACGCCATCAGAGGTTTCTACGATCCTTCCGTCAATTTCGAGCTTGAGTTCGATGTGCCCCTGGCAGACGAGGAAGAGCTGGAAGAGGCCGAAATCACCGCCTATCCCGTTTCCCATGAGGCAAAGCCGGCTACGACGTCCGAGACGCCCAAGTCCGGCGAGGAAAAGAAGGAAGGCTCTGTCGTTTCTCTGGATGCCTTCCGTAAGAAGCAATAACGGCTTTTTGCCCGACCGCGCGAAGCTCAAGGAGACATATCCGCATGGCCGCCGATATCGTCAATCTGCGTCAGTTCCGGAAGCAGAAAGCCCGTAGCGAAAAAGAAAAACAGGCGGATCAGAACCGCCTGTTTTTCGGTCGCACCAAGGCGGAAAAAAACCTCACATCGGCCCTTAACGAAAAAGCCGCAAAGGCGCTCGATCAGGGGCGGCTTGAAAAGGACGATGACAGGACCGATAGGGATTGAAGAGCCGGCCTGCCCGGGCAAGCTTTCGGAAGACCGGAAAAAACACCGCTAAACAGAGGCTTGCAGGCACGACATGATTCAGATTCCCAACCGGACCAGCCGGAGAGATTGATCTGATGATCCGCAAGCACTCCACGACATTGCACGGCCACCGCACCAGCATTTCACTCGAGGATGCCTTCTGGGACGAGCTGAAAATCATCGCCGAAAAGCGCAAGATCAGTTTCGCCGCCCTGCTTGCGGAAATAGACGACAACCGGCCAGCCGACAGCAATCTGTCCTCATCCCTTCGGGTCCATGTACTGAATTGGCTGAAGAGCAAGTGAGCTTGCTGCAAGGTGGCATCGAAAGATGACACTTCAGCGGCGCGCACATGCGCCGGCTCATATCCAGCCATTCTCCGACTACAAACATTCTTGCCGAAAACTCATAATGTCGTGAAAGCATTCATTAAACATTAGCGCGCTAATTTGTACTGCAAGGCGCTTCAGTACTGCGTAGCCTTGCTTCCAGGTTTGTTTTTCAAGCTTTTCCTTTTCATCCGCACGCCACGAGGCGACCCATGGTTTCCGCCGCTTCGGGAACGAGCATCGCTGTTTCCGTCCTCTCCTCTTCATCCACCTCGTCTTCAAGCGTTGCCGAACTGAAATCGCAGATTGCCGAAAAGCAGTCAGAACTCGCCCAGACCTCCGAAGCGAAAGCACAGGAAGAACTGAAGAGTACTATTGCATCGCTGCAAGCGCAGCTCGAGGCACTCGAAAACAGCTCCGACAAATCGGCTTCCTCAAGCAACAGCGCGGACAAGCCCAGCCTGTCGGGGGAAAGCAGCAGGATCGGTACCAAGAATTTTGATGCCGACACGCCCTTCGGCGAGCGTGAAGCCTGGATTTAACAGGCTAACGGATAATTTTGGCAAAGTGGTCGAAGCGGCAGCTGTCCGGACCGCGTCAAAATTCGCCCTGAGACACGGGTTCTAACCTCTCCCCAAAACGCGCCGTCGTCGCGGCAAACTTACGGATTGGCCGGAGCGTTTTCGGGCGCCAGTTGCCTGATCGCATCTTCCGTTGGAGGCACCGTCAGGGCCGGCGTTGATTGCCGCTCGGGAACAGGTTGCTGCTGCTGTTGCTGCAACCGCTCCTGCTGTTCTTTTTCCTGCCGCAGACGCTCCTCTGCCGCCGCCTTGAGGCGCGCCTCCTCTTCGGCCTTGGCCTTGGCTTCCGCCTCCACCCGTTCCTTTTCAGCCTGACGTTCAGCCGCCTGAGAACGATAAAGCGCCGTTTCACGACGCAGGCGCTGCTTTTCGAGAACGCTGGCCTGCATGGCCTCGACGCGACGGCGTTCCTTTTCGAAAGCCCGGAGTGACAGATAATTGCCGAGCGCCGAAACATCGGTCGTCAAAGCCGGTGCGGCGAGCGGACCGTTATAGTTGAGACGCAGCGACGGTTCGGCGCCGGCAACCACTTCGGTGCCGGGATTGAAGATAAGATCGAGATCGCCATTAACGTTCGATGCTGCAATATCGACCGTCGCATCTCCGGTAAGCGTCACCGGATCGATCCCGGCGCGCAAATTCTGGAAGTGCAGCGCGCCGCCATTCAGGGTGAATGGCAGGGCTACGTTGCCGAGCGGTATTTCGCCCTGCCACAGGCTCTGATCCACCAGCGGCCGAACCTTTGGCGCGTCGATCGGCTGCTGCAAGCCTTCCGCCGCCTGCAGGATCGGCGGAAAGGCGCCGGGATTAAGCCCTTTGAGCACAAGCCCGCTGGCGCGCACTTCCCCGGATCCACCTGCCGATTTCAAAATTTCACCAACGCTTTTGCCCGTCGATTCGGCGGTCAGATCGATAGCCACCCGGCCCGTTGCGACCGGGCCATTGGCATTCGTCCACAATATCGACTCGGGATTGGCGTCGTTCACCGCAATCTTGGTGCGGAAAATGCCCGCTCCCTCGCCTGTGGACATGGCAATCCGCCCGGTCAGCTTTCCGCCCATGAAGGTGCCGGCGATATCATCAAGCGCGAGATTACCATCATCATGCGTGATCTTGGTCGACAGACCCGTGACCGTGCCGAAAGGACCGGCCTCGAAACTTTCCGCTTTCAGCGACAGCGAGGCCTTGAGTTGCGGGAAAGCCGGCATGGCCAGCGGCTTGGCGTTGAGCGTGCCCGTTTCCGGGTCGATCACCGGTCCGTAGATCGCATCTCCGAGCCAGGCAAGATCGACGGTTCGAAGGGCAAGATCACCGGTGACGGAATGGGGAGCCGCGCGCTGGAACGCCAGACTGCCCGAGAAGGGGTTGCCGCCCGCCTGCCCGCCGAGAGCGGAAAACGCAATCTTCTGCGCATCCACCGCCATTTTTCCGTTCGCCTTCAGAGCCATGCCACCACCAAGCTGCGGCAGGCCAACCGCGTTCATGATGAGATAGGGCTCTATATCAGCGCTTTCGAGCGCCAGATCCGCACTACCCTCGCCGAAATTGGCGGCGGCAACGGCAAAGGATCCGATCATCGAGAAATGCGTGCGCTCCGTCGAGAAACGGATATCGGTCTGGACGGGAGAACCGAGCGTGCCGTTGAGCTTGACGGAAAGCAGCCCTTCCCCGTCGGCATCGAACGGCAGAGGATCAAGCCCTGCCTGCCCGAACAGGATCGCCGTCGACTGGTTTTTCAAAACCCCTTCCAGCGACATCGCTGTATCATCGGTGATGGACAGGAAATCCGGCATCTTGGCCACGGCCGACAGACGGCTGCCGTTGACTGTGCCGGAAACGGCGACATTGGCGCCGCCATTTTCGCTGTTGACCGAAACATCCATGGCAAGGTCGGAATTGGCGTACCACGGCGAACTCGCCGCCAGACGGCTGAGGAACGGATGACCAGGCAATTTCTGCTGCAGCATAGCGAAGAACGGCTGCATGTCCGTCGCATGCAGGTTCACCGTGCCCTTGCCCGCATATTTCAGCAACGACCCCTGCAACTGCCCTTTCGCCTTGACTTCGGCACCGGCGATATCGCCAGCCGTCATCTTTTCAAGCGAGAGAACGCCGCCCGCCATGGTGAAGGCGGTTTCCACATGATTTGCAGTCACACCGGCCATGTTGAACCGGTCGGCCTTGAACTTGGCGTCGATGCGATGGTCGAGAACAGAACTTCCGACCTGATCGCCGAGCGCCAGGCTGCCAAGCGCCTTCAGGGCGTCGAGATCGATCTCGTTACCGGCAAGATCGATCGAAAGATTGGAGGCCTTGCCGTCAGAGCGCCGTTCCAGCTTCCCCTTCAGAGAGGCATCGCCAATGGCAAGCTCGAGATTGTCGAAACGCTGGTTCAGCGTCGTCAACGAGACGTCGGCGGAAAAACCGGCGGCATTGAGCTGGCGGATCGCCGGATCGACAGAACCGGAAAGCCAGTTTGCCAGCCCGGATGGCTGGTTGGAGGCAACGAGCAGATTGCCGTTGAAAGCGGGACCATCCAGCAGCGTCAGGGAACCTTTGGCTTCCAGCTGCGTCCTGCCGGGCAGCGTTGCCACGGCGTTAACCACCTGCCAGCCGCTGCCATCAGGGCGCACGTCCAGCCGGATGTCACGAATGGTCGTGTCGTCGGAAACCAGCGCCGGTAGGCTGATGCTGGCCTTGCCCGGGACCGGCGGAACCGGAATGCGGGCGACCATGGCGGCAAATGCCTCGATGCGCTGGCGCACGGAGGCGGTGGGCTGGCGCGAGGTCTTGCCGGTCTGCACGACTGGCGGTGCGAAACGATTGACGTCGATCTGCTGGCCATCCGCCGTGAGCAGAAATTCCGGCTTGGCCCCGGTATCCAGCGTTGCCTCGCCGGTCACAACGTAAGGATTTTCGTTGCCGCCGAGCTCCATGCGGTAGCTCGGTATGCGCACGCTTTCATTCGTCAGTTCGAAGCTGCCGCGGGTGCGCGGCGACGAGAACAGCGATTGCCCGGCCTGCTGCTTCTGTTTTTGGTCTTCACGGAAACTGAAGGCGAAGGAACCGCTATAGGCGGGCTTTCCCGCAGTCGCGGCAATCGCACCGTCCAGATCGACCTCGACCGGATGTTCATCCGGCACCACGCGAATCCGCAGGCCCATGCGCCCATTGGCGTAATCCGGCTCGCTGCTCGACAGCGAGAACGAGCCTGGATGCCCGTCAACGGCGGCGCGCCCTTCCGCCTTCCATGGTCCGGCCAGCGAATTGGCGGACATGTCGGCGTTAAGACCCGTCACAACACGGTTGCGGCCGGATTGCTCATCGATGAATTCGATCTGCCCGCCTTCGATCTGCACACTTTCCAGAACCACGGTGCGGGCTGGAATTTCCGCCCGGCTGCCGCGCATCCAGTCCAGAGTGCCGTCCTTCAAAAGCCGGATCTTGGCCTTGGGTTCCTCGATGCGCATGTCGAAGATACGCGCTTCACCGGAAAGGAAAGGCGCCAGCTCGGCATCCATGGAAAAACGCGCCACCTGAATGAGCGGCGATCCGTCCGCATCCGTTCCGGCGCGCACGTCATGCAGCGTCACCGAAGGAAAAGGCAGAAGCCGGGCTTCGACGCGACCGTGCACCACCACCTTCTTGCCCAGAATGCGGCTTGCCTGATCTTCGAAATCGCGGCGGAAATCCGTCCAGTCAACGAAATAGGGAATGAGCAGCGCTGAAAACAGCACCACGGCCAGCAGTCCGCCCAGAAAAACCAGAATACGCCCGAGCACTGAACTGCTTCTCCCTTCGCGAACGCTGCAAACCTATTCTTATTTGCCTTAACGGCAAGCAGCCTTTTGTACCAATCAATTGTGAGAATGATCAGACAAGACGGAACAGTTTGCCTGGATTGAAGATGTTATCCGGGTCGAGCGACGTTTTGATGGCGCGCATCACATCCAGCGCATTTCCCGCTTCTTCGGCCAGAAAACTCATCTTGCCCTGGCCGATGCCGTGTTCTCCGGTGCAGGTGCCGTCCATGGCGATGGCCCGGCGATTGAGACGCGCAACGAAAGCTTCGGTTTTGGCGACACTTTCGGCGTCCTTGCCATCGAACAGGATGAGTACATGGAAATTGCCGTCGCCGGCATGACCGACGATCGGCGCCAGAAAGCCGTTTTCCTTGATATCCCGTTGCGTTTCCACCACGCAGTCCGCCAGCCGCGAAATCGGCACGCAGACATCGGTGGACAAACCGTCGAGATGCGGCGCGAGCGCCCGCGAGGCCCAATAAGCGTCATGCCGGGCCTTCCACAGTTTGTTGCGCTCGGCCGCATCGCTGGTCCAGCGGAAATCGACGCTGCCGCATTCCGCCGCGATCTCTGCAAATTGCTGCGATTGAAGGGCCGCCGTCTCTTCGGTGCCGTGGAACTCCACGAACAGCGTCGGTTTTTCCGCGTAGTTCAGGCCGGAATAGGCATTGCAGGCCCGCACCTGCACTTCATCAAGCAGTTCGATGCGCGCAACCGGAACACCCATCTGGATCGTCATGATAACGGCATCACAGGCCGCCTGAATACTGTCGAAGGTGCAGACGCCACCGGCGATCTTTTCCGGGATGCCCTGCAACCGCAGCGTAACCGAGGTCAGAACCCCAAGCGTGCCCTCGGCGCCGACGAAAAGCCGCGTCAGATCGTAACCGGCCGACGACTTGCGGGCACGGCGAGCAGTGCGGATTTCCTCACCATTGGCAACAACGGCGGTAACGGCCAGCACATTGTCCTTCATCGTGCCGTAACGCACGGCATTGGTGCCGGAGGCTCGCGTCGAGGCCATGCCGCCGATAGAGGCATTGGCACCCGGATCGATCGGAAAGAACAGGCCGGTATCACGCAGATAGACGTTAAGGTCCTCGCGCGTCACACCCGGCTCCACCGTCACGTCAAGATCTTCGGCGTTTACCTCAATGATGCGATTCATCCGGCTGAAATCGATGCATATTCCGCCATCAGGCGCATTGACCTGCCCTTCCAGCGACGACCCCGTACCGAAAGGAATGACCGGCACCTTATAGAGCGCGCAGGCTTTCACCACGGCCTTCACGTCATCGGCGCTCTCGGCAAAAACGACACCGTCGGGCGCCTGCAAGGTCAGATAGGTGGTGGTATGGCCGTGCTGCTCGCGAAACGCCTGCCCAGTCTGGAGCTTGTCACCCAGCTGCTGCTTCAGCGCCGCAAGCACCGACGCGATGCCTTCCTCGTTGCGTTTTCCCGCGACCACATCTTTCAGCGCCATCGTCCATCTCCACCGCAAGATACCGCCGTAACGGACTCGATCCATTACGAAATTCCGGTGCGTGGTATGGGATAAGGTTGAGGCTTTGTCCAGCCGGTCAGCCGCCCGAACGGTAGGAACAACCTCCTCTCATACGGCCTTCCGCATGCACATACTGCCAGCCCTGAGCAAGCTCCAGCTCGTATACATCCTATACGTGAATTTCTTCATTAATGCTCATAAATGCATACAAATTACAACCGGAATGCGGAGCCGGGCTAGAAACGGGTCCGTATTCAAACATCAGGGTTTCAACATGACTACAATTATAAGTCAGCCCTTTGCAGGATCGAATTATTTTCGACTGCTGACCGAAAACATTCCCGAAAAAAACCGGGCAAGTAGCCCTTCCGGCGCCACGAATGGTGTTGACCCTCTGACCGCACTGCTTGCCTCCAGCGCGGACAACGAAACGGGCGACCTTACCTACGACATGAGAGGCAGGATCGACGGGAGGCCGGAGAAAGGTGCCGACGATGTTGACAAAGCAAAGAACAGCTCAGGCCCCGAGATGGCTATAGACTGGGCAGCAGAAGTTATTCGAACCACCAGCCTCAATGTTTCAGCGGCCTCCAGCACTCGGGATTTGTTGGGGGAGGAATTGCGGTTCGGCCGGGCCATGCATACCCTAGGTGTACGGCCTGAAGACATTGTTCGCAATTTCGTTCCCGAGGGCATGACGAAAGAAAGCGTGTATGACCTAACACCGGAGGCATATCAGGCTGAGCTAAGTAAAGCATACAACAACGCCTCACAGCGCGAACAGAAGGAGAGTTGGGCATACTTCGGCGTCGATTTCGATGCCTATATTGCCGCTGTGGACAACCAGGCCTATGCAGCCATGGGCGTTCCCGGAAGCATACAAACACTTCAAAATGCAATCGATTTTTATAACAGCACACACAAAGTGGAAACGAGTAGCATCGACCCGGAAACTTTAACGGAGAAACAGAAGGCGCTTCTGAAAATGCTCGAAGACACCAATAACTATTGGAAAAAGCGCGCTAAAGACCAACTCGACCAGACGATTTCCAGCCTGTTCAATAGTTATGGCAGAACAGGAAATCTAATCGAAACGGACACGACCGGCAGGGTAAGCGTCGGCACCTTTGAACTATCGTATAAAGGCGTCCAGATTTATCGCCCAAACAGGAGTTAATCAGCTGCCACAATCTGCTCAGCACGTCGCGCTCTCGGGCTTGCCCATAAATTTTTATTCCGCCGCAAGCAGCTGCTTGTCCTCCTCCAGCGCCTTCCGACGCGCAGCAAGTTCCAGTTCGCGGTGGAGGCGGATTTCCTCATCGGCTTGCGGTTTGGCGAAACGGGCAATCAGCAGGTAGGAGACCGGGGTGATGTAAAGCGTCACCAGCGTCGCAAAACCCAGACCGCCAACGATGACCCAGCCGAGCGCGATGCGTGCTTCCGCCCCTGCTCCCTGCGCCAGCACCAGCGGCACGCCGCCCAAAATGGTCGCGATCATTGTCATCATCACCGGGCGCAGGCGAATGCTGGTGGCTTTTTCGATGGCTTCGCGCACGGTGGCGCCCTGGTCACGCAGATGGTTGGCGAATTCCACGATGAGAATGCCGTTCTTCGCCATCACGCCGACCAGAAGCACAAGCCCGATCTGGCTATAGACATTGAGGCTCGATCCGGTGACGAGCAGCGCGATAACCGCGCAGGCAAGACCGAGCGGCACCGTCGACATGATGATGATCGAACTCAGGACACTTTCGAACTGCGCGGCCAGGACCAGGAAGATGATGGCGATGGCAAAACCGAAGGTCAGCAGCATGCCGCTCGAATTCTCCTCAAGCGTCGCCGCCTCGCCGAGCGGCAGAAGGCGGGCGCCGGGCGGCAGGAGGGATTGTGAGAGCTCGTTCACCTTTTCCAAAGCCTGACCGAGCGAAACGCCGTCCTTGAGATTGGCGGTAAAGCCGACGGAGGGAAGCTGCTGCTCGCGGTTCAGCTGCGGCGCCACCGCATTTTCCTTCAGGGTGGCAATGACCGACATCGGCACGATCTTGCCGTCACCTGTTTTCAGGAAGACGTTTTCGAGATCGGTCGGGTCGTTGATCGGCCGGGTGGAGGACAGCAGCCGGACCGGGATTGCATCCCCATCCACGAAGACGTCGACAACCGAACGTCCTTCCAGCAGCGATTGCATGGCGCGTGACAGGCCGGTGATATCAATGCCGAGATCGGAGGCGCGCTCACGGTCGATGGATACGGATAGCTGCGCCTGGTTGGGCTCGTTGTCCAAACGCGGCGTTTCGAACAGGCCGCTTTCCTCCATGGAAAGCAGTAGTTTCTGCGTTGCAGCTGTCAGTGCCTGATAATTGCTGCCGACCATTGCCATCTGCAGGCCGTTGCCCGCACCGCGAATGCGCAGGCTGTTCGGCTGCATGGCGTTGCCGCGCAGCGCCGGCACCTTGTTGGCCGCAGCGGTAACGTCGGCGGCAATCTGGTTCTGCGTGCGGTCGCGATCAGCCCACGGCGCCAGCGTCAGCACCAGAAAACCGGTGTTGGAGGAACCGTTCATGCCGGTGATGGAGTAAATATTGCGGATTTCGCCACTGTCGCGCAGCGGCTGGAGATTTTCCTCGATCCGCTGCAACTGGTCGCGCGTATAGTCGAGGCTGACACCCTGCGGCGCCGTCACACGCATCATCACCGAGGCGCGGTCCTCGCGCGGCGTCAGTTCGTTCTGGATCATGCCGAAGGCAATCCAAGACAGGCCCGAAAAGACGAGCGCAACGATGATGACGATGAGCGGGTTGTTGAGGCAGGCGGAAAGCGTCTTCTTGTAGGTGGAGGCAAAGACATTGCCGAACCACGCCAGCGGTCCCGTGGGTTCCTTCAATCCGTCTTTCAGCATCCGCGAAGCGAGCATCGGACAAAGCGTCAGGGCCACGATGGAGGAAAGACCGACAGCGAAGGCTAGAACGAAACCGAATTCACGGAAGAGGCCACCCAGCTGGCCCGGCAGGAAGGAGAGCGGAATGAACACTGCGGCAAGTGTCGCCGTCGTCGCAATCACCGCGAAGAACACTTCCTGCGTACCAAGAACAGCGGCAGCGCGCGGCCCCATGCCCTCCGCACGGCGGCGCACGATATTTTCCAGCACCACGATCGCATCATCGACCACCAGACCCGTCGCCAGAACGATGGCGAGCAGCGTAAGGATGTTGATCGAGAATCCGACCATGTAGATGGCGATGATCGTGCCGATCAAAGCCACCGGCATGGTGATCGCCGGAATGAGGGTTGCCCGCCAGTCACGCAGGAACAGGTAAAGCACCACAACCACGATGAGCGCGGAAAGACCAAGCGCCAGTTCCACCTCGTGCAACGCGCCTTCAATGAAGACGGCGTCGTCACTGGTCACCACGATGCGCGTACCCTGCGGCAGGTTGGCCGACATGGCATTGACGGCAGCCTTCACGCCGGTGGAGATATTGAGCGTATTGGACTGCGCCTGCCGGATGACGCCCAGACCCACGCCCTGCACACCATTGGACCGCAGCGAGGTGGATTCGTCATCCGCACCCAGCATCACGGTTGCCACATCGCGCAGGCGGATATTGTCCTTGATCAGAAGGTTGGAAAAATCCTCAGGCTTCGTGAGGCTCGCGGTCGCGCGCACGACGATGTCCTGCGTCGAACTTTTCAGCGATCCCGCCGGCACATCAAGCGCGGCACTGGCCAGCGCGGTGGAAATATCCGTCACCGTCAGACCACGGCTGGCAAGTGCGGCCTGATTGAGATCGACGCGGAAGACTTTTTCCTGATCGCCGTAAAGCTCCACATCCGCCACGCCATCGACGGCGGCAAGGCGGTCGATGACCTCGTCATCCACCAACTTGGTCAAATCTTCCATGCTGAGCGTGGACGAAGTGACGGCAAGACGCATGATCGGCTGGCTGTCGGAATCCGCCTTGATGATCTGCGGCTCGTCAGCATCATCAGGCAACTGGTTGGTTACGCGGCCAATGGCATCGCGCACATCGTTTGCGGCAACGGCCATATCGACATTGTCGCCGAATTCCATCGTTACGCGGCTGGTGCCGAATTGCGAATTGGAGGAGATGGTTTTGACGCCGCTGACGCGCGCAACAGCCCCCTCGATGGTCTGCGTCACTTCCTGATCGATGGTTTCGGGCGCCGCACCTTCATAAGTCGTCCTGACGCTGATGGACGGCCGGTCCACATCCGGCAACTCGCGCACCTCAACGCCAACCAGCGCTGCAAGGCCGGCAACCACAAGCAACGTATTGAGAACCGCTGCCAGAATGGGCCGGCGAACGAACAGTGCGGTGAAGGCGAGCTTGGAATCCTGACCCGAAGGCGGCTGAGTCGTCATTGGCTGGCAACCTCCTCGGGCTTCGGCTGGCTTGCGACACGGACGGCACCCCCCTCCCGCACCCGCTGCAATCCTTCGGTCACGACCTGATCGCCTTCCGCCAGTTCCGCTTTCACGAGAACGGCGTCGGGGTTACGCTGCACGATCTGCACCCGCACCTTGGCCGATTTATTGTCGGTCACGCGCCAGACATAGGAACCTTCGGCATCCCACTGCACGGCCAGCGGATCGACGGAGGCATAGGTCTCTCCGGCAAAACGCATGGTAACGCCGAAGGACATACCGGCCCGAAGCTCATCCTTGTCGTTAGCAAACCGTGCCCGGATGCGGATGGTACGGCTTGCGGCGTCGACACGGTTGTCGACGGCCTCGACCTCACCCTTGAACGTCTCGCCGGGGCGTGAAATCGAGGTGGCCTCTACAGGCATTCCGACGGTAATTGCAGTGACGAACCGTTCCGGCGCCCAGAAATTGACCAGAATTTGAGAACGGTCATCAATGCCGACGATCGTTGATTGCGTGGTGACATTGTCGCCGATATTGGCGGCCACGATCCCGACAACACCCTCAATCGGTGCGACGATGTCGCGGCGCCTGAGGTTCAGCTCGGCGGTGCTCAGTGCAAGCTTGGCGGCTTCCTCGGCAATCTGCGCATCCAGCACATCAAGGCGGGATACGGATTTCAGGTTACTGTAGGAACTCGATTTTTCGACGGCGCTGCGTAGCGCAACCTGCGCCTTGTCCCGCTCGATCACCTGCTCCTCGTCATCGAGCCGCGCGAGCACCTGCCCCTTTACGACGCGGGCGCCGGATGAAATGCGGATTTCCGAAAGCGTGCCTGATGTCTGCGGCATGACGACGACCGACTGGATGGCCTCGCCACTGCCGATGGCGTTCAGCCTGTCATTGACCGTGCCCTTCTTGACCGGGGCCATCGCCACCAGGGTCGCATTGCCATCGCGGCGTGCGGCGCCGGCATTTTGGCCGGATGACGAACCGGGTGTTCTGGCACCGGATGCGGCAACCTCGACCGCGCCAACAGGTGTTTTGCCGATGCCGATACCCGCGAGCAGATTCCGCGCTTCGGGTGAATAAAATCCCCAAAGACAGAGTCCTGCTCCCGCCACAGCAAGACAGACACCCACCTGTTTCCACACCCGCATACAATTCTCCGATTATCCGCACAGCATAAACCCGCCCCGAAAAGAGCTTTTCGGAACGGTAGAAGTATTCCCGCATGCCTTAACGAAGGCAACGCACAAATCCGTTCCTTACATAATTGTAATTTGTGATGAATTGTCGTCGAAAGCGCACTGACGGCCATTTCTGTCGCAAACATTCACCAATCCGGTAATCTGCAGCTGAAATAGCTATGACCGGAGGAATGCATGAGCACCGTAACGAAAGCCGAAAATCCTGAAGCCAACCCGCGCGTCAAGGCTGTGTTCGACGATATCCGCACAACGCGGAAATCGGATTTCATCAACAATATGTGGCTCTACCTCGCCTTCGACCCCGATCTTCTGGAAAAGACCTGGGCCGAGGTCAAGGCGGTGATGGCCACACCTTCAGCGCTCGATCCGCTGGTGAAGGAAATGCTTTATATCGCCGTTTCCGTCACCAATGGCTGCTCCTACTGCGCTCACTCCCATACCGCGGCTGCAAAAGCCAAGGGCATGACGGGCGAACAGCATGCCGATCTCATGCGCGTCATCGCCCTTGCCGCCAAGACCAACCAACTGGCCGTGGCGCTGCAATTGCCGGTGGACGCGGCTTTTGATGCCGACAGGCGGGTCTGAGACGAAAAAACGTCTTGGAATAGGCGTTTTGACGGATGATACCGGAATAAAAGCAGAACACGGTTCTAGCCTTTATATCCCGAATCACTACATTGGGCCGCATGAGCAACAGTTTTGACGATATGCCGTTCTTCGACGAAGAACCTGAGGCGCCGCGCAAGGCGACGAACAATGCCGATACAGGCAACGCCGGCGGGCTTGGCATTGCCGCGCGCGCCATGGCCGCACGCGATCAGGCCCGGCCCACGCCCGACTATCTGTCCGGCCTCAACCCGGAGCAGCGCGAGGCCGTGGAGACACTGGACGGCGCTGTTCTGGTGCTTGCGGGCGCCGGCACCGGCAAGACCCGCGTTCTCACCACCCGCATCGCCCATATTCTGGCGACCGGACGCGCCTATCCCAGCCAGATTCTGGCCGTGACCTTCACCAACAAGGCCGCCCGCGAGATGAAGGAACGTATTGGCGTTCTGGTCGGCGGCGCGGTTGAGGGCATGCCCTGGCTCGGCACCTTCCACTCCATCGGTGTCAAGCTCTTGCGTCGCCATGCCGAACTCATCGGCCTGAAGTCTGATTTCACCATTCTCGACACTGACGATGTGGTGCGGCTGATCAAACAGCTTATCCAGGCCGAAGGTCTTGATGACAAGCGCTGGCCGGCCAAACAATTCGCCGGCATGATTGACGGCTGGAAGAACAAGGGACTGACACCGCCGGATATTCCCGAGGGCGATTCCCGTGCCTTTGCCAATGGCAAGGGCCGCGAACTTTACACGGCCTATCAGAACCGGCTGAAAACGCTGAACGCCTGCGATTTCGGCGATCTTCTGCTGCACCCCATCAGCATCTTCCGCCGCAATCCCGATATTCTGAAGGAGTACCACCAGAAATTCCGCTACATTCTGGTGGACGAGTATCAGGACACCAATACGGCGCAATATATGTGGCTCAGGCTTCTTGCCCAGCGCCCCAAAGGCGAGTCGCAAAACGTCTGCTGCGTCGGCGACGACGACCAGTCGATCTACGGCTGGCGCGGCGCCGAAGTGGACAACATCCTGCGCTTCGACAAGGATTTTCCCGGTGCCAAGGTCATCAAGCTGGAGCGCAACTACCGCTCCACCGAGCATATTCTCGGCACCGCCGGCCATCTGATCGCCCATAATGAAGGGCGTCTCGGCAAGACCCTGTTCACCGAGCGCAGCAGCCCCGACGATGAGAAGGTCGTGGTGCATGCGGCCTGGGATTCCGAAGAGGAAGCCCGCGCCGTCGGTGAAGAAATCGAGCAGCTTCAGCGCAAGAACCACAAGCTGAACGACATGGCCATTCTCGTTCGCGCCTCCTTCCAGATGCGCGAGTTCGAAGACCGTTTCGTCACGCTTGGCCTCAATTACCGCGTGATCGGCGGTCCGCGCTTCTACGAGCGTCTCGAAATCCGCGATGCCATGGCCTATTTTCGCCTTGTCTGCCAGCCGGCCGACGATCTGGCCTTCGAGCGCATCGTCAACACCCCCAAGCGCGGCCTGGGCGACACGACCATCCGCAATCTGCATGATTACGCCCGCGCCCGCGACATTCCGATGTTGGCGGCAGCGACCGACATCATCGAGACCGACGAGCTGAAACCGAAGGCGCGCAAGGCGCTGTTCGACGTGGTGCAGGATTTCCGCCGCTGGCAGGGGCTTCTGGAAAACACCGAACACACCACGCTTGCCGAGCAGATCCTGGACGAAAGCGGCTATACTGCCATGTGGCAGGCCGACAAGACGGCGGAAGCGCCCGGTCGGCTGGAAAACCTGAAGGAACTCATCCGCTCGATGGAGGCCTTCGAGAGCCTCCGCGGTTTCCTCGAGCATGTCGCGCTCGTCATGGATGCCGAGCAGAACGAAAATCTCGATGCCGTCTCCATCATGACGCTGCATTCCGCCAAGGGGCTGGAATTCGACACCGTCTTCCTTCCCGGTTGGGAAGAAGGTCTGTTCCCGCACCAGCGGGCGCTGGACGAAGGCGGCCGCTCCGGTCTGGAGGAAGAACGTCGTCTAGCCTACGTCGGCATCACCCGCGCCAAGAAGCTATGCCATATCTGGTTCGTATCGAACCGGCGTATCCATGGTCTGTGGCAATCCACACTGCCCTCGCGTTTTCTCGATGAACTGCCGCCAGCGCACGTGGATGTCGCGGCATCCGACAGCAATTACGGTGGTTACGGCGGACGCGGCGGTTATGGCCAGTCCCGTTTCGACAAGGCGGAGCCCTTCGCCAACAACTACTCCACCCCCGGCTGGAAACGTGCCCAGGCCAACAAGTCCGACGCGACCCGCGATAACTGGGGCACACGCTCCGGCCATGCGGTCGAGCGGATTGGTTATGGCGAAAGCGGGCCCCGCGCCCGCACGATCGACGGCGAACTGGTGGCCAAATCGGTTGCCGACACACCGTCGAAATTCGTGGTCGGAGACCGCGTTTTCCATATCAAATTCGGCAATGGCAACATCTCCGCCATCGAGGGTAACAAATTGACCATCGATTTTGACCGAGCCGGACAAAAGCGTGTGCTGGATGGATTTGTGGAAAAGGTTTGATTCGACAACTATGAGTGTGCGAATGCAGTTTTTTCCATAGCCCCCGTCACGCCGTTGCAATAAAGGAGTTGCAACAGGGTGCAGAAACCGGGCGAGGACTGCTTTGCATATTTTACCGAAAAGCGGGCGCAAGCTTGCCGTTTTCCTGATCAATATGGACAGCGCCACCAAGCGCCTCGAGGACATGAACGCACGCCTCGACGCCATCGGGCTGAAGGCAGAGCGGGTCCCAGGCGTCAATGGCCGTGAACTGAATTATCCTATCCCGGAATTCAGCGAGCTTTCCTACATGCTCATGCATGGCCGCCGCACCTCGCCGCCGGAAATCGGCTGCTATCTCAGCCATGTTGCCTGTGCCAACAGGTTCATGGGCAGCGATGCCGATGTCGCGCTCATTCTTGAAGACGATGTCGTCTTCGAAAAGGATTTCCTGGAAGCAATCGACGAGGCGATAGTGAATGGAAGCGACTGGGATCTGCTTCGGCTGACCACGGTCAGCAACGGTCGCAAGTTTCCGTTCCGCAAGCTCGTTGGCGGGCGCTCACTCGCAATTGCGTTCACGCGGGAAAAGGGTTCGGGCGCATATCTCGTCAACCGCCGCGCCGGCAAATGGATCTCGAAGCTGATCCCCATGCGGCTTGCCTACGATATTGCCTTCGACCTGGAATATCTCGCTGGCCTGAAGGCAGCCTTCATTTACCCACTCTGCGCCACGCAGGATGCGGACGGGGAAAGCCAGATCCAGAACAATCTGCGGATATACCGTCTGCCCCGCTGGCGCTACTTCACCGTGCTGCCCTACCGCGCTTTTCTGGAAACCAGCCGTTTCCTCATGCGCAGCCTCCGGTTTGCCGTTGCCAAGCTGACCGTTGCGCTGGAGCGCGGCAAGGGCAAGACCGTTCCCACCGGCAATTGACTGCGCTGGCCTACACTTCGCCGGGCGTGAACCCAACCAGATAGACCGCGGCGATCACAGCTGCGAGAGTGAAAATCGAAATGACGAAAATCGTCATCCGGTTCAAGGGTTTGCGCGTCGTTTTCTTCATGGTGGAATAATGCGAAGCGCGCGTACTGGTTCCCTACGGATTGCCAGCTTTTGCGTGCGGTAACCTGTGAGACAGGTAATCCCGCATTTGCTCCATTGCCTCCTCGCGCGTCAAACCACCGGACTGCAATCCTGAGCGCAACCAGAGGCCGTCGATAAGCGAAGTGATCCCGAGCGCGACAGTTGCGCAGTCTTGCCTCGGCACGAGATGCACCAAAGCCGACAAAAGATTGGAGCGCATCCGCGCATGGATCACCTTCTGAATCCTGGCGAGCTGCGGCTCGCGCGGAACCTCGGCGCAAAGCGACAGCCAGGCGTGGCAGATCGAGGGCTGAAAGAAGCTCTCGTCGAAATTCGCCTCGATAATCGCATCGAGCCGTTCACGCGGACTGACCGCCCGATTGAGGCGCGCCACCACGGCCTCCTTCAGCTTCACATTGGCTTCACGCATCGCGTGCTCGAACAGTTCCTGCTTGTTGGCGAAATAATGCAGCACGATGCCTTTTGAGGCGCCTGCCTGCGCCGCCACCCTTTCAAGCGTGGCACCCGCCATTCCCTCACGCTGAAGAACTTCGAATGCAGCCCGCCTCAGCTCCGCCCGGCGAATATCGCTTATCTTGGTCAGTCGCATCTTTGTCTCCTTGCGTGAGCAATATTGACAAATTTTCCGTAAAGATCAATTATTGTCCCACCGGTCAATCTAATGACCCAATAGACAAAAAAGGTGGAACAATGAAAAAATGGGCAGGTGTTTTTTCGGCCGCGATGGTTTTGACGACCGTCGGCACTTCCGCGCTCGCATCGGATGCCGAAACTTGCAAGGTTGTGCGACTGGCCGAGCCGGGCTGGAACGATCTCGCTTTCACCACCGGCATCGCCATGTCGCTGTTGAAATCACTGGGGTATGAGCCGCAAAGCCAGCTTCTCGGGATCGACGTCATCTACACGAGTCTGAAGAGCAAGGATCTCGACGTCTTTCTGGGCTATTGGAACCCGGCAATGGTGAACTACTACAAGCCTTACAAGGAAGACGGATCGGTCGAAAAAGTCCGAACCAATCTTGTAGGCGCCAAATACACTTTCGCGGTTCCGACCTACGTTTGGGATGCCGGCGTCAGGGATTTCTCCGACCTGCAAAAATTCGCGGACAAGTTCGACAGCAAGCTCTACGGCATCGAACCGGGCTCCAACCAGTTGATGCTGGATGCCGTCAACGATCCGGCACTCGGACTGCACAATTGGGAAGTGGTCGAATCCAGCGAACAGGGCATGCTTTCGCAGGTAACCCGTTTCGCCCGCAACAAGTCCTTCATTGTTTTCCAGGGGTGGGCGCCGCACCCGATGAACAGCAAATTCGACATCAAGTATCTGACGGGCGGCGATAAATTTTACGGGCCCGACTTCGGCGCCGCAACAGTCGATACGCAGGTACGCAAAGGCTACCTACAGGAATGCCCGAATGTGGCGAAGCTGCTCGACAATCTTGCATTCGACGTGGAGTACGAGAACAAGGGCATGGATTATATCATGAACGGTGGAATGTCCCCGGAAGACGCGGCAAGGCAGGCGATCAAGGATGAGCCGCAACGACTGGACGCCTGGCTGAAGGGCGTATCGACGTTCGACGGGCAGGATGGTCTCACTGCCGTAAAGGCGGGGATCGGCCTGTGACGGCAATATTGCAGGATGATTGGGAGAAGCGGAAGCAATATGTAGAATTGCCCCGCGGTCGCCAGCTGGCTTTCATCGACACCGGCGGTCCGGGCCCAGTCCTGCTGATGCTGCATGGTTTTTCGGACACCAGCCGCAGCTTCTCCATGCTGGAGCCTTTTTTCAGCGAATACAGGCTCATCGTCCCTGACCTGCCCGGACACGGTGTTTCCTCGGCGGGACAGAGCCTGCATGTCGCTGATTTCGCCGAAACGGTCGATCGGTTTCTAACGCTCCTGGGTATTTCACGGCTGTTTCTGCTCGGCCACTCCATGGGTGCGATGACCACTATCGAACTTGCCGCCCGGCGAGGCGACACGATCCGGGCTCTTGCCCTCATCTCGGCAACGCTTGAGCCGGATTTTGGCGCGGAAAGCCAGTTGACCAGAGATATTCTCGCACTTCGGGACCCGATCGGACCCAATAGCGGCTTTCTGCGCGGCTGGTATTCGTGCAGCCAGCCAGTCGACGATGATTTTTTGTCGAAAATGAAACAGGATGCCGCCAACATGCCGGCTGCCATCTGGCATGGCGTCGTTGAGCGCTTTGCGGATACAAACCTGCATCACAACGCGTCCAGAATAAAAAAACCGGTACTGTGCCTCGCCGGTTTCGAAGACCCCCTTTTCGGCGCGTCGCATCGTCGAAAATTGGCCGCCGCCTTTCCCGAGGCTCAAACCGTTACGCTCGATGGGCATGGCCACAATCCGCATTGGGAAAACCCGAAGGGCGTATCCACGCTGATCGCCGATTTTTTCGCGGATGTTATGTCAGACTGCGCTAAGTAAGAAGGTAGAGTGCGCTGGTTGCACATGTTTCTGGAAACAACTGACAAATCGATTTCGATTCAGGTGGCGATGTTGTAACGCTTCGCTGAATAATCATATTTTGGCTGGCCATGACAGAAACGACCCATCCCCGCCTGAACCCGTTGCACCTTGCCGCCGCCTTCGCAAGCGGCTGTCTTCTGACATTGATGGTTCATTTCAACGGCCAGCTTGCGCACTACGGTAACGCACTTTTCTCCTCCTGGACTGCACACGGCACCGGCACGGTGGCGGCGCTGATCTATCTCGCGATCATGCGCCCGAAGACGGAGGCGGGTGCGCTGGCCAAACCGAAGGCGCCGCTCTGGGCCTATTGCGGTGGGGTGATTGGTGCGGCCATCGTCATCCTCACCTCCACCGCCGTCAATTCGCCGCTTGCCCTCTCCGGCACCATCGCGCTCGGGTTGGGCGGACAGGTGATCTTCAGCCTTCTGGCCGAATTTCTTCGGCCTGTTTGGCCTGCCCAAGCGGCGGCCGGATTTGCGTGACATGGCGGCGGTGGCACTGATTCTCTGTGGCAGCGCACTTATTATCCTTGTCGGGAGAACGGCATGATCGTCTGGATAGCCATGGCGTTTACCGGCGGCGTCTTTGTGGCACTGAGCCGTCAGGTCAACGGTCGCCTCAGCCTGTCGAACTCGCCGCTGATCGCCTCGTTCTGGAACCATATCGTCGGTTTCGGGGTATTGACCGTCATCGGCCTCATCGTCGGCGGCCTCATTCCGCCGGGCGCGGCCGACGCGCCGTGGCTTGCCTTTATCGGTGGCCCCATCGGTGTTGTCTTCATCGCTTCGGGAAGCTGGCTCATCCCCCGCATCGGCGCGGTCAATACCGCGCTTCTCGTCATCAGCGGCCAGATGGTCTCAAGCGTCGTGCTCGACTTTTTCAGCGATCAGCCGCCCAAACTCTGGGCAAGCGCACTCGGCATTCTGCTGATTCTCGCCGGCATGGTGCTGACCCAGCGTCGCGGCCGCTAGGGCATTTCTCCGGTAAAAATGTGCAGCGGTTTTAAGTCCGGGAAAGCGAAAATCAGGTATCGCTGTCGCGTGAGAACATGCTGAGCAGGGTCTTGCCGCCACTCTTGCCACCGCTGCTTGCGAGCGTCGGGCGACCACCATTCAGCTTCGGCACCACGACCATGCGTTTGACTTCGCCACGTTTGAAGGCCGCAAGGAACCGGGAGTAATCCCGAAACACAACGCAGCCATTCGATTCACCACGTTTCGCCAGCATATAGGTGTGGGCGAGAAGACCGTCGCGGCCATGCGGATTGACGCCATTTTCCGGCGTCAGACGGATTGCTTCGACGCCATGGAACCGCGCCTCGCGCATCGTCAGACGATAGCTGGAGGGCGGCGTCGAGCCGCGCATTCTCACATGAACATAGTCGGGGTTGTCGCGCATCTTGCCGATGCCCGAATGTGCCTCGAGCTTTTCGCCGTTCGGCATATGAACCAGGCCGGAGGAAATATCGTAGATCGCCGTGCCGTTGCCGCGATCCGGCCACGGAACCGCATCCATCTTGCTCGGCTCGCGCACCGGATTATCAGGTTTTGCAAAGGCGAGCATGCCGGCCGTGCCCTGCCGCGGCTGCTGGGGTGCACGCGCAGGCACCGGCGCATCGAAAGCAGGTGCGGAAGCAACGGCTGCCGGGTGTTCATCGGTCTTCGCTAGAACGGCGGGGCGGGGTGATGGCTCCACCGTTTCGGCAGCCGCAACCTCGGGCCGGAAGCTTGGCAAAGGGACGTCGTCCGGAAGCAGGCTGCTCGCCTCTTCCTCGATCTGCGGGCGCCCTAATGCCACTTCAAATGCCGGATGTTGCGATGCGGCGCTCTGATAGGCGACCTCTGTGGTGCGTCCAAGCGCCGAATCGACGATGGCGGAGGGCCGCAGCGCTGCAAGTTCCTTGACTGTCGCCTGCCCCTTCGCGTTCGCAGCCGCGCCAAAACGCTCGCGGAACTCCTTCTCGCCGATTTCGGGCATGATGCCGGCAAGGCGAACCGCCTTCTGCGGGCCATGGCTGTGGTCGCTCAGACGAGAAAATTTGCGGACGTGGATATCGCGTGCGGCTGCGCCGGAAATCGCAGCCTCGCCAGACTCCAGCCTCGCCACCAGCGTCTTCTCAAATTGCCCGACACCATGCGATGCGGCCGCCATCGTGTGAAGCGAGGCGAAGGCAGCGAAGGCGAACAGACCGGCAAAGGCACCACCGCCAAGCAGAGCGGACATTCGGCCAAGCGAAAAGGATTTGCCTCTCTTGAGGCAAGACGAACCGGCAAGACCGGCGCCATTATAAGCCGCAGCAGAATACGCCATGATACTCGTTACTCGAACCGTTCACGCACACCCGGGCAAAGCCGGAGGGATTTTGGGGCATCCGAACAGCGGGTGGACACCCGGCCGATTTCGGAACTGACTGGTTCGAAGCATGACGAATTATGGTAACCAAAGTGTTTACGAGTCCCTGCAAAAATAATTCGTTAAGGTCTGCGCATTATCGGGCGAAGGCAAAACAATGACTTGCGCGGGCTGGCCATGCATCTGCATCGCCTTTTCCCGGAAAATACCCCGCAGGGCGTCATCGGCCTTTAAAGTTTACGTCGCCGCATCGTCAGGTAAATTCCGACTTTGCCGGAAATTTGCTGTAAATGCGGCAGGACTGCGACGGAGCAAATCTATGCCATCAGCCGTCAAGCACATACAAAGCTGGTAAGGGCACTTGATCCGTTGCTGCCGGCTTGGCATCCTGCCGGAAATAAGGGAGGCAAATCATGAAGGCGCTGCTGCTCATCGATATCCAGAACGGCTTTTGTCCGGGCGGCAATCTGGCTGTCGCCGATGGCGACCGGATCGTGCCCGTCGCCAATGCCCTGATCGACAATGGCGGTTACGATCTGATCGTCGCCTCGCAGGATTGGCACCCGGAAAATCACGGCAGCTTTGCCTCGCAGCATGTCGGCAAGAAGCCGTTCGATATGGGTGAACTCTCCGGCAAACCGCAGATGATGTGGCCGGACCATTGCGTGCAGGGCACGCCGGATGCGGAATTCCATCCCGACCTCAAGACGGAGGCTTTCGACTATATCCAGCAGAAAGGCGAAAATCCCGCCGTCGACAGCTATTCCGCCTTTCGCGACAATGATCAGGGGGCAACGACAGGTCTTGCCGATTATCTGACGCGCCAAGGCGTAACCCAGCTCGACATATGCGGGCTCGCCACCGATTATTGCGTCAGTTTCTCGGTGCTCGATGCCCTCGACATGCTGCCTGGCGTCAAGGTCCGTTTCATCGAGGATGCCAGCCGCGGCATCGATCCCCAAGGTATACAGGCGTCGATTGCGGCCATGCGGGAAAAAGGCGCCACCATCCTCAAAAGCCGCGACATTTTGCGCGACTGAGGGCCGGTCATCGCAGCCTCGGCTTCTCCAGCACGTCGATATCGCCTGCCGCATCCTCCAGGCGCCGCAGGATCGCGGCATGCGCATCCTTGAGCCCCTGATTGTAAAAGACATATCCGACTTCTTCGGCCAGAAAGTCGACGAAGATTTCCGCCTGCAGCAAGCCGATCTCGGTTTCGGTCTCCCGGGCCAGATACTCCCGAACACGCGTGGCCAGCACTGCCCTGTCCTGCTTCTCCAGCATTGATCCTCCATTATTCAATCGTTTGGGCGGGGAGCAAAAACCGGGTGAGGCCTTCCGTCCGACGTCGCGTATCGGCGTTACCGTAACGGAAGCTTCAAGGGAATCAATCGATCCATTCATGCAATTTGTTTGCCAGCCGGCCGGGACGGCGATAGAGCGGCGGGCAAGGAGTTCCTGAACAATGTCCAATGCAGATTTCCGCGAAGGCCTCAAAAGCGGCTTTCCTATCGCCCTTTCCGCCGCTCCCTTTGGCGCGCTGTTCGGCGCGGTCGCGGTCGATAACGGGCTGAGCGTCGCCGAAGCGACGATCATGAGCGGCACCGTCTATGCCGGTGCCAGCCAGCTGGTCGGCATCGAATTATTCGGCCAGAAGGTAGCCCCCTGGCTGATCGTTCTATCGGTCTTTGCCGTCAATTTTCGCCATATTCTCTATTCGGCCGCCATTGCCAGAATGATCACCAACTGGACTTTCCTGCAAAAGGCCATGGGGTTCTTCGTACTGGTGGATCCACAATTCGCCGAGTCGGTCAGGAAATACGAAAACACCGGCGTGGTCGGTTTCGCCTGGTACATGGGCTTCGCGACGCCGATCTATATTCTGTGGCTGGTGATGACCATTGTCGGCGCATCGCTCGGCAATCTCGTCGGCGACCCGAAAGCCATCGGCCTTGATGTCCTTTTGCCGATCTATTTCATGGGCATGGTTTTGAGCTTCCGCCAGCGGGAGAATTTTTACCCGGTGATGCTGGCAAGCGCTCTTGGCGCAACCGTTGCCTATCACATCGTCGGCTCGCCCTGGCATGTCAGCCTCGGCGCGCTTGCCGGCATTTTCGTCGCAGTCGTCTATCCGCCGAAACCAACCGGCGAGGCCAATTCTGAAAGCAAGGTGGAAACGCCATGAGCGATCTGCTGCACGCCGACACGCTGATCCTGATCGCACTCGCTACCGTCGCCACCTATCTTACCCGCATCGGCGGTTATGTTCTGATGACGCGGATGAAATCAATCCCGCCGCGCATGGAGGCGGGATTGAACGCCGTTCCCGTAGCGGTTTTGACGACCCTTGTCGCACCCGCCTTTTTTGAAGGCGGATACGAGGTGAAGATCGCAATGGTGGCCGCTCTTCTGGTCTGCCTGCGTTTCCCCGGCCTGACGATGCTGGCCATTGGCTGGGCCATCGTCGTCGCCATCAGGCACTTTTCTCTCCTTTAAGCGCTCCGCTCCAGAGGCTGCGTGGCCGCAACAAGCCACACCTTCACCTCTTCATCCGCGATCAAAGGCGAGAGCTTTTCCAGAACGCCGGCGTGATAGGCATTCAACCAGTCCAGTTCGTCGTCGGTCAAAAGTGCCGTGACGACCAGCCTGCGATCGATAGGGCACCAGGTCAGGGTCTCAAAGGACAACATCGGCTGATCGCCGCCCGCGACTTCCGCCGCCTCGCGCACATAGATCAGGTTTTCGATGCGGATGCCAAAAGCGCCGGGGCGGTAATAACCGGGCTCATTCGACAGAATCATGCCCGGCAGAAGTTCCTGCGTCGAAAGCCGAGAAATACGCTGCGGCCCCTCATGCACCGAAAGATAGGAGCCGACGCCGTGGCCGGTGCCATGAGCATAATCCGCACCGGCCTTCCACAGCGCGATACGTGCCAGGGGATCGAGATCGCAACCGCGCGTTCCCTTGGGAAACCGTGCGTCGCTGATGGCGATCACGCCCTTCAGCACCAGCGTGAAGAAACGCCGCTGATCTTCCGGGACATTGCCGATTGCCACGGTGCGGGTGATGTCAGTGGTGCCGTTGACATATTGCGCGCCGGAATCGACGAGGAACATCTCACCATCGCCAAGTGTCCGGTCCGTATCGGTGGTGACGCGATAATGGATGATGGCGGCATGTTCGCCCGCGCCCGAAATCGTATCGAAAGACACGTCCTTCAGAGGATTCTGGAGAGACTGCCCCACCTTGGCGCGCGCAGCCTCCAGCGCCTTCACGGCCGCAATTTCGGTAACGCTGCCCGGTTGCTGACGATCCAACCAGCACAGATATTCAACCATAGCCGCGCCGTCCTGCACATGTGCCGCTGCCGAGCCGGCAAGCTCCGCCGCGTTCTTGCACGCGCGCGGCAAGCGGACGGGATCGGCCTCCTCGATCAAGGTGCCACCCGCCGCCGTAATCGCCCCTGTCAGCGCCACAGGCGTCAGATCGGCGTCCACCATGACGCGGCCCTTGGCGCTGGCAATGGCGTGCAGACGATCGGCGATATTCGATGGCGGCAATTGCGTCGCCAGCTGTGCCAGATAGGCCTCGGCCTCGATACCGGTCTTGCGTTTGTCGAGAAAAATATCAGCCTTGCCATCCGCATAGATGATGGCGCGGGCAAGCGGATGCGGCGTGTGCGGCACATCGTTGCCGCGAATATTGAAAATCCAGGCAATGGAAGACGGATCTGTCACCAGCAGTGCATCGGCTCCCTTTGCCGACACCGTCTCTGCCAGCGAGGCGATCTTTTCCTTCGCCAGCTTGCCGGTGAAGGCTTCCGGCTGAATGACGACAGGCTCCAGCGGTTCTGACGGGCGGTCGTGCCACAGCGGATCGAGTGGGTTGTTTTCGAGCAGGACGACGGAACCGCCCTTCCCCGCAAGCGCCTTTTCCAACCGCTTCAATTCAGCGCCGGTATGCAGCCACGGATCGATCCCGAGCCGAAAGCCCGCAGCCCCGTGCTCCGACAACCAGACGGAAGGCGGGGCACCGACCAAATCACCACCGCTGAACACCGATTGATCGACCTGCGACTTCAACTGCGTGGTATAGCGACCATCGACAAACACCACCGCCTCTGCGCGCGTTACCAGCGCAATGCCCGCAGAGCCGGTAAATCCGGTCAGCCATGACAGACGCTCAGATGATTCAGGTACATATTCGCCCTGATATTCATCGGCACGCGGCACCAGGAAACCATCGATACCAAGGGCGTCGAAACTGGCACGCAGCGCCTCGACGCGGGCCTTGCCGAATTGCGGCGCGGATTTGTTTTCGAAGGTCTGGAACATGGGCATCTTTCGGGAACTGTCATGAGGAAAGCGGTCGGTAACGCCGTCAAATCATTGGCGCGCAACGACAATGCCATGCCGACAAACCCGGTTTCAAGCCATATGTGCCATCAACCATTACGACAGGCGCGCGCGCTGCCATTTACCCCAAAGGCCGAGAAAAGACGCCGCTAAATTGAGCAATTTTCCCTAAATAAGTAATATTGAAAAGCCGACGACATGTGAAAAACGCATACCTACATTGAAGCAAGACCCCTAACCAAACAAAAACACATCGCTTATCTTCAAGCCAACACAGCGAGAGACACACTCTCCTGGCAAACAAGGATTTGAAGCAATGGCAAAATCTTTCCTACGCACCGCTTTCGATCGCGTCATTGAAGCACGCGAGCGTCAGGTCAGCCGTCATGTCAACGCGGCCCTGCTTAACCTCGACGACAAGTCGCTCGAAGCGCTCGGCATGAACCGCGCCGAACTTCGCCGCACCGCAAAGTCCAGCTACGTATTCTGATCACTTCGGGCGCGGCGATCCTCCCTCCACCGCGCAGGAACAGGAATACGTCGACCCGCTTGAGCGATTCTCCTCCAATATGCTCGCGGGTTTTCAGGCGGCGCGAAAGCGCCGCCTTTTCTTTGTCCGGAAACGGATGCTGCTAAAGCGTCAGTCCTTGCGCAGATGCAGCGTGACCCAGCCATTGCGCCAGATGGTGCGGACGTGGGAGAGCCGCGCGCCATTGTAGGCCGCAAGCACCTTCCAGCGCTGCGATGCGAGAATTCCCGACAGGATGACGGTGCCGCCGGGCGCCAGATGCGTGACAAGCTGCGGCGCCATCTTGATGAGCGGCCGCGCCAGAATATTGGCGATGATGAGATCGAACGGGCCGTATTTGCGGAAAGCGTCGGAGTGGAAACCCGGAGCGGTTTCAAGCGCCAGCCCGGAGACGATGCCGTTCAGCCGCACATTCTCTCTGGCCACGCGCACCGCGATGGGATCAATGTCCGTTGCGAGTACCGGAATATGGCGCATCTTGCGCACGGCAATTGCCAATACACCGCTGCCGGTGCCGAGATCGAGCGCATTGCGCACGGTCCGCGCCCGCAGAACATCCTCGATCATCTCAAGGCAGCCCGCTGTCGTGCCATGATGGCCGGTGCCGAAAGCCTGACCGGCCTCGATCTCGATGGCCAGATCGTTGGGCTTGATCTTATCGCGATCATGCGCGCCGTGAACGATGAAGCGCCCTGCCCGTACCGGTTTCAGCCCCTCGAGCGACTTGGCGATCCAGTCGATGTCGGGAACGATCTCCTTTTCGATGGCGAGGCCGGGAAAGGCGGGAGCCAGCAAGGTGTCGATGCGCTCGCGGAATTCGTCTTCCTGCTCGGCCATCAGGTAAACCGAAGCTTCCCAGATGTCGCGTTTCTCATCCACCTCGGTGGTGGCGATCGCGACATCCTCCTCGCCGAAATAGTCCGACATGAGATCGAGGATTTCACCGGCCTTGATTTCGGTCGTGGTGACGTAAAGTCGGATTTCGCTCACGGCAGGCTGCTTTCTCTAGCTAAGGTTCTTAAGGCTTGCATTTGCCACAAAACCTCCGCCAGTCCAATAAGCCAGGCACAATTATGCCGTCTCGTTCACCCCTTCAGCAGATTCTGGAGCTTCTGCTCGGCAACATCGGGGTTCTCGCCATAGGCGATGGTGCCGGAAAAACGACCATTGGCGTCAAGCAGGATGACGGAAGCCGTGTGATCCATGGTGTAGTCACCATTCGGATCCTTGTCATCGACCGGCACCTTCTTGGCATAGATGCGATAGCCTTTCAGCGTTTCGGCAATCTTGTCGGCCGGACCGGTGATGCCGGTGATCCGCTTCGAGACGTTGGAGACATATTGCTGCATGAGCTCAGGCGTATCGCGCTCGGGGTCTACGGATACGAAATAGGCCTGCAGCTTGTCGCCGGCCGGGTCTACCTTCTCCATCCAGCCGTTCAGTTCGAACAACGTCGTTGGGCAGACTTCCGGGCAATGGGTGAAACCGAAAAAGAGCGCCGTGGGCTTGCCCTGAAACGCCTTTTCGGTGATCGGCTGACCGTTCTGCGCCGTGAGTTCGAACGGCACGCCATAGGCCGTTTCCACCATTTCCTCACGGGTCTTCGTCATTTCGAGCGTCAACCAGCTGACGACACCGACAAGAACGACAACCACGGCCCACAATACGATGCGAATATTTCTCATTGTCCTAATCCTACCCCCGAAGGCCGGCCGCATGACGTGGGCCTCCATCGTCAGATAACGAACAGCGGTGGCGACGGCAAATCAACTGGGCGTATTTGCGTAAACCGCGCTGATTTGTCACAAAGCCGGGACGGGACGGCAGATTACAGACACCAGGCGATGCCGCTTTGCACGGCGGAGAGGAAAATATCCGTGCCGTGTCGCACCCAGCCATCGAAGGCGAGAAGCACGACGGCAAGCGAGGCCGCTACCGCAAGGCTTGCAAGAATAAACTTCAGCGGATTGGCAAAGATTGCGTTCATGTGTCTGTTATAACCTGTTTGCACCAGCACGAAAACCGCCAAAATACTGGGTTTTGCGAGCGCGGCACCGCCAATTGTTAGGGAAAGTTTAAAATCTTGCTGTGCAATATGGCCATAGCGGTTTTTAAGTTCCGACATGATGTCTCCCGGTCCATTCCGGCCACCGCATAAAGCTCAATCATGCATGGGCCTGCCTAAGAGCCGCCAGAGGAAACCTGCCGTCATGTCCAACGCCATCAAGCAATCCGGCGCATATCTCGAAATCGTTTCCTTCCATCTCGGCGGTCAGGAATTCTGCATCGACATCATGGCGATCCGCGAAATCCGCGGCTGGGCACCGGTTACCCCGATGCCGCACACGCCGCCTTATGTTCTCGGCCTCATCAACCTGCGCGGCGCCGTCATCCCCGTCATCGACATGGCAGGCCGCCTCGGCATGAAAATGACCGAACCCTCCGAGCGCTCCGCCATCATCGTCACCGATATCGGCGGCAAGCTGGTCGGACTTCTGGTGGAACAAGTCTCCGACATGATGACCATCCGCTCCGAAGACCTGCAGCCGGCGCCCGACATCATTCCCGAAGAACAGCGCAACTTCTGCCGCGGCATCGTGGCGCTGGAAAAGAGCATGGTGTGCTTCCTCAACCTCGACACCGTGATTGCCGACGAGCTGGCGCGCGAAGCGGCTTAATAGAGCCGGTGAGGTTTTGATAATATAACGCGCAGGTTCCACAGCTTGCCCTGAGGGGTACGGCAGGGTCGGAAACCTCTCCTCCGTCATGCTCGGGCCTGTTCCGAGCATCTAAAACCTACCGATTTTACGATACGTGATTGTATCCTCGGGACAGGCCCGAGGATGACGTCGCGGGTGAATTATGGTGTCAGCAGTACCAAGGGCAAAGCCTCAAGGCTTGCCCTTTTCCCACGTCACCTGCTGGTTATAGAGAGGCACCGTCGAAATCGCCATCTTGGCCGAGCCATCCTTCAGCTCGCGCGCATGGACCAGATAGATCAGCGTGTCATTCGCCTTGTCGTAAACGCGACTGACGACCAGCTTCTTCCACACCAGCGACATGCCCTGCCGGAACACCTCTTCGCCGCCCTTCGACAGATCGATGTCGCCGATTTCGACCGGTCCCGTCTGGCTGCACGAAATGGCGTTGTTGGAAGGGTCCTCAAACCAATTGCCATTCTTCAGCCGGTCGATGACGCCACGATCGAAATAAGTGACATGGCAGGTCACGCCCTTGATCTTGGGATCGGCAATAGCCTCGATGACGATATCGTTGCCGATCCAATCGACACCGACCTTACCGACGACCTCCGAATGCGCAACCGTCACCGGAAACAACACCAGAAAGCCTGCAAACAAACCCGAGAGCGTTTTCATCGTCATCGCATGTTCTCCGTTATGCTACTTCAGACATAGGTGTGGGGAACGGTTACGCAACCCGCGAGACAACACGTTTTTTCATGCTGCAAGGCTGATAGCCCGTGGAAGTGAGACGGCCGGCAACCATGCCGATCTTTTCCGGCAGGTCGCGGATATGGTCAACGCGCAGCGCCCTGGCCGCCGCAATCGATGCCGCAGCGCAGACGACGGCATCTTCGGCGGCGTTATGGTGCACGAAACGCAGCTGTAGGTGATGGGCAATCACATTCAGCTTGTGCGACGCCAGCTGCGGCCAGACATGGCGGGCAATCTTGACGCTGCAAAGATAGGAAAGATCAGGATAGGACTGCCGGTATTTATCGAAGGAAGCCCGCATGACGCTGAAATCAAAGGCGGCATTGTGGGCAATCATCGTGGCGCCGTGGAAATCGTCGATGAATTCTTCCATCACATCAGGGAATTCCGGCGCATCCTCTACATCGGCAGGGCGAATACCGTGCACGGCAATATTGAAGGGCGAGAACCGCATGTCCTTCGGCCGGATGAGCCGTTCCTCGACGCGAACGATCTCACCGTCTTCTATCCACGCAAGCCCGATGGAGCAGGCGCTACCCCGTTCCTCATTGGCGGTCTCGAAATCGATGGCGATGGTTTTCAAGAGTGATTCCCGTTGTTTCATTCTGGCATAGACCGGATTGGCGTCAAAGAGAACCGGCTTCGGTAGACCCCGCTTCCGCAAGCATCCAGTCAAGCAGCCTCACAAGATCGGGATTATCAAGCATGCGCCGCGGATAAACCAGGAAATAGGCAAGCGTGCTGGCAATGTCCGTGCCGAAGGGAGCTATCAGCGCTCCCTCGGCAAGTTCGCGGGAAACAAGCGAGCGTCGCGTCAGCGCAACACCATGCCCGGCCTTGGCCGCATCCAGCGCGCCGTTGCTGTCGATGAATACGGTGCCCCCGGAAGCATCGACCTCTGTAGCGCCCGCCGTTTCCAGCCAGCGCCGCCACTCGTTGCGGTTTTCATCGTGCAGAAGCGGCACGCATTTCAGATCACCGGCCACCCGAAGCGGGCCATATTTTTCAAAAAGTTGTGGTGAGCAGACCGGCAAGGTGCTGTCGTCTATGAATCGGATGCTTTCCAGCCCTTCATAGCGACCAAAACCGTGACGCACGGCCAGATCGACATCGTCCCTTGAGAAATCCACCAGCCGGTTCGTCACGCTGATACGAACATCGACTTGCGGATGTTGTTGCTGAAAGCCGGGCAATCTCGGCATCAGCCATTGCACCGCAAAAGTTGGCGTGCAGCTTAACGTCAAGACCGTAATCTCTGATCGCGCCGTCAGTTCCGCCGTCGCCTCGCGCATCATCCGGAATGCGGTGCGAAGGGAACCGTAATACCGCTCCCCTTCCCTCGTCAGCTGGATGCTGCGCGGCTTGCGGACAAACAGCTGCACGCCAAGGCGGGCTTCCAGCTCCCGGATTTGCAGGCTGACCGCGCCGGGGGTGACGTTCAACTCGTTGGAGGCAAGCGTGACACTGCGGTAGCGCGCCGCAGCCTCAAAGGCCTGCAATCCTTTCAAGGAAGGGAGTTCTGCAACCATGGTTTAGCTGAGCTCAATTATCCGACGAGAAACTATCGTTTGAAAACAGCATAATATGAGGAGTAAATAGATGCAACGGGCGCGGACGGAACCAAGATTGCCAGACGACTGATTGAGATAAACTCAACCGATATCGGGTGGCTGAACGTGGCGTTCTCTGTGACTATTTCAATTTTTCAGCGGTGGGAGAGACGAAGGTGGCAATACAAAAACAGATGGATGCCAGCGAATGGGGGATGCTTGTGGCGCTCTCGCTGCTGTGGGGCGGATCGTTCTTTTTCATCGGCATTGCCGTCAAGGAACTGCCACCCGTCACCATCGTCACGCTGCGTGTCAGCCTCGCTGCCACGGCACTGCTGATCGTCTGCCGCATCATGGGCCTTCATCTGCCACGGCAATGGGCCGTATGGCGCGCCTTTTTCGGCATGGGCCTGCTCAACAACATCATTCCCTTCTGCCTGATCGTCTGGGGCCAGACCCATATTGCCAGCGGGTTGGCCTCGATCCTCAATGCGACGACGCCGCTCTTTACCGTCATGGTCGCCCATTTCCTCACAGCCGACGAGAAGATGACCGGCAACAAGCTGGCGGGTGTTCTCATCGGTTTTGCCGGCGTGGCGACGATGATCGGCCCGGCAGCCTTTGGCGGTGCGATCTCCGGCCTCTGGGGCCAGATTGCCATTCTCGGCGCAGCTATCTCCTATTCTTTCGCGGGCATATTCGGCCGCCGCTTCAAGGCCATGGGCGTGCCGCCACTGATGACCGCCACCGGCCAGATATCGTCTTCGACACTGATGCTGATCCCCGCCGCGCTCCTCATTGACAAGCCCTGGACGCTTGCCATGCCGAGCCTCGGCACCTGGGGCGCACTCATCGGTATCGCGCTCTTGTCCACGGCCCTGGCCTACCTCATCTTCTTTCGCATCCTTGCAACTGCCGGCGCCACCAATCTCGCGCTCGTCACCTTCCTCATTCCCGTCAGCGCCATCCTTCTCGGTTCGCTCATTCTCGGAGAACAGCTGGAAATCAAGCACTTCGCTGGAATGGCGATGATTGCCGCCGGCCTTGCCGCGATTGACGGCAGGCTGCCGGCAAAACTAAGAGATTTCCTGCGCAAGGCCCCCGCTTGACAGTGACAGTTCGTAAAAGCATTCTCGCCATCATGATCGCTATCAAAACGACGACCACCCGCCATATGACGATGACCGGTCAACCGGCAGGGGAAGGCATGTCCGCGCACTGAGCGATCAACATCCACCCCTGCCGATAAGAGCAGGGGTGTCACGCCTGCTCCGAACGCGCCACAAGGAGACAGGCATGAACATGAAACCAGCGGATATTACAAACAAGCCATTTGATCTGAAGGACGTTGTCCTGCGTGCGACCCGGCTTGAAGACGTCGAAGCCTTGACGGAAATGCTCAACCTTCCCGGCGTCCGGCACGGCACCCTTCGGCAACCTTTCCAGACGATTGAAAAGACGAGGAAATCGATAGAAAACCGAGCCCCTACCGACATCGTCATCGTCGCGGAGTGGCATGGAAAACTCGTTGGTAACGCCGGATTATATCGCAGAGCGGGCAGACAGTACCATGTCGCCGATCTTGCGATGTCCGTTCACGACCATTTCGCCGGAAAGGGCGTCGGTTCAAGGCTTCTGACGGCGCTCATCGACGCGGCCGATAACTGGCATGATATCCGCCGCATCGAACTGAATGTCTTCACCGACAATCTCGCCGCCCTCCGGCTCTATGAGAAACTCGGTTTCGAACGCGAGGGCACCTTGCGCAACGACGCCTTTCGCGACGGCAAATATGTCGACGCCTACGTCATGGCACGTCTGCGCTGATGTTTCAGGCGGACAAATGATCGGCAATCACTTCCCGAATGGTCCGACGTGACCATTCGGCCAGTTTCTCATCACGTCCACGTTCAGCCTCAAGCGTGATCAACGCCTTCCACAGCGCCCAGCCGCGCCCGCGCTGCCATGTGGCATTGTCGAGATCCATCGCCAGGCGAAAGACGTTCCGGCTTTCGGCGTCGAGCACGTTCCATGCCAGAATGAGATCGGAAGACGGGTCTCCGACGCCGGAACTGCCGAAGTCTATGACGGCTGAGACGCGGCCATCTCTTACAAGCAGATTGCCTTCGGCAATATCGCCATGCACCCAAACGCCCTGGCCCTGCCAGTTGCTCGAAAGAGCAAGCTGCCATATTTCCGTGGCCAGCCTCTGATCGACCTCATCGGCAAGGCGCAACGCCGCCGCCCTCGCCTCGCCGTCATAGACTGCAAGCGACCCACCGCGGTGGAAATTGTGCTCGCCCGCAAGCGGACCATCCGTCGCATCGATGCCGTGCAGGGATTTCAAAAACGCTGCTACGTCGACGGCTATTGTTGCGAGATTTATATGCCCAAGATGCCGGGTGAGAGGCCCGCCATCAAGCCAGCCATAAACGGACCATGGAAACGGATAATCTTGTCCCGGCTCACCAATCGCCAATGGCTTTGGGATCGGAAGAGGCAAAAGAGGCGCAAGCTTCGGCAGCCAGCGATGCTCCTTCTCCACCTGTGCCACATAGCGGCCAGCGCTCGGCAGGCGAACGAGCATATCATCACCAAGGCGGAAGCTGCGATTATCCCAGCCGCTCAGTTCCACCGGCCTGACATCAAGCCCCGCCCATTGCGGAAACTGGCTTGCGATCAGCGCTCGAACCTGCTGCGTAGAGATGACGATGCGGTCATCCATGTCCCGTTCCCMGTTTCAGGATGAGACCCATAGCGGCGCAAAACAACGAGGCGATGACGGTGCTTCAGCCACCGATCAGCGCCAGCCACTCGTCCTCGTCCATGGTCTGAACGCCCAGCTCCGCCGCTTTGGCAAGCTTGGAACCTGCCCCCGGCCCGGCCACCAGAATATCCGTCTTCTTCGATACGGAACCGGCCACCTTCGCGCCCAGACTTTCCGCACGGGCCTTGGCCTCGTCGCGCGTGAATTTTTCCAGAGACCCGGTAAAGACCACCGTCTTGCTCGCCACCGGGCTGCCTTCGGTCGAGGGCTTCTCGGCCTCCTTCGGCCGCAGCTCCCGTATCAGCCGGTCGATGACATCGAGATTGCGCGGTTCCTTGTAGAATTCGATGATGGCGCGCGCCACGACCTCGCCAATGCCATCGATACTGTTGAGTTCGGCCCAGGCATCGCTCGCCGGGTCGGCTGCCGCCTTCATGGCTTCCTCGAAATGCTCATAGGTGCCATAAGAACGCGCCAGAAGCTTCGCCGTGGTTTCACCGACGTGACGAATGCCGAGAGCGAAGATCAACCGATGCAGATCGATCTCGCGGCGGGCATCGATGGCATCGAACAGTTTCTTGACGCTGACCTTGCCGAAACCATCTATGTTTTCGAGCTTGGTAAGATGCGATGCCTCCTGCCGCGCCTTCAGCGTGAAAATATCAGGCGCGGTCTTGATGGAGAGGGCCGGATCCTCGCTTTCGAAGAAGAAATCGATCTGCTTGGTACCCAACCCCTCGATATCGAAAGCATTGCGTGAGACGAAATGTTTCAGATGCTCGACCGCCTGCGCCCGGCAGACGAAACCGCCGGTGCAGCGCGTGACCGAATCGAGCTTACCGGTCTTTTCATTGCGCTCCCGCACCGCATGGCTGCCGCACACAGGACATTTCTCCGGAAACGCATATTTCACCGCCTCAGCCGGGCGCTTCTCCAGAAGCACATCCAGCACCTGCGGAATGACATCGCCTGCACGCTGCACGATGACAGTATCGCCAATGCGGATATCATGATCCTCGGGCCGAATGCGCTCGCCGCTATTGCCGATACCCTCGATGTAATCGGCATTGTGTAGCGTCGCATTGGTGACGACGACGCCGCCGACGGTAATCGGGGTGAGACGCGCAACCGGTGTCAGCGCGCCGGTGCGCCCTACCTGGATTTCAATGTTCTCGACCGTGGTGAAGGCCTGCTCGGCCGGAAACTTGTGTGCGGTGGCCCAGCGCGGGCTGCGCGAACGGAAACCCAGCCGTTCCTGAAGGTCCAGCCGGTCGACTTTGTAGACCACGCCGTCGATATCGTAATCGAGATCGGGTCGCGCGACTCCGATTTCATTATAATGTTCAAGCAATTGTTCGGCAGAGGTGAATCGCTTCATCAGCGGATTGACCGGGAAACCCCATTCCCGGAATTTCTCGACGATACCATATTGCGTGTCGGCAATCCGCGTCGGCTGGCCGCCATTGGAGACCTCGCCAAGCGCATAGGCAAAGAACCGCAGCTTGCGTTTCGCCGTCACCTTGGCGTCAAGCTGGCGCAGCGAACCGGAAGCCGTGTTGCGCGGGTTCACGTAGGTCTGCTTGCCATCGGCCTCCATCTGGGCATTGAGCGCCATGAAGTCGCTCTTGGCCATATAGACCTCGCCGCGCACCTCCACCACATCGGGTACATCGGCAGGCAGCTGGTTCGGAATTTCCTTGATGGTCTTGATATTGGCGGTAACGTTCTCGCCCGTCGTGCCGTCGCCACGTGTTGCCGCCGTCTTAAGCTTGCCGTTCTCGTAGCGGATGGACATGGAAAGTCCGTCGATCTTCGGCTCGGCGGTAAAGGCAATCGAATCATCCGGCAGGTGCCCGAGGAAGCGATAGACCGAACTGACGAAATCGCGCAGATCACCTTCAGAAAACGTATTGTCGAGTGAAAGCATCGGCCGCGCATGCACGATGGGCGCGAAGGTGGGAAGCGGCGTGAAGCCGACTTTCTTCGACGGGCTGTCGGCCCGCACCAGCGCCGGGAAAGCCGCCTCTATGGCATCGTTGCGCCGCTTCAGCGCATCGTAGTCCGCGTCCGAAATTTCCGGCGCGTCCTTGCCATGATAAAGCGCATCGTGGCGGGCAAGCTCGGCTGCCAGAAATGCCAGCTCGGAAGAGGCCTCAAGCTCGGTCAGGTTTTCGACGGGAATCTGGTCTTTCGACATGGAAGAAGCCTCACGGATGAATCTGCAATGCTTTTAGCGAATTATTGGCAAACGCAAAACCATCCTCGCTTTTCAACAGGCGGGAATCCGCTATTCTGAGCATCCGGATGAAACAGAAGCCGGAGCCCCCATGGAACTCACCACCCTCATTGCCTTTGCAGCAGCCTTCTTCGTGTTCGCGGCCAGCCCCGGCCCGGACAATATGACGATCGTCGCCCGCACCATCACCCATGGTGCCGCCTCCGGCCTCGCCTATGGGGCCGGAACCGTGGCAGGAATATTGATATTCCTCACGCTTGCAGCCTTCGGCCTGTCGATCCTCGCCGCCGAAATGGGAACGGTGATGGCGGTGCTGCGCTATGGCGGCGCGGCCTATCTCATCTGGATGGGCTTCAAACTCTGGACAGCGGAACCTGTGGTTCCCGGTCTGCAACCCATGAATGGCCGCCATAGCCTTCTTTCGATATTCGCCACGGGAACCGCGCTCAATCTCGGAAATCCGAAAATGCCGCTCTTTTACGTGGCATTGTTACCGAACGTTGTCGGCGCCTCGCTGACGGTCGATCACCTTCTGGCGCTGGCATCCGTCATCGTCGTGGTGGAGGCGGTTGTGATCGGCGCTCATGTGGTTCTGGCTGTGCGGGCAAGAAAGCTGCTTCGTGAGCCAAGAATCGTCCGCAGGGTGAACCGGGCGGCGGGCGGCGTCATGATCGGCTCCGGCGTGGCGGTGGCCGTCAGCCGTTAATCCTTGGCGGCAAGCAGGCGGGCGGCGGCAGCCCTCGCCTCATCTGTCACCGAGGCACCGGCAAGCATGCGGGCGATTTCTTCGGTGCGATGTTTCGGCTCCATGGTAGCGACACGCGTGGCGATGCGCTCGGTGCCGTCGCCGGAGGGGCCTTTGGAAATGAGAAGATGTGTGGCCGCCCGCGCGGCCACCTGGGGCGCGTGGGTGACGGACAGAACCTGCACGGTTTTCGACAGACGACGCAGCCTCTGGCCAATGGCATCTGCCACAGCGCCGCCAACGCCCGTGTCGATTTCGTCGAACACCAGTGTCGGTGCCGATCCACGATCAGCCAGCGCGACTTTAAGCGCCAGCAGGAAACGGGACAATTCGCCGCCAGAAGCGACTTTCATGATCGGGCCGGGCCGCGTTCCAGGATTGGTCTGAACGTGGAATTCCACGATGTCGATACCGTCAGCCGTCGCTTGCTCCGGGTCGGAGCTGACTTCGACGGTAAAACGTGCCCGCTCCAGCTTGAGCGCCGGAAGCTCAGCCATGACAGCTTCGGAAAGCGCATTTGCCGCATTGCGGCGTTTTTCGGAAAGCGATTTGGCCGCGTGGTCGAAATCGGCTTTCACAACGCCGAGATTGGCTTCAAGTTTGCCGAGCTTTTCTTCGCCCGCATCGAGGTCGGCGAGATCCGCGACCATTTTTTCCGCAAGCGCCGGTAGATCAGGCACCGCGACATTATATTTGCGTCCGGCGGCGCGTAGCGCAAACAGCCGTTCCTCCACCCGCTCCAGCTCGCGTGGATCGAACTCGGTGCGGCGAAGTGCGGCTTCCACTTCCATCTGCGCGTTGGAAAGGCTGTCGAGCGCGGCATCCAGCAATTGCACAGTGTCTTCCAGCAATCCCGGCGCCTCGTGGCTCTTGCGTTCCAGGCGCCGCATCATGGATGCGATCATGGGCACTGGCGAGGCGTTGCCGTTCAGGAACTCGCTCGCTTCGGCGATATCACCGGCAATACGTTCGGATTTCTGCATCACCGCCCGACGTTCGGCAAGCTCCTCCTCCTCGCCGTCGCGCGGCGAGAGCACCTCAAGCTCCTCGACGGAGGAACGCAGATAGTCCGCCTCTCGGGCAGCAGCCTCAACCTTGGCACGATGGGTTTTCAACGCCCGCTCGGCGTCCTTCCATGTGCGGTAGAAACCCTGAACGGCACGGGCATCGTCGCTCAGCCCGGCAAAAGCATCCAGCAGCGTGCGGTGGGCATCGGTATCGACAAGAGCGCGGTCGTCGTGCTGGCCGTGAATTTCGACCAGTAGCTGCCCCAGCTGACGCATCATCTGCACGCTGATGGCCTGATCGTTGATATAGGCCTTGGTGCGTCCGTCTGCGGATTGCACGCGGCGGAAAATCAGGTCGCCATCGTCATCCAGACCGTTTTCGCGCAGGAGATGCCGTGTGGGGTGGCTGTTCGGAACTTCGAAAGTGGCAGTGACCTGTCCCTTCTCTTCCCCGTGGCGCACCAGACCGCCATCGCCGCGGCCCCCGAGGGCCAGCGACAGGCTGTCAAGCAGAATGGATTTGCCCGCGCCCGTCTCACCCGTCAACACGGAAAGGCCCGCCTCAAAGCCGAGGTCGAGCCTTTCAATCAGAACGATGTCACGAATCGAGAGCTGGACCAGCATGGCCTATGCCCTGTCTCAGGCGCCGATAAGCTTCTTGCCGGCGCGCGAAATCCAGGACCCCTTGTTTTCACGCGGCTCCAACCCACCGCCCTTCAGCAGCTTGTAGGAATCCGCATACCATTGGCTGTCGGGATAGTTGTTGCCGAGAACGGCGGCCGCAGTCTGCGCCTCGTCGGAAAGACCCATCGCATAATAGGATTCCGTCAAACGGGCCAGCGCTTCCTCGATCTGGTTGGTGTTCTGGTATTGCTCGACGACGATACGGAAACGCGAAACGGCGGCGAGATATTCCTTGCGCTCAAGGTAATAACGGCCGACCTGCATTTCGCGGCCAGCGAGCTGGTCGCGGGCGAAACGGATTTTGGCCTGCGCGTCGGCGACATATTCCGAATCAGGGTAGTCGTTGACCACCTTGCTCATCGCCTCGACCGTGCGCTGCGCGGCGCGCTGGTCCTGCGTCACGTCGGAAATCTGCTTCGAATAGGCAAGACCGATCATGTACTGAACGTAGGCGGCATCCTTGGAGCGCGGATATTGGCGCAGGAAGCGGCTGCCCGACGCGATGGCCACGTCGTTCTTGTTGGTGCGAGTGGCGATGAAGGTCTGCATCACAAGCGCCTTCTGGCCCCATTCGGTGAAGGGATATTGCTTGTCGATCGCCTCGAACTTGCGTGAGGCTTCCGTCATGTTGCCGGCGTTCATGTTTGCAAGCCCCTGCTTGTACAGAACGTCTGGCGGATCGGTCTCGACGCCGAGCTTGGTAATGTCGATATCCGGATCGGACTGGCAGGCCGTGACAGCAACACTCGCACCGACCAACATCAACGAAACGGCGATCCCCCGCATCGTACCCTTCATTGCACCAGACCCTACATGCTTCATTCGACAGTTCCCACTTCCCGCGCAAATACATAAGCATCGGCTTTGCACTGGCGTTTCTAGCCATAAAAGCATCTGCAGGGCAACGCAATGATGATGCATTAACGCATTTTTATGGCATCGGCCCATGCAATCGCATGAATATCAGGCGGTATGACAAAACATCCCGCCCCTCATCGTGAAAAAGCCGCCCCGAAACGGAGCGGCTTTTTCTGTCAATCAATAGCCTGCAAACAAACTCAAGCGGACCAGGGTGCAAATTCCGGCATGTTGACCGGAACGAATTCGCGGGCACGTACCTGGTTGCGGGCGGCCGGAGCCTCCACGATCTCATAGGCCGAGCGGTCGCTCAGCAAAGCCTTCAGCGCGTTGGCATTGACCTTGTGGCCGCCGCGATACGAGCGATAGCAACCGATGAACTGCGCACCGGCAAGTGCCAGGTCGCCCACGGCGTCCAGCGTCTTATGGCGAACGAATTCGTCCTTGGCATAACGCAGGCCTTCCATGTTGATGACGCTATTGTCGTCGGAGATGACAACAGAGTTTTCAAGCGAGGAGCCGAGTGCGTAACCGGCAGCCCACAGGCGCTCCACGTCACGCATGAAGCCGAAGGTGCGGGCGCGCGAAAGCTCGTTCTTGAACGTATCCGCCGTCAGGTCGCCCTTCCAGGACTGCTTGCCGATTAGCGGCGTGTCGAAATCGATATCGACCTCGAACCGCGTGCCGTCGTAAGGGCGGAACTCCGCCCAGGATGCACCCGAATCGATGCGCACCGGCTTGATGACGCGGATATAGCGGCGCTTCACACCAAGGTTCTTGATGCCAGCCGATTCGATCGCATCGATAAATGGCGCAGAGCTGCCGTCCATGATCGGCACTTCCGGACCGTCGACCTCAACGACGAGGTTATCGAGGCCCATGGCGTAGATGGCAGCCATGACGTGCTCGACCGTTGCCACTGACTGGGATAGCGAGCGGCCGAGCACGGTGCACAGATCGGTATTGCCGACATTGGAAGACACCGCCTTCAACTCGGTTACGCTGCCATTTTCATGAAGGCGCTGAAACACGATGCCCGTTCCTGCTTCTGCGGGCTGGAACGTCATCGAAGCCGGATTGCCGGAATGCACGCCAATGCCCTTGAGCTGAACAGCATTTGCGATAGTCGTCTGAAATCCGAGCAGTCCGATAGTCATGCGTATATGCCTTGTTTTGAAAACCGCGCCGTATATTCAGCGCCGTTCAAGTTTTTCAAGCCGGTTTCAACAACCGGCGAGGTCAATGTTTTCCCTTACCCAGCCTCATACATACGCACATGAAAGTGCCAGGACAAATCACTGTTCGTTTCGGATTGTTACACGCACAAGCCATTGAAAAGATGAATTAATTTACTGTTAATAACGCACAATAAAACAAAACGCCCGGGTCGTGTGACCCGGGCGTTTGGAGAGGCGAACGGAATCGCTGTTAGTTGGACTGGCGACGCAGGAACGCCGGAATTTCCAGCTGGTCGTCGTCATGGTGGCTTGCCGAAGAAGGCGTCGCACGACCGTGATCGTCAAGCTGGCCACGACGCGGAGCGTAGAGGCTGGCTTCCGGCGAAAGCGCGCGGCGCTGCTGCGGCGCCATGCTCGGCGCATCCATCATTTCGGAAGGAACTTCTTCCTCTTCGCGTCGGCCAAGCGAGTTGGTGATGCGCTTCAGAAGACCCATCGGGCCACGCTCTTCCTGGGCTGCAGGAGCTGCGTGGGCACGGTGATCCATCTCGGCCTTTACGACCGGCGGAAAGTCCTCAACCTTCGGCATGCGGACAGGCTCGGGCTGGCGGGCAACAGGAGCCTGCTCCTGATAGACCGGAGCCTGCGGCTGTTGCAGACGCGGAGCGGCAACCTGTTCCGGCGCGTGATAGACCGGTGCCGGGGCAACAGGTGCCGGAGCAGCCTGCTGAACCGGCTGTGCCGGACGGAGAGCCGCCGGTGCTTCAGCCGGAGCGGATGCAAACAGCTTGCTCTGCGGACGGAAATCCTGAGAGGGCTGCTGGTGTGCTGCGAAACCAAGTTCACGTTCCATTTCGGCTTCCGCCGAACGGATGGTCTGGGCGATCTGGTCTACGGTCTTTGGTGCCTGCGATACTGCTTGTGCAGGCTGAACTGCGGCCGGAGCGGGAGCAACGGCCGCGGAAGGACGGATAAGCGGCTTGGCGGCTGCGGCGCGCATATCGGCAACGTTCTGTTCGCCAACGCCCGCAACGCGGTCGATGCCGGTCGCGACGACGGAGACGCGGATGAGACCTTCAAGTGCCTCGTCGAAGGTTGCGCCGAGGATGATGTTCGCATCCGGATCGACTTCTTCGCGAATACGGGTAGCCGCTTCGTCGACTTCGAACAGGGTAAGATCGCGACCGCCGGTGATGGAGATCAGGAGGCCCTGTGCGCCCTTCATCGAGGTTTCGTCGAGCAGCGGGTTGGCGATTGCCGCTTCCGCAGCCTGCATCGCACGGCCAGGACCGGAAGCTTCGCCAGTACCCATCATTGCGCGGCCCATTTCACGCATGACCGAGCGAACGTCAGCAAAGTCGAGGTTGATGAGACCTTCCTTCACCATCAGATCGGTAATGCAGGCAACGCCGGAATAGAGAACCTGGTCAGCCATGGCGAAGGCATCGGCAAAGGTCGTCTTGTCGTTGGCAATGCGGAAGAGGTTCTGGTTCGGAATGACGATCAGCGTATCGACGGACTTCTGCAGTTCCTCGATGCCCTGTTCGGCAAGACGCATGCGGCGACCGCCTTCGAAATGGAAAGGCTTGGTAACGACGCCGACCGTCAGGATGCCCTTGTTGCGGGCAGCCTGTGCAACGACAGGTGCAGCACCGGTGCCCGTACCACCACCCATGCCGGCAGTGACGAAGCACATGTGGGTGCCGTTCAGGTGATCGATGATCTCATCGATGCATTCTTCAGCGGCGGCGCGTCCGACTTCCGGCTGGGAACCGGCACCGAGACCCTCGGTGACGTTGACGCCGAGCTGGATGACCCGGTCTGCCTTCGTCATGGTCAGAGCCTGTGCATCCGTGTTGGCGACGACGAAATCGACACCCTGGAGGCCAGCCGTGATCATGTTGTTGACAGCGTTACCGCCACCGCCGCCGACACCGAAAACAGTGATGCGTGGCTTCAGCTCGGTGATATCAGGCTTTTGCAGCTGTATCGTCATTTTACCATTCCTTCTTTCTCTGGCCGCATCGCCCCGCTGGCCGATTCTTGAAAACTCAACTTGGAAACCTCAGGCTCACGCCACGAGGCTACTCAGAAACTCTCTTTCAGCCATTGCCCTACCCGGGCTATCCGGCCGCTACCCGTACCAAACGGCGAGAACATTCCGCCTTGCGCCGCATGAATTTCGATGTCCGCCACCTGCGGATAGATCATCAGTCCGCATGCGGTTGAAAATGCCGGTCCCTTTGCCGCAACCGGAAGACCCGCAACCCCCATGGGGCGGCCGATACGAACGTTGCGGGCAAGAATTCGCCGTGCCGTTTCCGGCAGCCCCGTCAGCTGGCTCGCGCCGCCCGTCAGGACAACACGTTTGCCGACGATGGGGCTGAAGCCGGACTTCTGGATACGATCACGGATCAATTCCAGCGTCTCTTCGATACGCGCCCGCACGATGCGGGTAACAAGTGCCCTTGAAACTTGCGATGGTTGATCGCGATCATCTTCGCCAATCGGCGGGATCGAAATCATGTCGCGCTCATCCGCGCCATTCAGCAAAGCCGAACCATGCACCACCTTCAGTCTCTCCGCATCTTCGATTCGTGTCGAGAGGCCTCGTGCAAGATCTGTCGTAACGTGATGGCCGCCAAGGCCGATCGCGTCGGTATGAATGAGACGGCCTTCGGCGAAAACCGAGATCGTCGTGGTGCCGCCGCCCATGTCGATGGCCGCACAGCCAAGCTCGACCTCGTCATCGACCAATGCCGCAAGACCGCTGGCATAGGGCGTCGCCACCATGCCCTCGACCGAGAGATGCGCGCGATTGACGCAAAGCTCGAGGTTCTTCAGCGCCGTGCGTTCGACAGTCACCACATGCATGTCGACACCGAGAAGATCGCCATACATCGACAGCGGATCACGAATGCCTCGCTCGCCATCCAGCGAATAGCCTGTTGGCAGCGAATGCAGGATCGCCCGGTCCTGACGCATGGACTGCTGGCTCGCCGCCACCAGAACCTTGCGCAGGTCGCTTGCTTCGACTTCCTGTCCGCCGAGATCGATGCTCGCGGTATAGATGTCGCTTGCCAGCCGGCCGGCGGAAACATTGACGATCAGGCTGTCGACGGTCAGGCCTGCCATGCGCTCGGCCGCATCCACCGAAAGACGGATCACGCCTTCGAGCGCGTCAAGATCGGCGATCACGCCGGATTTCACACCGCGCGAGCGCTGGTGACCAATGCCGATGATTTCCACCTTGTGGGTGCGACCCGGCAGGATTTCGCTTTCCTGGCGCGGCGTCAGCCGTCCGATCATGCAAACGACCTTGGTCGAGCCGATGTCGAGCACCGAGACGATGTGGCTGCGCTTGGAAGACAGCGGCTTCAGACGAGGCAGGCCGAAATGGGAAGAACCAAAAAAGCTCATGTGTTCTTCTCCGCTTTCTTGAGTGCCTTCGTGCGTGCATCTACCGCCGTCTGGCGGCGCTCTGCTGCACCTTCGGTCAACTGGATCGTTGTGCGGTCCGTCAGACGCAGATCGACGGCAGCGACATCACGCGACAGAACCTTTTCCTCGAGATCGAGCCGTGCCAGCAATTGCAGTGCCTGCGGCAGGTTCTCTTCCGGCAGCTTGACGACGATGCCGTTGTCGAGATGCAGATCCCAGCGGCGGCCGGCAATGCGAACATAGGCGCGAACGCGATTGCGAATTTCCGGCCAATCGGCCAGTTGCGCTACGAAACCGGCAGCACCCGTTTCCGCGTCGCGTCCGACGAACAGCGGCAGGGCGGCAAATTTATTGTCACGCAGCGGCGCGATCACGCTGCCGCTTTTTTCGATCAGCGACAGTTCCGTGCCATGCTGCCAGATGCCGAAAGCTTCACGCTCCTTCAGGCGAACCTCAACCGTCTTCGGGTAGACCTTGCGGATATCAACATCTTCGACCCAGGGAAGCTGGACGAGCTTGCGGCGTGCCGCATCGATATCAAGCGCAATCAGGGAGGTGCTGCCGTCAAGGCCGAGAAGCTGGAAGACTTCGATTTCCGATGTCTGCAAATTGCCGGATACCTTGACGTCCTCAACCGCAAAACCGGCGGCCGAGGTCGTGGTCTGGGTGACGATATTCGTATGTCCGCCAAGCGACATGCCGTAAAGCCCGATCACCGCGTAAAAGGCAACAGCCGAAATCGTGCCGGTATGGGCGGGAATGTGGATGCGTCCGGTCGCAAGGCTGACGCCGAAACGCACGAAACGACGCAGCGGACGCGGCAGCACCCTGCGATCGTCGGCATTTGCCGTCGCCACGAATTGCTCGCGCTTTTTTGCCGTCGACTTTTTGCCGGTCACCGCAAACACGAAGCGTCCTCCACCATCCAGCTGACAAGGTTACCAAAGGAGCGGCCAGCATGGGCCGCCATTTCCGGCACCAGGGAGGTCGGCGTCATGCCCGGCTGCGTATTCACTTCAAGCCAGATAACTTCGCCATCTTCTGAGAAGCGGTCGTCGTAACGAAAGTCTGAACGGCTTACGCCACGGCACCCGATCGCCCGATGCGCCATAACCGCCAGTGTTTGAATTTTTTGGTAAATTTTTGGTGAAATTTCTGCCGGAATGACATGCTTTGAGCCACCGGCTGCGTATTTAGCGTCATAATCATAGAAATTGTGACCCAGCGGCACCACTTCCGTCACTCCTAGCGCCTCGCCGTCGAGCACGCCGCAGGTCAGTTCGCGACCATGGATGTAACGCTCGACCATGACGTGATCGCCGTAACGCCATTCGGACGAGGTAAGGATTTGCGGCGGATGCGACTGGTCTTCCTTGACGATCACCACACCGAAGCTCGAGCCTTCGCGCACCGGCTTCACGACGTAGGGCGGCGCAAGCGGATGTTCGCTGGTGAATTCGAACCGGTTCATGACGCGTTCGTCAGCCACCGGAATGCCAGCAGCCGCAGCCACTTTCTTGGCCTGCGCCTTGTCCATGGCAAGTGCAGAAGCGAGCACGCCGGAATGGGTATAGGGAATGGCGAGATATTCGAGAATGCCTTGAATGGTGCCGTCTTCACCGAAGGGGCCATGCAGCGCATTGAAGGCGACATCCGGGCGCAGCTCGCCGAGTACGGCGGCGATATCGCGCCCCACATCGACCCGGGTGACCTTGTACCCCTCGCCCTCAAGGGCGAGCGCGCAAGCGTTCCCGGACGAGAGGCTGACCGGCCGCTCCGACGAAAACCCACCCAAAAGAACAGCTACGTGCTTGCCGCCCATCGATACCTCTGACACCAAATCTCCGCTACGATCCGCACCGGAACCAACCGAATTTGACGAACGGTGATTCTGGCACATGATCCTTGAGATCAGTTAAACGCCATTAAGGTTAATGAATCGTTTACTTTCGTTAACCGCCGCGCCCAACATGCCAGTTCCATTAAAGAATCAGCATCGATCCGAATTACCTCCTTGGAATCAGAGAGTTGGACGGATTGCAACATGCAGGTTTTCAATGATCGGAAATAGAACGAGGGTGCCGCACACTTCTATCCCTGATAAAGACAAGGCGAAAACGTTAACGGATGATGCTTTTCCCCAGCGAAAATTATCTGACGTTTCAGCATTTTAAATCCGTCGCCTGAATCAGTCTCTCAATCTTGAGACTGCGTCCTCGCACACGCTGCGGTGCCTGTCGCGCCAGCCGATCACATTGTCCGCATTATTTCTTTTTTAGCATTCCAAAAGAACAAAAATTGCGTTAACGCAGTCAATGCCTCCCAAGGCATGACATGCAATCATCCAAAAATGGGACCAAAACCATGACTGACGCGGTATCTCAGGTATCGCCGACAGCTGGCAATTCGAACGTTGTAAAGACAAATTCGCCTGCACGAGTTCTCACTGCCAGCCTGGTCGGCACGACCATCGAGTTTTTCGATTTTTACGTTTACGCCACGGCCGCAGTGCTCGTGTTTCCGACATTGTTCTTCCCGAACAATGATCCGATGACGGCACTTCTGGCATCCTTCGCCACCTTCTCCATCGCCTTTTTCGCCCGCCCGCTCGGCGCCGTCGTTTTCGGCCATTATGGTGACCGCGTCGGCCGTAAAGCTACGCTTGTCGCCGCTCTGCTGACCATGGGCGTATCGACGGTCGTGATCGGCCTTCTGCCGTCCTATGAGACAGCCGGTGTTCTGGCACCTCTGTTGCTGGCGCTTTKCCGCTTCGGTCAGGGCTTCGGTCTTGGCGGAGAATGGGGTGGCGCGGTCCTGCTCGCCACGGAAAACGCTCCTCCCGGCAAGCGCAGCTGGTACGGGATGTTTCCGCAGCTCGGCGCGCCCGTCGGTCTGTTCCTCTCCTCCGGCGTCTTCTGGATCCTGCTGCACTTCATGTCGCAGGAAGCGCTTCTGAGCTGGGGCTGGCGCATTCCCTTCGTCGCTTCGATCATCCTGATCGCGGTTGGCATGTGGGTTCGTCTGTCGATCACCGAAACGCCAGCCTTCCAGAAGGCGATCGAAAAGGAAGAACGTGTTGCCGTGCCGGTCGTGGAACTGTTCCGCAACCACAAGCGCAGCCTCGCGCTCGGCACTTTCGTAGCGTTGGCTACCTTCGTGCTGTTCTATATCGGTACCGCCTATCTGCTGTCCTACAACGTCAAGGTTCTGAAAATCCCGTTCCTCGACGCACTCGAAGTGCAGATCATGGGCTCCATCGTTTTCGGCATCTTCATCCCGATCGCCGGCAAGCTCGCTGAGCGCTTCGGCCGTCGCGAAATCCTGATCCTGACGACGGTGCTGATCGGCCTGTTCTCGTTCCTGCTGCCTACCCTGATGACAGGCGGCGAAGGCTCGATCTTCATCTTCGCGGCCCTTGCGATGACGCTGATGGGCATGACCTACGGCCTGATTGGAACGGCGCTTGCCGCCCCCTTCCCGACAAGGGTGCGCTACACCGGCTCGTCCATCACCTTCAACATGGCCGGCATCTTCGGCGCATCGCTGGCGCCCTACATCGCCACATGGCTGCAGGTGAATTACGGCATGGGATATGTCGGATATTACCTCTGCGTATCCGCCCTCATCACGCTCGCCTGCATTCTTCTGTCCCGCAAGGATGAAGTCTGAGCGACAGGCCACTAAAAGATCGGGGCCGCGAAATCACCTTTCGCGGCCTTTTTTTGTCTGTGATGATCCTCAGGCGATAATTTGACGGCCACCTTTCGCGCCCGACGAACAGATGCGATTACGCCCGCTACGTTTCGCCTCGTAGAGCGCCATATCCGCATTGTGCATGACCTTCTCGAAAATCTCCCTGTTCCCGCGCAAGGCCACACCTATCGAGATGGTGGTACTGATCTGCAAATCCTGAAAATGAACCGTTGTCGTGGCGATGTTCTCACGGACGCCTTCGCACTGTTCCAGGAACCGGTCCGGGGCAAGGGTGTGGACGACGACAAACTCTTCACCGCCCATCCGCGCCACATGAGCGGCTTCATCGAAACCTTCCCGAATTGTCTTGGCGACACTGGAGATAACCATGTCACCAGCCAAATGGCCGTACCTGTCATTCACGGACTTAAAATGATCAATGTCGATAAATGCGACGCAATACGGCGTGCTCAGGTGAACGCAATTCGAATAAAGACCTAGCCGGTTGTGAAGACCTGTCAGAGCATCAGTCTGGCTGAGCTGCGCAAAACGCTCGTGTGACTGGATCAGTAACTGCATCTGCCTCGCATTGAGCCAGCAAATTAAAAAACCGACGGTGAAAGAGATTGTCGTACTAAGGACCAGGCCGATTGTGAGCCCATTGCTCAAGTCCGAGACCAGGTCCAACTGCGCCATCGTCAGGATCGCAACGACACAGATAACGGCGGCTATGGAAGCGATCAGGCAAGCCAATCGAAATGATGACTGTACCGGGTCAAGCCGACGCCATCCATCCGGTGTCGCCACGGTGAAAGTCGTTATCGCGACGAGTTCGCTTAAAAAACGTGACAGCTGTCCGCTTACGCGATCGGCAATGAAAATGCTCATAAATATCACCCAAGCAGTAGAGTGGCGCAACGCTGCCTCTCCCGTAATCTAAATACTGCTTATAGATAAAAACTATTGATCGACCGTTACCCTTCGCCAAGGATGATATGAAACAAAAACTCCTGGCCGCTTGGTGCTGCCAGGAGAGATATGAAACGGCTAACGCAGTTGCTCATGGCAATCGCGAGGCATCGCAATTTTCAGGCGCCGAGGAAGGGCTCCACTTCACGACCCGGCATGAAAAGCCCAAGCCGTTTGATTTCCCACTCCAGCCGAATGCCCGACTTCTCGAACACGCGCTTGCGAATGGTCTCGCCCAGATATTCCAGATCGTAACCGGTCGCATGGCCGGTATTGATCATGAAATTGCAATGCAGCGATGACATCTGCGCACCGCCGATGACCAGACCGCGACCGCCCGCTTCGTCGATCAGTTCCCAGGCGGAATGACCTTCGGGGTTCTTGAAGGTCGATCCACCGGTCTGTTCACGGATCGGCTGCACGGTTTCGCGGTGGTGACGCACGGCGTCCATATCGGCGCGGATCTTCGCGCGGTCTTCCGGATAACCCTCAAACAGGGCGCCGGTGAAGATCAGACCAGCATCGGCGCCGGAGTGGCGATAGCTGTAATCCATATCCGCATTGGAGAGCACATGCTGGTTGCCCTGACGGTCCACCGCATAAACCTCCACGACACGCTCACGCGTTTCACCGCCGTTGGCGCCCGCATTCATGCGCAGAGCGCCGCCGATGGAGCCGGGAATACCGTAATAGAAATGGAAACCGCCAATGCCATTATCCATGGCCATCGCGGCAATATGCTTGTCCGGGCAGATCGCGCCTGCCTTGATGCGGTTTTCGCCCGAAAGCTCCACCGAGCCGAAACCTTTGGCGGAAAGACGGACGACGACACCTGGAATGCCGCCATCGCGCACCAGAAGGTTCGAGCCGACACCGACCACGGTCAACGGCACGTCCTCCGGAAGGATTTTCAGGAATGTAACCAGATCGTCGGTATCGTGCGGCTGGAACATGACTTCCGCAAGACCGCCGGCTCTGAACCACGTCACGCGGTCCATGGGCGCATCCGGTGTCAGACGTCCCCGCAATTCCTTTACCCCGTCGCCGAGCCTCCCCAGCAATTTAACCCCATCGACCTGTCTCATTCAGACTTTCCTGATATGCTCTTCAATTCCGAAGGCAGCGCTGCCGCCCATTGCGTGATATTTCCGGCCCCCAAGAGAACCACGAAATCGCCCGGATTCGCAATGCCTGCAACCACTGACGCGAGATCTTCCCGTTTTTCGAGAAAACGGGCATCGCGATGGCCGGCAGCCTTGATTGCGGAGACCAGCGCTTCCGAGCTTGCGCCCTCGATCGGATCTTCGCCCGCTGCATAGACCGGAGCAAGAATAATCGTATCGGCATCGTTAAAACAATGCGCGAAATCATCGAACAGGCTGGAAAGGCGGCTGTAGCGGTGCGGCTGGTGCACGGCGATGATGCGGCCCTTGCAGGCTTCGCGCGCAGCCGCGAGCACAGCCTTGATCTCAACCGGATGGTGGCCGTAATCGTCGAAGACCTGCACGCCATTGGCTTCGCCCGTCAGCGTGAAACGACGCTTGACGCCGGCAAAGGAGGCGAGGCCCTTCTTGATGTCCGCTTCCGAAATACCGAGACGATTGGCGACGGCAATCGCAGCCGTTGCGTTCGAAACATTGTGGCGACCGGGCATCGGCAGGACGAGGTCCGTGAAGGAGAATATCTTGCCGGTGCGGCGCCGGCGAATTTCCACATCGAAGATAGACCGCGTGCCATCGATGCGCACATTCGAAAAACGCACGTCGGCCTGTGGGTTCTCACCATAGGTGATGACCTTACGGTCTTCGATACGCCCAACCAGAGCCTGCACCTCGGGATGGTCGAGACACATGACGCCAAAGCCGTAGAACGGAACATTCTCCACGAACTGCCGGAAAGCAGCGCGCACGGCGTCGAAATTGCCGTAGTGGTCAAGATGTTCCGGGTCGATATTGGTGATCACGGCCACATCGGCCGGAAGCTTCAGGAATGTGCCATCGGATTCATCGGCCTCCACCACCATCCACTCGCCCTCGCCCATGCGGGCGTTGGTGCCATAGGCGTTGATGATGCCGCCGTTGATCACGGTCGGGTCGAGATTGCCGGCTTCCAGCAGGGTCGCGACCATCGAGGTCGTCGTGGTCTTGCCGTGCGTGCCACCGATGGCAATGGCGTTGCGGAAACGCATGAGTTCAGCCAGCATTTCGGCACGGCGAACGATCGGCAGGTGTTTTTCCCGCGCGGCGATCAGCTCCGGATTGTTCTTCTTGATCGCGGTGGAAACGACCACGACCTCGGCATCACCGAGATTATCCGCCGTGTGGCCGACGAAGACCTCGATGCCCTTGTCGCGCAGGCGCTGCACATTGGCGCTGTCGGCTTGGTCGGAGCCCTGTACGCGATGACCGAGATTGTGAAGCACTTCGGCAATGCCGCTCATGCCGATCCCGCCTATGCCGATGAAATGGACAAGGCCTATGGCTTTCGGCATCTTCATGCCTCAACTCCTTCAATGTTCGTCTTGAATTCCTGTACGGACTTTCCGCTCGCAATCGCCTCGACCAGATCGGCCAGTACATCTGCCGCGTGCGGTTTTCCTGTCGCCTTGGCCGCCGCCGCCGTTGCGGACAACCGATCCGGCTCGGACAGCGCCGAGGACAGAAGGCCGGAGAGCTTCTGCGGCGACAGTTCCGACTGCTTGATAACGCTTGCACCGCCGGCTGCCGAAAGCGCTGCCGCATTGGCCGCCTGATCGTGATCCAGCGCATGCGGATAAGGCACGAGGATCGAGGGTCGGCCGATCACCGAAAGCTCCGATACCGTCGACGCACCCGAACGGCTGATGACCAGATCAGCCTCACCGATGCGCGAGGCCATGTCGCCGAAGAAAGGCGAGACATCCGCCTTCACGCCCAGCTTCTGATACGAGGAGATCACGCTGTCCTTGTCTTCGGGGCGCGCCTGCTGGGTCACGACGATGCGCTTGCGCTGCTCGTCCTTCAACAGGCAGATCGCCGCCGGAACCGCGCTGGAAAAGAACTGCGCTCCCTGGCTGCCGCCGAAAACCACGAGCTGGAACGTCTCGCCGGTCTGCGAAGGCGTATAGGGTATCTCTGACGCCGCCAGCACCGCCGGGCGCACGGGATTGCCGGTCGCAACCGTCTTGTCGGAATATTGGCCGTTGGCGGGCGGCAGAAAACCACCGGCAATCGCCTTCACACGGGCCGCCAGCGCCTTGTTGGCTCGACCCATCACCGCATTCTGCTCGTGAATGATCGATGGCACGCCAAGCCCAGTCGAGGCAAGCAGCGGCGGCACGGTGGGATAACCGCCAAAGCCGACGACCGCAACCGGCTTTAGCTTCGTGATCAGCCGGCGCGCTGAACGCAGTCCTGTCCACAGCTTCCATAGCGAACGCGCCACGGAAATCGGGTTTTTCGAACCAATGGTGGCGGATGGAACGACGTGAATTTCTTCCGCCGGAAACTTGCCCGCATAACGCTCGGCACGGCTGTCGGTGACCAGATGCACCTGATAACCGCGCGCTTTCAGCGTGTGCGCCAAGGCCTCGGCTGGAAAGACATGGCCGCCGGTACCCCCGGCGGCGAGCAGAACAATACCCTTGCTCATGATCATTTACTCCGCAGGAACGCCGGAACCGACGCGGAAGAAGCTGCGCTCCTGCGCCCTCTTTTCCGGCCTGTGGCGTGTCAGCGCCAGAAGGAAGCCTGCCGTGACGCAGATCGCCATCATCGACGAACCACCATAGGAAATCAGCGGCAGCGTCATGCCCTTGGCGGGCATAAGCTCCAGATTAACGCCGATATTGATCATCGACTGCATGCCGATCTGCAGGACCAGACCGGCCACGGCAAAGCGGCAGAAATCGTCTTTTTCCTTGAAGGCGTGCGAGAGGCCGCGCAACACGATGAAGGCGAAGATCGCCACAAGGAACATGCAGAAAACAATGCCGAATTCTTCCGCCGCCACCGAGAAGATGAAGTCGGTATGGCTGTCGGGAATGATACGCTTGACGATGCCCTCACCCGGGCCGCGACCGAACCAGTCGCCACGAATGATCGCCTCGCGCGCCGTATCCACCTGGAAGGTATCACCCTCACCGGTCCAGAAACGGTCGATACGTCCGGCGACGTGCGGCAGGAGCAGATAGGCGGAGACGATGCCGAGAACGCCGAGACCGCCGAGCACGATGATCCAGAACCAGGGAACACCGGCCATGAAGAACATGCCGCCCCACACCACCGATGTCAGGATGGTCTGGCCAAAGTCAGGCTGGGCGATCAGAAGTGCCGCCACGATACCGAAGGTGATGATAGCGAAGAGGTTGCCGGGAATTTCGGGGTGGCGCGCACGTTCGGCAAACAGCCAGGCGCAGACAATGACGAAGGCGGGCTTCATGAATTCCGATGGCTGGATCGAGAAGCTGCCGATGGAAATCCAGCGCCGTGCGCCCTTGACCTCGATACCGAAGAACAGCGCGAAAATCATCATCAGCAGCGACGCGATCAGCATCATCACCGCCACGCGCCGGACCTGACGCGGCGACAGGAAGGAAAGACCGATCATGATCGCCAGCGAAGGCACCATGAACATCGCCTGACGTTCCACGAAGAAGAAGCTGTTGAGACCGATGCGTTCGGCGACCGCCGGCGATGCCGCAAATGACAGCATCAGGCCGATGCCCATCAGCGCGATGAACGCCGCCAGAAAGAAACGGTCGATGGTCCAGAACCATTCCGCGACCGGACCGCGATCAACTCGGCTTACCATGGCCTCAGCCCCCTTTTCCAGAGTGAACGAGCATCGTCATGCCATCGAGCGCCGCAACCTGCGCGACGAACGAATCACCTCTGATTTCAAAGTTCTTATATTGGTCGAAGCTTGCGCAAGCCGGGGATAACATCACGATATTGCCGGCCGTCGCATCTTTTTCCGCATCCGCCGCCGCATGCTGCACCGCCTTGTCCAGCGTGCCGGATATTTCGTAAGGCACGGCTTCGCCGAGCGTCGCTGCAAATTCCGCCGCCGCCTCGCCGATCAGATAGGCCTTGGCGATGCGCGGAAACAGGGGCGCAAGGCTGGCAATGCCGCCGGCCTTTGGCAGACCGCCCGCGATCCAATAGATGCGCTCATAGCTCGACAAGGCCGGTGCCGCGGCATCGGCATTGGTTGCCTTGCTGTCATTGACGAAAGTGACATTGCCGCGCCGACCGACCGGCTGCATGCGATGTTTTAGGCCGGGGAAGGACTTGAGACCTGCGCGGACGTCCTCTTCGGAAACGCCGACGGCAAGGCATGCGGCAATTGCAGCCGCTGCATTCTGGGCATTGTGGCTGCCGCGAAGCGTCTGGATGCCGTCGAGATCGACCAGCAGCGAGGACTTGCCCCCATGCGCCCGCAGGATGCGGCTGCCTTCGGCATAAAGACCTTCGGAAACGACATTGCGCTTGGAAATGCGCTCCACCTTCACGCCGGCACGCTCGATGCGGTCGGCGATCAGCGTGGAATAGCTGTCATCAACGCCGACAATTGCCGTGCCACTACCGGCCACAAGCCGTTCCTTGACATCGGCATAATGCTGCATGGTGCCGTGCCGGTCGAGATGGTCGGGCGTCAGATTGAGCAGAATGCCTGCCGTCGGATTGATCGTCGGCGCCAGATCGATCTGGTAGGACGAGCATTCAACGACATAGAAACGTTGCGCTTTCGGCGGATCGAGGCTCAGCACCGCAGTGCCGATATTGCCGCCGAGTTGTGTATCGCGGCCCGAAGCCTTGAGGATATGGGCAATCAGTGCGGTCGTCGTGGATTTGCCGTTCGTGCCGGTGATGGCGATGAAGGGGCAATCCGGCGCATGCGCCCGGCGCTCGCGAATGAAAAGCTCGATATCGCCGATAATCTCGACACCCGCCGCCCGGGCAAGATCGACCGACCAGTGCGGCTTCGGATGCGTTAGCGGCACGCCGGGTGCGAGCACGAAAGACGAAAAGGAATGCCAGTCTATCGTTCGAAGATCAGCCGTCGTTATCCCTTCGGCCTCAGCCTTGGCGACGCTGTCGGGATTATCGTCGAAAGCAACGACATCCGCGCCGCCGGCAACCAGTGCCCGGGCCGTGACGAGGCCCGAACCGCCAAGCCCGAAAAGCGCGACTTTCTTACCTCTGAACGACGAGACCGGGATCATCGCTCACCTCAGCTTCAGCGTAGCAAGGCCGAGCAGCGCCAGACCGACGGAAATGATCCAGAAACGGATGACCACCTGGCTTTCCGTCCAGCCTTTTTTCTCGAAATGATGGTGGATGGGCGCCATCAGGAAAACGCGCCTGCCGGTGCGCTTGAACCAGAAAACCTGGATGATGACCGAGAGTGTTTCCATCACGAACAGGCCGCCGACGATGACCATGACGATCTCGTGCTTGGTGGCGACAGCGATGGAGCCGATGAGGCCGCCGAGCGCCAGCGAACCCGTATCACCCATGAAGATGGCGGCGGGCGGCGCGTTGAACCACAGGAAGCCGAGACCAGCCCCGACCACCGCGCCGACGATGACAGCGAGCTCACCCGTTCCGGGCACGAAGTTGATCTGCAGATAATTGGCGAAAACCGCGTTACCGGCGAGATAAGCAATCACGCCGAAGGTGGCGGCTGCAATCATGACAGGCACGATGGCGAGACCATCGAGACCGTCGGTCAGGTTAACCGCATTGCCGGCGCCGACAATCACGAAAGCACCGAACAGCACGAAGAAATAGCCGAGATTGATCACAAGTTCCTTGAAGAACGGAAAGGCGATGGAGCTTCCGAGCGTGCCGCCATGCGGTGCGGAAGCAAGCGCCACCTTCATCATGAAGAACACGGCAATCGCCGCAATCAGGAATTCGATGCCGAGACGGGCTTTGCCGGAAAAGCCCTTGTCGCTCTGCTTCGTCACCTTGAGATAGTCGTCATAAAAGCCGATAGCCCCGAAGCCGAGCGTCACCATCAGAACGGCGACGACGTAGACGTTCGACAGGTCACCCCAGAGCAGCGAACCGCCGAGAATACCGGCAAGGATCATCAGCCCGCCCATGGTCGGCGTGCCAGCCTTCTTGAAATGCGTCTGCGGCCCGTCGGCACGGATTGGCTGGCCCTTGCCCTGGCGCACGCGCAGCGAATTGATGATCGCCGGTCCGAAAAGGAAGACGATCAACGCAGAGGTGAACATCGCCGCACCCGCCCGGAAGGTGATATACCGGAAGAGGTTGAAGACTTGAATTTTATCCGACAGTTCGACGAGCCAGATCAGCATAATTGCCCTTTCAAAAGGCTATTTCAGACTTGGCGTTCCGTCTCAGGGAATGCCGGATACTTGTCAAGCAGTGCCGCGACAATCTTGCCGAAACCCAGCCCAAGTGACGATTTTACCATCAGCGCATCGCCCGGTTGCACCCATTGCAGGGCAAAATCGGCAAGTTCAGCTGTCGTCGGGAACCAGATGACAGTTACACTGTCCGGAAGCGCATCGCGAAGGGCGGCCATCGCCTCCCCCGCCAGCCAGACATGTTCGATACCACCGGCCAGCAGCGGTCCGGCCAGTTCCTCGTGTAGCTGGGCTGAGAATTCGCCCATCTCCAGCATGTCGCCGAGAACGGCAACGCGACGGCCATAACCCTGCGTTTCTGTTTCCGCAAGCACGGCAATCGCCGCCCGCATGGAGGCGGGGTTGGCGTTGTAGCTCTCATCGATCAGCAGGAAGGAGCCGCTTTCAATCGTCAGGCGATGGCGCTGTCCGCGCCCCTTGACTGCCTCGAGCGTTCCGAGCACCTCGAAGGCGCGGTCGAGATTGGCGCCGGTGACGGCAACAGCGCCAAGCACCGCCATGGCGTTGTCGGCAATATGCCTGCCGGGAATGTTCAGGTGCAATTCGCTCGTTTCGCCGTTCAGGATCGCCCAGATGGTCGAGCCCGTGGACGTGCTTTCGAAATCGGCCAGCCGGAAATCGGCCTTGGCATGCTGCCCGAAGGTCAGGATATGCTCGATACCCTGGTCCTGCGCCGCTTCTTCAAGTTGCTCGAACTGGGCGTTGTCACGGTTGAGGATGACGAAGCCGCCCTCCTCCAACCCTTCGAATATCTCCGCCTTGGCGCTCGCGATCTCTTCTATGTTCTTGAAATTGCCCAAATGAGCTGGCGCGATGGTGGTAATGATCGCGACATGCGGACGTACCATCTTGACCAGCGGACGGATTTCGCCGGAGTGGTTCATACCGATTTCGAAAACGCCGAATTCGGTATCGGCGGGCATGCGCGCCAACGTCAGCGGCACACCCCAGTGATTGTTGAAGGACGCCACCGCCGCATGAACCCGGCCCGAAGGCGCCAGAGCCTGCCGCAACATTTCCTTCGTCGTCGTCTTGCCGACAGAACCGGTCACCGCGATGATCCGCGCCGTGGTCCTTTCACGCGCCGCAATGGCGAGCTTGCCAAGCGCCGCGAGGACATCCTCCACGACGATCATGGGCACGGTCAGGCGGCCGAGGGCCGGCAGCTTGCCTTCGGCGACGACCAGCAGGCCCGCACCATTGGCGACAGCAAAACTCGTATAGTCATGGCCGTCGACCCTATCGCCCTTGATGGCGAAAAATGCTTCACCAGCCTTCACAGTCCGGCTGTCGATGGAAATGCCGGTGATACCGGTCGGCAGGTTCCCGACGGGACGCCCTGCCGTGATGGCGATCATGTCGGCGACTGTCCATAACCAATTCAAATCTTCAATCCTTCCAGCGCGGTACGCACCTGTTCATGATCGGAAAACGGCAGCGTCACGGAACCGACGATCTGCCCCTCTTCATGCCCCTTGCCCGCGACGATCAGCGTATCGCCGTTCGAAAGCAGCGACACCGCATGACGGATCGCCTCTGCCCTGTCGCCAATTTCCAACGCACCCGGCGCAGCCGCCATGACTTCGGAACGGATCGTTGCAGCGTCTTCCGAGCGCGGATTGTCGTCGGTAACGATGACGATGTCGGAAAGACGTGTCGCCACTTCGCCCATGATCGGGCGCTTGCCCTTGTCACGGTCGYCGCCGCAGCCGAAGACGGTGATGATGCGGCCGGAGGTGAAGGGCCTGACCGAGGTCAGAACATTTTCAAGCGCATCCGGCTTGTGGGCATAATCCACATAGGCAAGCGCGCCGTTCTTCGTCTGGCCCACAAGTTCCAGGCGACCGGCAGCACCGATCAGCTTTTCAAGCGCCTTCATGGCCGTTGCGGCGGAAACGCCGGTGGACATGGCAAGACCGGCGGCGACGAGAGCATTGGCCACCTGAAAATCGCCGGCCAGCGGAATGTCGACTTCGTGGATCACGCCGTCATGGTGCACTTCGATCAGCTGCTTGTGACGGAAATGCTCTACACGCTTCAGTGTCAGATAATCGCCCTTCCGGCCAACGGTGCGCACATTTAGACCTGCATCCGCGGCGGCGCGTATGGCCTTATCCGACCAAGGGTCGTCGGCAAAAATGACGGCTGGCGCGCCCTTTTCCATCAGCGTGTCGAACAGCCGCATCTTCGCGGCCATGTAGTCCTCGATGGTCGGGTGATAATCCATGTGATCACGGCCGAGATTGGTGAAACCGGCCGCAGCGAGCTTCACGCCATCAAGGCGACGCTGGTCGAGGCCGTGGCTCGAAGCTTCCATGGCTGCATGGGTCACACCTTCGGCAGCAAGCTCGGCGAGAAGCGCATGCAGCGTCACCGGATCCGGTGTGGTAAGCGCGCCATAATCTTCGCGGCCGGGAGCGATGACACCCGTCGTGCCGATCTGGGCGGCGGCATGGCCAGCGAAAGCCCAGATTTGCCGCACGAAGGAGGCAACGGAGGTCTTTCCCGCAGTGCCGGTAACGGCGACCATGGTTTCCGGCTGTTTTCCATAAAAACGGGAAGCGGCGAGCGAAAGGTAGAGGCGCGGGTCAGTGACAGCGAGGACCGGCACATCGGCATCCACCGCATGCCCGGAAACGACGGCGACCGCACCCTTGGCGACCGCGTCCTTCACATAGGCCGCGCCATCCGCCTTGGTTCCCGCAACCGCCACGAACAGGCTACCGGGCGCAGCCTTGCGGCTGTCTGCGGTAATTCCCCCGATTTCGATTGCCCCTATCTCAGACAGGAGCAATTCATTCAATTCCGGAAACGCCGTCCCGGATATATCTCGCAAATTCATCGACTGTGTCCGTCTTGTCCCCCCGGCGCGATTCGCCGGAACACCATAAGCTCTAACAATCAATAAGACACGAGCAAGGCCGAGCCATCCTTGCCGAACTTCGGCTTCACGCCCAGCACTGCCGCCGTGCGGCTGATGATATCGTGCACCATCGGCGCAGCCGAGGTGCCTGCAAGTGCCGCGCCATTGCCCTTGTCCGTCTTCGGTTCGTCGATGAAGGAGAGCACCACATATTGCGGGTCGTCCATCGGGAAGGCCGAAAGGAAGGCATTGAAGTTCTTGTCATGCACATAACGCCCATTGACGACCTTGTCAGCCGTACCGGTCTTGCCGCCGACATTGAAACCGTCGACGCGCGCATTACGGCCAGAACCGTTGACACCGTTCCATTCGAAAAGGAAGCGCATATCCTTGCTGGCGCCGGGCTTCAGCACCTGTTTTGCGACCTGATCCGCCTGTTCGCGCGTGCGCGGCAGGAATGTCGGCTCGATCAACTTCCCACCATTGACGAGCGCGGCACCGGCAACTGCTGTCTGCAACGGCGTTGTTGAAACGCCGTGGCCGAATGAAATGGTGATCGAGTTGATCTTCTTCCATTCGCGGGGCTGCGAAGGCAGCGCCACTTCAGGCAGCTCGGTCTGCATGCGCGTCAGAAGGCCAAGCCGCGTCAGGAATTCCTTGTGTCCTTCGGTACCCACGGTGTCGGCGATTTTTGCCGTACCGATGTTCGACGAATACTGGAAGATTTCCGGCACCGAGAGCATGCGGCCCTTGCCGTGGAAGTCCTTGATGGTGAAGCCACCGATGCGGATCGGATAACGCGCGTCGAACATATCACCCAGGCGGACGCGACCCGAATCGAGACCCATGGCAATGGTGAAGGATTTAAAGGTGGAGCCCATTTCGAACGTGCCGTTCGACATGCGGTTGAGCCATCCCTCCTTGGCACCTTCTGCCGGGTTGTTCGGATCATAATCCGGCACGGAGGCCATAGCTAGCACTTCGCCGGTATGCACATCCAGAACCACAGCCCCCGCGCCGATCGCCTGGAACTTGGTAATGGCCGAGGTCACGACTTCACGCACGATGGACTGGACGCGTAGATCGATGGAAAGCTTCACCGGCTCCAGCGGCTGATCGCTGGTCATGCCGAGCGCCGTCAGATCGGCCAGTCCCTGGCTGTCGACGTAACGTTCCATTCCGGCAACACCGCGATTGTCGATATTGACGTGACCGACAACATGGGCAGCTGTTGGCCCGCCAGGGTAGAAGCGGCGCTTTTCCGGGCGGAAACCGACACCGGGAATGCCGAGCGCCAGGATCTGGCTCTGCTGCTTCGGCGTCAACTGACGGCGCAGCCACTGAAAGCGCGAATTGGAGGAAAGCTTCTGATAGGTGCCGCGCTGGTCGAGATCTGGCAATACAGTGCGCAGCTTCTCGATGGCTTCGTCGATATCGACGATGCGATGCGGCTCCGCAAACAGCGACACGGTGCGGATATCGGTCGCCAGAACCTCGCCGTTACGATCAAGAAGATCGGGACGCGACGCCATCAGCCGGTCGGCAGGGGCAATGCTCGAAACCGTTTCCTGCTCGGCAAGGCCATATTGCACCAGACGGCCGCCCACGACGCCGTAAAAGGCGATGAAGCCGAAAATGATGAGACCGACGCGGCTTTTCGCCTGGGCCGCCCTCTTCTTGCGAGCGCCCTCGAAAGCAGCATGGTCAGTATGAATGCCGGTGGTGCTGGCGGAAAAGTGAGCCTTGCTCTTCAGAACCATGACGCGGGAGAGAAAAGACATCAGCGGTCCACCGATCCAGTTATGGTTTCATCCATTTCGCCATCTTCATCGCCTGCGACAGCGGCGACGGCAGGAGCCGGAGCCGCAGTGGGACGGGAAACACGCGCCCGCGGTGTTGGAACAGGAGCGCCATTGGCGGCAATCTGGCCGGCGGGCGGTGATTTCTTCTTGGCAGCTCCGCCAAGCGTAGCGCCCGGCTTGGAGCCGTTGACGGCGGCGGCGATGACATCAGCAACGCTCATGCCTTCCGGCTCGGGCGGCTGCGGCAATTGCGAGCGCAGCATCGGCAATTCGCGCGGCTGCGCCAATTGTGTCGGCAGCGTCGGCGAAAGGCCAAGCTCGTCCTGATAGGCATTCACGAGACGATGAAGGCGGTTCGGCTGCGTCAGCAGTGCCCAGTCGGCCCGCAAAAGATCGATCGTGTCTTTTTCGAGCTTGATTTCGGTCTCGAGCTTGCGGACCTGTTCCAGCTTGAGATCGGTCTTGTGCTTGATCGAATAGGTCACCACCGCCGCAGCGACCATGACCCCCATCAACACGACATCGAATGTGCGCAGCATATCAGCCTCCCATCTTTTCAAGGCTGGCGAGATCGGGAAGTTCGAAAATCGAAAAATCTGCCGCCCGGGCAGGTGCCGCCGTGCGCAGGCCGGCGCGCAGCTTGGCCGAACGGGCCCGCGGATTGATCTCTGCCTCCTCGTCGCTTGCAGCGACCATCGGCTTGCCGATATTTTCGAAAATGGCGGGCTTGTCCTCCACCATCGGCAGATGGCGGGAACCCGCCGCCTTTCCGGAACGTTCGGAGAAGAATTTCTTGACGATGCGGTCTTCGAGCGAATGGAACGTGACGACAACCAGCCGGCCGCCGGGCTTCAAAGCCCGCTCGGCTGCAAACAGCGCCTGCGCCAATTCGCCGAGTTCGTCATTGACGAAAACGCGCAGCGCCTGAAACACCCGTGTTGCGGGATGGATCTTGTCTTTAGCCTTGCGCGGCGTAACGATTTCAATGAGGCCCGCCAGATCACGCGTGGTGCGGAAGGGCTCTTCCGCCCTCCTCTTTTCAATGGCGCGGGCGATGCGGCCCGGCTGCTTTTCCTCGCCAAGAAAACCGAAGATGCGGATGAGATCGCCGACCTTGGCGCGATTGACGACATCCGCCGCCGAAACGCCGGAGCTCGACATGCGCATGTCTAGAGGACCGTTCTTCTGGAAGGAAAAACCGCGCTCGGCCTCGTCTATCTGCATGGAGGAAACGCCGATATCGAGAACCACGCCGTCAAGACCGCCTTCAGGCGCGTGCCTTGCCAGATCGGAAAATTGCGATTGAATGAGGGTAAGCCTGCCGCCATTTGCAGCAACCATGGCCTGGCCGCCGGCGATCGCGTTCGGATCGCGGTCAAGCGCGATGACATTGGCACCTTGATCGAGAATTGCCTGGGTGTAGCCGCCGGCGCCAAAAGTGCCATCGAGGATGACCTTACCGGATGCGGGTTCGAGCGCAGCGATCACTTCGCGAAGTAGGACCGGGATGTGACGCTGAGGTCCCTCACCGGCATCAGAAGATCGCCCGCCAGAATTCGCCGCCATTCCGTGTCCCCGTCCTATGCGGGGCGTGCAGCCGAAAAACCGCGCCCCGCTCTTGCTGCCGCCTGCGCCGCCAAAAACGCCTGCGGTTGCCAAAGCTGAAAATGATCCGCTCGTCCAACGAAGGTGACATCCGTGGATATGCCGGTAAATTCCCGGACGAAATCCGTCACCATCAACCGACCTTCCTGATCGAGCTTCATGAAAACGCCGCCGCCGTGTACCAGCAGCGACATTGCGTTCGCCTCCGGCGAGAAGGCATCCATGGACGCGATCTGCCGCTCGTAGCGCTCCAGCAAATCCGGACCGCCGACACTGATTGCCGGAAACGCGAAATCCTGAAGACAATAAAGCTCCTGAATCCCACGCTGCGCCAGCACCGAACGAAACGGAGACGGAACCGAAACGCGCCCCTTGGCGTCGATCCTGTTCGTTACGTTCGATAAAAAGCGGTCCATTACTCAACTCGCCAAAACCGCATTCCGCAAAGCGAATCATCCGCCCCACAGACAACACCGGTACGCACGACACATCGCCAAGCGTCAGGGCGACATGCCCTGCAGCAGCCCGTTGCAGGCTCCTCACTCGTTTCAGCGATTGCGGGTCAAAAACACGACCCAGTGTGGTGTGCATTTGGGATACCATGGGACACTATGGGCGTCAATGGGAGAAGCCGGCACGATACCGACTCCGCATCGGAAATTCATAAGCCGTTAAGTTTAACGAATGGTTTACTTCGCGAACTCATGTGCCAGCGGAAACAAATAAAACTTGGGTCGATATGCCCATTTTTTGTTTGCGAAACAGACACTTGGCGACCTTCTCCGAACACGCGCCACTTAAATCGCAAAAGGCGCTCTGATGCTGCCGCGGGAATGCCAGCTTGGTTGGCGTTACGGCTATCTGTGTGATTTAGCGATAGACCAGTTGCAGAGGTTCGATTTGACGCCGAAGCAATGCGCATGTTGCGCTCAGCCAGAACCGTCACTCTCAACAAACAACAACGCCGCGACGCTTGACTTTTTAAACTTTCAATTGATTTTGATTTCTGAAGTTGTGTTTTTCATTGTGAGACAATAATGCCGAATTACGTGGCAGGCTTACCTGCCTTCTTAAGTTATTTTCTGATCGGCCTGCTCTGCCTGGCAACCTTTTCCGCTATTTACACCCGCCTTACTCCCCACCGCGAGGGGGAGTTGATCAAGGCCGGCAACTTTGCCGCCGTCGTCGCTTTTTTGGGGGCACTGATCGGCTTCAGCCTGCCGCTCGCCTCGGCGGCGGCTAATTCCGTCAGCCTCCCCGACTATATCGTCTGGGCAGTGATCGGCCTGCTGGTACAGGTTCTCGCATTCTACATCGCCAAACTCTCCATGACCGACCTGCACCTGAAAATCACCGAGGATAACGTTGCGGCCGGGCTCTGGAGCGGCGGCATCGCTGTGGTCATCGGGATTTTAAACGCCGCCTGCATGGCCTATTGAGGAACAGACATGTATTTGGACGTGACAGAACACCCGCGTCTCGCCCTCGGTACGATTGCCGCAATAGGCCTTTTTATGGCTTTTTCATCGGAGGAAGAGGTTCTTTATACCTCAGTTGAAAAATGCGTTGCCTCCGGTGTCTATCCCAAGGCTTGCCAAGCGGCATCCGAAGACGCCGGCCAACATCATCTCGCCACTGCACCTAAATTTCTCAATATGGTCGCATGTGAAATGGAATACGGCGCGGGAAACTGCTTTGAGCTGAAACAAAATCTCAATTCCACTAACCCCACCGGCATAGGTGTCTTCACACCCTCACCCGCCGGTTTTGTTATGCCTCGGTCCATCGAGAACTTTGCCGACTACAGCAACTATCGCCGCAGGCAGAAAAACAGCGAGTCGGGTTCCAACGGTGCGATGTCGGCCTATCGAAAACGCAACGGCGACCTCGTCATACCGGATGTGACGGCCAGTGAACAGGACCAAGGCGGCGGGGGAATCACGTCAGGAGGAGGCGCGCTAGCGAATGACGTGAAGACGTCCAACGCCAAAACGAACGTCAAGGGCCGTGGTGGATTCGGCGGCCACTCCTTTTCAGGAAGCTGACATGCGCCGCATCACAGTCCCGCCGCGCCCGGATTGGCGCGAGAAAGCCAATGCTGTCGGTTTCTCCTTCCATGAAATGCATGGCGAGCCTTACTGGGTGGACGATGCAGCCTATTGCTTTGGACTGGCTGAAATCGAGCGCGACATCGAAGAACCGAGCCAGATCCTGCACGACATGTGCATGGATCTTGTCGCCGACATCGTACACAGTGAGGAGGCTTTAACCCGTCTTGCCATCCCCCGCGATCACCATGATGTCATTCGAAATTCTTGGCGGCGGTGCGACCGCCACCTGTATGGCCGCTTCGATCTTGCCTATGACGGGCATGGCCCTGCAAAGCTGCTGGAATACAACGCCGACACGCCCACTTCCGTATTCGAAACGGCATATTTCCAATATAACTGGCTGACCGATCAGGTCGCCCTTGGAACGCTCCCGCCGCAAACCGACCAGTTCAACTCGGTTCAGGAAGCCTTGATTGAGGCCTTCGGGCAATTCTCGCGAGACAGGATTTTCCATTTCGCGGCGGTGAGCGACAACGCCGAGGATTGCGGTACGACGATTTATCTCATGGACTGCGCCATTCAGGCGGGCCACCGTGCCCAATTCCTCGATATCAGAGACATCGGCATCGATGCGTGCGGGCGTTATGCTGACCTTCAAAGTCGCGTCATCGAACGCTGCTTCAAGCTTTATCCCTGGGAATACATGTTACGAGAATCCTTTGCCACGCATCTGCCTGCACAAGGCGATATTTTCATCGAGCCGGCCTGGAAAGCCGTGCTGTCGAACAAAGGCCTGCTGCCTTTGCTCTGGCAGCGGCATCCCAATCACCCGAATCTGCTCCCGAGTTTCTTCCCGGACGATCCTGAAATATATGAATTGCAGGATTACGTGGTGAAGCCGCTTCTTTCGCGTGAAGGCGAAAATGTCAGCCTTTATCGAAACCGACGCGAAATTTTATCGGCCCCCGGCAATTATGGCCAAGAGGGGTACGTTTTTCAGGCCTACGCACCATTGTTCAAGAGCGATTTCGGATACGCCGTGTTAGGAAGCTGGATCGTCGCCGATCGGCCCTGCGGGCTTGGGATTCGCGAGGACGCGTCACCTATCACCGCAAATCTCTCCCGCTACGTTCCCCATATCATCGAGGGCTGATCGCCACCGAAAAAAGCGGCAGGAAAATCGCCAGTTGGCCTGTAAGCCGGGTTCTGTATGGCCCCGGTTTGACCCGGAACGTGGCAGCCATTCATCTGGGACGGCATTTGCATGCCGCCTCTCGCAACCCACCCGGATGACGGGCCCGGAAACCGGCTGTAGACGAAGGCTTTCGCCCGCGCCCCGTGTCATCCCTATTCGGTCTTGCTCCCGGTGGGGTTTACCTTGCCACCACTGTCACCAGCGGCGCGGTGGGCTCTTACCCCACCCTTTCACCCTTACCATGCCAGGCATGGCGGTTTGCTCTCTGTGGCACTTTCCCTGGGGTCGCCCCCGCCGGACGTTATCCGGCACCGTATTTCCGTGGAGCCCGGACTTTCCTCACCTTACCGTCTTTCGACATTGGTAAAGCGCGGCTGCCCAGCCAACTGGCATGGCGTCAATACCCATGTTCTTTGGCGAAAGCCACAGAAAAGCGTAACGGAAGATCAAAGAAATGCAGGCTTGAAATCCGTTGCATAGGCGTCGTTGCCAATTTTTCCATCCCGCATCAACAGGGCGCCTAACCGCCCGATCTCGTCGGAACTCTTGGCCGCCGTACCGTTGCCGCCAGTCAGAACCGCAATGCGCGGTGACGTCGTAAAGCCGATGGCCGGATAACCGCCCGGCGTTTTGGACACCACGCAGGCGGCCATGGAAATGCGCGACCGGTCGATGGATGGCACCAAGGTCCCGACGATGGCGGAGAGATGGTCGCGAACGCTTTCGCGCCCGCCGGAACGGAACCATGCGCGAATTTCGGGATCGCTATCGAGCTTCTTATCATCGGGATCGCCGCCTATTTTCAGATAGAACCTGCCATCGGGATAACGGACGGGCGGCAGGAGATAGATATGTTTCGTCGTGTCGCGCGGCTCGTAAATCAGCGACGGCATGCCCGCATATTGTCCCAGCTCCGCCTCGTCTACCTCGAAGAAGGCGACGGTGCGCGCATAGACATTGAGAGCGACGGGCTGCGGCAACAAATCCTTCGTGATCGAGAAGCCACCCGCAGCGACCAGCACCCGGTCTGCCGTATAAACCGCACCCGAGGCCGTCTCGACGCGTGCACGGCCAGCCTCTTCCCGCGTCGAGACGACTATATCGTCGATCAGCGTAACGCCGGCTTTGTCTGCCAGAACGCTCTGCGCCTTCACCAGCGCGCGCGGATTGACGTAACCGGCATTGTCCTTTTCGAACACGCCCTCGCAGCCCGGCTCGAAGGAGAAATAGGGAAAGGCGCTTTTTAGACCTGCGTCGTCAAGCGTTTCCGTGGAAACCCGCAGACGCGCCGCTGCCTCACAGACATTGTCGACAAAGGGATTGTCGCCACCGCGTTCAGCCCCAACCATCAGGCAGCCGACGGGAGCGTAAAATTCCACGCCGCTCCGTGACGCGATGTCGGTGTAGCGCGCGATCGAGCGGTTAGCGAGTAGCGCCCAGTCCGCATCGCCATCAATGGTGCGGGTAATGCGCGCCTCATCATAATGGCTGGCGAAAACACCCGGATGTGACTTGATGTCGGCAGGTTCACCGGGGCCGATCAGGGCCACACCTTCGGTGTTTTCCGCCAGATGGCGGGCGGCGGCAGCACCCATCATGCCACGACCGACAACGATATATTTGAAATGTCCCGACATTCCGCCCTCTTCGCCTCAACCCGCTCTAGTACAGCTGCGATTTTGTAGCCGCTTCGCTGCTGAATGTCAGATAAAAACCGGCGACATTTCGGCGGCAAAATCACTCTCGGTCAGCTGGCCATCCAGAAGCAGCACCGCGCCTAGCCTCCCGATTTCGTCGGAAGACTTGGCGGAAACGAAATTGCCACCGGTCAGAACCGCGATATTGGAAGATTGCGTATAGCCGATATATGGATAGCCGCTACGGGTAATGGATGCGACGCAGGAACCAGAGGTCACGGGGCAGCCCGCAAGTTCCGGCATGAGCGATAGCGCCCGTTTCGTCAGGAATTCCACTTCGCCCGGCGTGCCGTCGGAATGAAACCAGCCGACTGCTTCGGCCAGCGTTTCCAGCCTGCCCTTTTCGCTCTCACCGCCGATCTTCAGATAGACCTTGCCGTGGGGGTAACGCACAGGCGGCAGAATATAGACGATATCGTCCTCGGTCTCCGCCAGTACGATGGTCGAGGGCATAGAGCTGAAGAGGGCCTGCCTTGCTTCGTCGAGTTCGAAAAACACGATGGTGCGGCCCGTTGCCGCCATATCGACCGGGGAAGGCAGAAGATCAGCCATGTTGGTGAAACCGCCAGCGGCCACTATGACCTTTTCGGCCGTGTGTACGGCCCCTTCCCTGGTGCAAACTTCCACACCTTGGGAGGTATCGTGAACATGCACCGCCGTCTCGCGGATCAGTCGCGCGCCCTGCGCAGTAGCAATAGTGGATTGCGCCCTCACAAGCGCACGCGGATTGACGTGGCCGGCATTGTGCGCCTCGAAGTAACCGTCGTGATCCGACGGCAGGGAAAACATCGGGAACCGGGGAGCCAGCGCATCGCTGCCAATCGTTTCCACGCAAAGACCGAGACGGTCGGTCGAGACCAAGGCTCGCGAAACGTAGTCTCCGGCAAGCCCCTTGCCGTTTCCGGTAAACAGGCAGCCCGCTTCGGTGAAGAAACGGATGCCGCTTTTTGCTTCGATCTCGGCATAGCGCCGGATGGAGCGTTGCGCCAGCTCCGCCCAGACGGGATCGCCATCGAAACCACGGGTGATGCGCGCCTCGTCATAGTGACTTGAAAACACACCGTTATGGGTCTTGCGATCGACGGGTTCATCCGGCCCGATCAGCGCCACGCCATCCGTTTGCGCCGAAAGGTGCCTCGCTGCCGCCGCACCCATCATTCCGGCACCGACCACGATATATTTGAAATCCGGCATGTCATGCTCCGCATCAGGTTTGCTCCTGACTACAGCATGCACGCATAAACCGGAATCGATTTTCGTGACGTCCGAAACAGGCCGCGCAAGAGCGTGCAGCGGTTTTGCAATAACGAGATGCGATAAAACAAGGACTTAAAGCTTATCGCCAATCTGAAACATCACGACACGCTTGAGCAAAGGACCTCAGCTGGCCAGAAGCGCCTGGACCTTGCCGCAATAACGCTTGGACACCGGGTTCATGCGGGTGGCGCCATGGCCGGCATTGTAACGCAGGATCGTGCTGCAAACCTCACCGCCGCCAAGCTGGTGGGCGGTTGCCAGATATTGCATGCCCCAGCGAATATTGGTCTCGGGGTCGAAGAGGGCTTTGGTCGTGCCGCGAAAGCCCATCATGCGCGCCGTTGCCGGCTTGATCTGCATCAGCCCGACCTCGCCTGCGCTGCCGCGAGCCCTAGGGTTGAACTTGCTTTCTACAGAAACGACGGCATGGGCCAGATTGGTGGGGACGCCGTAACGCTTGGCATATTTGACGATCAGATCGGAATAGTCGTTCTTGAGCGACGAAGGCAGGCTCTTTTCGGGAACGGGATAACCGGGCGTACGGAAGAAGGTCCCCAGCGTCACGGTTTTGGTCTTGACGTCCTCGTCTTTGGCAAAAGCAATCCCCGCCTGCGAAACGAGCATAGCAACGCCCGCTGCGACAGCAACAAAAACTCTGTTCATCTGTTGAAATAGTCTCCAGATCGGATAACCGGAACAATGAAACGATAAAAACGTCCAGCGCGCGGAAAGTCGATTACGACCTTCTACCGTCCAGTCTCCTTGATTGATATTGACGGCAAGCTCCCCTGAAGAACAGCACCGCGTCCACTGCGGCTCTTAGACTTCCTCAATGCGGATTAACTGTGGCACAACAAAAAAATCGACTTGCGTGACAGGGAAACGGGGAAGGCTTTTCCAGAAACGGCGTTCAAACGGCCGAAAATTTCGGAAGGCTGGCAATCAGCCGATGCAGCGTGTCGATCGTGGAAAAATCCGCGATACCATCCACCAGCGCCGGGCGGAAATGCCGCTGAAAGGCGGCCACGGCACCTTCTGTTTTTTCGCAATATGCGCCTGTTATTTCAACGCCATATCCATAAATGGATAGCATGGACTGGAGCGCTTCCACCGGCTGACCGTGATCGCCGCGCTGAAAAAAACGTCCGCCGCGGATCGGCGCTGGCTCCACCCAATGACCGACACCGTGCCGCGACAGGATGTCCCATGGGAATTTTTCACCCGGATCAACCTTGCGGATCGGCGCCACATCGGAATGCGCAAGCACCCTTTCAGGGGCGATAGACCACCGCTGGCCGCAATCGCGACACAATTCGATGACGGCAGCTACCTGTTTTTCCGGAAATTCCGGCAGGCCGCCCGGATGGCCCTGATTGGCGATTTCAATCCCGATGGAGCGGGAATTGATGTCCGCCTCCCCCGCCCAGCTGCTTTTGCCCGCATGCCAGGCGCGGCGTGTTTCCGCAACAAGCTGCATGACACGCCCGTCTTCAAAAACGAAATAGTGGCTGGAGACCTGGCTTTCGGGATTGCAGAGCCACGAAAGGGCGCCATCGGCGGTCGTCATGCCGGTATAGTGCAGGAGAATGATATCCGGGCCCGCCACGCCCTGTCTTTCGCCATGGTTGGGAGAAGGCGCAATGGTTGCGCCCCCGAAATCCGGGTTGAAATCCGGCAGAAATTCACTCATGCGACGCGGCGTTCTTTCTCGATGGCCTCATAGGCGGCATTGAGGGCCGCCATACGCTCATTCGCGGCAGCGTGCAATTCCATCGGCACACCGCGCGCGATGAGCTTGTCCGGGTGGTGCTCGGCAACCAGTGAACGGTAACGCTTGCGGATATCCAGAAAGTCGTCCGAGGGCGAAACGCCAAGCACACGATAGGGATCGCGCCCATCCATATGAACGTGGCGTGCCATGATCGTTTCGAAATGATCTTCGGTAATATGGAAGATTTCCGCGATACGGCCGAGGAACGCCAGTTCCCGCTCGTGGATCAAGCCGTCTGCCTTGGCGATGTGGAACAGGCCATCGATGACGCTTTCCAGCATCTCGCAATTGTCATGGCCTGAGCCGCAAAGACCGGCAAGACGCTCGGCATAGGCCTCGTATCCCGCAACGTCCTGGCGTGCGAGATTATAAAGGCGGGCAACGTTTCTGGCTTCTTCTTCAGGAAAATCGAAAATCTGCCGGAAGGCGCGCACTTCGGCATCGTTCACGACACCATCGGCCTTTGCCATCTTTGCCGACAGCGCGATAATGGCCACGGAAAAAGAAACCTTGCGGCGGGTCTCCGGATCTCCCTCGAAAAGGGTCCGGATCGCCTCTACCACGCGACCGAGCGTGCTGCCTGCCGCGTCACCGATCGCGCCGAGCAGCCGTTCCCACAGGGATGAAATATGCAAACAGGCGAAATCGAACATCATGACGCCAAGCATGACGGCATATCGCCGTGAATGCAATATGCGCGGCGCCGCTGCGGCATTAACTTTTATTCATTTTTGCGACAGTTTTTCTTCAGGAGCAAGGGGGCGGCAAATGTAGGGGGGTGTTACCTTCTGGACGAGAGCTATCCGGCCAATAAAACCCACAACTGCCGACGAAATAAGGGAATTCCGGCGTCATGCCTCTAACGGCGTCGGGCGGGAATATGAAAGTCACCTATCAAAAGTGCAGATAAATCGCGCATCCTTCTGGACAGATTCGCGCATTCTTCTCGCATTGTTCTGCCAACGGCGCTGACAAGAACAACATTTTGAAAAAAAAGAAGAAAAAACGATGGCAGCGGTTGGAAGAGCCAAATTGCCCACCGTCAATTTCAAAAATTCGGATCAGACGGCAAAGCATTCGCCGCACTCTAAGTGGGACGAAACGACCCACTTAGACGCATTGCGTCCCACTTAGCCTAGATCGTTGATTTGAATTAATAATTTTTCGCGGGGGGTTAATCGACACCACTTTTCAAGTGGGACGCGCCAAATTTCGAAACTCCGCGTTAGAAAATCTCTAGTCGAATGAGAGATTAGCTCTATTTAGACGTAAGTACGAAAGAAGCTCCGACGCCTGCCTAAAGCCATCAAGAGACAACTGGTGCTCAAATTTATAATCCGGCCCCATCTGATCAGTTCGGATTGTTATAGTCTTAGCTTGGGATATGTCGCGGAAGGGTTGGGCAAGCGCGCACCCTTTTCTGTCTGTCTTCTGTGCAGGCAGCTTATCGAAGCGGATCATTCCGGACACCGGTGTGAAATCGCTGAAATTCAAGCAAATTACCGAAGAGCTTCCTGCGTCGAGGGGGGAGAACGATATTTTCATTCCACCTATCAACATCAAGTGGCAGTAGGTTTTATCATCCATTGAATCGACGGAACAAGAGACACCCCACGTTTGCTGCCCTGCAATCAGCTTCGCTCCGTTTCGGGAAATCGAGTACTGGTATCCTTCTGACGTTTTGCCTTGTCGCTCTGAGTAAACATTACCGCTTCGCTCGGTCACTACGAGCTGCTCACCTTTAAACCAGCCGTCCAACACTAGACGCTCTGATTTGACCGTTAGTCCTTGAGCGGCAACGCATCCTGTCCCAAGCGCAAGTGCCAGAGAGCAAAACAAGGCCTTTCTAAACATTGATATCTCCACAAAAGGACGCGGCCTTAATCCTCTATGATTGGTGGCCAATAAAAATGACGCGACCTACAACCACCAAATCCTCCACGCGATCGGCATCGAAGGTTTCGACGGGATAATGGCCATCGACATTGTCGGATGCCAGCTCAAGTTTGCCGTCCATCCGCCACTTTGCGCGCTTCACCAAAACGGCGTTGCCAACAGCGAAAACGTATATCCGTCCATGATCAACGACGGTTTGGCTTGAATCGACAATTAGTAGCGCGCTGTCATGGATTGTCGGAAACATGCTGTCGCCGGTTGACCACATCATGAAGCAGAAGTCTGGGGCACCGCCGAGACTTCGCAAAAAACTGCGCTCAAAGGCTGTTTGTGAAACCGGCATTTCGTTGATGGGGATAAGCCCCCGCCCCGCCGACGCTCTCACATCATACTGGGGCAAGTTGACGAAATCAGCCTTTTGAAGCGTGGCGGGCAATACGCCTTCACCTTTGCTTTCGGCAAGATGCTGAGCAGCGTGATACAGGAAAGAACCTGAGCCGCTCGCCGGATCAAGGATCAACGAATCTACCCGAGGCGCGACGCCAATAGCGTCGTTTGGCGTAAACATCTGGCCTTCGCCGGTAATCAGCCAATCCAGAAAAACAGAAAATCTCTGTTTATAGAGCTGAAGAAAATCGAGGTCGGGGATCGAATCACCTCGCTCGTAACCGCCTAACGTTTCAGGATGCACTCCCAAAACATCAGCAAAAGGCTTGCGGCTTGGATAACCAACCGCCTGCCTGACGCTCGTAAGTCTTTGACCCAACGGGGTTTTAGCGATCGCTGTTCTAGCCATGTGCAAAACAGACAAACCCTGTTTTCAAAACAGAGAATCTCTGCTAATACTCCTATCAGCGAACCGCTTATGCGCTTCGCACTTGTACCTAAACGTTCCCAAAAAAGCGGGCGCTGCAACGCCCGCTTTCTCAGCGGAGAAAAACCATGAGCAAACACAAGCCAGTTATGGACTGGCAGGCCATAAAGGCCGAAGTCCATCGAAGAGGAATGACGCTAACTGAACTCGCAGTTAGAAATGGATTTCATCGCTCCCTGCTACGGAAACTGAACACCACAACTCACTACAACGGACAGGCCGCGCTTGCCGCCTTCATTGACCAGAAGCCCGAAAACCTCTGGCCGACTCGTTACCCGAAGAAAAGCTCCGGCATATTGGATAGCGCAAAATGGCCACCGTTAGAAAGTCAAAAATCTAACGCCTCTGCTGGCATGATGGTGGCGGCATGAACAGCATGTTGTCAAACTCCCGTCGCTCCGCTGACAGTGAAATCATTCCATTCTTCCACGACTTGCCTGCACCTGCCATCAAGCCCGCCGCCCGTCTTTGGGATGAGGCGCAGTCCGTCAGCTACAACGGCCAGACAGCCTATCAGGACTTTGCGCAGGACTTGCATTTCCTTCATATCGAGCCGCCACCGCGCTCGATTGTGAAGCGCTGGATTGCAGGTGTTCAGGCGAACCTTATTCCCCGCCCAGGTGGAGAAATTTCGGCTTTGGGAAAAGTCGTCCCGCAGCAGAAGTCGTCTGCGCATCCGGTGGCAAAAGGTGAAGAGGAGCGTCAGGCCCGCCGTGTGACCGCGCAGGAAAGGCTTGCCGCCGCTCTGCCGGAATTTCCGGTGAAGCCAGTGCCGTCGAAGGGGGCCAAGCTGCATGTCGCCGCTGTCGATGCGCTCCTTCCGTCTTCAGATGGAGTTACCTTTCAGCGCCCGCTAGTCGCCGCCGAAATCGATCCGGAGACACGCCGCATCAACGTGGTTGGCATTGTTGCCGAACCCGACCGCGCTGGCTCGTCCAATGAGTTCGAAGCGTTCGCCGCAAAACTGTTTGAGACGACGCTTGCCGAGATCAAACGCGATGCCGAGGCCAAGGCGGCAAAGCTGGTTGCCAGCCGCTTGCGCGAAATCGCGGACAGGTACGACGCTTCCGCCGCCTGATCTTCCTTCTTTCATTGCGCCGATCCGGTTCTTGCGTCCGGCGCGATCCAGCGGAGCCGCCGTACCGCCTCCAGCAGGCGGCTCCGCATCGAAAATCCCGATATTTCAGGTTCGAAAAATGCCAAAACCAAAGACGACAGTACCTGCTGAACCGCCGAAGCCGGACGTGGTTCAGGCTCCCCTTACATGGATAGATATTCCCGAAGATCGTGCCCGCCATTTTGATCCCGAAGAGGCAGCGGCACTTGCAACCCTTATCGCAGCCACCGGATTGCAACACCCGATCCGTGTTCGCGCCGTTGGAAATCGCTATCGCCTCGTCGCTGGCCGTAAGAGGCTTGAGGCGGTGCGGTTGCTTGGCTGGACCGCTATTCCGCTGACTGTATCTCTAGCGAAGTCCGACGAAGAAGCCAGAATTGAAGAGGTTTTGGAAAACCTTGCTCGCCCGAAACTGAAGAAGCTCGACCGCTTCCAGCATCTTTATGAACTGAAGGCCGCTTACGAAAGCCTCCACCCCGAAACGAAGAACGGCGGCGACCGTAAGTCAGAAACCAGAGTCCAAGGTTTGGATTCTGATCCTGATGCGCCAGAGCTATTCGGTTTCACAAAGGCATCGGCTGACAAGCTTGGCCTGTCCAGATCAGCGATTTTTGCCGCCGTTAAAATCTGGAAAGACCTTTCGGACGCTTCCAGAAGCCGCTGCGCGGGAACGTGGCTGGCTGACCATCAGGCCGGTTTGAAGCAGCTGGCAGACCAGTCCCATGGAGATCAGGCCAAGGTGCTTGATATCCTCTTTGCAGAAACGCCGAAGGCAACCAACGTGCCGGACGCCCTTGCAATCATCGCCAACGGTCGTGCGCTGACCCATACGGAGCGTAAGGTCGCTGCCGTCACAAAGACGCTCAAATCGTTGCCGGGTGGAAGTGAGATCGTTGCGGCTCAAGTCGATGCACGCCTCGCGGAATTGCAGAAAAGCATTGCCACAATGAGCAAGTTTCTCGGCGGCCTGAAAGACGATGAGCTGGATGATGTCGTTATCGAACACGAAGGCCGGATTATTGCCTCTCTCAAGCGTCGGGGCCGTATCTGATGAAGAAGCGTCGCGACTCACTCACCCTTGATATCTTCCGCGATTACACGCCGGTCGAAGTCGCGGCGCGGATCGATCCCGAAGTATCGAAAGGCGGCACACTCGACGTCAAGATCGCCCGCGTTCTCGCTCACGCCATGCAGAAATCCGACATGTCTCGCGCCCAAATCGCGGACGCCATGTCGGAACATCTTGGGCAGCGCGTGACGGAAAACATGCTGGATTGCTATGCGTCACCTGCACGCCGTGACCACAAGATTACGCTAGAGCGCTTCATAGCCCTGCTTGAAGTAACTGATTGCTATGAGCTTCTCGCTTTCGTCTGCGATTTCGCCGGGTTCGTTGCCGTGCCGGAGCGGTACGCAGACATCATCGAAATCTGGCGCGAAGACCGCGAGATCGAAGAACGTACCCGCCGCCGCGATGCCCTAGCTGGTCGTGTCAGGGGGCTGAAATGAGCTACTACTCCGCGCAGGAAATTGCAGCTGCCGGTATTCGCCTCAAGCTGAAGGCTTTGCCGCATAGCAAGCGACGTGTCCAAGATCATATAAATCGAGAGAATTGGGATGCATCCCCGCTTTGCCGCAAACGCGATAAAGTCGGCGGCGGAATGGAGTACCACGTTTCGTTGTTGCCGGAAGCTTTGCAGGCGGCGTTGCATGACGAGAAGAACCGCGAATTGGTGCTGGTCAATCAGCAGGAGAAGAAGGGCCAAGAACTTGCACGGCGCGAGAGGCTTTCAACGGCAAACCTGACGGCGCGCCAGCGCGACGTGATGAATGCGCGCTCTGCCGTGCTGTCTGCCATTGACATGCACCAGATTTCTAACGGCATGTCACAGCGGCAGGCCATCCAATCGTTTCTTGCCGATCCGGCAGCAATCGAAATCTCTGAAACCATTCTGCGCGTTGCCAATGACCGTGCCAACAAGGCCAGCGTTAGCCGTGCCACGCTTTACGATTGGTTCAAGCTGCGCGACACCGTTGGCGTCGGCGCGCTAGCACCTTTGCCGACCAAGGAAAAGCAGGGCATTCCGTCATGGTTCTGGCAGTTCCTGCGTTTTTACGCGCAGCCGCAAAAGCCCTGCCTAACCGATGCGCTGGAACAGTTCAAAAAGGCGCTCCCCGCGCACATCATGCCGCCGAATTACGATCAGGTTCGCCGCCTTATGGCGCGCCTTGGCAACGTCGAAAAGCATCGTGGCCGTGAAGGCTCCCTGACGCTCAAAAGCCGAATGGCCTACACCCTGCGTTCGACAGACGATCTGTTGCCGGGTTGTGTTTACACGGCTGACGGAAAGACATTCGACGCGGAAATCGCGCACCCGATCCACGGCCAACCGTTCCGCCCGGAAATCACCAGCATCGTGGATGTTGCCACGCGCCGTTGCGTCGGGTTCTCCCTCGGTCTGGCAGAAAACACCATCGGTGTTGTCGATGCCCTTCGTCACGCCTGCGAACAGAACGGTATTCCTGCAATCTTCTATGTAGACCGTGGTCCCGGCTTCAAAAACGACGTGCTGGACAATCAGTTGACCGGCGTCACCGAACGCCTTGGCGTCACGAAGCTGCATTCGCTGCCGCAGAATTCGCAGGCACGCGGCATCATCGAGCGCTTCAACGGCTCGGTCTGGAACCCGCTGTCCAAGGAGTTCGAAACCTACATTGGCGAGGACATGGACCGTCAGGCCCGGCAGCGTTCTTTCAAGGCTACCCGCAAGGATATCAAGCTGTTTGGATCGTCCAGCCGCCTGCCATCGTGGCAGGAGTTTTTAACGGCATGTGTGAATGCCGTAGCGTCCTATAACGCCAAGCCGCATTCGTCCTTGCCGGGGAAAATGTCGCCCGATCAGTATTGGGAATACCACGTTTCGACCGGCTTCGAGATCGTCCCGGTTCTGGAACATGAAAAGAACGACCTGTTCCGTCCGTATGTGAAACGCAAGGTCTCCCGCTCGATGGTCGAGTGGCTGACCAACACCTATTTCAATCTGGCACTGGAAGAGTTCCACGGCGAATACGTGCTGGTTGGTTACGATATTCATGACGCCAGCAAGGTCTGGGTGCGCGAGATCGACCGAAAATCAGGCGAAGAGCTTATGGGCCGGCTGATCTGCGTGGCAATCTTCGCAGGCAACGAGGAGCGGTACATTCCGCTTACGATGGAACGGGCAGCGATGGAGAAGCGCGCAAACGCCCGCGCCCGTCGCCTGAAAGATCATCTTGCAGAAGTCGAAGCGGAACTGTCACCCGGCAGTTTTATCGACGCCTCAATTCAAACTTTCATGCCGATCATCGACCATGAACCAGCGCCGGTGCCAGCCGGTCCGGTGCTTGTCACCAGTGACGGCGAAACCGTTCCAGCAGCCACCGGAGTTGCTGAAGTCACCCGCATCCAGACCTTTGCAACAGACGAAGCTCTTGCTGCGTGGGCGTTAGAAAATCCGGAAAAAATCACAGCTCGTCAGGCGGATGTATTGCGTCGCTGCCTCCAGCAGCAAGTCGCACGAGAGCTGTTCAGAATGTCAGGCATCGACGTGGAAGCCCTTCGAAACGTCCTCCGCGCCGTCGCCTGACACCAACACACGAGGAAGAACTACGCATGAAAAACGTATTTGTCGAGACCAGCAACGTAAAACGCCTTCTTTCGGCGTTGGTTGCTCTGGAAGATCGCGGGGCACAGGAGGCGTGCCTCGGCGTTGTTGATGGCGAACCCGGTCTGGGAAAGACCACGACGCTGAAATATTGGGTAGCCCAAAGCGGATGGGTATATCTCCGGGCCAAACAGGAATGGAAACCCGGCTGGTTCATGAATGAACTGCTGGAAGCGCTGCCGGTTCGCCCGCCGCACAGCATAGAAAAGAAGTATGAAACGATCCTGCGCGAACTTGGCAGCCGCCATTCGTCCGCGCAGATGGCGGGCCGGACCTTCGGTCTCGTTATTGACGAGGCAGATCATATCTCCAGCAAGGCGTCTCTGCTGGAGACCGTCCGCGACATTTCCGACATGCTGGAATTGCCTGTCATCTTGGTCGGCATGGGCCGGATCAACGATAATATCGCCCGGTTCCCGCAGATTTCGAGCCGTATTAGCCAGCGCGTCAAATTCCAGAAGGCAAGCCGTGAAGATATCCGGCTGCTGATGGACCGGAAATGCGAGGTCGAGGTCGCGGATTGCCTCGTGGATTTTGTGCTGAAGGTCTCGCAAGGTTTCAATCGCGAGGTTTTGGAAGCCATCGCCAATATCGAGAAATTCGGCCGTCGCGCCGATCTCGGGCCGAAGGGCGTCACGATGACCGATATGGCCGGTCAGACGATCTTGAATGACCGGCGCACCAATCGCCCCATCCTAGTTCCGGAGTTGGCCTGATGGAGCGGGACCGGTACGCAAAACATTACGAGCATATCCTGCAGAATTTTCCAGAGAAGGTCTGCCTGAAGCTGGACGTTCTCGCAGAGCAATTCGGTCTGCAAAATTATGTCGTCGCCATAGCACTCGGAAAATTGGTGGAGCATGGTTTTGTCGAGCGTCGAAGAGCTGGCTGCTATCAACTCACGAAAACTGGTGTGAAAGCAAAACGGACGGGCGCTCTGGCGCTCGTCTCCTCCCATGCATCCATCCGGCAGATACCTGCGGATAACTTCAACCAGCGCTTCTGGTCCTGCATCCGGATGTCCGGCTCGTTCACCGCCCACGAAATTACCATGGTCGTGAATTGGCCGATCCGGCATCCAGAAGCCGCTGCGCGCAGATATCTGCGCCACCTCGTTGAGGCTGGTTACATCGTCGAAATGCCGAAAAGGGAAAAGTCCGTCCTCGGGCGAAGCTACGGCCCGAAGCGGTATCGCTTGATCAAAAACACCGGCCTCAGAGCGCCTTTTTATCGCGAGAAACTTGGCGTGGTTCACGATCCTAACACGAAAGAGGACGTGCCATGCGCCAAGCAAGCCTGATGCCTCTTGTCGATCCCACCTGGCTGAATGTCCTTCGTGCTGAAGCTGCCAAGCCCAAGCGCAGCAAAAAGGACATCGGTGATGAGTTGGGCGTGTCCCGCACCGCGATATCGTTGCTCTGCGCCGGGAAATACAGCGCAGGCATGAACAAAGTGCAGGCGAAGATCGCCCACAAAGTCATGGCGCTCTACGGGCAGCAGGTTTGGTGCCCGCATGTTCGTGATGCGATCGCTCCCGGCACCTGCGAAAGCCACCGCGAAGCCCCGATGGCAAAGAGCGACCCCGCCAAACTGAAACAGTGGCTGGCATGCAGATCGTGCCCGCAAAACCCCGAAAACCAGAAGAAACCGGAGGTCACGAATGCTGTCTGACGCCGCCGCGCAGTTGCGCGACCGTTTGTTGCCGCTCGTTAGCGGACTGGATGCCCCGGAGCTTTTTCTAACGCTTCGCCTCATGGAGATGGAGGCGAAACACATGGAAATGACCATCGAATATCTGACCGGCCGCCCGCATGTGCCGCTCAACGGTCAGCTTCTTTCTTCCATCGCCCTTGTTTCCGACCACTGAAAGGAACCCAAAGATGCTGAAGCTCTCGGCTCTCCTGTCACTCCTGCGAATTCACCTGAAGGCCCACGAGACCGGTGGCGCGTCGTTGCCGCCTGAAGCTGCCGGAGCTGTCGCCAGCCTTCTTTCATCCTGCGAGGCGCAGGCGAAAGACATGGAGGCGGCGCTCCAATCGGTGACCATTGCACCGGTCGATCTGCGCCCGCTGCTTGCGGAGAATGTGGTCTTCCTGCCCGCCTTCGCCAACGCCCGCAAAACCACCCCTTCCAGCACTCCCAACGAACCCGCCTGATACAAGGAAATAACAGCATGAAATCTGCAAAGAAAAGCAAACCCAAGGCCATTTCTCGCGTGCCGCAGAGTCGTCAGGACGCGATATGGGCCGTTGGCCGCATCGGCACCCTTCGCCGCGCCATTCACGCGCAAAAGGCAACGGCCGAAGAAGCTATCAGGCTCATCGGTGAGAGGTTCGAAAACGATACCGCCATGATGGCCGAAGAGCTGGCGGAGCATGAGCGCGGTGTACAGGCATGGTGCGAAGCCAATCGCATGATCCTCACCAATAACGACAAGGTGAAATTCCATGACTTCGGTACGGGCAGCGTCCGATGGCGCTCCCTGCCTGCCAGCGTTTCCATACGTGGTGCTGAAGCCGTTCTTGAGGCTCTCAAGTCTCTCGGCCTGAAGGCTTTCATCCGTGAGAAGGAGGAAATCAACAAGGAAGCCATGCTGAACGACCCTGACACGGCGCGCAAAGTCGCGGGAGTCACGATCAAATCAGAGGGCGAAGTATTCGCAATCGAGCCGGTCGAGCTTGAAATTTCCACCGTTCAGTAAGGTGCAGTATGACATTTATCGCCCTCACCCGACTGGAGCGTAAAACGCTGGAGCGGCTTTCCGGGCTGCACGGAAAATATCCGAAGACGGATAGCTTTCTGGCTGGATCGCTTGGGCCATCTTGCGCAGCAGCTTGCCGACGAATGGAGCCGACTGGTTACGTCCGCATAGACCGGATTGCCGAAAACAGCTTTCGCTATGCCTTGACTGATGCAGGCCGGGAGCGTGTGGCTATGGCGAATGCTTCGCGACAGCGCCCGGTCGCTGCGCAGCCTTCCACGGAAATGGGGGGTGCGAATGAGTACTGATCGCACTCTCCCGCCATCCTTCGCGCAGGGGTATGCTCTTTGCAGCCCCGAAGGAACGCTTTTGCCGCATAGCTTCCGCCCCACGAAAGCGGAGGCGATTGCCTCCGTTTTCACCGACGCCGAAAGCCGTGATGCGCATTGGACTGCTGCCGAACAGCAAGGAATGACGATTGAATTCGTCTACGCCCGTGTATTTACGCCGGTGTTTTTCGCGAAGGCGGTCTTGGCCGCGATGGTGGAAGCGGAAATGGCAGGTGCGGCATGAACACGATGGCCGTCATCAACATCGCTCGTGAGCAACTCGGTATGGAAGAAACCGATTATCGTGCCCTGCTGCTTCGTGTCGGTAAATCCGCTTCCTTGCGCAGCATGACAGAAGGCCAGCGCCTTGCCGTTGTCGATGAACTGAAGCGGCTTGGCTTCAAGGTCAAGCCGACATCGAAGAAACTGCCTCTGGCGTCCAAGCCATATATCCGGCTTGTCCATGCCCTCTGGAAATCCTGCCACCGGAAGGGCGTTATCGAAGATGGTTCCCGGCAGGCATTGCGCACGTTCGTCAAGAAGCGCTCCGGCGTTGATGATCCAGATTTTCTAACTTTTGCCCAAGCCAATCCCATTATCGACACCCTGAAAGCCATGGAGGCCCGGGGCTGATATGGCTATTTCCTCCGTCAAAAACCTGCCAGAAAGCCTTCAGGACGTTGCCGAAACCGTTGGTATCGGTGTCGCCCTGAAGCTGATCGCGCATTTTGGCGGAACCGAAATCAAGTTTCCGAAGAAACCGGCTGACGACCATCCTATCCTCATCGCTCTTGGCAAAGAGGATGGAAAAGCTGTATGTCAACTTCTGGCCGGTGATTTCATTTATATTCCGCACGGTCGTCCGCGTAGATCGGTGCGCGCAGACGTGCTGGAGCTGGAACGCCAAGGCAAGAACCGCGCTGCCATCGCCCGCATGTTGGGCATTTCGCAGCGGTGGGTTCGCGAGGTCGCGAACGAAAATCCCCCTGAAGAACCGGACCTGTTTTCCTAACGACCGGAACTGTCTTCCTCACTTTCTGATCCCGCCAAGATCATAGGTTGCCCCGACTGACAGGGGATGCTTATGAATTTTGATCAATGGTTGATCTGGCGCTTGCGACTTCACGGCGCTTATGCGGGCAGCATTGATGGCGCACACGGCCGCGCCGTCATCGACGCCATCAAGAAACTCCAGTTCGCAGAAAAGCTGCCTGAAACGGGCAAGGCGGATGCCGCCACGGTCGAAGCGTTGCGCAAGCAGCCGGGGCTTTCGACGGTGAAGGTCGAAGCGCCCAAGCAACCGGTAGAGCCGGTCTGGATGCGTGAAGCTCGCCGTTACATGGGCCTGAAGGAAATCGCAGGCCCTAAATCCAATCCCGTCATTATCGGTTGGGCCAAGAAGCTCGGCAGCTGGATCGCGGGTTATTACACCGACGACGATATTCCGTGGTGCGGTCTGGCTGTGGCGAACTGGATTTCCACACCGCTGCCCGGTGAATTTCTGCCATCCAATCCCCTTGGTGCCCTGAACTGGTCCACCTTCGGACGTGACGTGCCCGTTTGTGTCGGCGCAATCCTCGTCTTCAAGCGTCCGGGTGGCGGTCATGTCGGCTTCTATGTCGGTGAAGACCGCACCCATTATTATGTTCTCGGCGGCAACCAGAACAATTCGGTCTCTATCACTCGCATCGAGAAAAGCAGGCTTGTCGCCTCGCGCTGGCCGAAAACGGGTGAAGCGCCTGTTCCCGGTCGTGTCCAGTTGTCCGCGACCGGCGCGCCGATCTCCCGTAACGAGGCGTAATCCGTGACAGCAAAGCCGACTTATCGCATGTCCAAACGCCAGATTTGGGCCTCCTTCTGGCTCGCGTGGCTCATCGTCATTTATCTGGTCTGGAAAGGCGCGAACGGCAGCGAGCAGGCCGTTTCACTCGCGGGCACCGTGGTTCCATCCATGATGATCCTGATTGCTGCTCTTCTCGGGGTGCATCGTTTCGCCGGAAGCCTCGACTTCGCCGCCTCGCAAGCCTCTTTCCCGCCATCCGCTTCGCCTTCGCCTTCCCCTTTCGGCTACGATCCTCGCGACGATCCGAACTCTTCTTCGGGAGAAACCCCATGATACCGGCGTGGCTTATGAAGGCGGTCGCGCCGGTTTTCTCGAAGGTTTTCTTGCCGGTCCTGATCGTTGCCCTTCTGATCTTTGCGGGCTGTTACAGCTTCAATCGCGGAATGGAAAAGCTGAACTGGATGTTTGCCGATATTAGGCAATCCGCTGTTGCCGAACGGGACGCCTATTGGACGGCCGAGATTGAAAAATCTAACGCCGAACAGGCACGTAGGGAAACGGCGCAGGCCGCAGAGGCCACGCGGATCAGTGCCGAGACGGCGAAGATCATTGCCGACCAGCGTTCCAGACTACTCACCTTGGAGAAAGCCAATGCGGCTCTACCGAACGGCAATAGCGTTGGCCTTGATCGTGGCCGCGTCCAGTTGCTCCCAGACTAACGCGCCATCGCTGCCACCTGTCGTGCGTACGGTCCATGTCACCCCGGCCTTGCCCGCTGAAGCGCGGATGGAATGCCCCAAGCTTTCCACCAAACCGCAGAGCGACATGACGCAAGAGCAGATTTTCAACAATTGGGCCGCAGATCGCACGGCCCGCAATACTTGCGAGGAGCGTCGGAAAGCTGCCGTGGCGGCTGTCGATGCTTCCGCGCTACATCAGGGGAATGCCGCCAAGTGACGGAACTCAATCTGCAAAGTGCGCGCACCGAAAAGGCCCATGACAGGCTCGACGTGGTGGAAAAGCGCGTCAACGATTTGGAGAAGCATAGCGCCGTCACCGACGAGCGCATGAACAGCATCCAGAAATCGCTTGGCAAGATCGACAACAATACGAGCTGGATCATTCGCCTCATCATCGGCGGCATCATCCTCGCCATCATGACATTTCTTGTGAAGGGGGGCTTCAATGTCCAGTGAACAGGATAAGCGCCGCAAGGCCCGCGCCGATTACGTCTATCGCCGTATGACCGGTGCCACGATCTCCATGACGCTGAACATTAGCGTGGCTACCTTTGGGCGCTGGAAGAAGGCCGCGAAAGAGTCCGGTGACGATTGGGACGTCGCCCGCACAGCCTCCATTATTGCCGGTGAAGGCATCGAAACCGTTGTTTCGACGGTGATCGAAGATTTCATGATTATGGCGCAGTCGGTGCTTGAGGAAATCAAGAACGGCGATTTGCGGCTTGATCAGAAGGTGAAAAGTCTGGTCGCACTGGCAGATGCCATGACCAAGATGACCACCAGCGCCGGAAAGCTCGCGCCGAAGATTTCGGAGTTGGGCGTTGCGCAGGACGTGATGCAGTACCTGGTCGAATTCGTCCGCGAGAATTTCCCGCAGCATGTCGCGGCGATCCTCGAAATCATCGAACCTTTCGGTGAAAGCCTCGCAAGACGCTACGCATCATGATCAGACGGCCGGTCCTGAAGGGTAAAGTCAGCGGCAAGGATTTCAAGGATAACCTTGCCAAGCTGGCGGACGATCTCGCCAGATGGGTTGAGCTTTCGGTTACGGCATTCTCTGCCGATCCGAAAGCCAAAGCCGAACGTCTGGCAAAAGTGAAAGACCCGGAAACGGGCTTTCAGTATTTCTTGGAAACCTACCTGCCGCATTACGTGAAAGGCGAACACAGCCTGTTTCACCGGGCGATCTTCAAGCGCGTTCCTGAAATTCTCGCCTCCGAAAAGGGCGTTAGAGACCTCTTGATCGCGCCACGCGGTTCCTCGAAATCCACGCACCTGTCGCTTGGCTTTGCCCTCTACTGCATCTGCCTTGGTCGCAAGCGTTATATTCTGGAGGTCTGCGACGTTTACGAGCAGGCTGCGTTGCTGGTCGAGGCGATCAAATCGGAGCTGACCGAAAACCCGCGCCTTGCGAACGACTTCCCCGAAGCGACCGGACAGGGGCGCGTCTGGCGCGAAGGCGAGATCGTCACCGCCAACAATATCCGCGTCGAAGGGCTGGGCGCTGCCAAGAAAATCCGTGGCCGCCGCCATGGGCCTTATCGTCCTGATCTGATGTTCTTTGACGATCTGGAGAACGACGAAGCCGTGCGCTCGCCAGAGCAGCGCAAAAAGCTCGAAACATGGATCAATCGCGCCGCCCTGAAAGTCGGCCCGCCGGATGGCTCCATGGACGTGGTTTGGGTTGGCACCGTCCTGCACTACGACGCGGTTCTTGTGCGTGCATCGAAATCGCCTGTCTGGCGCGTCGAAGAGTTTCAGGCGGTTATCCGTTTCCCTGATCGTATGGACCTTTGGGACCGATTTGAGGAAATCTACCAGAATGACGGCGAAGAGGCCGCGACCGAATTTTATGCTGCCAACAAGGCCGACATGGATGTTGGCGCTGTCGTCAACTGGCCGGCTGTCCAGCCGCTGCTAAAACTCATGCTGGAGCGTGCGGCCGACCACGACAGTTTCGCGACCGAATACCAGAACAAGCCGATCAATGAGGCCAGCCCGTTCAAGGATTTGACATTCTGGGTATTGAAACAGCCCGACCTTGTGCATTTCGGTGCTGTCGATCCTTCGCTTGGAAAGAAGAGCAAGGGACGTGATCCGAGCGCGATCCTTGTCGGCGGCTTCAATCGTCTGCACGGCACCATGGACCTGCTGGAGGCGTCGATCCGCCGTCGCCTGCCGGATATCATCATTGCTGATGTCATTGCCATGCAGCGGCAATATCAGTGCATGTTGTGGTTCGTGGAAGCGATCCAGTTTCAGGAGTTTTTGCGCACAACCCTCATGGCGACGGCAGCAAAGCAGGGCGTGGGCATATCGGCCATTCCGATCAATCCGACTTCCGACAAGGATTTGCGCATCGAGCGGCTTCAGCCGCCCGTTGCTGCCGGTTTGATCCGCCTCAACAGTACGCAGCAAACGATGATCGACCAGCTCCAGCAATGGCCGAATGCCGATCACGATGACGGCCCCGACTGCTTGGACATGCTCTGGCAAAACACCCTGCACTACGCCGGAGGCGTTGCCGGAGTCGGTGGCCTTGGCATCCAGTCCGCAACTTCTAACGACACCCGCTCCGATGGCTGGGGAGACTACCGCCTATGAAATCCACGACCAAAGCTGCCGCTGATCAACCGCGCAAGAACCTGCCTGCCAATGCCACCAACCTGATTGCCGATGCCAGAAACGATATCACCATCCCGTTTTACAGCGGCGCGCTCCAGCATCAGGACGATACGCTGCTACAGCGTGGCGGCGGCAAAGGTCTCAAGATTTATGATGAGATCGTTCGTGATACGCATGCCGGTTCCATGCTCGACAAGCGCAAGAAAGTCCTTCTCGCCCGTAACTGGGAGGTGAAGCCCTGTTCGGAAACGCCGCTCGATGTCGCTGCTGCTGATTTCTGCCGCGAGGTTATCAACGATCTTTCCTTCGATCTTGTTTGCGAAGAGCTGCTGGACGCAACGCTGAAAGGCTTTGCGGTTTCCGAAGTGGTCTGGATGCGCAAAGACAACCGGATCGTGCCGGAAAAGATCGTTACCCACGATCAGCGCCGTTTCTCATTCGGTGAAGATTGGCGTCCGCGCCTGTTGACGTGGACTAACATGCGCGATGGCATTGAACTGCCGGAACGCAAGTACATCGTCCACCGTTTCGGCGTCAAAGGAAACAACCCTTACGGCCTTGGCCTTGGTTCGCGACTGTTCTGGCCAGTGCTGTTCAAACGTGAGGGGATCACCTTCTGGCTGCACTTCCTCGAAAAGTTTGCCAGCCCCACTGTTATCGGCTTCACGCCCTACGGCACCCTGCCGGAAGAGCAGGCTAAGCTGATGAATACCTTGCGGCAGTTGCGCAGCAGCTCCGCGCTCACCGCTCCGATCGGCACCGACATCAAGTTTCTGGAAGCTGCCCGTAGCGGCTCAGTGACCTATCAGGATTTCCTGCAATATTGGGACAAGCAGATTTCGATCTGCGTCACCGGTGAAACCCTGACGACCGATATCGGCAGCAGCGGTTCGCGTGCGGCGTCGGAAACCCATGCCGAAATGCTGGAATTGCTTGTCGACAGCGATGCCGACCTTTTGTCGGGCACGCTTCGCAAAACGCTGCTGACGTGGCTGGTGGAATATAACTTCCCCGGCGCTGGTGTTCCCCATATCTGGCGAGTACGCGCCAAGAACGAAAAAGATGCGGCAGAAGTCGGCAAGGCGAAGGCAGAGGCGGCGACCGCCATCAACGATGCACTTATGGCTGTGCTGGCGACGGCGGGCCAGATTGATGACGATGACTTTGCCCGCGAATACATCACTTCGTTCGGCCTGACAGATCATCTGTCAGAAAAGGCTATCGATGCTCTAGTAGAGGCACGGCTCGCCTTCATGGAGGGCGGCAAACGCAGTCGCGACCTGCGCAAGCTGGCCGAAGAAAATTCGATGTTTGCTGCGCTCTTTGCCGACGCACCTAAAAAAAAACTTCAGCGCCATGACCACCACGCCAGTTTTGCCGAAGAAAACGGCCGGATAGAAACGCTTTCCGACCAGCTGGAAGCGACGGTTGAACGGCATTTCAATCGCCGCCTCGACGCCATCCGCAAGGCGCTGGATGCTCCCGACTTCCGGTCTGCGCAAAAGGCCATTCTGTCTCTTGCCGCCGTCTGGTCTCCAGCGCTGGCAACGCAGATCGGTGACGGCCTCGAACTGGCGGCATTGCAGGGACGCGAAGCCGCCTTTCTCGATGGCGAGACGGAAGAGGATTTCGCGGACGCCGATGTCATCAACCAGCCCTTCCGTGAACAGATCGAGTTTTTCCGACAGAAGCGCGTAAAGCCCACGAAAGCGTGGACCGATGCCCTTCGCGGCGTCCATGACCGCGCCTTCGTCATTGCCGGTGCGACCGATACCGACATGCTGACCGACTTCCAGAACGCCATAGCCAGGGCGATGGAAGAGGGCACCGGCCTTGAACAGTTCCGCAAGGATTTTGACAGGATCGTTCAGCGATACGGCTGGCAGTACAAGGGCGAACGTGGCTGGCGCACCCGCATCATTTTCGAAACCAATATGCGTACTGCCTACATGGCCGGACGCCTGAAGCAGATGCGCGACCCTGATGTGGTGAAGCTCCGGCCATACATGGAGTATCGCCACGGCGAAACCCGGCAGCCGAAAATACCGCGTCCGTTCCATCAAGCTTGGCATGGTATTGTTCTGCGATATGACGATCCATGGTGGGATACTCACTTTCCGCCGAATGATTGGCTGTGTTCCTGCGGTGTCCGGTCCCTGTCGCTTGCCGATCTGAAGCGCCGGGGCAAGGATGGACCTGATACAGCTCCCGGCGATTTGACCGTGCCGCTGATCGATCCCGTTTCCGGCAAGCTGATCGAGCAGCCGCAGGGTATCGGTTACGGTTGGGAGTACATGCCCGGCGATCTCTGGGAACGTGGATTGGTGCCTTCCGCTTTGACGAGCGAAGGCAGTGTGACACTGGAGAACCCGCTCCAGCCCGTCGAGATCAACGTTGCCGAATCTGTCGAAGCTCTGCTGAAGCGCTCAAAACCCTTCAAGGCAAAGCCGCTGCGCGACGGCGTCTCGCGTGAGGAAAATATCCGCTCATTCCTAACGCCGTTTGGTGCCGATCTCGATCAGGCGGTTTTGTTTGAGGACAAAGCCGGTCACAAGCTTCCGATCTCCGAACAGCTTTTCCGTGGTGGAGACGACATCCTTACTGGCGATCTTGCGACCCTTGCACCGTTGATGGCTGAAGCGATGATGGACCCGGACGAAATCTGGATCGGCGTTGCCCGCAGGCATGACAAGAGCGGTGATGCGCCAGACGAGCTGGTGGTGAACCGGCGTTATGTGCGTGCTGACCGCAAGTCCGGTCTTATGATTGCAGTCGAAATGGGCGAGCGCTTCTGGAGCGCTGTTGTTGCTCGCGACCGGGACCAGATGGGCGCACTGGATATGAGACGCAATGGCAAGCTGGTTTTCCAGCGGTCCAAGAAATAGGCGGGGGCAGATGAGCGGCGTCAGCTTTCAGGTAACGTTGGATGACGAGGCGGCGCGGCTGCGGCTGGTTGAGCTTGTCGAACGCATGGACAACCCGCGTGGCTTTTACAAGAATGTGGGCGAACTGCTTCTGAATTCTGTCGGTGACAATTTCGACAATGAGCGCGGCCCGGATGGTCAACGATGGCGCGCCCTGTCGCAAGTGACGCGTGAGCTGCGTCAGCGCAAATACGGAAACAGCCCTTTGACGATCCTGCGCGTCACCGGAGCGTTGCGAGGTTCGTATAACTACGTCGCCAGTGACGAAGACGTGCGGATCGGCACGTCCAAGATTCAGGCGGCACTCTTGCACTTCGGCGGGCAGGCTGGGCGCAATCATAAAGTGACCGTCCCGGCTCGGCCGCAAGTTGGTGTTTCAAACGATGACGAGCGCGAAATCGGACGGATGGCAGAAGAGTGGTTGTCGTCGGAATGACGGAATGACAAAGACGCCCGCTGAGGCGTTTCGTGGGCCATAGGGCGGCGGATATACCGATTTTGACTTTGCCTAGCGTTAGAGGCGCGTTAGAAATCGAATATGGGCGCATCCCGGTCCCTGTGTCGGCTTGCGGATGTATGTCCGTCTTGAATGATGGCACCAGATAGCGCATTTTGGATTTTGCCGCCCCCTGTCGTCGGGACGGAACTAACTGCCTTTCTAATCATCGCGCCCAACAGCGCATTGTGCCTTTCAGTTATCGCACTGGAAGGTTCACATGGCAGACGCCAAGCCCATCACCGCCCGTATCGAGGTTTTTCGCAGCGGCACATTCATTCCGATGAATGGCCAGCAGCTTTCCTTTTCCGCAGCCGATCTGAAGGCAATGGCTGACGCTTACGATTACGCCACGGCCCCCGCGCCGGTGGTTGTCGGTCATCCGAAGACAGACGCCCCCGCATTCGGCTGGGCGCAGAGTTTCGAGTATGACGCCAGTGCCGACCGCCTTTATGCCAATGTCGGTGAGATCGCCCCGGCCTTTGCCGACGCTGTCAAAAAAGGCACCTACAAAAAGGTGTCGTTGTCGTTCCATCGCCCTGACGGTGCGGCGAACCCGGTTCCCGGCACGTGGTATCCAAAGCACGTCGGTTTTCTTGGCGGTGCTGCCCCTTCCGTGTCCGGGCTGAAGAATGTCCAGTTCTCCGACGCCAGCGACACGGTCGAGGTGACGGCTGATTTTGGCGAGCGCGGTTTCGAGGAAACTGCATCTTTGCTGCGCAGCCTGCGTGATTTCTTCATCGAAAAATTCGGCATGGAGGCCGCCGACAAGGCTTTGCCCTCCTACAGCATCGAATGGCTTCAGGCGATGGAGATCGAGAAGCCGGTTCGCCAGCCATCCTTTTCCGCACCGACCACACCCAAACCCAAGGAACCGCCCGTGACACATTCCGATCCGGCTTTCGCGGCTCGCGAAGCTGAACTCAATACCCGTGCCGAAAATCTGAAGAAGCGCGAACGGGAAATCGCCAACGCCGACAACATTGCCTTTGCGGAAACGCTGGTGACGGGCGGCAAGCTGTTGCCCGTATCGAAAGACAAGGTCGTTTCGATCCTCAACGCCCTGTCCGGTACTGACGCCCCCGTTTCCTTCTCCGAAGGCGAAACGGACGTTCCGGTCCTTCAGGCGATCCGGGATGTTCTGACCGCTCAGCCGAAGGTCGTTTCGTTCGGCGCTGACGATCTGCCCGCTCTCGGTGGTGAAGGCGACGCGTCGTTCGCGGCAGATGGTCAGGCCGTGGACCGTGACCAGCTCGACACCCACAACCGGGCGAAAGCCTACCAGAAATCTCACCCCGGAACGGCGTATCTCGATGCCGTGAAGGCCGTTTCCTGACCTAAAGGAGCTTTCCGCGCATGAACTATTTTATGGATGTCCTGTCGCTGACGGCGACTGCGACGACACTTTTCACCGAAGGCGATCTGGTGGACTTCAATGACGCCAAGATCACCGCCGACGACCAGCCGGTGAAGGGCGTTGCAAAACACCCCGCGACCGAGATCGGCATGGACGTTGCGCTGGTAGCAATCGGCGTCGGCCGGAGCCGTGCGCGTGGCGCAATCACCAAGGGCGCAAAACTCATTTCCGCTGCTGCCGGAGGCGTCAAGGTCGCCGGTGCCACTCCCGCTAACGCTTTCGCAACGGCGCTGACTGCCGCAGCGGATGGCGAATTCGTTTCCTACCTCATTCGATAAGGACCGCTCTGAATGTCGGCACTGAATAATAAGACGGCGGCTGTAGTCGATCCGATCCTGTCCACCCACGCACGCGGCTACCGCAACAGCACCTTCATTTCGCAGGAGCTGTTCCCCCGCGTCTCGATCCCGAACCGCTCGATGCGCGTCATCAAGTTCGGCAAGGAAGCGTTTCGCCTTCTCAATACCCGCCGCGCTCCCGGTTCCAACAAGAAACGCATCCAGTATGGCTACGCATCCGACCCGGTTTCACTCGCCCAGGACGCGCTTGAGGGCGTCGTACCGATCGAACATCAGGAAGAAGCCGAAAGCGTTCCGGGTATCGATCTGGCGGCGGGTGCCATCAACATGTCGCTGGATGCCGTCGATCTCAACCTTGAAATTGAAGCTTCAGGTCTGGCCCGCAATGCAGCGAACTATGACAACAACCACAAGCTCACGCTGACGGGAACAGATCGCTGGAAAAGCGCTGACAGCGATCCCAAGGCCGATTTCGACGCTGCGAAGGAAGTCATCCGGCAGTCGATTGGTCGTTATCCCAACACACTCGTTCTCGGCCCTACCGCAAAGAATGCCCTTTGCAACCATCCGAAGATCAAGGAGCAGTTCAAATACACGTCGAAAGACAGCATCAGCCTCGACATGCTTGCTGCCTACTTCGAGGTGAAGAAAGTCGTTGTCGGTGCTGCGATTTACTTGCCGGAAACCTCCGGTGACAACGCGCTGGCGAACGATGTCTGGGGCGATGACGCCATTCTGGCCTACGTGCCGGAGGCCGGGGATAACTTTCAGGTGCCGTCCTACGCCTACACCTACGAGCTTCGCGGCTATCCGCAGGTGAACCAGCCATATTTCGAGAACGCCACGGACTCGTGGATTTACCCGGTCAAGGTCGAGCGCCGCCCGATCCTCGTCGGGGCTGAAGGCGGCTTCCTGTTCAAAGACGCTGGCGCGACACCGGCCTGATAGGAGATCGCCATGGACGAGAACAAGGTATCGGTTCCGTTGATTGCCCCTGCCAAGATCAACGGCGTTCGAGAACCCGCAGGGAAAACCGTCACCGTCAGCACCACGCTTGCAATCCAGCTTGCCGCATCGGGGGCAATTCCTTCCGATCTGGCAGAGCGTCTTTCCGACGCCATCGACATGTCGGACACGGCATTGGAGAGCGATTTTCAGCAGGCGGTCGAAGATGCCGCCGCAGGCCGGATCGAGGTGCTGAAGGCGGAACATTTGATCGAAGTCGGCCACCTCGAAAACAAGATTTTCGATCTGTCGCATGATCTCGATCAAAAAAAGCAGACGGTCAGCGCTGCCGCCTCCGATCTTCAGGAGAAGGAAAATCTTCTGATCGAGCTACGCCAGAAGGTTGCGGATCTCGAAACCGCGCTGACCGGCGAAAAGGAGGTCAGAACCGACGCGGAAAGCAAGCTGGCAGCGGCGCAGGCCGAATTGGCAAAGCTTGCCGAGAAGGCGGCGACCACGCCGAAACCCGCCGCCGCCAAGAAATAAGGTCCGTTCCGAAGCCTCGCAAGCCGGACCTTTCGAGCGGGGTGGCCACCACATCCGCCCCGCTCGTTTCCACCCCATTCTTCTAACGCTCTGGTGACGCCCGTGACCTATGCCACGCTTGACGATCTGATTGCCCGCGCCGGTGAAGACGAAATCCGGCAGATTGCCGACCGCGACCGTGATGGCGAAATCGATCCCGTTGTGATTGCTGAGGCGTTAGAACATGCCGACAATCTGGTGAACGGCTATGTGGGCACCAAATATCCCCTTCCGTTTTCGCCGGTTCCCGATCTCGTCCGCACTTGGGCAATCGATATTGCCCGCCACCGCCTGCATTTTCAGGGACCGCCCGACTACGTGGTGAAAGATTACGAAAAGGCGCTTGCCTCGCTTGAGCGTGTCGCAAAGGGTTTGATTTCCCTTCCCGTCAGCGGTGCTGAAACACCTGCATCCAGCGCTGGCACCATCATGTTTTCCGCGCCGGATGAAGTTTTCGACGCACGCGGTTTGAGGGGCTGGAAATGTTTGTAAGCATTATCGAGCGCCTGAAGGCCACGGCTCCCTCGCTTGCCAGCGTCGAATTTGCCGAAGATTTGGACGTTGTCGCCAAGGGCGTTCAGCGTGCCAGCACCACGACATTCGTTGTTCCGCAGCCTGAGAAGGCCAGCCCGAACCGGCTCGCAACCGGGCACCGCCAGCTTGTCCAGGTGCGCTTCCTCGTTGCCACCATCCTCCGTTATCACAGCGACAATACCGGCAGGATGCGGGCTGAAGAGTTCGACCGGTTCAAGGGCGAGATCGAGGATGCCCTGACCGGCTGGGAACCGACCGATGCAAGCGACCCTTGCTCGCTGGTCGGGACTGAACCCACCCCCATGCCCAACGGCGTGACGATCTTCGTCGGCATCTGGGAAACATCCCGATACCTCACAGACAAGGACACTCCATGAACCAGCCGACCAGCGGCGGGCAGTATGTCCGCGACCCCAAGACCGGCGAGCTTACGAAAGTAACAGGTGCGCCCGCAGAGGCTCCCGCCGCCGCTTCCGAAACCGAAACCCTGAAATCGGTCGAAAAGGCCGCACCCGTGAAAAGAGGCCGCAATGTCTGACGATGTACGTTTTTTCCGCAAGCTCGGCATTCTGTCGAAAATCGAAACCGCACAGGGCGAAGACGCAGAACCAGTAGCAGCCGATGCAATCATCATGTCGAACGTGACGTTTACACCGCTGACAGGTGAGCGGGTTTCCCGCGATTTGCTGCTTCCCTATCTCGGCAATCAGGGCGTCATCCTCGCCGGTATTTATGGCCGTCTCGAAGGTGATCTTGAACTCGCTGGCTCGGGCGTTGCTGGGACGCCACCGAAATACGGCTCTCTCCTTCGCGCCGCCAACTTTGCCGAGACCATCACTGCTGGTCTGAAGGTCGATTACACCATCATCGAAGAGAATTCGGAGACGGTCACGATCTACTTCATTTCCGACAAGGTGCAGCACATCTTCGTTGGCGCGAAGGTGAATTTCGCACCGAACTACCAGCCGAAGAACTATCCGAAATGGCGCACCACCATCGTCGGCATGATCGGCACGATCACCGATATCGCGGCCATGCCAGCAATCAGCAAAGCAGGCTGGGCGAAGCCGGTTCACGTCAGCAAGGCGAACACCCAAATGTCGCTGCATGGCTGGCCGTCCGTTGCTGAAAGCCTGTCCCTCGATGTCGGCAACACGCTGACGCCGCGTTTCCTGATCGGTGATGAAAAGGTCATTATTTCCGACCGTTCTTCCACCGGCACGGCGGTTGTCGAAGCGCGCTCCCTTGCGACAGTTGACTGGTTCGACAAGGCGCTAACGCGGGAAAGCGGCGCGCTTTCCATCACCCACGGAACCGTCGCCGGAAACATTATCGAGATCACCGCTCCAGCCGTCGAGGTGGGTGAGCCGACACAGGGCCAAACGGACGGCATTCTGAACTATTCGCTGCCGCTCGATCTCTGCCCGGTCGATGGTCTGGATGAACTGAAAATCACCTTCCGCTGACGCCGACTGCCCTTTCTAGCCCCGAATACCTTCAGGAGTAGACCCGCTATGAAATTCGTTCTTGCATCGACCTACCGCTACTGGTGGCCCATCATCATCCGCGTTCCCCATCCGGACGAACCCGGCAAAATCCTCGAACGCACATTGAAGATGCAATTCGAGCCGCAGCCTCGCGAAGAGGCGATTGCGGCACAGGAAGCGTATGAAAAGCTGAAGACACAGCGCGAGCGCGATGCTCACGAGGCTGAACAGCTCGCCAAGGTCTGCAAGAATTGGGATGACGTGGTGGACGAGGATGGCGGTTCAACTCCGTTCACACCTGAAACCATCGCCAAAGCTCTCAACCTTGGCTGGTTCCGCACCGGCGTCTATCGCGGATATTACGAGAGCCTGAACGGCGAAGAAGCCCGCTTGGGAAACTGAAAGCGGCGGCACGGGCTTGGGCCTATGCCCAGCTCGGCCGTGCCGATCCCGCCGCAGAGACAAGTCTTGATGAAGACGTGGCGGGACAATTCGAGCGGATGGGCATGGAAATCGACCCTTCCGAAATCACCAAAGCAGAAGACGAGGCATTCAAGGTGTTTGCGCCCAATTGGGAAAGTGTGACCGCATTTCTGGCCTGCGAAACGCAGTGGCGGATGATTGCGGGTGCCGCAAAGCTCCTGTGGCTCGGTCTCGATTACGTGGCGGTCGATATCGTGATGCGCCGCTATGAATTCTCTAACGCTGCCTTCGCTGATCTTCAGGTCATGGAGCTTGAGGCGCTGTCTGTTCTGAAAGGTGCAACCGCATGAGCAGGCAAATGGAATTTGAACTGATCTTCCGGGCGCAGGCCGCCGCTGCCAAAAATGCCACGAATGATCTTCGCAACGATGTTGCCGCGTTAGGAAATGAGGTCACGAAAACCGCCGCCGCCTTCGACCGTGAAGCGGCGGCAATGAACCGCGACACGGAAGCTGCCCGCAAAAATACCGATGCAACGAATGCGCTCACCCAAGCCGAACAGAGGGCACGCGAGGATGCTTTGCGGGCATCGGGTGCCGTTCCGGCGTCGGCCCCGGCAACAAACGTCCGCAGGCCGCGCCGAAATCCGCTGCGGGAGCCGCAGACACCTTCGACACCCCCGGTTCCCCCATCCCCGCCAACGCCGCCCACACCTCCGGTGCCTCCGTCCAATGACAACGTCCGCCGTGATCGTGCGCGTCGTCAGAACCTGACCTATCAGGTTTTCGACATTGGTCAGGGTGTGTCCGGTGGCATGCCTCTGCCGATGATCGCGGCCCAGCAGCTCCCGCAGATCATTCAGCTTTATACCGGTCAAGGCGGGATGAATTCAGCGCTAAAGGATTTCCGCGTCTTGGCTGGCGGTGCTGCCCGCGTCATCACGCCGCTGACCGTTGGCATTGCCGGTTTGACTGCCGCCGTCGCAATGGGGGCTGTTGCCTATAACGGCTATCTTCAGTCCACCAAGGAAGTTGACACCGCCGCCTCCGGTCTTGGCCGTGCTGTTGCCGGAAGCCGTGCCGAGATGGAAGCCGCAGCGCAGGCCGGTGCCAGCGCTGCCGGGATTTCGGTATCGTCTGCCCGCTCCATGGAGGCGCAATTCCTGCGCACCGGCCGCATCGGCTCGGAGAACTTCGAAAGCCTGATCTCGATATCGAAGGATTTCGGGGCGACCATGGGCATCACCACGGCTGAAGCCGGGGCGATGCTCTCAGAAATGTTTGCCGATCCCGCCAAGGCCGCAGATACGCTGTTCCAGAAATACGGCCTGATCGACGCGGCAACCGCCCGTCATGCGTCGAACCTCGCTGCGCAGAACCGCCAGTCGGAAGCGCAGGCCGTATTGCTGAAGGCGTTGCCGGATCAGCTTGCAGACGCCAGCGAGGCGACAACCGCGCTTGGCCGTGCATGGGGATTTGTCGCTCGAAACGCCAGCAACGCGTTTGATAATGTCGGCAGCTTCCTTGATCGCCGGATTTCAGGCCCGACACTTGATGAGCAGATCGCGGAGGCTGAGGCAGCGCAAAAGCGGCTTTCGTCCGGTTTCGGTTTTCTCGATCTGCTTAATCCGGCTGGCGCGACGGCAAACGCCAATGCCGCGCGACTGGAAGAATTGCGCGAGCAGAAGCGTCGTCAGGATGAAGCCGCCGCAGAGCGGAAAAGGGTACAAGAAGATGCTGCCCGCAGCCGCGCTGCGTTGTCCGTTGCTGAAAGCTCACCCGCCAACAATTCACGCCAGCGCGAGCAGGAATTGCGAAACCAGATCGCTGCATTGCAATCTGGTCGTGACGCCAGCGGCGTCGATGATTTCCAGCGCAGCCAGATCGATACCGCTATTGAGGCCAAGACCCGTTCGCTCGATGCGCTGATCAATCGACAACAGCGATCGTCAGAGCTGGACCGGCTCGATATCCAGATTTCTAACGAGCGCAATCCGCTGTTGCGTGCCGAACTGGAGGCGCGCCGCACTCGTTTGCAGCTTGCCGAACAGGAAATATCAGCGGAAACCCTCGCTGCTGAAACTGCCCGCGTCCGCAATCGTGTGATTGGGGAAACGATTGCCGCAGCGTCATCACAGGCTTCCGACATGAAAGCGGAAGCCGAGACCCGACAGCGCCTCAATTCGCTAGTGGCATCCGGTGCCATTACGTCTGCCGACGCAAACCGGATGCTCCAGGAGGAGCTGAGCCTCCGTCCTCTCATTGCCGCTGCGAGCGTTGCGGACATCGAGACGAAAGAGCGCCTCAACAAAGCCATTGCCGACCTGAAGGGCGGCTACGCGGCTCTGGCAGAGCAGGAAAAACGCGCGTCCGTCATGGAATACATGCGCGGCCAGAATGACAATCTGGAACAGCTCCGGCTTGAAAAGGTCCTGATCACCGAAAATGAAACGACCCGTGGCCGTGCCATGTCGTTGCTCGAAGCGGAGCAAAAAATCCGCAGCATGGGGCTTTCGACAACCAGCCGCGAAGCCGGTCAAATTCGTGAGCTGGCGTTAGAGCAGGCCAATCTTACGCGCGAGATCGAAAAGCAGGGTCAGGCTTGGGACCGGGTTTCACTGGCTGGTGAACAATCCATCGATAGCCTCGTTGACGGCCTTTTGGACGGCGATATCAACGGCGCGCTGGAGAGCGTTGCCAAGGATATCACCGGCATGTTTTCCGAGCTGGCGATTAAAAACCCCCTGAAGAACGCCATTATGGGAACCGACTTCAGCACCCTTTCTGATGCTGGTGGTCTTGGTGGTATTGTCTCGCGGCTGTTCGGTGGCGAGAAGAAAGACCCTGCCGCCCTCGTGAGTGGCGCTATGGGCCAGTCGGTCGGCTCCATGTCCGTCAGCGCAGCAACCGTCATGATCAACGGCAGCGTTGTCGGTGGCGTTGGTGGCGCGTCATCCGGGCTTTTGGGTACGGCCAACAGCAATGTTGCAGGCTCGGTCACATCGAGCGGCACGGCCGTCGATCTGGCCTCTTCGCTGATCGGTTCGAGCGAAACCGCCAATCGCCTCGATATCAATTCCTTTCTCAGCAAGGGCGGCGTCGATATTGACGCGGCACAAACCGCGTGGTGCGCCGGGTTCGTCAACTCTGCCCTCAAACAGATCGGGGTTGATGGCAGCGGTTCGCTGACTGCCAACTCCTTTATGAACTGGGGTAGCGCGGTCGATCCGTCGAAAATACTGCGCGGTGACGTGCTGGTCCAGTCTCGCGGGCTTTCCGCGAACCAGTCCGGGGGACATGTCGGCTTCGCCACCGGCCAGAGCCGTATGACCGGTGGCCAGCTTCAGCTTGAAATGCTGTCGGGCAACTACAAGAACAGCGTCGGAACGGGATGGGTCAACGCGACCGATATTCAGGCGCGCCGTGCGACCGACGCGCTTGGCAGCCTTGCCGGAGCGTCTGGAACTGCAACGCAGGGTCTCGGCGCTTTAGGTGCCGGATTCGATCAGTTCGGAAAGAACCTGTCTGGTCTTTTTCCGTCTGCGCCTTCAGCAGGTGGCGGCGGTGGCGGTCTCTCCGGATTTCTCGGCAACCTGTGGGGAAATCTTACCAACGGCGCAGGCACGCAATGGGCGGGTATCGCGTCCGGCGCGATCTCGGGCGGATTGTTTTCGGAGGGCGGCTGGACTGGTCCCGGCGAGGCGAAAGACGTTGCCGGTGTGGTTCATGCCGATGAGTTCGTATTCTCCAAGAAGGCGGTCCAGAAAGTTGGCGTGGGCCGTCTTGATGCCATGCACAAGGGTTTGCTGCGCGGTTACGACACCGGTGGTTACACTACCGGCTCCGTTTTTCCATCCACCGTGGGCGCGAACTCTAACGTGTCGTCCAACGGTCGCAACGCGCCAATCATCAACAATTACGGCTCGTCGGAAGTCCAGTACGAAGAGCAGACCGACCAGCACGGCAATCGGCAGCCGGTGATCACAATCGGCCGGCAGATGGCGGCAGCTATCCGCCAGCCGGGCAATCCGGCCAATCGAGCCATTCAGGGCGAGTTCGGCGTGAAGCGTCAGGCGGTGCGCCGATGGTAGTCCTCGTCTGGCCTCCCGCCTTGCCGCGCCCGGAACGCAACACATGGCAATTGACACCGCAGGATGCCCGCCAGAAGCGCCGCTCCGACGCTGGCCCGACAAGCTATCGCCGCCGCTTTTCGTCCGCATCAAAAACAGTTTCGATGTCCATCGCTCTCGACCGGAACCAGAAAGAGCTGTTCGACCGCTTCTTCCATCACGACACGAAGGAAGGATCGCTGCTGTTCTGGATGCCCGATCCGACCACGGAAGGCTGGGCACTCGGAACCAGTGACGGCGCGCCGCTGATGACCAGCGACGGCCATCCCATTGTCATGGCCCGGCGCTGGCTCGTCACCTTCGGCGCAAACCTGCCGACAGAGACCGTGCAGGGAACAGAGTTTCGCAAATCGTTTTCTGTCGAGGTAATGCCATGAGTTGCACGTATTGCGGTTCAAGACTGCATCCATACGAATATTGCCCAAAAACATGGGGTGGCAGTGCTGCCCGTCTGCACCTTCGCTGCGCCTATTGTGGTGGCCGGAACCACAATTATGAAGCCTGCCCGAAGCTCGGTCGGAGCGCGGAACCGGATTGCGTGATCCTGTTGGATAAGCGCCCATGAGACGTGTCAGTTTCAACGCCCGCATGGCGCAGGATGCGCAGGCAACATCGGAAATTTATGTCGCCCTGTTTGAGATCGAGCATCCCGAGCTGGTGAAGCCGATCCGCCTTTCCACAGACAATACCGAACGCCTGTCATCCGACCCGCTTTATTACGGCACCCGTTCGACGTGGCGCGGTGCGAACCCGGTCACGGAACCCTTCCTGTGGGTGGTCGCATCGACACTCCTGCCGTCCGATCAGGAAGATGCTCCAGCGGCCGCAACGCTGATCCTCGAAAATCTGGATCAGGAAATGGTCAACGTGGTGCGATCCTTCACCACGCCCGCAATGATCCACATGGCCGTGGTGCTGGCGTCGTCTCCCAATCTGGTTGAGGCCGAATACACCGATCTCAACATTGTTTCATCCGACATCGATGCCGGGGAAATCTCCCTTTCCATTACCCGCGAAGAAGTCGAGCTGGAGCTGGTTCCCGGTGGGCGGATGTCGGCGCGCACGTTTCCGGGGATGCACAGATGAGCGTTAGAAATTCCTCACCGACACTCGACCATTGGAGCGACCGTTTTGTTGGTCTGCCATATCGCGAGTTCGGCCGTGACCGCGATGGATGCGATTGCTGGGGCTTGGCCTGCACCATCTACCGTGAAGAAGTCGGCATCAACCTGCCGCAGTACCTTGGCTATGCCTCCGTCGAGGAGCATGGCGAGATCGCGGCACTGGTGTCCGGTGCAACCTCTTCTCCGCTCTGGCTCCCGGTCACCGGCACGGCCATCGCGTTCGATATCTCCGTTTTTCGTCGCGGCCGTCTGGATACCCATGTCGGCATTGTCGTCCACCACGGCCTGATGATCCACATGGTCGAAGGCGACTGTTCCAAGGTCGAAAGCTACCGTTCCGGCGCATGGGGCCATCGGTTGACCGGCACATACCGCCACGTCGAATTGATTTCGAGGGGGATTTGATGACGGTTCAAAACGGCATCATTCCCGTTCTCGCAGCTCCAATGATCGATCCCGCAGCCGGTCGTATCGACATGTTCATGGCGGTTGGCAGCACTATAGTCGAGATCGTCAAGACGGCGCTGCCGGAATTGCAGCCTGCCGACTTCCGATTCTGCCGGGTGGCGCTGGTCAGCGAGCGTGGCTCGATTATCGTTCCCGCCCAACACTGGCGCACCGTGCGCCCGCGTGAGGGCGTGCGTGTCGTCATCCGGCTCGTTCCGGGAAAGAATGCCCTCAAGTCAATTTTGCAGATCGTCGTTGCCGTCGCGGCCGTCGCGCTTGGCCAGTTCTGGGCACCCGGTCTTGCGGGCGCGTTGGGAATTTCCACCGGGCTTGCGCAGGGTCTAATCGGTCTTGGTGTCAGCATCATCGGCAATCTGCTGATCAACGCGCTGATACCGCCGCCAAAGCCTGAAACGCTGGAAGCAGAAAACCGCTATACCCTTACCGGCTGGCGCAACCGGCTGGAACCTGATGGTGCGGTCCCTCTGGTTCTCGGAACGGTTCGGTATGCGCCGCCATTCGGTGCCTACACCTACACTGAAATCGTCGGTGACTGGCAATATCTCGTCTGCCTGTTCTGCTTTGGTTACGGCCCGCTTTCTCTTTCCGGCTTCCGTATCGGTGACACCGATATCTCCGAATATGACGAGGTTGAACTGCACCCGCGTGACGGCCGAAATGGCGATGCGCCGCTTTCCCTTTTCCCCCGCCAGGTCGTTGAAGAAACCATCGGCGCGGAACTGCTCAAACCGCTCCCACGCAACGATCTCGGTGATGTGATCGAAGGCGGTGAGGCCACGGAAGAGCCAGTCGTTAGAACCACAGGTGGCGATGCTTCCGGCGCAAGCGTCATCCTCGCATGGCCTGCCGGTCTGTTACGCTACAACGATGAGGGGAAGGCTAACGCCCATGTTGTGCGCGTACGCATCGACCAGCGGCCCATAGACGGCGATAACTGGCAGCAGGTGACGGTCATTGAGGTCAACGCCCGCAAGCTGGAAGCCTTCTATCGCCAGCACACATGGAATTTTCCGACGCGTGGCCGCTGGCAGGTTCGCTGCGCCATGGAGACACCGGAGAGTACCGACACCAAAATCCAGCAGCGCACCACATGGGCGGCGCTGCAAACCATCCGGCCGGAATACCCGCTGAACTTCCCGCATCCGCTGGCGCTGGTGGCGCTGCGCGTCAAAGCCACCCACCAGTTGAATGGCCAGCTAGACAACTTCAATGCGCTGGTTTCACGCCCTTGCCTCGATTACGAGCACACGACCGGCCAATGGATCGAAAGGGAGACCAGTAACCCGTCGGCACTTTATCGATTTGTGCTCCAGTCTCCCGCCAATCCGAAAGCGGTTTCCGATTCGGCAATCGATCTGGAGGCACTCGCAGAGTGGCACGACTTCTGCCGTGTGAAGGGTCTCAAGTACGACCGCGCCATTGAGGACAAGTCCACGACGCTGCGCGATCTTCTAACGGAGATCGCCGCCGCAGGCCGCGCCAGCCCACGTCATGACGGCCTCAAATGGTCCGTCACCATCGACCGGCCGGACAAGCTGCTGGTCGATCATGTCAGCCCGCGCAACAGCTACGATCTGCGCGTATCGCGCTCCTATGTTGAGCCGCCAGACGGTTTTCGCGTGCAGTTCCTTGACGCCACCAATGACTTCAAGGCGGCGGAACGCATCGTGCCATGGCCCGGCAAGGAAGGTGCGGAAATGCGGCTGGTCGAGGCGCTGGATATGCCGGGCAAAGTCTGGCCCGACGAAATCTATCGCGAAACCCGCCGCCGCATGTATGAGGCAATGCACCGGCCGGACGTTTACACCGTCTCGCAGGACGGCCCGATCCGCGTTGCGACCCGTGGCGATCTCGTAAATCTGTCGAGCGACATCATCAACCGCGTCCAGATCGCAGCCCGCATCAAAAGCGTGTCCGGCCGTCTGATCGAGATCGATGAGCAAGTCACCATGGAAGCGGGCAGAAACTACGCGATCCGCTTCCGCACCGGCCTTTCAGAAGAAGAGACCATTGGCGTTTCCGTCATCCGCACGGTGCAGACCATTGCGGGCGAGCGTTCTTCCTTTCTGGTCAATGGCGACGGCGACATGCCGCTTGCTGGCGATCTTCTGCATTTCGGTGAAGCCTCTACCGTCGATTATGCCCTTGTCGTTACCGGCGTCGAGGCGGGCGAGGATTTTTCCTCGCATCTTCGTCTGATCGACGCGGCTCCCGTCATTGATCAGCTCACTGATGCCGAAGATATTCCGGCATGGTCGGGCCGGTCTGGAACCGAGATTGACCAGAGCGGCCTGATACCGCCCGCGCCGCGGTTCACCTCCATCCGGTCCGGTGTGACGGGAACCGGCGTGGCGAATCGCATCGACTATCTGATCGAACCCGGCTCCGGTCCAGTCGGGACGGCGTCCTTCGAGGTCGATCATCGCCAGATCGGTACGACCGTCTGGACAACTCTGACCATCCCGGCCGCCAACGGCGGCGGTTCGATCACGGCATATTCTAACGGCACTGGCGTCCATATGCGGGCACGGGCCTTTTCCGCAGCAGGAAAGCCGGGACCATATACAGCCGTCACGGCTTTTGTCGTCGGCGCGGAAGACGCAGCCTTGCCGGGTGGCTTGCCGGAAGATGAGATTGCCATCGGCGCGTTGCTCGGCGGGGCAGTCGTTCAGTTCCTTACCGGCGATGATACCGCCGTTACGCGGGTGCAGCTTTACCGCTCCACCTCCTCGTCGCTCAATCGTGAGACGGATGCGGCAGGCATTGTAACTGTCGAACCGTCGCGCAGCTATTCCGTGCCGGTGGGCGACACCACACGGCAGAACCTGCTCACCAATGGCGGTTTCGACAGCGCCGGTACATGGACGCTTGGCACCGGCTGGGCGATAGGCTCCGGCAAGGCCACAAAGACGGCCGGGACCGCAAGTGCTGTCACGCAACCGCTCCCAACCACATCAGGATCATATTACCGGATGGGCTTTACGCTCTCGGCCGTGACAGCCGGAAACATCACCCCCCGCCTGACGGGCGGCACCACAGTGAATGGTGTAGCCCGCGCCGCCAACGGCACATTCTCGGACCGCGTGCAGGCCGTCAGCGGCAACAACACCTTCGGCCTCAATGCTTCCGCCACCTTCGCGGGCGCACTGGACGATGTGTTTACCTACCTCGAAACCGCAACCTGTCTTGCACAGGGCGTCCATTACTTCTGGCTTGAACCCCAAAATGCAGACGGCATGGCCGGTCCGATCTCCGGTCCGTTCCCCGTGACCATTCGATGAGGACATTATGACCGCTCCCGTATTCACCACAACAATTGCACAGCGCACCGCGCTCTCTGACGAACTGCTCGTCAACCGAGAAGGTTCGACCGCCATTCAGCGCACGGACGATCTTGCCAGCCAGCTCGCGGGTCAGGGCGCTATCGCAACAGTCCTCAATGGCGTTCGCACTGATCTCAATGACGGCCTTGCCGACATGAACAGCAGACTTGAAGCGGCGGCAGAAGGATATGTTGTCGCGGCGACATGGGCCATCCTTTCAAGCGTTAACGGGACAAGAGACAAGCAGCCGGGGCGCGTGTCGATTTCCGACACGGGAACGCACGCAGACCCTGTTTCTGCTGCCGCCGTTGCTAACGCTGGTGAATACTCCTGGAATGCATCGGTGAATGGCTGGCAGCGTGTTGGCGATGTCATCGACGAAAAGTTCTCCGATCTCCTGCGCGAAAGCCGGACACGCCTTTTCCCTGCGCCGGTCGATACACCGACGCTCTCCGACGACTGGACCAGTGTTCTTCTCGGTGACAGCGCCGGAAACGTGGAAGCCGGTTTTGACAAATTTGGCAGCCTCTGGGCCCAGATCGCGACGGCCCCCGGCGTTCCGGCTGTTGCGGATGACCTGCTTTATGCGTGGGTGACGGAAGACGGCTATCTGCTGTTTGGCTTTGACAGCGACGGTGCTTTCGTCAGTCAGGGTATCAGCGCCGCTGACCTTCAGGTGTTCGAACGCGAGGTGTCGGGTGTTTCCCGCATTCTCGCCCTGACCGGTCCGGGTGATCTGGTCAATGTCACCTTTGGCGAGCGCGATGCTTTTGCCCCGAAGGTCTCCGGTGAATTTGTCTCTTATGTCGAGGATGATGCGGGAGCCTATGTCGTCAAGCGGGAGGAAGGTATCGGAAAAACCTCTCTTCTTGCGGCGATCTCCAAGCTCGTGTTTGTGCCGACCTATGGGCAATCGTTAGAGCAAGGGTCGTCGTCTGTCCCCGTAGTGTCCGCCATCGCGCCGCGTCCGGGCCGGGCTGTGATGTTCAATGGTGGCGCGCGTCCACGCGGCTCTCTTCTGGCCGAAGAGGCTCTCTCGCAGGAGAACCTTTACAGCCTTGTCGATATCCGCGAGTTGACTGACCGCGAAAGCCCGGCCACCCAGCTCGCCAATATCATGACGGATACGGCGAAGGGTTTTCCTGTCGCGGCCGGGGGACTTGTTGCCAGCTTCGGTAAAGCCGGTTTCAGCTATGAAAATTTGAAAAAAGGAACGCAGCCCTACGCCAACCTGCTAGCTAGTGTCCGGCGTGCTCGGATCATTGCCGATCTGAATGGCCTCGATTTTGAAATTCCCTGCATGGTCTATGATCAGGGGCAAGCCAACATCGCCAATACGCAGGCGGTCTATCTGGCAAAGCTTCTGGAATTGCAGGCAGACATTTCCTCTGACTTCGCCATTTACAGCGATGCTGCTGGCGAGACGGTTATCCTGCTTGAGCAGCTTTCGAACTGGACCGCACCAAGCTACGGACTGGCAACCTCCGGCGTGCCGATGGCGCAATTGCAGGCGGCACTGGAAAATCCGGCGCGGTTCAAGCTTGTCGGCCCGCAGTATCATCTCGAAACTGTTGCTGACGGCGTCCATCTGACCGGCTCCGCATCTGCCCGCAAGGGAGCTTATGAAGGCCGCGTTGCCAGAATTCTTGCAACGGGCGGCAACTGGCTTCCCCTGCATATCAGTGCTGCCGTTAGAACAGGTGCCAACATCGTTCTGACCTATGCCGGGGGCGATACTGCCACCGAAATCGCCATCGATACCGCGCTTGTCATAAATCCGGGCAATAACGGTTTCGAATGGGCGCAAACGGGCGGCGTGGCGCAGACTATTTCCACCATCACGAAAACCGGTGCACGGCAGATCACGGTCGTTCTGACCGGCGATCCCGGCGCGGTCACGTCATCTTCCATCGGCTACGCCGTCACGGGAACGCCCGGCGCTCTCGCAGGGCCAACAACCGGCGTTCGCGGCAATGTTCGCGATGGCTCAACCGACCTCACCGCATTTGGCGAACCCATGC
>NZ_JBFTGV010000014.1:0-111055 GCF_056393925.1 Agrobacterium sp. 10T429
GCGGAACACCTGAACGGCAACCGCCATCTGGCCGACTTCGTCCTTGCGGTCCATGCCATCGATCTCGGCTGCCGTATCGCCGCCTGCCAGCGACACCATACGCTCCCGCAGGCGGGCAATCGGCGTTGTGATGCCACGCGAGGCCACGAGAAGTGCGAGAATGATGCCGGCTGCAAAGCTGATGCCAACCACAACAAGCGAGGTCAGGATCGTGGAATTCGTCTGATCCGTCAGATCGTCGCTGCCTTTTGCAACACCCTTGGTAAGCTTGTCCAGCAACGAGCCTATTTCGTTTCCGGCCGCGCGAATTTGCCCATCAGCCTTCAGGAGTTCCGCCGCGGACTCCTGATTACGATTAGCGGAGCCAAGCTCGACGGCCTTATCCGTGCTTGTGATGATGCTCTGAGATTGTTTGAGCAGTTTGTCGATTGTGGCCGTCTCTTCCGGGAATATGGCCTTGACGTTGTTCAATCGCGAGATCAGTTCGCCTTTGTCGGTATTATACTCGCCTTTGGCGATGGCGAAATCCGGAATGGAGGTGTCGTATGCCATTACCTGATAAGCACCGTAAGCCACCGCCTGAAGATTGCGGTTGGCACGAGAAAGCTCGACAAGCGCGGCATTGTCGCCGGCAATGAACTCTGAATAGAGCGTGTCCGCGTTTTTGTAACGGGCGGACATATATACTGTTGCACCCAGACCGATGATGCAGAGCGGTAAAATGAGCGACAGAATTTTGGTGCGGATACTGGCATTCTGGAGAAATGACACGGATAACCTCAGGGCATGAATACCGCTCCTTCCCCGTGCCGGAGGTGTTCGGCAAGACTGACATTGCACGTCGCGTAACCTCGATCATCAAGGCTTCGGTAGCCGCATCATCGGCTCTGATCGCAACTGCATCATGCATGCGCCGAAAAACGCCGGCCTGCCCCTTCAAATACGGGCAGGTCACCATTCCGCGGGCGAAACGACAGCCCCGCCAACAGGCGGAAACGCCGGGCCGCATTTCGCAAAACACGGACTAGAACCGATTGTTCCACGACCGTGCTTCGCTGGTTTTCTTGCGATTAGTTATAGTTAAATACTTTACAATTTCTTCATGCCCAAACGGGCGCAGGAGATACCAATATCTAAAGATCAGCGTGCGATTAGCCATCCCACCGCGGATAAGCCCGACTTGTGAGATGGTGATGCAGGCCACATTCACATATGGGCAGCGCAAGGCTTAAAGAAACCTGCGAACAAGGGCTGCACGGCGGTTACGAGTGTACGCTTCGATGAAGCTGCAGGCCCGCTCGTTTCAAACTGTTCAGCAAATGCTGCGCCATCGCGTGTCGTCAAGGACGTCGCCGCCGAGTGCATCAACTCTTTGAAATCGTCCAGACCAACGTCGTCGGCGCGCATGACTGAACGGATCAGTGGATCTGCGAAAATCTCGGCGAGCGTCATCTCGTCTATCGTCTGTCTCATCTCAGTCTCCTTTCGATAATTCCTAAGCTGTGAAAGCGGGCGATTGCTTGACGGGCTCGCGCCAAGGTGTTACCGGTAAGTAACTTTTGTGATAGTTACCGATCGGTAACACGCATGTCAACACCGCTTGAGGGTAAAAATTAAACTCATGAAATCCGAGACATCTGATCGTGCTTCTGAGCAGAAAATCGCACCTCGTGACCGGATTGTGTCAACGGCCTGCCAACTGTTTCGTGAACATGGGATACGCGGCATCGGTGTTGATGCCATTGCCGAAGCCGCCTCGACCAACAAGATGACCTTATACCGACATTTTGGTTCCAAGGACGATCTTGTGTGTGAAGCGCTCAAGCACAGTTCTCGAACGCTCGATAAAGCCTGGGAAGATCTCGAAAAAGAGAACCCGGGCGACCCGAGGGCTCAACTCACGGCATGGGTTAAAGCGCGCGCACAATGTCTTTCCAGCGAGCCCTATGGATGCGATTTGGCCAATGCTGCGGTAGAGTTGAAAGAGCAAGGGCACCCTGCACATGCGATAATAGAAACGTTGAAGATGGAACAGCATTCCCGGCTTGCCGATCTTTGTCGTTCGACAGGTGTAAGCGATCCTGAACTTTTGGCTGATACGCTATCCATGCTGTTAGAGGGAGCACGCGTCAGCAAACTTGCCGCCGGCAAAGAAGGTCCGTCGATGCGGTTTACGCGTGCGTGTGAAGCTGCGATGGTCTCGTTTGGTCTAGGTGCACAGGCTTCTGCCTGATCCTGCTGGTGCAAGAAGGAAGTGCTACTGAAGGCAGTGAACGTTAACCGGGCGTCGAATAAAGCTATATGACCAGACTTGCCCGTGATCCTCTTTATCGTCGCCACCGATTTCCACCTGACGTGATTGCCCATACCGTTTAGCTCTATGTCCGGTTTCCGCTCAGTCTGCGAATGGCCGAGGATGTGCTGGCAGCTCGTGGGGTCATCGTCTCTCGTCAGACCGTGAGACTTAGGGCTGAGAAATTCGACAGGCACTTTGCCAATGAAATCCGGAAGCGATCGATCGGCAAGCTCGGCGACAAATGGCTGTTGGTTATCGCACGAATATGATCCATTCTTCCATTTCGAAAAGATCCACTCTCACTTCGGAAAGATGTTTTCGGTCAATACCATAGAAGCAATGTGTTGGTACAATGCCAAATGAAAAACTGGCTTAAACCCAGCTGAAAACCGACAACCGCAGCACAAAAAGTTGGTGCGGCACTTTACACGCACGCGCAAGCCTCTCATTAGCCCAGTAACGCAGGACGCCCAGCAATATTGTGGCTCTTGAACGGATTCGAACCGTCGTCCACGCGTCGTGGATTGGCTAAGCATTTGCGACGCAATTCACTCACACTCGCTGGCGCCGCCCTAACTTGGTTTTGCTGGCTAATCGAAATGATGCGCACCGAAAGAATGATCGACCGAACGGCGGTATAGCTAAGGTCGCCAAGTTGCGTAGAAATCAGCGCGGAGATGTAGAGGAAGGCGCTGCGGATACCGATGGCTTGTGATCGCACACCGCTTTCAAAAGCGAGATTGTCGTCGCTTGAGCAGTTTTCGAAATACCCGCATATCCTTCTCTATACTGAAGCTTCCCCATAACTGTGCTAGCGAGGCCTGCATCCATTCTCTCGGCGACGGCCAATGCAGCGGCGGCCCAGTTTTTGAATGGCAAGAGAGCTTCGAGAACGTATCCATCGCCGCATGCCTTGGCGATGCACGCGATATCGAACATGTCACGTGGCTGAAGAGAGGATCCTCGATAGTGAACCTTCTTCGCGATGATTTCGCCCGGGGTCTCAAGGTCAACTTGGATTCCACGTACTGCGACACGGGATGTTGGATCGTTGGTCAGACTTGGAGCACAAATGAAGTCAATTTCACCGATGCCCGCGAACACGATTTTCAACGCATGCGTCCCGTCCGAAACATATTCATCTGGGTTCACCTGCAGGGTATAGCCCTGTGTTGTCGGGTTMAGATATGGGAGGACCTGCGGATCATCGACGAAAATGTCGATATCGAAGCTTTCACGATGGTTTATCTGGAGCATAAGGGCGGTGCCACCCCCGAAAGTCCAGCTATCGAGGAGTTTAAAAGAAGAGTTCGCCTGATTGATAATTGACGCAGCCTGGTCGAAAAGGCTTTCCCATTGGCTCATCAGGACAACCCTCAGGCGGCTAGGGCGAGGGGATATCCAGCTAGCTGCGAGAATTTCTGGGCAATCTCGGATGCTGTACCGTGGTCGATTTCCATCTCATCCAGAAACTGGTGCTGGAGCTCGGCTTTCACTTCGGAATAGAATGAGAATGCCGAAGCATCGAAATTCTCAACGCTCGCAAAATCCGAAATCTTCGAAGCGAGTTGCTCAGCCGAAAGGTTCGTCCCGTAAGGGGCGTTCACCGTCGACAGTACCTTAATCGCAACGCTAGACATCGTTATCACCACCAATTTTCAATAAGTTATGTAATACATACCCGCCAAAAACGCAAGAAACACAGCAGACGCAGGCATGCAACGGCATTAATCCGGCTTATTCCAGTTCTTGTCACAAGAGCAGACGAAGCTGCGGCGTTTTTCTTCCCGGTGCATGTCTACTACACCGGGAAGAGGCATTTTGCGGCTCAGAGGCCGGCGCGCGCAAAACCGTGTTCAACGAGCCGGTCGATTACCTCAGGATAGCTGACGCCGCTTGCCGCCATCGCCTTCGCATACATGCTGATATCGGTGAACCCCGGAATGGTGTTCACCTCGTTGACCAAAAAAGCCATGTCCTCGGTCAGGAAGAAATCGACGCGCGCCATACCGTCGCAACCGAGCGCCCGGAAGGCGAGTGCTGCCGTCTCGCGGATCTTCGTCTCAACCTCTGGCGGAAGCTCTGCCGGAACCGTCAGCGCCGCGCCATCGTCGTCGATATATTTCGCATCGTAGCTATAGAAGCCATGGCTTTCGGCCGGGATGATCTCACCCGGGCGAGAGACGAACAGGCCACCCTTGGCGTCCTCGAGCACGCTGCACTCGATCTCGCGGCCGCGGATGAATTCCTCGGCAAGCAGCTTGCGGTCATGCTTGAAGCCCTCCGCGAGCGCCGGCGCAAATTCCTGGTTGCCGGAAACCTTGCGCACGCCGACCGAAGACCCCTGACGCGCCGGCTTAACGAACAGCGGCAAACCCAACGCGATCTCAAGCGTGTCGAAGGACGGCACCCGATCCGCATGCACGGTAACAGCACGCGCCACCGGTAACCCCGCCGCCCGCAGCAGCTGCTTGGCGATATCCTTGTCAAGCGCTGTCGCTGAACCCAGGATGCCGCAGCCAACCAGTGGCACGCGGGCCACCTCCGCCAGTCCCTGCACGGAACCATCCTCGCCGAAAATACCATGCAGAACCGGGAACAGAATATCGATCTTCCCGGCATCGCTCATCCTGCCGCCGTCGATGGCGATCATCCGCCCACGCCCGCCGGGCACCAATGCGATTTCGGTGCCGTTTGCCGGCCTGGCGAGCACGCCATTTTCGAAATGGCTGAGCAGCCACTCGCCTTCCCGCGTCACGAAGATCGGCACCGCCTCGTATTTCGAGGGCTCCAGTGCCCCCACGACATTCGTCGCCGACATGACGGAGACGTCGTGTTCGGCCGAGCGGCCGCCGAAGAGAACGGCGATGCGCAGCTTGCCGCGGGAAGATGTCATGAAAACCCCCAAAATAATCTCGTGTCTAAATAGTCTAAATAGATGTCAGAAGCCGATCGCGATGCCGCGATTGGCAAAGAAGCGGTCGAATATGGCAAGCGGTAGCAGCACATCCGCCTGGTTCGCAGCATCATGACCGGATGGATTGTGGAAACGGACCGTATCAGCCGAGGCTGCCGTCACCAGAATGAGATGCCCGCCTTTTGAGGGCGGCATACGTTCCGGCCAGCGTATGCCGCTATTGACCGAGGCGATGAAGAACGGGCGTTCAGCGAGCAGACCGGGGATGCTCTCTGTTGCGACACCCGTCATCGTTTCTGCCGAGAGCCCGAAGCGCTCGCCCACATAGGTCACGAAGGGCGCATAGATCAGTCCCTTGATCGAAGCATCCAGCTCGTTGACGACATAGCCGCCATAGGCGGTGCAGGCACGGGCGAGAGCAAGCGTCGGAAGCAGGTCGCCGCGCGCTGCCAGGATCATCTTCAGGCAGGCCATGCCGCAGACATTGACCGCCCAGCGCGCGTATTCCTCGATCGTCTCGGCACCCGATTGCCGCCAGAGCGGATCGCGCAGCAGCGCCGCAGATCCTTCGGCAAGCACGGGCAATGTCATCTCCGGTGTTTCCCACTGACTGAAATAAGGAACGACGCCTGTTGATAAAGGCATGGCAAAAATCTCCTGAGCGGTATACTCGTATACGAGGTTGCTTGGCATGATCAAGATGATTGCTGTCTCGGAGAAGGTTGGCCATGAACGATTTCGTCGCAATAAATGTTGAAACCATCCGGCCGGAGACCGTGGCGGATCGTATCGCAAGGGTTCTCAGGGAAGCGATTTCCGGTGGAGAGCTTCGCAGTGGCGTCGCGCTCCGACAAGACGAGCTGGCCGCACGATTTGGGTTCAGCCGCATGCCTGTGCGTGATGCCTTGAGGCTTCTGGAAAGCGAGGGCCTCGTAACCATTCACCCGACAAAGGGGGCCTTCGTGGCAAGAATAGATGCCAAGGAGATTGCGGAGATCTATTCCATTCGCTCGCTACTGGAGACGGAAGCCTTGCGCCTATCATATGTAGGGCTGACGACAGCCGATTTGGACAGGGCGGCAACATTTCTCGCCCAGATCGACGCTGAGAAGGATGTGGGACGTTGGGGGACGCTGAATAAGCAGTTCCACATGACACTTTACGGCGCCTGCCAAAATGAGCGGCTCATCGGCCTTATCGCTACCCACCATGATGCAGCCGACCGCTACGTACGTGTATTGCTATCCAGCTTGGACTATGAGCAGCAATCGCAGGAGGAGCACCGTGCTCTGCTAAAGGCTTGCAGAGATCGGAATATCGACGCTGCAAGTGCAATTTTGCAGCGTCATTTGCTTGAAGGAAGTCGCAAGCTCAGCACGGCCGCCCAGTCGAGCTAAGGCGGCTCGCCGGTTCAGCGTTCGAGACGGGCGAAAGTACGCTTGACTTAGGAGATTCGCTGCCGTTGAGACGGGTAACAGGTTCATTTTTTGCTCTTGATGAGAGGTGAACCGCTGACCCCCACACCGCGGAAGTAGGAATCTACCCTGACAGACCGTTGCGTTATCACGACCTCTTCGGAAGTTTCGACTTAAAACTATCTTTCGCTTCGGCTGAAAGTGGACAAAGAGTGATTTTAGCTTAACGTCGCGAACGCATCGGGCGGGCTCAAGGTGGATTAGGCGTGGGCTTCTTCGGGACATTTGATAGGCTGCATCACGGTTTTCAACCTCAGCCGGATTGTCACCAATAGGTTGGGGGCCATCGCCCGCGCGGATTATCTCATGCCAGCTGGAACGATGTAACAATGCATGTGCTTCTTTAGAGTGATACGGTACCAGCCGTCCTGGACCTCGTACCCCCGGTGATCGATGACAATATTTACCGTCCGACACGTCACGTCCTATCGTTATAAACGGCCGGTTGAGTTCGGAGAGCACAGACTTTTGTTCAGACCGAGAGACAGTTTCGATCAGACGCTGCTGAGCTCCCGACTCCTCATCGACCCGGAACCGGACTATCTTCGTTGGATCCATGATGTGTTCGGAAACTGCGTCGCAGTCATAGGCTTTGCTCAACCCTCACGTGAGCTCCGCTTCGAAACCGTCATTCGCCTTGACCATACACCCTATGTCGCAATTGATCTGCAAATCGATCAGGACGCTTTGACTTACCCGTTTTCATATGATCCAGACGAAGCGCTGGATCTGGAACGAACCATCCAGCGCCATTACGCTGATCCACATGATCAGGTCGGTAAATGGGCGCGCCAATTCGTGCGAATCGGGCAACCCACTGAAACCGGGCACCTGCTGATGACGTTGTGCTACGCCATCCATGAAAGTTTCATCTATGCCCGACGACAAGAGCATGGAACGCAAGCGCCGACCGAGACGCTGCAGCTTCGCAAGGGAACCTGCCGCGACTTCGCGCTACTTATGATGGAGGCCGCTCGATCACTTGGGTTCGCGGCCAGGTTCGTCACGGGCTATATCTACGTTCCAGACCGAGACGGATCAATCACCCTTGGCGGCGGTTCCACCCATGCGTGGTGCCAGATCTATTTGCCGGGCGCCGGTTGGGCTGAGTTCGACCCAACCAACGGTATCGTGGGCAACCGTGATCTTATCCGTGTTGGGGTGGCGCGGGATCCGAAGCAGGCAGTTCCTTTGTGGGGAAGTTACGACGGAACAGCCGCTGACTACGAGGGCATGTCAGTCCAGGTCAACGTCACAACGGATGATCGCATCGAAACTGTGCTCAACTGATGGGAACGCATTGCCTATCCCGGCGTTTGCCGCCCAAGCTAGTCTCACGGCAATTCGCCGGCGCAACGGAATTTTATGATGAAGATACCGCGACCGGGTGAACCGACAGTTTTTCGCGCCTGCGCCAAACATGCACGATGTTGATTAGTGAGAATGTGTGCTCCTATCCGAGCGGCGAGACACGAGCTAACAAACTTGGCAATAGCAGCTTTCCCTCACGGTAGGTGTACGGCGAGACTCAGGGACCGATTCCCCTATCTGTAGGTTGCGTTGAGTTTCACATGCTGCTGGAAAACGCGTCTGAATTCGCGGTAACTCTCAAACCCAAGAGAGGTCGCCAACCGAACCACCGTCGACTGGGTGACGGAACAACAAACAGCAAGGGAAGTTGCTGTCCCGAAGGCGACGACTTCCGGGCAAGCGACAGCAGTTCGCGCTACTCTCTCTTGATGGCTCGATAGCCTCAAGCTTTTGACCTCAAGCATGTTTCTCAAATCATATACTGTTTTGGGCTTCTGAACTGTTGATTTCGTTGCCATGACGATTGTCTTTCGCCCCGCCGATGCGTTTCTGAGTGGCTGATTTTTCCAATACATATGTGATGGCAGGAGCAATATCGGCCCCTGCCATCTATGCCTTCAACTCACAGGAACCGGCTGTTTTTTCGACACGGATTCAATCGCAGCAAGTGCAATCGCCAGAGCGTTGCGAGCATCAGCTCCTGTTGGTGCATTCTGAACAACACCGTTACGAACAGCATCGACAAAGGAAGCAAGCTGCGCCGTATAGGCCTGAACGAAGTGGTCCGTATCGCGCCGCCATGTGTCGTTGGATACGCCAGTAGCGTCGAACAGCGTCATGCTAGAACGTCGTACGTCGCCCATCGCAACCATTCCGCCGGAGCCGAATACTTCGCCGCGAATATCGTAGCCGTACATTGCAGAGAAGTTTGCTTCCGCAACCGCGATGGAGCCGTTGTCAAAACGAATATTGACGACGGCGGTATCGAGGAAGCCTGTATTGCGTGCGTCCGAGCGAACCAGCGCATCTGCCATTGCAAACACTTCGACAGGCTTTGCGCCGGGGTTCAACCAAAGCAGGGTGTCGAAGTCGTGGATCAACGTTTCATAAAAGATGGTCCACAAAGGAATCCTGTCTGGGTCGCCGCCGAACGGACCAGGATCACGCGTTAGCGACCGGATGAGTTGAACTGCGCCGACCTTTCCGGCATCGATCGCTTCGCGGCCTTCGGCAAATGCCTGGTCCCAGCGACGATTAAAACCGACCTGCAGCGGAACGCCTGCGGCCTTGGCGGCTGCAATGCCGCGGTCCGCATCTTCAAGCGTGAGCGCCATTGGCTTCTCGCAGAAAATCGCTTTGCCGGCCTCCGCAGCCTGCACGAGGATATTGGTGTGAAAGCGTGCGGGTGTCGCAATGATGACCGCATCCAGACCGGGGTTAGAAAGCATTTCTGCAACGTCGGTGTAAGAAGCGTCGGCGCCCAGGCTCTCCGCAAGCTTTGTAGCGGCGACGGGGGCGGGGTCGGCGACGGCTATCAGCTCCGCGTCCACAAGCCTTTTTGCGACGCTCTCACCATGAAACGAACCGATGCGCCCTGCCCCGATAAGTCCGACGTTGACTGTTTTGACCTTGGTCATGATTTTTAGTCCTGTTTCTGAAATCAGAGAGTGAAGGCTTCGCGGAAGGCAGCAAGCGCGGTGTCGGCATCTCCGGATGCCCATGCTTCCATCCCGATCGGGCCGGAGTAGCCCATGTGGCTCAGGGCTCTTGCGATCCCCTTCCAGTTCACTTCGCCGGTGCCCGGCTCAAATCGCCCGGGTACATCGGCCACCTGAATCTCACCGATCCACGGCAGGCTGCTTCGGCAAAGTTCGATCAGGTTCCCCTCACCGATCTGCGCGTGGTAGAGGTCCAGGTTCAAACGCAGGCGCGGGTGGTCGATGCTCGATACGAGTGCCAACGTGTCTTCGGCGCGCCCGAACGGAACGCCGGGGTGATCGACGGGAAGATTGAGGTTTTCCAGCGTGAAAACCACGTTTTCTTCTTCCGCGAGGTCGACGATTCGGCGTAGCGTATCCTGAGCCTTCAGCCACATGGCTCCCGTGACGACCTCGACAGGCTGAATCGGTAGTCCACGATCCCCGAGGCCAGTGCCGTGAAGGTTGAGGCGCTGCACGCCAAGACGTTTACCGATCTGAGCTGTTTCGCGCGCGGTTCTCAAAAGTTCGGCTGCACCTTCTTCATCCGTAAGGCGCCCGGTCAGGTAACCGTTCATAATTGTGAAGGTCGCACCTGTGGCTTCGAGCTTGGCGATGTCGTGCTCTGGCCAATTCCAGAGGCCCACGCCAAATCCCTGCTCCTTCAATCGGGAAGCGCGCCATTCGATAGGCTTGTCCCGCCACAGCATCTCCGCGCAGGCGGCTAACGGAAACGGGGTGTTATTCGTACTGCTCATTTGGGGTGGTTCCCTGGATTTTGGATATGACTGTCCCAAGGCCCGGCGAACGCGCCGGGCCAAAATTCATGTTTCCAAGTGTCTTCAGATGGTGCCGCCCAGCTCCGCGGAGATCGACTGGAGTTCTTTGCCGCCGGCCATCAGGTTCTGCAGGCCATCGAGGCTGATTTCATGTTTGGCAAATGTGCCAAGCGTCTTTCCCCTGTTCAGAGCTGTAAAACGGTTGCCGACGGCAAAAGCGTGTCTGACGTTGTGGGTAATGAAAATCACGCCCAGACCTTTGCGACGAACCTGATCGATGTACTTTAGGACCATCGAGGTTTGTGCAACACCGAGTGCAGATGTCGGTTCATCGAGAATGAGGACTTTCGCCCCGAAATACACGGCGCGTGCGATCGCCACGCATTGACGTTCGCCACCGGAGAGCGTGCCGACGGCCTGCCCGGGTTCACGAACATCGATGCCAATTCTCTTCATTTCTTCGCTGGTCACGCGATCCGCGAATTCCATGTCCATGTATTTGAACGGACCGAAACCCTTCAACGGCTCGCGACCCATGAAGAAGTTTCTAGTGACAGACATCAGCGGGATCATCGCCAGATCCTGGTAGACGGTAGCAATCCCCGCATCGAGCGCATCTCTTGGCCCGGTAAAGAGATGTTGTTTCCCCTCGACGAGGAAGTCGCCGGATGTCGGTCTGTGAACGCCGGCAAGAGTATTGATCAGAGTTGATTTTCCGGCTCCGTTATCTCCGAGGAGGCACAGAACCTCTCCTGCGTGAACACTCAGCGAAACGCCGTTGAGTGCGATAATCGAGCCGAAGTGCTTTACGAGGTTCTTGACCTCGACGAGTGGTGTCTGGCTCGTGCTCATCAGCGTTCTCCCGTCACACGCTTGCGAATGATGTTGTTGAAAATAACCGCAATCAGCAGCATCCCGCCGAGGAAGACGAGGTACCAATCCTGGTCGATTGACGTGTAGGTGAGACCGATCAAGACCATGCCGAAGACGATCGATCCGAAGAACGCACCGATTGCCGAACCATATCCTCCAGTCAGGAGACATCCGCCGATGACGGCCGCAATGATGGCTTCGAACTCCTTCTGGAATCCCCGTCGTGCGTCGGTTGAACCCGCATCAAGCACGGTGAGGATCGCGACAAGAGTGGCGCACATGGCGGTAACAATGAAAAGGGTCGTCTTTACGCGCGCGACGGGAACACCCGACTTGCGAGCTGCCTTCGGGTCGCCTCCGGATGCAAAGATCCAGTTTCCAAACCTCGTGCGCAGCAGAACCCAGGTCGCGACGAGTGCAATCAGCACAAACCACAGGATTTCTACGGGGATACCGGGGACTTTCGGCGTTCCATTGGGGAAGGTCTCGATGACGCCTGCACTGCCAAGCCACGTGAAGAGGCCCGGGAAGGCATCGCCTGAGAACAGCGGCGCAAGGGGACTGTCCGCCACAGCTTCCCTCATGCCGCGAAGCTGTGTTGAACCGCCGCTCGCCCACTTCAGTCCGACGAGCGTGAGGCCACGAAGAATGAAGAGAAACGCAAGCGTTACTATGAACGATGGAAGTCCGGTGCGCATGGTGAGCTGGGCGTTGGTGACACCGATGACCACGGCGAAAGCAAGCGCGATCAGGATCGCGACGCTGAGCGGCAGATTAAGGACCACAAGGGCCGTGCCAAAAACTAGCCCTGCGAACGCGACCATCGAGCCGATCGACAGATCGAATTCGCCGCCGATCATCAAGAGTGCCGCGCCAACCGCAAGAATCCCTAGTTGAGCAGCTGGCGCCATGAAGTTTACGACGCCTGCAAGTGTGAACATGGCAGGGTTTGCGGTCAGCATGAAGAATGTTGTGACGAGCACCAGTCCTGCGACTGCGCCGAGTTCCGGACGTCGCGCGAGCGCGGTCAAAGTCGAAACCTTTTTCAGGCGCTCGTCGGATCGAGTCGGGGACCCGTTCTGTTCGTTGGCCAGCGTCATGGTCGTACCTCAGATGTCAGTTGTTTACGTGCGCCGTCGGCTGCCGTTCACGCTTCACGCGGATCGGATGTCGGGCGATGAGGGCAGCCCCCGCTGGAGGTGCGGGAGCTGCCGGATGGGTCCCGCTCAGCGGATACCCTGGGAGGACTTCTCAATCACCGAAGCGGCGGTATCCTTCTCGACAAAGCTCGGACCCGAGGCAACGTTTCCAGCAGGAATCGTGCCATATCTTGCATTCAGCGCGAGGAATGTGACTGGCAGATATCCCTGGAGATAGGGTTGCTGATCCACGGCAAAAAGCGCCTTGCCTTCCGAAACAGCCTTCAGGAAATTGGCCGAGAGATCGAAAGAAGCGACCTTGACCTTGTCGCCATTGCCCATCTTCTCGACAACAGCAACCGCTCGCTCACCGACGAGCGGTGCCGACAGGCCAAGCACGACATCGACAGAAGAATCCGAGGTTAAAGCAGCCTGGATCTTTGATTCAATTTCCGCCGGGTCGGCGGACGTCGGCAGGACCGTTACCTTTCCACCTTCGAAGCCCTTGGCGGTACCTGCGCAGCGCTGGTCAAGGGCGGCATTTCCCACCTCCTGGTTTACGCACAGCACGTGCTTCATGCCCAGAGACTTGAGTTTTTCGCCGACCTTGGCCCCTGCGGTAAGTTCGTCCTGGCCAACATGAAGCTTGATGCCAAGCTTTTCCGTTGCGGCAATGCCGGAATTCATGGAAATGACGGGGATACCGGCCGCGATGGCCTTGGCAATCGCCGGGCCTAGCGCATCCGGATCGGGATTGGAAATTACAATGCCCGCCGGGCTTTGATTGACTGCGGCCTCAATGAGCTGAGCCATTGCGACCATATCGAAGGTCTCGGGTGCCCGGTAGTCAACCTTGGCATTGATGTCCTTGCCGGCCTGCATCATTCCGTTTTTCACGATCGACCAGAAGGGGTCAGAAGCTTGTCCATGAGTGACGGCGATGATGCTGGGCTGCTCCTCGGCTTTGACGCCAACCGACCAAGCGCCAATCAGTGACACGGCAATAGCCGCAGAAGCGAAATTCTTCCAAATGGATTTCATTTTTTCCTCCTCAATGTCACCCACTCCTCTGAGTGACGAATTCGAATGCTACCGGGTGCAAATATGTTTGCTACCGGGTGCAAGCAGGTGCATGTTATGTCAGAATGCGTTAAAAGCAAGCATTCATTTCACTGAATCAAAAAAATGGAATTTATGTTCCATTACCGGAGAGTTTATGCGGAAGAGAGCAACGGCTAAACAGGTGGCAGATGCCGCGGGAGTCTCCAAGTGGACCGTGATACGCGCTTTCACACCGGGAGCATCGATTACCGACGAAAGCAAGCGGAAGGTCCTGGAGACCGCTGCAGCTTTGAACTACACGCCGAACCTTCTTGCACGAAGCCTTGCCACCAACTCGACGGGGCAGATCGCTGTCTTCGTGGATGACTTTTCCAACCCGCAAAAGCTCCCTTTCCTTGAGGCGCTTACCGAGAAGCTCCAGGCCGCAGGCCTGGTCGTGATGCTGATCAATATCAATAGCCACTTCAACCATGTGAACGCACTTCTCCACGCGGACCAGCGTCAGGTCGATGCCATCATTCTGTTTGGTACAGCGTTTCGCGACGAAACCCTGACAGACCTGCAGCACGGACGCGGCATGCCGCCTATGTTCGTGCTTGCACGTGACAGTCAGATCGACGGCGTGCCAGCGGTTGTCTGCGACGCGGAACTTGCTCTCAGGGAGATCGTCGACCACCTTCATGCGCAGGGATACAAACGCCCGGGCTTCATGAGCGGTGCTGCCGCTTTGTCCACGGCTTTAAAAAGAAGCCATTACTTCACGGAGTTCTGGGCAGAAAAAGGCATCCAAAACATCGTCCAAATGAGCGCGGAAAAATACAGTCTGGACGCTGGTGCGGCCTCGGTGAGGAAGTACTTAAGCGAGACTTCACCGCAAGATCGCGTCGATGTGCTAATGTGCGAAAACGACATTCTGGCAATGGGCGCAATGGATGAGATCCGGGCAAACTTTCGCCTTCAAGTTCCCGAAGATATTGCGATAGTGGGTTTCGACAACTACGAGATATCCGGTTCGTTCGGATACGGCATTACCACCTATGAGCAACCGCGCGACGAAATGATTGATGCAATTCTGAGTATGATCAAGGGGAGTTCGGCTTTGAAGACGGTAACTCTTCGGGGAGAGCTTGTCGTTCGACGCTCAACTTAAACGCTGTCGACTGATCACAGTTGACTATTCTTTAGGACCATCCGATCGGAACGTCACAAAGTCGCGGCGAAGCTTGGGTGTCATCCAAACTGGATTTCATCAACGAGGCAGGCATGCAGTGTGCGTACGAACCGCCTTGGACGGAATCGAGCCGTTGACCTGCCACTACTTCAAATGCAAACTCGCAGATAACCGCGCCAGATCAAGTACCTTGGCCCACTTGGAATGTCGGGAAGGGTGTCGTGCGGGGCTGTCTGATGTTGGGGTATCAAAGGCTAGAGCGAACATCGAAGGATCTGCTGCCTTGTCGAGTTCGGCCATTGCGGCATCGGCGTCGATGGTCACTGAAATGGCCCTGCCCAAACTGAGGGCGCACTTGCAAAAAACGTCGAGCGAACCATTCATGGCCTCCGGGCTGCCATCGCCCCATCCTCGACCTCTATCGTCCAGAAACGGTTGAACTACTTCGCAGCTGCTCGTTACGATCTAGAGCCATCAGGAACTGCTCTCACGACGATCCCGTCACTCTGTCCGTAATGGAGTGAGCGACGGGACAGCAGATGAAGCCTAGCCTGACATGCTTCAGCCGAGGGGTGGATAGTCGGTATAGCCTCGCTCGTCGCCCACGTAGTAGCTGGACGGGTCGGACGGCGCCAATGGGGCATTTTGACGGAAGCGTTCGGGCAGGTCCGGGTTGCTAATGAAGAGAGTTCCAAACGTCACCGCGTCCGCCAGATTGCTTGCTATCGCCCGCTCGCCACTTTCTCGGTCATATCCAACGTTTACGACAAACAAGCCGGAGAACCGCTTTCTCGCCTCGGGCGCCAGCAGCTTGAGACCCTCGGGAAGCTGCGCCGACTCCATGAAGTGAAGAATGCCTACCTTCCTCGTTTCGAGAGCTTCGACGGCGAACATATAGGTGCCCTCTAGGTCGCTATCGCCCATGTCGTTGTAGGGTATCCGGGGCGAGAGCCTGACCGAAACACGGGAAGCCCCAAATACCCGGATTGCGGCGTCGGTTGCTTCGAGCAGGAAGCGGGCGCGGTTTTCGACAGGGCCGCCATAGGCGTCCGTTCTCTTGTTGGAACCGTCCTCGAGGAATTGGGCCGGCAGATAGCCGTTGGCGCCATGCACCTCAACCCCATCGAAACCAGCGGCCTTGGCCGCACGCGCGGCGGCCTCGTAGTCCTGAATCGTACTGTGGATCTCGTCGAGGGTGAGAGCCCGGGGCGTGACGGTCGGCTTTGGCCCCTCGGGCGTGAAAGCCTGGCTATTGAAGGGCACAGCCGAAGGCGCGACAGGCAAGGCTCCGCCATGGAAGTCTGGATGAGAAGCGCGGCCGGTATGCCAGAGTTGGGCGAAGATGAGGCCCCCGGCGTTGTGCACTGCCCGGGTGACCTTTCGCCATCCCTCGATCTGCTCGGCCGTGTGGATTCCCGGCGTATTCGTCCAGCCGATCGCCTGCTCGCTGATCTGAGTCCCCTCAGAGATGATCAGGCCAGCGGTGGCGCGTTGGACGTAGTAGGTTGCAGTGAGCTCGTTCGCCACATGGTCTGGTGACCGCGCTCTTGTCATCGGGGCCATGAAGACGCGGTTCTTGAATTCGAACATCTCGGTCTTCAGCGGGGTCAGCAATTTTAACTCAGTCATTTTGACGCTCCAGTTGATCTGGGACGCCTAGGTATACGTTGTAGACTTGCTGTCAATCAGGCACCTTAAATCGCCTTGGTAGGCATGAGGATACCTGGTCGCCGTCTTGGTTGGGCTCAATCAGCGCGTTTTCCCAGCTGAATACCGCTGAAACCGTCATCTGATCGTCGGGCGTCGAAGGCTTCTCGCGCTGCATTGACCTCCGGCAGCTTGTCCAGTGTCCACCGGTGAAGCTCGCCGAACGGCTTTTGCAGTGTTTGGCCCAGCTTGGTGATCTCATACTCCACAGCCACCGGCGATACGGACACGATGCGACGAGTGATGAGGCCGTTGCGTTCCAGTTTGCGGAGACACTGTGTCAGAGCCTTCTGGCTCACGCCCTCCAGACGCTTACGGATGAGGTTGAACCGATGAGGTCCGTCCGACAGAACCGCCAGAACCATCATGGACCACTTGTCGGCGATCTGATCGAAGAGTGTCCTGCTGGCGCAGTCCGAGGAGAAGCAAATCGGATCTAATTCCATGACGATACGCACCTTCACAATCCATCCATGTCGATATCTTTATGCGCACAGGTAGCCCATGTATACTTGTATTTCCCGAGGCGCTTCCTCAACACAAACTTCAGCCGGGTGCAGCAGACTCAAAATGGCCGGATGTGGGGTGCGAAGCGATCATTGCGTGCGGACCGCGAGTGGCCATCATAACCGCGCTGCCAGCATCGTGCTCTTGATGAGATTCGCACTTACGACCAATATGTTATAAATTCGGCGAAGTGGTTGGTTAGAAAGGATCTCCCGCCCAATCTTCATGGCTGTGCCGTATGCGGATGATGAATACGCTCCCGTCTTCAATGATGCGGTACACGACAAGGTGAGCTTTGAAAGGATGGATCCTGACAGGAGGAGAAATCTCATGGCGTTCGCGTGCCATTCTTGGGTTGGTGGCGATGAGCTCGAGCAAGGCAAAAAGCTCATCGTGATATTGTCTGGCGACTAGTGCTCCGAAGATGCGGATGCCTTCTTCTGCAATGGAAATAATATCCTCTTCCGCTTGGACAGATAGGCTGAATGGCATTAAGCGCGTCCGCGGCTGCTGTCAGCTCGAGAAGTGGCTAAAGCAAACAACTCTTCCGTTGAACGGCTCCCAACTCCGCTTCTGATCCCGTCGTCGACAAATCGCTGCATCTCGGCAATCTTATCCGTACGCGCTTGGTCTCTGCGGATCAGGTCCCGGACATAATCGCTCGCATTCGAGTATCGACCAGTCTTGGCCTGTGCTTCAACCCATTCTTTCATGGGGTCTGGCAGGGATACATTCATCGTCGCCATTCGAGTCTCCTTAATGCCTCAACATACTCGCTGATGGCAAAGTTTGTCAAACTAATGATGAGGTCGCAATTACAGCTCTTGAACAGATTCGAACCAGCGACCCTATCGGTTTTGGTGGGCTATGAGACTGCTAACGAGTTACGCAAAAACACCAATTGCTAATTCGCGCACGTGCCGAGGATCGGCGACATCAGCTTGATGTGGGCATCAATCCGTTCCAACACTCTATCGGGTAGAACAACTCGTTCAGGCAGAGACCACCAAGACTGGTTGACGCGCTCGACGGTCTCCGTAATAGCCTTCAGCACAGCAGCTTCAGGCAGTCGCGCACGATGCGCGAAGACTTTCCATCGCTGGGCGTTCATTGCCTTGAACGGCCTTTCACCGGCCAGCGACAGTGCCATGGCGTCCGACGGAATGTAAGGGACTGTCGAGAGTACATCATAGACTGGGGCGAGTGCCGGCTTGTTGCCCTTCCCATAATAAATCAGCGACCAATTCTTGAGGTGCATGTCGCCATTGCCTGTCAGGACTGCCAAAGCCAGTCGTCGGACGAACTCGAGGGCTGAAGCTGAAGAAACGGCGACCCCAATAGCCACAGCGATATCATGATATGAGGCCCCCTCATATTTTCGAGACGGATAGACGCCGAATACCTGTGCGAAATCTTCGATATGGATGCGTTCACCACCGGCAACGCGATCGAAACGTTTGACGAGGAGGACTTTGCCGTCGGACAATGTCTCAAACTCCTCCGGGATACCCTCGAACTGCGATTGTTCCACGAGCTCGCGTTCCGGCACGTCCATACCAATCGCTTCGGCCAATGCGAGATTTGCAAATTCGTTTTCCGAGACACTGGGAAATGATGTCGATGGAAACTTGGCGATATATGAACCCTGCTCGTCGCCTAAGGGGATCGTCAGACCGCCGCCCTTGCCTGTGTTTTTGATGACGGAGAGTTTCATTTGCACGCCGGCGAGCGAAAACCGGGCCTTCGGTCTCGAGAGTGTCAAACACTCATTACAAACAACGCTGCCTTCGCTCGGCACAATTCGGACAGCCCCCGGCAGATCCGATCCGAGTGTTGCAAGCAGGTCGAAATCATTTCCTGCTCGCACGCTGCCTGAATGGTGCTTCTCCATCGCCTCGCGCAGTTTATCCTCTGGAAGAAGGTTCGCAAAGAACGATGGCAAAGCCCTTGCGACAGGCTTCGGGTCCTTCCGCAAACCCCCATGTGCCGCGCGAAATGACAAACTGAGCACTGGGAAACCACCCGTCTGTCGATAGCTCTCCTCAAAGCTGAACGCGTTGAAGTCTCCCGGCGTCCTCACGATCATGCCGACCTTCAGGTCATTCAGCAGCACGTCCAGTGAGGTTATAGATCTTGGATCAAGAGGCGCATCAGACATTGCCATCACCATCAGGACTGGCGACGAAAGCAGGAAGGTCATCTTCGGCGCCACCTGGCTGCAGTAAAGCTTCAACCGCCGGGACCATCGCTTGAGGGATGAGCATCAGTTCCAGACCAAGCGCACGACCAATGTTGATCAGAGTGGTCGTACGGGCAGCGCTGGCTCCAGCCTCAATCTCGCGGAACCGCGGTCGCGATATACCCGCCATATCCGCAACCTGCTCCTGGGTGAGGCCCAAAGTCTTGCGCGACGTCTTAAGCAGCCGCCCTATGTCCTGAAGAGCCTCCGAATCCGACTTCATATGATACCTTAACGATTCATCTTTCCTATTATGATATGTTTACGTATCTCACAGCATCTGGTCATGTCAAACTAAATGCCGCTAATAGGGATCATATGAGACTAAAAGATCTTCTTACAGATCAATTTTGTTTCCTCTACTGAGACAATCTGGGCAACGAAACTGGAAGCACCCCCACAATACACCCTTCTTTAAAAGTCCGCTCCTATCCGCCTGGCAACCTGCCTGCCGAGCAGGAAGACAAGGCATGAGGATTGGCTTCACCGGGGCCGAGCACATCGGTAAGGCATTGGCCCGGCTTGCAGTCGCGAACGGACATACCGCGACGCTCAGCAATTCGCGCGGACCAGAACCCCTGCGCGAGGCAGCGGCCGAAATTGGTTGTCAGGCCGCTGTTGTAACCGACGTGCCCTCGTCCAGCGATGTGATGGTTCTCACAGTGCCGTTCGCAGCTTGCACCGCAGTTCCTAGATGGCATGATCGTCATCGATACGAACAACTACTACCCGGATAGGGACGGCAGTATCGATGCCCTCGACCGGCGCGAGACGAAAACGTCGCAACTGATCGCAAACCATTTCCAAGCGGCGACGATCATCAAGGCGTTCAACGCCATTCTGGAGAACGACCTCCTCGATCCTGTTGCACTTCCAAACAGAGCTAAGTGTGCCTTGCCGATTGGGGGTGACGATGCCGCCAACAAGGTGATTGTGACCACCCTACAAGCGGAGTTCGGGTTCGATACTGTAGACGTCGGGCCCCTCGCTGATAGCTGGCGTTTTGAGCGGGCCAAGCCCGCTTACTGCATCCCGCTCGATAAGGACGGTGTCATTGCGGCACTCGCTGCGGCGGAACGGGATAAGGAACTCCCAGAGGGGTCGTGGAGGCGATAGCCCAACAAGCGGCGGCTCAACGAAGAGGCCGCCACTTGAATTCGCGACCTTCGGAGTGAAAATGTTAGGTGCACTCTTTGTCCGCTATGGGCGAAATTGGACTTTGCTCGAACTCGTTTCGCTTTGAGTAAGCGCGAAAGCGCGCTTGACCTCAACCCGCCGATTAGAGAATCGCGGAAGGCGGGACCGACTACCCCCGGCGAAAACGCTCCATCAACTTCTGCTTATGCGGCTTCGCGCATAGCAACCCGGCCCAGTTCCGCCGATAGCCATGGATCAACCGACAGATCTCACTGCCCACAACGCCCTCGGATATCCACTATCGTCGCTGAGTTGAAGACGTTTCCATCGTCAGGAGGCGTCTTACCGAGTGCCACCGTCGTCAGGCAGGCAGCTTCATCTGCTCGCGCAGGCTCTTGTCGAACGCGCTTGCGGGTACGAAGCGTCGCAGGAAATGCAGTTGCCGCGCCGCCTTGGTGGCGGGGTAGCGCAACTTCGGAGACTTTACTGTCGCCGCCTTCACGACGGCTTCCGCGACAAGCTCCGGCGCATCGCCTGCCTTGATGGCACTGTTCCACACGGCTTCCGTTGTCTTGCGGCCCGCATCGTAGACGCTCGTCATGCGGTCGGGCTGTTTCGCGTTGTGGTCAAGCGCCGTGTTCGTAAAGGCAGGCTCCACCAGGAGGACCCTGATACCGAGCGATCTGACTTCGTGATCGAGAGACTCCGAGTAACCCTCGACGGCATGTTTCGTGGCGGTGTAAAGCGCGCTGAACGGACTGGGAATGAAGCCAACCACCGAACTGATGTTTATGATGCGCCCGCTACGCTGCCTGCGCATGATCGGTAGGACCTCGTTAGTCGTCCGGACGATCCCGAAGACGTTGAGATCGAAGATAGCCTGCGCCTGTTCAACGGATGATTCCTCGGCGCCACCGATGAGGGCCCCGCCCGCGTTGTTAACGAAGATGTCGATACGGCCCGTGCGGCTGACGACTTCGGCGACCATTGCAGCCACCGAAGCGCTGTCGGTCACGTCGCATTCAAGCATCGTGATCCCCGCGACCGTCCCCGTCCTCGCCTTCCGACTGGTTCCAAAGACCTGGTAGCCGGCCGACACCAGAGCCTTGGCCGTGGCAAGACCGATCCCGGATGCCGCGCCAGTGACGACGGCGACGCTACGATTGTTCGTGTTCATTTCAATTCCTTTCGTTCGCCCGATACAGGGCGGTGTTGATGGCGCGGGAGTTGCAAGTGGTCCCCGCGAGGTCGAAGTGTCATGAGTTGGAGCGGTATCGCGCGGCGGGTTCGGAGTTGCTAAAGCCTGCGGCCAAGACGCCACGCGCCTGCTCGAAGGCATCCCATGCGGCGACGTCGGGCACGGGCGGGATCGTCACCAGCTCCTTCCGGTCAAACCCGATAAGCGCCGCGTCGACGAGGTCTTCCACTTCCATCAGGTTCTGGACACGGTTGATGTCACCTCCCGCCCGCTCGAAGATTTCCGTACGTGTCGCGGCGGGCAGGACAGCCTGGACGTATACGCCCTTGGAAGAGACTTCTGCGGCTAGGCTCTGCGACATGGTCAGCACATAGGACTTGGTGGCGGCATAGATGCCGTGGGAATATTCGGGTAAAAGCGCCAGCACCGAGGCGATGTTGACGATCGACCCGCTGCCCCGCTCCACCATGCCCGCGATTACCGCGGAAGCCAGTAGCGTCGGAGCGACGACGTTGAGACGAAGCAGTGTTTCCATCGCCGCAGGATCGGCCGACGTGAATCCGCCGAGCAATCCTGCCCCGGCGTTGTTGACGAGAATGTCGATAGACGGCTCTGCCTTCAGGCGTTCGGCGACCGTGCCGAGTTGCGTCGGGTCTGTAAGGTCGGCCGTGATGTTCTCGACGGCGATGCCATATGCCTGGCGAAGTTCGGCGGCCAGCGTTTCGAGGCGATCGGTCGCCCGGGCGACGAGAACGAGGTCGTGTCCCCGGGCGGCTAGCCGTCGTGCGTAGACGGCGCCGATACCGCTGGACGCTCCGGTAATGAGTGCGATGGCCATAGAGGTTCCTTCCGTCGGTCGCGTGACGGCCGATAATTGGTGGCATGAGGAGACATGGGGTTTGCGGACTCAGCCGCGATGCTTGATGTGAAGCATGGGATAATGCTCGTAGTGGCCAGCGCCGTTTTGCACGATCGGGTCAAGCGATGTCAGCGCCTCGATATTTTCGTCGTCTTCAATCTGATAAAGCGAGACGCCGTAACCGCCAGCGGGGTCCACGACAGGCCCGTGCGCCACGATTTTACCTTCCCCGAGAAGCCTGTCGAGATAAGTGCCGTGCCGGCCCATCCAAGTCTTTTCGTCGGTCGTCATCGTGGCGAGGAAATCCGGGCGCGGGGGTATGTATTTGCAGAGATAGAACTTCATCGTCGTCTTCCTGATGGGGATTGGGCACCGGCTGTTTTCGACGGCCAACAGAAATTTACGCTGGAATGTCGATGGATAAATGGTTACTATCATTTTAAGAGTAAGTCACTACCAAAATGAGATCCACATGAAAAATCTTTCGGACCAGCCATGCCTCATTGCCCGGAGCCTTGCTCTCGTAGGCGATGCATGGAGCATGCTGATCATGCGCGACGCCCACGCCGGGTCCACGCGGTTCGACGAGTTTCGCAAAAACCTCGGAATTGCGCCGACACCGCTGGCGACACGTCTGGCGGCCATGACGGAAGAAGGACTTCTCGAAAAGCGCCGCTACTCGGAACGCCCACCTCGCGACGAGTATGTCCTCACCGATGCAGGGCGGGACTTTCTCCCGGTTCTTTTCGCGCTCGCGGCCTGGGGCGGAAAGCATCGCGGCGGTGGCGAGTTCACCCGCTTCTTCGATGAAGGCTTGGGCACCGAAATCGAGCCGGTTATGATCGATAGAACCACGGGCGAACCCGTCGGGACGCGTCCCATCAAGATCGTGATGCCTGGCTGACATCGATCTATGGCGATCTTTTCACTTGGTGCTTCCGCATGTCACCGCTTGCGTGAGCGCGCGGCGGCCCTCACAAGCACGTCGGTCGAGAGCAGTATCGTGGACACGAGGACTGCGAGCGACAGAAGCCCTGCCATTCTCTCCGAATAGCGCACCGTCTCGGTGTCGACCGATTTCGCTGTTGAGTAATAAAGATGGTCGTCCGGTAAACTGTCGTGCGACAGGATGTGAACCCGTGCACCCGCCGGAAGCGGAAATTATTTCCGCGTAATGGCCATTTCCGGTTCCGATGCCTTGAACGGAATCGAACCGTAAGCACTGTTCGTTGGGAACAGCATTGCGGCACGATCCCAACTGGTGCGCGGATTTGACCCGTCATCGGGGACTGATCTACTCCCCTCCGGCTCTTACGGCCGGTATGCAACACCAATCGTGCGAAGCGGCAAGAATGCACCCCGCGCTATGTCACCGCGATTCGTTGAACAAAATCCAGAAAAGCCCGCACCTTGGCCGGCGGCATGTGGCGTGACGGATGATAGGCGTAAAGTGGAAACCGCTCGCCCGACCATTCCGTCAGGATCGTCGTGAGCGCCCCGCTCTCAAGCCACTCGTCGAGGCCGATGGCAAAACTCTGGAATATGCCTTGCCCCGCGAGACAGGCCGCGACCGCAGCGGAGGGATCGTCCATGACCAACCGCCCGGCCACCTTGATCTCGATGGCGCCGTTATCCCCCTGGAATTCCCAGGTGAACGGTCGCCCGGTCTGCGGGTCGCGAAAGAGAATACAATCGTGGCGCATCAGGTCGTGGGGCGTGACTGGAACTCCGTGACGGTCGAGATAGCCTGGTGCGGCACAGGTCAGCACCGGTACGTCCAGCAGTTTGCGCGCGATCAGCGAGGATTCGTCCGGCGGACCAAAACGCACGGCGACATCAGCGCCGCTCATCATCTCTTCGCGGTAGTTGCTGGTGGTCAGATCGAGCGTCAGGGCGGGATAGAGCGCTAGAAACTCACCGATCCTCGGCGCCAGCACCATGCGCGCGAACCAGGGATCGATCGAAACCCTGATCCGCCCACCGACGAACGCCGCCGAACCGGCGGCTTCGGAGGCCGCCTCCTCCAGCCCGGCCAGCAACGGCATTATCCTGGCATGGAAGCGGACGCCCTCTTCCGTCAGCGTAACCTTACGCGGGCTGCGGTCGAACAACCTGACGCCGACGCGTTGCTCGAGTCGCGCTATCGCACGACTTACCCCCGATGGCGTGAGGCCGAGAACATCCGCGGCCCGCACGAAATTGCCCGCCTCCATCACCGCCCCGAAAACGCCGACCCCGGTCAGCAGCCGCGTGTCGAAACTCATGCACCTCTCCGCCGCAAGGTCGGTCTTCGCCGACCGTCTTGTCATGATGATTTGAAGTCATCTTATCCTTGATTTTAATGCGCGTGAATCATCTTTCTTCATCCCGTAAATAGTTACTTAGCGCCCGCGCGGCGCCAGCGGCATGCCGGAACCGTGGAAATCTCCGGCCTTGCAGAGAAGGACTTCATCCATGAATGCGATCTCACGCAGAAGCCTGTTGGCGCGCGGCGGCCTCTTGCTGGCAGCCGGTACAGTCGCTGCAAATACGCCGGCTCATGCGCTGACAGCCAAACCGCAAGCGCGGTCCGGAAATTTCAAACCGATCGACATGGCGATGGAGCAGGCCGTTCGGGACGGAACCGTGGCAGGGATCGTTGCCACAGCCGCGGGACCGGACGGCATGATCTACGAAGGGACCTTCGGAAAGGCCAATACAGTGACCGGAGCGACAATGCGCGCCGATACGGTGTTCTGGCTGTTATCGATGACGAAGGCCTTCACCGCCACGGCCTGCATGCAACTCATCGAGCAGGGTAAGATTGATCCCGAGGACGATGCGGCGAAACATTTGCCGGAACTCGCCAATCCGATGGTGTTGGAGGGTTTCGACGGCGATGGCCAGCCGCGCCTGCGCCCGGCCAAGCGGGCCATCAAGGTGCGGCACCTGCTCACCCACACCTCCGGCTATACCTATTCGATCTGGAGCGATGCGCTGACCCGCTATCAGCAGGTTACAGGAATGCCGGACATAGCGACCTGCAAAAACGGTGGGTTCCTGGCACCGCTCGAGTTCGATCCCGGCGATCGCTGGCAATACGGCATCAGCATGGACTGGATCGGAAAGCTGGTGGAGGCGGTCAGCGACCAGTCGCTGGAGGTCTATTTCCGCGAAAACATCTTCGTTCCGCTCGGCATGACCGATTCAGGCTTCCTGATCGGCAGCAAGCAGAAGGCCAGGGTCGCCACCTTCCACAAGAGGAACGCGGACGGCGGACTGACGCCCGCGCCCTTTGAGATGCCACAACGGCCGGAATTCTTCCTGGGCGGCGGCGGCGCCTTCAGCACGCCACGCGACTACATGGCCTTCCTGCGGATGCTGTTGAACGGCGGCTCCCATAAGGGCGTGCGCGTGCTGAAGCCGGAAACGGTCGCGTCGATGATGCGAAACCAAATCGGCGACCTCGACGTGCGCGCCATGACGACGGCCCAACCCGCCTATTCGCAGAGCTTCGACCAGTTTCCCGGTGAACCCCACAAATGGGGATACTCGTTCGACATCAATACGCTGCCCGGTCCGAACGGTCGGTCGGTCGGCAGCATTTCCTGGGCTGGCCTGCTCAACTGCTATTTCTGGCTCGACCCGGCCCGGCAGGTGACCGGCGCCATCTTCACCCAGCTTCTCCCATTCTACGACGAAAAGGTCGTGCAGCTCTACGGCACATTCGAGCGCAGTCTCTACGACGGCCTCGCCTGATCCATTCCCAACCTGAACACCAGGAGACATATCATGTATGCGATTACAGGAATTACCGGCAAGGTCGGCGGCGCGCTTGCGAACGCCCTGATCGAAGCCGGAGAACCGGTCCGCGCGGTGCTGCGCGATCCCGCCAAGGCGGAAATCTGGTGCAAGCGCGGTTGCGAAATCGCCTTTGCCGACATGGGCGACGCAACAAAGCTCGCCAACGCGTTCAAGGGCGCCAAGGGCGTCTTCATCCTACCGCCGTCGGAGTTCGATCCGGCGCCCGGCTATCCGGAAGCGGCAAAGCAGAATGAGGCGCTGACGACCGCTCTCCTTGCTGCCCGCCCGGAAAGGGTCGTCTGCCTCTCGACCATCGGCGCCGACGCGGAAGTCGACAATTTGTTGAGCCAGAGGACGATGCTGGAAAAAGCCCTCGGCGACCTCGATCTTCACGTCACCTTCCTGCGGCCTGGCTGGTTCATGGAAAATGCGGTCTGGGACGTGGTCGCGGCGCGCGACGAAGGCGTGCTCCACAGCTTCCTCCAGCCTGCCGACAAGACCTTCGCCATGGTGTCGACGCAGGATATCGGCGAGCTTGCTGCAGATCTTATTCGCGAGCAATGGATCGGCAAGCGGGTGGTGGAACTGGAAGGCCCGGCACGGGTCTCCCCCAACGATCTCGCCAATGCCTTCGCGATAGTGCTCGGGCATCCGGTACGGGTGGAGATCGTCCCGCGGGAACGCTGGGACGGCCTATTCCGTGCCCAGGGTACGCGTCACCCGCAGCCGCGCATGCGTATGCTCGACGGTTTCAACGAAGGCTGGATCGACTTCAAAGCCGACGGCGGAAACCGTGTCAGGGGCAAGACGTCGCTTGCGCAGGTGATCGAAGCGCTGGTCCGGCAAGCAGCGGCGAGCGAGACCGCGTGAACGCGCCGGGAGAACGGGCGGGGGACGGCTTCTGCCTCTGCCGTCGCGTCCCTCGCAACTCGAAAGGTTTGATCATGGAAACGATTGAGACTCACGGTGTCGCTATACCCCGGTTAGGACTGGGGACTTTCAGGATGCCGGGCGATGCCGCCCGACCGGTGATCGAAAGTGCGCTTGAACTCGGCTTTCGCCACGTCGATACCGCCGCCATGTATGACAATGAAGCCTCCGTCGGCGCGGCGCTCACGGCCTCCGGCATAAACCGCGCTGACCTCTTCGTCACCACCAAGGTCTGGCACGACAAGCTCTCCCCCGATGCCCTGCGACGGTCCTTCGATACGAGCCTCGGCAAGCTTCGCCTCGACCATATCGATCTCTTCCTCGTGCATTGGCCATCAGCGAAGATGAACATAAGCGCCACGCTCGACGCCATCACCAAACTGAAGGAGGAAGGGTTGGCGCGCGCCATCGGCGTTTGCAACTTCAACCTGCCCATGATCCGGCATGCGATCGAGGAAATCGGCGCCCCCATCGCCGTTCATCAAGTGGAATATCATCCGTTCCTGTCGCAGACGCCGATGCTGGACTACCTTCGCCGCAGGGGTATTCCGATGACCGCCTATGCGCCGCTTGCGCAAGGCCGGGCGGCAAAGGATCCCGTTCTCGCTAGGATCGGTGAGAAGCACAGCGCCACCGCAGCCCAGATCGCCATAGCCTGGCTTCTGGATCAGGAAAACGTCATCGCTATCCCCAAAGCCGCTCGCCCCTCCAGCCAGCGAGCCAATCTCGATGCGCTCAATATTCACCTCGACGAGGAGGACCGCGCGGCTATCGCGGCTCTGCCGAAGGAGGTGCGCTACGTTGATCCACCTTTTGCTCCACACTGGGAGGCTGCAACGCTCTGAAATGGGGGGTCCTTAATCTCGGGCTACGCAGGATACCTCTCGATCTAGCCGAGCAACGTGCGCTGGTTGGAGCCAAGACTATTGGCAGGAACAACCGAAATGGGGCGCGCATAGCTGCCTAAGCCTTCGCAGATTGTAATGCTGTCGCCTTGATGAGATTCGCACTTACGACCAATATGTTATAAATTCGGCGAAGTGGTTGGTTAGAAAGAATCTCCCGCCCAATCTTCATGGCTGTGCCGTATGCGGATGACGAATACGCTCCCGTCTTCAGTGATGCGGTACACGACAGGGTGAGCCTTGAAAGGATGGATCCTGACAGGAGGATAAATCTCATGGCGTTCGCGTGCCATTCTTGGGTTGGTGGCGATGAGTTCGAGCAAGGCAAAAAGCTCATCGTGATATTGTCTGGCGACTAGTGCTCCGAAGATGCGGATGCCTTCTTCCGCAATGGAAATAATATCCTCTTCCGCTTGGACAGATAGGCTAAATGGCATTAAGCGCGTCCGCGGCTGATGTCAGCTCGAGAAGTGGCTAAAGCAAACAACTCTTCCGTTGAACGGCTCCCAACTCCGCTTCTGATTCCGTCGTCGACAAATCGCTGCATCTCGGCAATCTTATCCGTACGCGCTTGGTCTCTGCGGATCAGGTCCCGGACATAATCGCTCGCATTCGAGTACCGACCTGTCTTTGCTTGTGCTTATATGCTCAGCGTGGAGGGGTTCGTTCGCGACAAATAGGTTCCATCATCGCTTTACGGCAACACATTTCACCTCAGCGAGGAGCCCCTGGTGCGCGAGCTCAGAGACACCTATCCGGGTCCACGCATAGGTTCCCTTCGGAAACACCTCGTTTTTGACAGTCCGGAACACGTCCATGTGCTTGGACATTTCGACGTGATAGCTTGTCATTTCCACGATGTCATCGAACGTGCATTGAGCGGCTTCGAGGACAATTCGTAAATTGTCCCACATAGCTCTGAATTGCTCTGAAGGATCGCGAATAATATTGAGATCCTTGGTCCGCCCAACTTGGCCGACGACGTAGATTGTGTCTCCGACTTTAACCGCGGGAGCATAGCCGGCTCGGCTGACGATCTCCTGCATCTCGTCGGGTATAATGATCTCTCGATCCATAGTGGTCCTCGCAATCTTTGCTGGTTGCTAGCGGCACTGATACAAGCGTCGCGAAGTTTTAAGCACCGTTGGATGAAAAAGTACAAACGCCAGCGATGTCGGACAGTCCTTGACTTCGCCCGCCGGCACGGCTCTTTCCCGGGCGCCGGTACGTGTCTCAAAAATGCTGCATCACGTCCCGGACGTGACGCAGCTAGCAAGTTGATCGAGACACGCGCCTTTTGCATAATGCATGCCGCCGCTATTTGGCAGCTTTGGCTGCTTCCTCGATAACCTTTGCGACTGCAGCCGCCTGAGAGATGTAAATAGCGTGGCTGCCCTCTACCTCTGTCACCGTTGAACCGGCACGCTTGTACATCCAGCGCTCCAGGTCGGGGTTTATCGTCATATCGTCCTTCGCTACAATTGCGTAGCTGGGCTTCTCGTGCCAAGCTGCGGCCGAAACCGGTGTATCGGTGGCGACGACGGCGACAGGCATTTGCGACCGGGCCATGAACTCGGCTTGATCCTTGGGCAGATCTGCCCCGAAATCCGCAGCGAACTTTGACCGGTCTATAAGAAGGAACCCATCCTTCGACGGCTTAATATCCTTGGTGGGTGACGGCATAGACTGGAGCAATTGTGCTGTGCTTTCACCTTTTTCAGGTTGGAGCGCTGCGACATAAACAAGTGCCTTGACATTAGGATCATCACCTGCTGCCGTGATGATCGTGCCTCCGTAGCTGTGACCGACGAGAACGACATCTCCGTCCTGCTGATCGACCACGCGCATCGTGGCTGCAATGTCCTGGTCGAGGCTTGTCAGTGGCTGCTGGACAATGCTGACATTGTAGCCGTCGCGGGTCAGGATGTCATAAACGCCGCGCCAGCCCGAACCATCCACGAGCGCGCCATGGACAAGGACGATGTTGCGCGCGTCCGCTAAGGCTGGGGCTGTTACGGCTACGGAAGACAAAAGCGCGGCAACGAGGCAAACGGCCACTTTACTGAAGTTCGACATGGTCGGTAGTTCCTTGAGTTTTGTGCGTGGATTAACTGAGGCTTTGAAATCGCCTGAAGGACATGTCTCTCCTCTATCCAGGGAGAGACGGTGGTGATAGCTTGCGCTTACTGCTTGACGACAATTGGCGCCTTGATCGGCACACGCTCATAGAGGTCGATAATGTCCTGGTTGAGCAGGCGCACACAGCCTGACGAAACGGCCTTGCCAATCGAGCGCCATTGCGGATTGCCGTGCAGACGATAGAGCGTGTCCCGGCCGCCGGCGAAGATGTAGAGCGCTCGCGCACCGAGCGGATTTTTCAGGCCCGGCTCCATGCCACCATTCTCGATCGAATACTTCGCCAGTTCCGGCTGACGCGCGACCATCTCGTTCGGCGGCTTCCAGCGGGGCCATTTCTGACGCCACTTAATGACGCCGTTGCCCTGCCAGGCAAAGCCCTCGCGGCCGATGCCAACACCATAGCGCATCGCGGTCCCACCCGGCTGGACGAGATAGAGGAAGCGGGAGGGGGTGTCGACGACGATGGTGCCGGGCGCCTCGCCAGTTGGGTCGAGGACCTGCTGGCGATAGTAGCGCGAATCAATCTGTTTGTAGGGAACCGCCGGGATCAGAAAGCCGCCATCCTCGATAGGACCGTACATGACAGCCAATTCGGCATCTGTCGGTACAGCTGCGATGTGGACAGGGCCGATCGGATCCGGGAGCGGCGTCGACTGTCGCCCCACCATCCAACCGGTGCCAGCGGTGGAGGCGCACCCCGCCAGAGCGGAGGCCGCAGCCATCGCCGAAAGCGACAGGAGGCTGCGGCGGGATAACGTGGTATCGAAGCTCACGCTCATTTCTCGTCCTGCCACCTGCGCAGATCCGTTTGGTCATGATAGGCCATGCGATCGGGCGTTGTGATAAACTCAATCATCGTGCCCCACGGCGTGCGGCAATAGCAGACCTTGTTTCCGTCCCCTTTTTCGGTTGCGTACGGAATAGCGCGTGGCGCCGTAAGGGGGGTTCCGCCGGCCTTCTCAAAGCGCTCTACCGATGCGTCGATGTCGTCGGTATAGACACCAAAATGGGTAATGCCGAAGTCGCTCGGTGTAACCGGTTGCGCTTGCTTGGGACCGTGCATTTCGAAGAGCTCGATGTCAGGCCCGGTACCGATCTTGACCATCGCCTGCGCACGCACGACCGTTCCGGGGTAAGCACCAGTGGCCCGCTCGAACTCGGGTCCCTGCCTGGCCGGATCCTGCGGCCCGAACGATTGGTAGATCACCTGGCCGCCAAAAGCTTCCACCAGGAACGATTTTGCTGCCTCGATATCGGGCACTGTGATGCCGATGTGATTGACGCCGCGAATTTGAGGTGCAGTCATGACAGTTTTCCTTTCTCGTTGAATCGATGAACGCGATCGGGCTCAATGTGCCCGGATCGCAGAGTTCACTTGGCCTTGAGGAAATCGATGAGAGCAGCGGCCACTTCACCCGGGCGCTCGTCCGCCACATAGTGACTACAGCGGGCAATCGAGCCGCCCGTAACATCTGTGGCGAACTCATTGAGCATCGGGACCATATGAGCACCGAAACGCTGCTCCCCGCCGAGACCTAAAACCGGAATCCGGAGCGGTCGCTTCTTGTATTCCAGCGCGGCCACATGGTCGGCGGTCAGTGTGCGGTACCATTCCATGCCACCGCGCGTGCGGCCAGGGAGGGCCATGGCTTTCGCATAGATGTCGATGTCTTCAGGATTAAAGGTGCTGTGATCGTAAAACCGCTCCGCCATGAAGGCCGAAACATAGTCATATTCGCGGCCATAAATCAGGCGTTCCGGCAGATTCCGATTGGCATGGAACGCGAAGTGCCAGATCTTTGCCGTCGTCGCCTCCCACTGGCTCCAGCCAGGAAGCGGAACATCGAGGACAGCAAGGTGAGTAACCGAATCTCGATAGATAGCGGCCAGCGGCAATGCGACCATTCCGCCAATGTCATGGCCACACACGGCATAGCGATTATGCCCAAGGGCGAGCATTACTTCGTGCGCGTCGCGCGCCATCGTCGCCTTGTCATAGCCGTCAAGCGGGCAGTCGGAAAAACCCGCACCGCGCAGATCAATCGCCACCACGCTAAAATGTTCGACCAGCAGCGGCATGACGTGGTGCCATTCCCACCAGGTTTCCGGCCAACCGTGAAGCAGAAGGATCGGCGGGCCGGAGCCTCCCGTTACGGCATTGATCTTGATGCCATTGACCCGCACCAGCTGCTGGGCAAACCCTTCCAATGTTGGGATCATAACTCTTTCCCGTCGATGTTGATGTTAAAGAACGATCAGCTCAGGGCTGATCGAAATCGGTCGCGATCGAGATGTCGCGCCAGGTTTCGACATCACGGCGAAACGAAGCCAACTTCCGCTCAGCGATCGAATGCGCTACCGGGCCGAGCGGCAGATGAAGCGGAGCCTCATCCGCATCGACCGCCTTCAGGATCGCTGCAACCGCCTTGTCGGGATCGCCTGCCTGGTTGCCGTTATTGGTTTCGCGATAATGCCTGCGCGAACTTGCGGCGTATTCCGGCATCTCTTTGGCCGCCATCGTGATCGAACGTCCAAGGAAGTCGGTCCGAAATGGCCCAGGCTCGACGATCAGCACTCGGATGCCGAACGGCTTCAGCTCGCCGGAGAGTGCTTCGGAAACCCCTTCAACCGCAAACTTGGCTGCATTGTAATATGCTGCGCCGCCACTGCCCGCGATCCCTGCGCCAGAAGACATGTTGACGATCACTCCGCCCGAACGTCGCAGTGCAGGCAAGGCTGCCCTGGTGGTTTCGATAAGACCGAAAACGTTCACCTCGAACATCGGTCGATATTCTTCGGGCGTGCCCTCCTCGAGCGCCCCAAACAGTCCGTAGCCGGCATTGTTCACCAGCACGTCAAAACCCCCAAATGTCTCGACGGCCTTTGCGACCGCGGTATTTGCCGCCGCCGCATCTGTCACGTCGAGCGGCAAGGTGATCATACGGCCGTCGAATGGCCGAGCCATGTCTTCGATCGAGTTGACGTTTCGGGCAGTAGCGACAACCTGATCGCCCCGCTGTGCTGCAGCGACCGCGAGCCGTTGTCCAAAGCCGCTCGAGCAGCCTGTGATGAACCAAGTTCTCATGACGTTTCTCCGCTTGTTTTCGAAATTTGACTTGAATCTAGATGTTTAGATTTGTACTTGAAGTGACAGTTTTGTATTTTCAATGTTCATTTTTGTTAGGGCTTGGCCGTGGAATGGAGTGACGTGAAAATCTTCCTTGCGGTTGCGCGATCCGGAACGCTCGGCGGCGCTGCACGTGCTCTTCACACAAGCCATCCCACCGTCGGCAGACGGCTGCGTGCCCTTGAGGAGGCGATCGGCCACACGCTCTTCCAGCGGACCGCGGACGGTCTCGTGCTGACCGAGGAGGGCCATGGGATCATCGCCCTGGCCGAGCAGATGGAAGAAGGCGCGCTTGCCATGGAGCGCCGGCTCGCCGGGCAGGAGCAAAATCTCAAAGGCAATCTGCGCATCTCATCAGCAGACTGGTTCGGGGCTTATGTCCTGCCTCCCATTTTGGCAGAATTCTCGAAAGCCTACCCCAATGTAGACGTCGAAATCCTGACCGGCACTCGCCTGTTCAACCTCGCCCAAAGGGAGGCCGACGTCGCCTTTCGCATCGTTCCGTTCGACACTGCAGATGTCATTCAACGGCGGCTCTTCAGGCTCGAATACGACGTCTACATCGCCGAGGAGTCGCCTGACCCTAAATATGGCGACGGGACAGGTTTCCGGCTGATCACCCACGATACTTCGACAGGGCAATTCCCCGACATAGCCTGGCTCGCCGAGAGTTTCCCGAACGCGAGACCCGTGCTGCGATCAAACAACCGAAACGTCCAGGCACGAATGTGCAAGCAGGGCGTTGGGATCGCCGTCCTGCCCCGCGTCGTGGGCAATCAGATCCCGGGTATCCGCAGACTGGAACTACCTAAGCCCCCGCCGGCGCGAGACATCTGGATGGGATATCACCGGGACCTGCGACGTCTTCAGCGTCTTCGGGCGTTTATCGCGACCGTCTCGGACCACCTCACAAAAACCGCTGCATGGTAAGCCGCCCAAAGAAGATCGATTTTCCACTCCGATCCACGGCTGCGGTAGCACAGGCGCGACAGACAACTTACTTCTTGGCCGCAATCTCCCTATGCCGCTCCACCACAGCACCCACGATCATTGTCATCAGCCGTTCGACAAAGTGCCCACTGAGGCCAACATCACTAGCGATGCTCATCAGTCGATCCAATTGGCGTCGCTCTCGCTCATTATCGATTGCCGGCAACGCCTGCTTAGCCTTCAAATGGCCGACTTGCTCGGTACAGCGAAAGCGTTCGGCCAGGATATAGAGGAGAGCTGAATCCAGGTTGTCGATGGTCCTCCGATGCAAGTTGCCCTGCCGCATCATCTGTCATCATTTGAATATCTTCCAAGCGGTTTCATTGGCGCGAGGTAGCGCTTACGAGATGGGTTGCGTACTGCGACGCGACAGGGCGATCGACAGCCAAATTGCCGAAACCAGAAAGTAGAATGCCCCGACGCCAGCGTAGCCCGCAACCGTTGAGATAGAAGGTTCCTGCGGCATTTGCGCTTGAAAGATGAAGAGTGCACCGACCAAAGAGGATTGGCCACCGCTCAAAATCATCGCCCACTGCCCTCCACTCGTTATCCAACGCCTCACGGCAGTTCCAAGCTGCAACAGCCCCGAAAAAATCGCCCATAGACCGAAAGCGCCGAGAACCCAGTTCATGTTCATTGTCAACGCCAGGATCACGGCTATCGTCATAACCGAGCTCGCTGCGACGTTGATCGCTTGGCTCCGGTTGGCGGCAAGACCACCGCTCCTTGCGGCATCGATAACGTTCGCGATTGCATCCCAAGCGGGATAGATGATCAGCAGTGCGGCAGCCACCGCAAAGGAATGTCGTCCGGCAGTCAACGCAGCCGCGACCCACAGCACTGAGAAGGCCGCCCTGGTAAAGTAATACTGCTTGAGCCACTGGTCGTTGCCGCGCGGGGCACGGGAGGTCTGGTTGTGCGACATTGTTTTCTTCCACTTTCTGAACTGGTTGATTGATGGTTTGCGCTAGCGTCGTCAGATGAAGACGACATGCTTGCCGAAGAGGGTGTTCTCGTCCCATTCAGTACGGTCGATCCGATCGCTTTCGCCGGAGAGTTTCCCGGCTGACATCTCGGAACTATCGAGGTCATGCGAGCCGCCTTGAGAGGAAACCTTTGCCCCGCCGCCGTGGGAACCCTTGATGCGCGCACTTTTCTCGAAGGCATCGCTGATCGCCTCTTGGTGCCTCGCCGCCCATCGGCCGTCAGGATCCGAGAGGATCGAACTGGTTTGGTTGATTTCGACCTGTCGTGAAGGTGCAATTGCTGAAATCGGCATCGCATTCTGGACTTTGCGTCGGCTCATGGATTGTTTTCCTGTGGTTTGCCATTTGGTGGCCTTAGATGCCGGCGTACCATTCGTAGCCGCGATCTTCCCAATAGCCGCCGTTCCCGCCCCACAGGCCGGCGAAGCTGTCGACCAGTTCGATGCGCATGATGTACTTGGCCTGTTTGTACCCCAGTTGCCGCTCGACCCTGAGACGCAAGGGCGCGCCGTGACCAACGCTAAGGTCCTCGCCGTTCATCTCGTAGGCGAGGATGGTTTGCGGATGAACCGCGTCGATGAGATCAATGCTCTCGTAATAGCGGCCGCTTCCGTCGAGCGTCTTTTCGAGTTCGTCGGCACAATGCAGGACGACATATCGCGCCGTCGGCTTGACGCCAGTAAGGCGCAACAGATGGGCGAGCGGAACGCCTCTCCACTTGGCGATGGCGCTCCAGCCTTCGACGCAGTCATGGCGGGTGATCTGGGTGCGGGAAGGAAGCGCCTTCAGATCTATGAGCGAAATCTCTCGAGGCCGATCAACAAGACCGTCGATCTTCAGTCGCCAGTTTGTGAAGTGACCTTCCAACAGTTCCGCATATTCATCGCTGTCGGGAGCACTCGTTCCATTGACACGGAAGGAGGGGGAAATGTCCTTTTCGTCAAACTCGCGCGCCAGTGAATCGCGCCCCTGAAGCAGTCTCTGGGCTTTCATGGTCAGATGCTCAGCTGAGCGAAGGACGTTTGCGACGTCTGCGTTCTGGTCCAAGAGGTCGCAACCCGAGAGAGTAAGGGCGCTGGCCCCGAGCGTGCCGCCGATGAGAAAGCGGCGTCGGGTGAAAAGCTTGCTCATGATTTCTGGCCTTTCTCCTGGATCGCATAGCGTCCGGTGATCATCGAGCGGATGTTGTTCCAGGTCCCGGAAAGGACCACCATTGCCACGTGCACGATGACGAAGATGACAAGCGCCGACGCTGTGATGAAATGGATCGTGCGCGCGGACTGGCGTCCGCCGAAAATATCGACAAGGGACGGCAGAGCGGCATCGACGCCCGGCGACATTGTCAAACCTGTCAGCACCATCAGCGGCAGCAGAACGACAATGACCCCCAGATAGGTGAGCTTTTGAAGCGCGTTGTAGTGTTTGGCCTCCTCCCCTTCCGGAAAGCGGAGCCGAGCGTGGTCGAGGATTTCGCGGCCGAGGTGGCGCGGCGAGATCTCATGGGGCTTTGGCGCGAGGTCTTTGCGGAAATGTCCGCTCAGCACGCTGAAGCCGAGATAGACAATGCCGTTGATCACAAACAGCCAGGCGAAGAAGAAATGCCAGCGACGTCCGGCCGCAAGATCCTGGAATGAAGGGATGGTTGCCCAGGAGGGAAAAGCGCGTGAGACTTGTTCGCCATCAGCCTGAGAAACGCCAAGCAGGCCCGTCGTGGGGATCTCCAGCCCGGCAATACGAACGAAACCGCGCGGCTGACCACCGCCATCATCTGAGCCGATTGTCAGGATGGCAGGGTCGCCGTTCGCGCCATAATGACCCCAATAAAGCTCCGGGTGGGCATTGAAGATCTGAAGCCCGCTCAAAAGAAGGAAGCCCAGGCAAAGCACGTTCAGCCAGTGCGTAAGCCGAGTCACAACTGAGTGGCGGCGGATAAAGATCGTCCGAGGGTATTGAACATTGTCATTGGAAGCGTCTGCGCTCATCTCAGCGTCTTTCATCTGTGCATTAGCGGCTGCACACCAAGCAGCGTCGATCTGTAGTCACTGGCCGAAGCAGTAAGGCGGCTGCTCCGGCCAGTGACGGCGTGGTCTTCACATGGGTGGAACCACGCCATTCTTGCCGACGACCACCTGATGGGCGATAGGGCCTGTTGCAGTCTTTTCGGCGGTGATGAAGACAACGGCGCCAGGAACGAGATCATCCTTGGTGGCCGCGGCGATGGTCACGACCGGTGTCCCATCCGGAATGGCGATCTTCTTTTCCTTGCCATGATAGGTCACGGTGACAGTCCGGCCATCGACGCCTTTAACGGCATCCGCGACTGTCGCATTGGTCATGCTGCTGTCGGGCTTCAGATCCCAACCGTAGCTCCCCTCGCCTGTGCCTTTCATTGCCGGCGGGAAAATAAGGACCTCAAGCGCACCATCGCCGCCGTCGGCCTTTGGCAATGATGCGATACCCACAAAATCGCCCGGCTTGATGTCGGTGACCTTTGCGTTGGCAACGCTGGCGACTTTCCACTCGTCGGCAAGGGCGACGTCGACGGTCTCACCTTCGCGGGTCTTCACTTTGAGCGTTGACGCCTGGTAGTCGACGATGCTGCCGCGGACATGGATCGGCGCGGCTTTCTTATCTTCGGCAGATGCGGGTGCCGAAAGGACAGTTACAGCAAGGATGCTGGTCAGCCCGAGGGCCAAGGCTGGGAAAGTATTTCTCATTTTTATCTTCCTACTAGTTGGTAGTTTCGATTGACGCGATTGACGCGATTGACCCGAGTAGCCTTGCCACGCAGGATTAGTGAGAAACCGTCGGCGTGAGACGATTGAGGGCAGGTTCGAGTATCATTGAGAACACTTCCGGCTTCCCATTGGCTCTCGCCGAAAGCATTGCCCCGTAGACGGTTGCCAGAAATGTTTCGGCTTCGACATGCGGCGCACTGGTAAGACTCAGTTCGCCCTGCTTGGAACCTCGCTCCATGACCGAAGCCAGCCACGAGGAGATGAAGCGAAAAAAGTTCGTAACCTCGGTTGCGACTTCCGTGGGGAGGGATGGCAGTTCACTGGCAAGCATAGCACAGACACAGTAGGGTCTGCTGGCATCCTCAATGCATGCAGCCCAGTGGTTTGCATAAGCCTTGAGGATGTCCAGAGCATTCGGAACCTTCTGCTCAAGGACTGCCACGCTTGCCTGGCCATCCTCCCGATAACGCTTGACCAGCTCACGCACCAGATCGACCTTGCTGGGAAAATGATGATGAATGCTTGCTTTGCGGATACCGACAATCTCCGAGATATCGGCGTAGCTGAAGCCATTGTAGCCGCCGCTTATCAGAAGGTGTCGGGTGGACGCCAGAATGTCGTCCGAGGTGGTCGAAAGATTGCTCATGCAGCTTGTCTACCTTCTAGTAGGCAGATCGTCAACAGCAAATTTTTGGGTTGCGTTAGCCGTCCGTGGAGACAGTCACGCCCTTCCAAGCTTCGATTTCCTGGGTCAGGCGTTCGATCCGCGCCGTTACATGTTTGAGCGCATCGCTGCCAAGGAGAAGTTGCGGCGGGGGATTGTCAGATTCGATGAGGGTAAGCACCGCGTCGGCGAGCTTTTGCGGATTTCCGAGCTGCTTGCCGTTCACTGCCTGACGCGCCTCGCGGATCGGATCAAACAGGGTATCATAGTCAGCAATGGAACGCTCTGTGCGGACCATGGAACGGCCTGCCCAGTCCGTCCGAAACGAGCCGGGGCAAAGGGTTGTTACGTGCACACCGAACGGCGCCATTTCCAAACGCATGACTTCTGAAATACCCTGCAACGCGAACTTGCTGCCGCAGTAATAGGCGATGCCGGGCATGGTGATCATGCCGCCCATCGACGTGACGTTGACGATAAAGCCGCTTCGGCGCTCACGGAACCTCGGGAGAAACGCCTTGGCGACTGCAACGGCGCCAAACACGTTCACGTCGAACTGGCGGCGCATCTCCTCGATCGGCGATTCCTCAAGCACACCCTCGTGACCGTATCCGGCATTGTTGATCAGCACATCGACTGGCCCGTGTTCGCCCTCCGCTTGCTGAACGACGTCAGGGATGCGGTCGAAATCGGTTACGTCGCAGAGGACCGGGCGCAGTTCCGGGAGGGCCTTTGCCAGCGCTTCACGCGAAGCTTCGGATCGGAGAGTCCCGATGACCCTGTGACCGGCTTCGATTGCGGCAGTGGCGATGGCCAGCCCAAAGCCCGAGTTCGCCCCTGTTATGAAAAACGTTTTGCTCGACATTTCTGAAACTCCTTGATTACCCGTTGATGTGACAGATAGTCTGGAGACAACGCGGGTTCGATTGCGGATCCTTTTAGAGTTTTGCCAATTCCTATGAACTGTAAAACGCCGCCCTCTACAGATAACCAGTGTGCCGCCTTGGCCGGACAACTCGCTCCTCGTCTTGGCTACAACCAGACCGGGCTCGGTTGTATCCGTATCCTACGCACGGAAGCAGTGCTGAATGACATTCCGGTTCTTTATAAGCCGGGTGCCGTGTTCGTATTGCAGGGGAGCAAACACGGCATTCTGGACGGGGAAATCTACCTCTACGACGAAGACCACTATCTTGCCGTTTCGGTGCCCGTTCCCTTCCGGATGACATCTACAGCCAGTCCACGGCGGCCACTGCTCGCGGTCTATTTAGAGTTCGACATGCAGATGGCGGCCGAGATCTCCACGCAGCTCGAAAAACTCGCCGGTCCTGCAAGCGTCAAGCCAAAAGGGCTCTTCTCGAGCAGGATGGATAGCAGTATCGAAGACGTCCTGCTCCGCTTGCTCACGGCGCTTGGCAGTCCGGTTGAGGTCGCTGTCCTTGGACACTCCATCCTGCGTGAGCTGCATTACCGGGTCATGTCAGGGCCGCAAGGCGGCGCAGTGATCGCGGCCCTGCAGCGGAAAGGGACGTCGGGAAAACTGGTCGAGAGCCTGGCATGGCTGCGCAAAAACTACGGCTCTGAAATCACCGTCGCGGACCTTGCCAGAGCGGTGGGCATGAGCGTTCCTTCCTACCATGTCCATTTCAAGGAGCTGACAGGCTCAAGTCCCATGCAATATGTGAAGGCGATGCGGCTCCATGAAGCGAGACTGATGATCGCCCGCCAGACTGGAACAATTGCAGAGGTGGCGGCGTCAGTGGGCTATGTCAGCCCGGCGCAATTCAGCCGCGACTTCAGACGGCATTTCGGGCGTACCGCATCGGAAGAAGCGAAGTGGGTCCGGCATCACCTGGGCGAACAGGTTTGACCATTGCCCCTCACCGTTCTCACGATCGATCGACCGTCAGAACACAACATGTCATTGTAAAGCAGCTTGAAGGGCGGCTTTGCAATGAATGAGGGTCGTGTCGAAGACGGGAACGCCTACGTGATCCTGGTTTAACAGCATACCCACCTCGGTACAGCCGAGGATAAGACAGTCGCAGCCTTTGTCGACCAGGTGCTGCGCAATCCGTTCATAGGTCAAGCGGCTCTCCTCGCGAACGATGTCGCGGCACAGCTCTTCATAGATAATACGATGGGTTTCAGCTCGATCATCAGCTTCAGGGATCGTTGGCGACAGCCCCTGAGCGATGAGACGGTCGGTATAGAAGGTCTGTTCCATGGTGAAGGCGGTTGCCATCAAACCCGGTCTCCGGAAACCGCGGTCGACGATAGCGGTTGCAGTTGCGTCCGCGATGTGCACGAAGGGAATCGACACCCCGCCCACGATCTTGTCCGCCACCTTGTGCATGGTGTTTGTCGCAAGGATGAGGAGGTCGGCGCCGCCGCGCTGCAGCGCGATAGCATGTTCATTGAGGATTCGGCCCGCCGCGTCCCAATCGGAGGATGCCTGCAATTTTTCGATTTCGTCGAAGTCGACAGACCGTATGAGAAGCTCGGGAGAATGAAGTCCTCCCAGGCTCTCGCGGGTAAGCCTGCAGAGTTCTCGGTAATAAATCTGGGTTGATGTCGCGGACATTCCGCCAAGTATGCCGATGGTCTTCAAATGTTTCTCCATGTTCATACGTTAGGTATGTTACCGCTCAACGGGCGCTTGAGCAGAAACCAGGCCACCCATATTTGCTACCTAGGTACGATTGCAACGCAGGAAAACCACCAACGGAGTGGAGAAATTCCTGGATGATGGCCGCCGCCCGCTTCGCCAAATTTACGCGCACAGTGCAGCGGAGGGAACTCCGCAGCCCATGCGCGCCCAAATTCCGCGTTATCACCTACAGGACAGAGCGGCGAGGCACCGCCTCGTATTAATGCTCAGGCACTGATGCCGCCATCGACGAGAATGCCTGAGCCGGTGATGTAGGCTGCACCGGGCCCCGCAAGAAAGGCGACGGCCTCAGCGACTTCTCTGGTTTTACCATATCGAGCAATCGACAGGTTTGGCAGAATAGCGGCTGCAAGCGCGCCATCGGCAGGGTTCATGTCAGTATCAATCGGACCTGGTCGAACCAGATTGACGGTAATTTCCCGAGAGCCCAGCTCACGTGCGAGACCGCGCGTGAAGCTTTCCAGCGCAGACTTGGTCGCGGCATAGACCGCGATCCCCGCGAACGGCACAGCCAGACCCGCATTGCTGCCGGTACTGATGATGCGACCTCCGTTGGGGATGTATTTCAGCGCTGCCTGGGTGATCAGAAAGACGCCGCGAACATTGACGTTCAGCTGAAGATCAATCTCCTCAAGTGGCTGCGTGGAGAAATCACTTGCGGAAAGGACACCGGCATTATTGACGAGAATATCAAGGCCGCCGAGCTCAGCGACAGTTTGTTCGACGGTAGCCATGGCGGAGGATGTGCTCGCGGCATCGGCATGGATGGCGATCGCATTTCGACCCATGGCGCGGATCTTGGCAACGAGAGCTTCCGCTTTCTCGACCGACTTCTCATAGGTGATCGCAACGTCGGCACCATCCTCGGCCAGTTTTAGCGCAATTGCCGCACCGATACCGCGTGCCGCACCGGTGACCAGCGCGCGCTTGCCGGAAAGAGGTAATGTGGAGATGTTGTTCATGGAGAGTACCTCTGAATGTCTCTGTTTTGCTCGGGAGTTTCACGCCGTTTCAGCGCGATCGGCTAGTGATGCGCTGCTATCGCGCCGCTCATCGACGCAACGGTTGGGGCGATGTCAGGCTGACGGAAAGCCATCCCGCGATGAGAAGACAAATGGCAATTGCAACGGCTGCAACGCTGTATGCTCGGCCAATGGATTGAACGTCTGTGGCCGACCCCAAGATCGAGAAGAACAATCCGCCAACGATTGCGGCTGCCAACGCACCGCCAATCTGAAACATCGAATTGACCAGACCAGAGGCCAATCCTGACTGCGTCCGGTCCACCCTTTGCACGATGCTCTTCACCAGGTTTGGAAGGGCGATCCCCTGCCCCGCTCCGATAAGAAAAAGCGCAGCAAAAAGGAATTGCGGAAGGCCATTCGAAATCAAGGCCGCCGTTCCAAACAACCCTGCAGCTTGCAGCACCATGCCGGCGCCGGCGGAAAATCTTCCGAAGACGCGGAGGATGCGCTCACTTGCAAAAGGACCAAGGACGAAGCCGACGGCCGCAGGAAGGATCGCCAGCCCGGCCTCGAAAGGCGTCAGACCAAGGCCACCCTGCTGATAGACCGAGAATATCAGCCAGAAGGCCGCAAGCGAGTAGAAGAACAATGCAGCCAGCAGCCCGCGCATTAGTCCACGGTTTTGCAGCAGGCTAGGTGCAAGAATCGGATCTCTCCCCGCCGACTCCAGGTGTTTCTCATGCCGCCAGAACAGGAGGAAAAACGGGAGGGACGTGGCAAGCATCAGGATTAGCCAGATCGGCCACCCCTGCTCCCGCCCCTCGATCAGCGGCGCAATCAGCGCAGATAGCGCAATCGCGATCAACAATGCTCCGCCAAGATCCAGTTTGCTTGGGCGCTCAGATCGGGTTTCCCGCAACATGATGAAGGCCGACGGCGCAGCGACCGCGACAACTGGCAGATTGATGAGGAAGATGGCTCTCCATCCAAGTCCAAGGATATCAAGCGCAATCAACGCACCACCGAGAAACAGACCAACCATCGATGCAACCCCGAATGTCAGGGCATAAAAGCTGAGGGCTTTTGATTTTTCGTGGTCTGGGAAAATCGCATTGATGGAAGCCAAGGCTTGCGGTGCCATGATTGCCGCTGCAAACCCCTGAAGGATACGGCCAGCGACCAACGCGGCCTGAGACCAGGCAAAACCGCATAAGGCAGATGCGGCTGCAAACCCGACCATTCCAGCCAGAAAGACATTTCGTCGACCATAGAGATCTCCAAGCCTGCCCCCAGTGATCAGCATCACAGCATAGGTGGTGGCGTAACCGGAGATAATCAGCTGCATCGTTGACGCAGAGGCCCTGAAATCCTCCCGGATCGAGGGCAGCGCCACATTGACGATGAAGAAGTCGAGCGGTGGCAAAAAGGCGCCGGTCAAAAGGATGACCAGTGCTATCCATCGACGTGGATCGAGTTTGTCATCGGGATTGCTGGTGTCTCTCATAAGTCTCTCCACATCGACCAAAAAATCGATCGACGGTTTGCAATGTTAAGTATTTGGAACTATTTGGTTCCAAATTTGGGTCAGCCAAGTGCCTTCAGTGCCAGTTCGACCATGGCCCTCGTCTCAGCGCGATCCGCTCCTGCCTTGGCCAGGACCCGCATGCCCTGAATCTGACACACGAGGAACCTGGCGAGCGTTCGTTCATCCAGCCCTGGATCGATTTCGCCCAAGCCCTGGGCCCTTATGATCGCCGCCGCATAAAGATCTTGCAACCGTCTGAACAGCCGGGAAATACGTGGTGCGACCTCTTTATCCTCTGGTAGCATTTCGACAGCTGCAAAGACGACAAGGCATCCACGCAGACCTTCCGTTCCCGATGCTTGATCCACTTGTTGAGAAAAAGCGTCTCGAATTGCGGCTTTGGGCGACGGATTGGAATGCAGCGTTTCACCGACCGAGCGAACGGCTTCCTCGATGTAAGCGTCGAGGGCACGCAGATAGACGCCTCGCTTGTCGACGAAAGCCTTATAAAAGCTGCCTCTGGAAAGCTCCATGCCCTCAAGCAGGTCGGGAAGTGATGCATCGTGATATCCACGATCCCAAAATACCTGCATTGCTTTTCGAACTGCTTCATCGAGTTCAAATTCTCGAGGGCGACCAACGGACGCGGATATTTGAGTGCGCTTGACCATGGAGTCAATATGGAACCATTCAGTCCATAATACAAGCGATATTTTCGGAATGTTGCGCCAAGCGTTCGGCACCCAAGTTAGTTATCGACGCCGTTCGACAGGATAATCCCGAGAGAATTCCCTGACCGCCATCAAAATCGGCATAAGCCCGTGGCCTGCTGAACTCAGCGAGTATTCGACTCGAGGAGGCTGCTCTTGAAAGTCGTGTCGGATTATGAGGCCGTCATTTTCCAGTTCCCTGAGATGTTGCGTTAGCATCTTCTGGGATATGCCAGGTATGTCTCTCATGAACTGCGATGCCCGCAATGATGGTTCGGCGAACAATCGGAAAAGGATCGGCAGTTTCCAACGTCCTGTGATCATCCGAAGCACCCTGCTCACATGAGAGACAGATCCGTCGGCTCCGAGGCATGTCGCCCTGTCCTCGACAGGCACTTTAAAGTGCGTAATTGCCTGTTTCATCAACGAACCTCATATCTGCAGGAGACGATAACACGGATGAAATATCATGGACTTACAACTCCAAAACAAGGTTGCACTGGTCACGGGAAGCAGTAAGGGGATTGGCGAGGGCGTGGCCAGAGGCCTCGCAAAGGAAGGGGCAACCGTTCTTGTCCACGGTCGCGACAGAATGAAAACAGAGGAGGTCGCCCATGATATCATATCCTCTGGAGGTCATGCTTTCGCGGTATTCGGCGATCTGACAGTGCCGGATCAGGTTGATCGTCTGGTTCGTGATTCAAAGGCTGCAGCAGGCTCGATCGACATCCTGGTCAACAATGCCGGCGGATCTGCCCCGGCGGAGGATTGGACCTCGACAAACTCTGAAACGTGGGCCGCTGTCTATGACAGGAATGTGCTCGCATCTGTGAGGATCATCTCGCTCGTTCTGCCCGCAATGAAAGCGTCGCGGTGGGGTCGGATCATAAACATCTCAAGCCTAGCGGCCCTGATGCCGCCTGCAAGTCGACCGGACTACTCTGCCGCCAAAGCAGCCATGATCGCGATGACGGCGTCGCTCGCAAAAGACGTTGCTGCACACGGCATCACCGCAAACACCGTTTCGCCTGGAACGGTGCATAGCATCAGTTTGGATACCGCATTCCGTAAGAAGGCCATTGAGAAGGGGATGGCCATTGACGCCCCCTGGAATGACATAGAGAGAGAAATCCTGCCAATGTTTGCTCAGGTGCCCCTTGGAAGGGTCGGAACCCTCGAGGAGATTGCGGATGCGATTGCGTTTCTCTCGAGCCCCCGTGCCGGCTATATCACAGGAGCAAACCTCCGACTTGACGGAGGAATGTGGCCAGGGATGTAGCAGGTCAACAGAGGGGCTGCGCCAAACCTGTGTGGGTTTCCCGCCTCAGTTCCAGTTTGCCATGACGAACCGGTGGATCTCCGCTTCGAGTTCCTGGTCTTCCGGTGTCCCACCCATGAAGCCACCATGGGGCATCGCTTCAAAGACGTGCAATTCTGTTTCCACGCCAGCTTTTCGCAAGGCTCGATGCATCCTCACCGTGTTCGATAGGAACAGGTCACGCGTGCCGGTCTGCAGGAATGTCGGCGGAAGGCCCGCCAAATCGCCGAAGAGCGGTGATAGATAGGGATTGGAAAGATCAGCACCACCGGCGTAGAGCAGGTTGTTTGATCTGAGCGGGCGCGGCAGAACGAGATCAATCATCTGGTTTGTTTGGAAACTGTCGCCCGATTCGGTGAGGTCAACCTGTGGCGAGAGCAAGACTAATCTGCCGGGCATTGGCATGCCTTCATCTCTCGCCCGCAGCAGCATGGCGGTCGCCAGATTGCCGCCTGCCGATCGACCCAAGATGACCACCTTGTCGGAGGAATGACCAGTCAAGACATGGCGATACGTGGCCAAGCAGTCATCAAGAGCGGCCGGATATGGATGCTCAGGCGGCATCCGGTAGTCGACGCCGTAGCATCGAACGACATGCTGGTGCGCCTGTCGACGCGCACTGACGCGGCAGGCCTCACCGCCTCCGAACACCAATGCGCCGCCATGCAGATCGATCAGTGCGCCACGAGCATCAAATTGTCCGTGCGGCGTCGCGACATGGATCGTTGCTTGTTCGACTACAATTGTCTCGACTGTGGACTGCAAACTCCCGGCAAGATCTTTTGCCGCGGCGGCGTAATGCGCATCTACTACGGCTTTTTTATTCATCCAGCCGGAAAAGTCCTCCGGAGAGGGCATTTCATACTGCGCATTGATGGGACTGCCGTCCTTGTCGACCAGGCGCGACAGTGACGCTTGCGCTTCGACGCTGATGGACTGTGGGGGGTGAATTGTCCGTGAAGGGATGGCTGCGCTGCCTGTAAAATCGCTCATTTCTTGCTCTGTCATTGGTGGAATATCGACATGTCTGTGTTTCGGCATGGAATATTGACGGTTCTGGCGGGGCGGGATGTGGACGAGACTTGGACCACCAGGAGGTAGTTCATGTATTCTTATTCCGACAGACCTCGATCCTAAACCGAAAAATGGCGTCCTAGCCCCTCAACCCCTACAACAATGTGGAGTAGCAATCGCCACCCGATCACGGCTAGAATATCCGTTCAGAAGAATCGATGGTGAGGCTATGAAAACGGATATCGGACATCTTCCGCAGACAAAGCAGCGCGAACTGGGAAGGGTGGTCCGGATCATCCACGAAGAGTTCGCCGGCATTGTCGAGCGCTCGAAGTCCGAGGCCAAGAAAGACGGGCAGATTTTCAAAATCATTCTGTTCGGCTCCTACGCCCGTGGCACTTGGGTGGATGAGCCGCACACGTCAAAGGGCTATCGATCGGATTTCGATATTCTCGTCATCGTTAGCAACAAGGAACTGGCCGATCCGAAATACTGGGACAAGGCAACCGACCGGCTGATGTGGGACAAGGAGATCGAGACACCCGTTGGTCTCATCGTGCATGGAGCACGCGAGATCAGCAATTTTCTGCATGATGGCCAAGCCTTCTTCGTCGATCTCGCCCGTGAAGGTGTCGTGCTCTATGAATTCGACGACCGGCCGTTGGCTGAAGCGAAACCGCTCAGCCCTGCCGATGCACTCAGGGTGGCGGAGGAGCATTTCCGCAGGCATTTTCCTGATGCTCAAACCTTCATCAGGTTGGCTGGGTTTGCCCTTAAGGATAACAATGCCAACATCGCGGCCTTCCAACTTCATCAGGCGGTCGAGACGGCCTACAACTGCTTTCTCCTGACAGTGACAAACTATTCACCTGCGTCACACAACCTCAAATTCCTCCGAGGCCTTTCAGAGGATCGTGATCAGCGGCTGGTCGACATCTGGCCACGCGACCATCAGCGTTTTACCGCATGGTACAACGTTCTCAACGAGGCCTACGTCAAAGCGCGCTATTCGAAGCGTTTCGAAATTTCCGAAGAGGCACTCGCCTGGCTTCAGGACCGAACGGCACAACTTCACGCCCTGATCGAGGCGCTCTGCCGCGAGCACATAAACAAACTGCAGCAGGTAGCGAAGTCCTGACGGCGGTGATGCAACGGCTGCCGGGATAGCACAACCGCCTGGTTTTGGCCGGTTTCGCTCTTGAAGGGATCAGAACTGACGACCCATGTTTCGGCCACGCAACAACGACGATTCGTCGGTCTTGGGCTCACATAATCTCGCCTCCGCCCAAACGTCATTCTTTCAGACGATCCACCGAACGCTTCATCAGATCCATTCGTTCGTGAAAAATCGCTACGATAAGGGCGGGCGCATCCTCACGAAGCAGACAAAAGACGTAGTGGTGCTGGCATCGCGCCATACTTAACGCCGGATAAAGCGCACTCATATCCTTGAACGAACCTCTGCCTTCGGCAAGGGTTGCGATACCTCGCTCCAAACCCGAGACTAGCGGCGTACCTGCGCAGCACTCCATTGCGTATATGTGTAGCGGATTACCGAAGGTAGATCTGATTCCGCTTCCGCGGTAAGAATATAGGCAGTTAAACGCGACCCTCGGAAACCTCCTCGTCAAGGATCTCCCCTACAGTTTTGGTCGACAGTCTCCCGGCAAGCCCCTCATTGACGCGCATGTTCATCAACGTCCTCAACTCCCCCCAGATTCGCTCTGCGTCTGCGTCACCGGGGAAGAGGAGCTCAAGCGCATACTGCTTGATTGTCTTGCCTTGCAATGCTGCCAGCGCCTTCAGGCTTTGATGTTGTTGATCCGTTATGTCGATCGTCAATCGGCTCATCTAACGCAGTCCAAATCTAAGAAAACCCACATTAACGCATATGTAGTTTTGTAGCCACCGCTGATGCTTGTCCGATGTCGCTTGGAGGGCTTTGCTATTTCGGAGACTCTGATCCCCCTACCTTCCTCCGCTCAAGCACAATCCCTACCGATCAATGGACGTGTGCGTATTAAGGTCTTGAGCGGAATCGAACCTGCGACCTGCCAATCAGACATAATAGCTAACTGAATTATTGATTGATTTAACGTACGTGGATTGGTAGTGCGGCGTAATCGCCTGTCATGGAAATACTCAATGCGCGGCGGCGGTGGGACCATGAACAGCGCGGATCTGGAAGAGCGACCAGATCAACAGGTACGGGCGAGTAGCCCCACCCGCGTGCCCGCGACGTAAGCCGCGAGGGTCGCCTGCGTTGAAGCGGTCGCCACCAATATCGCGAGCGATCTCGGTAAAAGCGGGCATAACAAGATCAGTCCCGACGATGCCTAAGACAATCGCCCCCAGGTCTAGATCTGCTTCTCTCTGACCGCCGCAAGCGTTGCGACCTCACCCTTAAGTGCGAGGCAAGCTCTCGGCCAAGCGCCCTTGTCCGCGCCGAGCGCGGTCTGAAGCCAGGCGAGCGTAAGACGTCGGGTCGCTTCCAGCACGTCTGGTGCTTCAGTGTCTGTTTCCTTTGCGTCGAGAGCTGCAATGCCGCCAAGACCATGCCCGACCCCGTGCATCATCAGCATTTCTTTAGCGCCCGGTGCATCGTGGAATGCATCTGCATGCCACTCAGGACCGCGGGTTGTAAAATGCGGATTGTCCATATCACCGCAAACGACGAGGCTGCGTGTCGATAGCGTCGAGAAATCGACGTCGAAAAACGGAAACCGGGCAGCACTCTCAGGCGTCATGTCCTTGCCGCCGCGGCCCGGTGTCGTCAGGAGAACGCCGGCCGAGATTCTTGGATCGGAAAAATCCTCACCATCCACCTGCGCGCCGAGCAGGAGCCCAACGGTGTGGCCGCCAAAGGAATGACCGACCGCGCCGATGCGTGAATGATCCATCCGGCCAGCAACGGCTGGCGCCTCCCGTTCAATTTCGGTCAACTGGTCAAGGATCGCCTTCATCTCATTGACACGCTCGCGCCAGAAGAATGGCGTGCCGGATGAATTTGACGGCAGGCCACCGACGCGAGAACTCGCATGCGTCGGCTGGATCACCACGAACCCTCTCTCGGCCCAAAACTGGACAAGAGGAGCGTAACCGTCCTTTGACGGAATGTAGTTGGATGGGCCGTAGCCATGCGACAGCAGCACGATCGGAAGCTTGGCCCCCGTAGCGGGGGCGGTCAGACGCAGTTCCAATGGCTGGCGGCCGTGCATCGAAAGACGGATCGGCGTGTAGGCTACGGTGAGAGCGGCCTCAGGTGTCGGAATATGCATCGCGAGATTGATCAGATTATTCATGGGTCTGGACCTTCAAAGGTTGATTTGGGTGATGATGTTAGGCGAGCGAATGACCGGCTTCGCGATATGAGGTTTCCGCGTCCGCTCCGGCCGGGATCTTCATTGGCGCATCGCTCTCTGTCACAGACCTCCAGACAGCCTCTGCGACCTCATCCGGCGTCGTGACTTCAGTCCCGGATCTCAACTTCGTCAGGTAGTCTTGGACGAATGCTTGGTAAGGCTCGGGGATTTCCATGCCCATGCGCGAGACAGCATTCTTGCCGAAGCCGGTCGTCGGTGCAGAGCCAGGTAGGACGAGTTTAGCGCGGATGCCGAACAGCGCCGCCTCGAGCGCGAGGCTCTCCGTGAAGGCATTGAGCGCTGCCTTGCTGGCGCGGTAAACCGAAAGCGCGGGCAACGGCCTTATCGTGACGGCCGAGCTGACGTTAACGATGACGCCTGAGCGACGGGATCGCATCTGCGGAAGGACAGCTTTTGACATCGCCATCGCACCGAAGACGTTTGTCTCGAACAGTTCGCGGATATTCGACATCTCCGTGCCTTCAAGCACATTGAGCATGCCGACCCCGGCATTGTTGACCAGAGCATTGATCGTGCCGGCGGTTTCGACCGCCTCAGCAATGCTGTCCGCGCTGGTGACATCCAGCTGCAGGATTTCGAGCCTGTCGTTCGAAGGAAGAAGGTCGCTTCGAGGCGTGCGCATGGTTGCGACGACGTCCCACCCGGTGTTCAAGAATTTGCGTGCGATGGCGAGGCCGAAACCGGACGAGCAACCGGTGATGAGGATCTTTGGCATGTTCCGTCTCCTGACATTTAACAAAGCTGAAGATGGACCTGATCAACCGGACCTTCTATATGCTCATGTCCGAGATTGTTTAGCAGAAGTCCGAATTGATGACCGATCCGGTTGCCGAAGTTGTTTCCTTGTTGAAGCCGAGCCCGTCGATATCAAAGCTGGTGACGGGCGGCGGTCGGTGGCTCGTTGAGCGTACGGAGGTCGGAAGCCCCTTCTACTGCGCCGTGGTCGAGGGCCGTTGCCTGATGACGATTGCCGGTCGTGAGCCAATGGTGCTCACTGAGGGTGACTTCGTCCTGGTCCCAAAGATCTTCTCATTCACGATGAGCAGCATGGAGCCGCCACCACGCGGCGCACTTCCCCAACGTCTGGAAACCAGCCCCGGTATCTTTCGCCTGGGCGACCCGGAAACGTCGGCGGAGATCAAGGCACTGGTCGGGCATTGCACTTTCGGCTCGGATGACAAAGCCCTTCTCGTATCTCTGCTGCCGGAAGTCATCCATGTTCATGGTGAAGAGCGACTGATCGCTCTCGTCCGAATGATCAACGAGGAGACGAGGGCTGATCGTGCCGCGCGCGAAATGGTCCTCCACCGATTGCTCGATGTGTTGTTAATCGACGCGTTACGATCGGCAGCAAGCGCCAAAGCGCCGCCGGGTCTCCTGCGTGGCATGGCCGATCCGCTGCTGGCGCCGACCTTGCGCCGGATACACGCAGATCCGGGTCGTAGCGTGACGGTGGAGACGCTTGCTCAGGAGGCTACCATGTCTCGCTCGACCTTCTTCGATCGTTTCCGCAAGGAAGTTGGTGTAGCACCGATGGAATACGCGACGGGATGGCGTATGGCACTGGCAAAGGAGTTCCTCCGCGAGGATATACCCATAGCGGACATTGCCGAGCGCGTCGGCTATGGATCGACCAGCGCTTTCAGCGTCGCCTTCAATCGGCATGTGGGAATGCCGCCCGGCGTCTATTCGCGGGCAGTTGGTGCGGCTTAACGCTTCCAAACCTTACCCGCCGATATAGGCGGCCAGCGGCCCTGTGGCGATTGGGCCGTCAAAGGTTAACAAAGCTTGAAGGCAGGCCCCGCTTTGGGGTCATGCTGACTTCACTGAAAGTTTGCAACAGGCACGACACACCCCTAGCACTCGTGGCGACAACGGGCTGGGTGCGTCTTGCCGAGCACCCATAGATTTTTCTAATTTCCGGTCCGCTCGACCCGGACCAGTAGCGAGTTGGTTCCGGCCGACCGACCTGTAGGAAACGACCTTTGTCGCTGCGGAAGACGGGGCTATCTCGAGCCCAGTCTTCCCATCGCTCAATCGGGGGGAATCCTAGGAGTAGTTGACCGGGAGCCAGTCATAATTGGTGCTATCTGTACGCACGTGGCCGATTCCGGGGAACGCAATATGTGCGCCTGCCACAAGGTATTTGCCTTCCACAGCCTGCCTGAAGGCGACGTCGCGGGCAGCAACGGCGGCCTTCTGTTCGATATCGAATTCTATGGCGATGCCGGGCTCATCGAATTGCAGGATATCGCCATGGGTGATGTCGCCCCAGAAAACGATCTTCTGGCCTTCGCTTTCCAGCGTGATGGCGCTGTGACCCGGCGTATGTCCCGCATAAAGAATCGAGCCCAGACCCGGGACGGGTGCTTGGTTATCTCCGAAGGTTTCAAATTTTCCAGCTCGCACGTAAGGCGTCACGCACTGGTCTGCCTCGCCAAAATGCTGCTTGACGATGCCGGTCGCCGCTTTGGCGTTTTCCGGGCTCAGCCAGAATTTCGCCTCCCGCTCATTGACCCGTAATGTGGCGTTAGGGAAAGTGCGTTTGCCTTCGCTCATCAACCCACCGGAATGATCGGTATGAATATGGGTGAGGATGACATCGTCAATGTCACCTACCTTGTATCCGGAAGCCTCGATGTTGGACACGAGCTTGCCGAGCGATGGGCCCAAATAGGTACCGGTGCCTGCGTCGATCAGCACCAGTCTTTCGCCGGTGTTGACCAGGAATGCGTTGACGGAAGTTGGTACGATTTCCGGCAGAAAAGCATCATTCAGAGCGTCCTGCGCGTGTTCTTCGCTAGTGTTGGTGTAGAGCTTGGCGAGCGGCAGGGCAACTGTGCCGTCCAACAGGGCTGTGACCTCTACGGAGCCGATCTTCAGCCGGTAGAAACCCGGTGCCTGAACAGCGGCAAAAGGCGCCTTGGCGAAGACGATTGATGGCGCGACAAAGGGCGCTGCGACTAAGCCAGTCAGAGCGCTTTTGAGAATGGAACGACGAGATGGCATGGGTTTGCTCCTTACGTTGTGGTGCGGAACGGCTTGCAAGTTCCTGCCCATCAGCTAAGGATGCGCTAGTCAGCAATCAAATCGATACAACTTATGCAGGTCATCGATCATTTCAATCTTCGTTCCTTCGACCTCAATCTTCTCGTCGCCTTCGATGCGATGATGGAAGAGATGAGTGTAACGCGTGCAGCACAACGATTGAAAATCCAGCAGCCCGCCATGAGTCATAACATAGCCACCCTGCGCACGCTGTTTCAGGATGAGCTGTTCATCCGTGTCGGGCAGGTGATGAAGCCGACGGCGCGGGCGCTCAATTTGTCTGGCCCGGTGCGGCAGGCTCTGCGACAGGCGCAAGCGGCGATGTTGATGACGGATGCCTTCGATCCGGCAACCGAGCGGCGTACATTCAGGCTGGGGCTGTCCAGCGAGGTGGAACTATTGTTGCTGCCTGACCTGACCGCTCGGTTGCGCGATATCGCGCCGGGCATTCGTATTCTGGCTCGTGGCGGCGATGCACTGGAGATCGAGGCGATGCTGGATTCAGGCGTCGTCGACCTGTCTGTGGGATGCAGCTATCTCCCGGATTCACGGCACCATTGCGAACCGCTTTATCAATCCAGCGTCTTGTGCTGTTTCAATCCGCAATTGCTAACGCTTACCAACCCGGTGAGCATGGATGCCTATTTGGCCGCACAACATGCGGTGATCTCGCAGACCGACAGCCTGCATGGCTGCGTCAAGGATGCTCTGGAGCATGCGGGTGTAGAGCTGGAAGTGGTGGCGGCGGCTCCCGATTTCATGTCGATATTGGCCACGGCGCGTTCGTCTGCGGTGATTGCCACCGTATCTTCGCGCATCGCGCTTCGTTATGGGCCGCTGTTGGGACTTGAGGTCAGCCCGGTGCCACTGGCACTTTCTTTTCCGCCCGTGGCAATGGTTTGGCCGCTTCATATGGAAAGCGATCTTGGCTGCGCATGGTTGCGGCAACAAATCCGTCAGGCGATGCTAAGAACAAATGGGAGCAACGCCGCGGATATTACGGCGTGACGGGCGTGGCGATGAGCATGTGTCTGAAGTCCTAACGCCTTGAAGGGTTATGAACCAGCGGCCATGTTATTAGAAATTTCCTGTGTAATAGATCCACTAGGCGAGCCAAGCACTTGGCCGGGCTGGCATGACTGATTTCTGGTGGGAGCGGAATGTCAGCTAGCATTGTGACGCGGACATTAGGGACCCGCCTCCGTCAAATGAGAGCCGTACGTCATAGCACCTGCAACGCTTTGAGCGGCAGCCGTCTTACGCGAGGGTCATTGTCGCAACTGCGACCATGCCGAGTCCGACGGTGATCTCCAGCACACGTGACAATTTGTCGAGCCTCTGCTGATTGCGGCTGAACAGCCGGTAGAAGACTTTCCTGAAGGAAACAGCCAGAAGCGCGACGACAGACAGCGTCAACGCTACGCCGCCCAACATGAGGACGGCAAACAGCAGTCCTGGGGCGGGCACCCCGCGCGCGGTTGCATAGGTCATGACGAACAGGGTCAGCGGACAGGGAATAAGACCGGCCACGAAGCCAAAGCCTGCGCCCTCCTGGGACCTATGGTTGTGGCTAGTGGAACGCAGACCTCTCCAGATCATCCAGAGACCGATCAAACCGATCACGCCCAGGCTCAAGTGTTCCAGAAGTGGCGACGATCCCGGTCCCGAACCGCCGAACATGTAATCGATCAGCGGCAGGGACAGAAGAACGATCAGGACCGAGATGGTGATATGCGTCGCGGCCAGGACGATGGCGGTGAGCAGCGCGCTCCGCAGGCTTCCCTTTGAGCCCACAACATAGGTCGCCATCAGCAACTTGCTGTGGCCCGGCATGAGCGCATGGACAGCACCCAGCAGGAGCCCCATGGGCAGGAACGCAAGAAGCGCGACTGAGCCGCCGCCGTTTGCGAAGGTGCTTATATGCTCGCCGAATGCGAGATAGGTCTCTTTCTGATACTCCAAGAGCCAGGTCAGCATGGTCAGGCCACCGTGAGCGTCGCCCAGGCCAGCACCAGATAACGGCCGACCTTGGCGATGGTAATGAGCGTGAGAAATGCCAGGAACGGCACCCGCAACACACCCGCGACGACCGTGATCGGATCGCCGATGATCGGTACCCAGCTTGCCAGCAGGGACCATTTTCCATAGCGGCGGTACCAGCCTTCGGCCTTTTCGAGCTTTTCCGCCGAAACCGGGAACCATCGACGGTCGCGATAGTGTTCGATCCCCCGTCCGAGCATCCAGTTGACCACGGAGCCGAGCACATTGCCGAAGCTGGCAATACAAATCAGGGCGGCAAGCGGATATCGATCGGCGAGGATCATCAGCGCAAGCACCGCCTCTGACTGTGCCGGCAGGATGGTGGCAGCCAGGAATGCAGCACTGAACAGGCCGAAATAGGCCGCGAGATCAGTGCTCACGCGGCCATTCCGGATGCAGGCGATCGATCATGAAGGCGTGGCTGTGTCGTTGGCCATGGCGGTGGTGTCCCTCCATCAGATGCGGATCGCTCTCTGCCAGATCATCATGGCTGTGCTCGACCTCCACCTCGTCAGAGGGCCGCCAGGCCCAGATCGCGACGATAAAGCCAAGACCGGCCACGAGCGCAAGGAGGATCGCAGCGGACGACAGACCGATCATCGCGCCGAGCCATCCTGACAGTGGATAGGTCAGCAACCATGCGGCATGCGACAAGGCGAAATGGGCGGCGAACAAGGCCGGTCGGTCCTCCGCATGCGCGGACCGGCGCAACAATCTGCCTGATGGTGTCTGCACGATCGAGTAACCCAGCCCCATCACCAGCCAGACCGCCAGAAGCACAGAGTAATTGCTGACGAAGGCGGTCAGAACCAACCCGCCAATGAGGATCGCCGCTCCGGACAGCATCACCGGCCGATCGGCGACCCGATCCAGAAGCTTGGGCAAGGACAGGGCAGCGAGCATGGAGCCGCATCCGAAAGCGGCAAGCGCGAGAGCAGTGTCGGTCTGGGTAAGCCCCAGCTCCGCCTGGACGAAGACGACGGTGTTGACGATCACCATGGCGCCCGAAGCCGAAACGGTGAGGCAAAGGGCGAGCAGGCCACGCAGTCGTGGTGTCGCCAGATAGAGGCGAAGGCCGCGGGTCGTCCGCTCATAGATGCTTCTGCGCTCCTTGGCTGGATGGTTCGGCAGGGCCACGGATACGACCAGTGCCGCAGAAACCAGAAAGCCCACGACGGTCCCGGCAAACAACGAATGAAAAGAAATGACCGTCAGCAGGGCTGCCGCCAGCATGGGGCTGACAAGGCTCTCCAAATCATAGGCGAGCCTCGAAAGTGACAGGGCGCGGGTATAATCCTTCTCATCCGGCAAAACGTCCGGGATGGTTGCCTGGAATGCCGGGGTAAAGGCGGCGGAGGCCGACTGAAGCACGAAGATCAGCACATAGAGGGGTCAGAACAAGAGGAGTGCAAAATCGTACGCTAAGGGCGAACGGAATGAGAACTTATGCGGCCCGCCGTAGCCCAGCTGGAAGGCGGAGCGGTCGAAATCCGTTGGGCATCTGATGTTCGGCATCCCAGGTGTAGATGCCGGTAAGGTTGATATGTTCCCAACTCAGCGGCGAGATGTGCTTCAACAGAGTATCAGGAATGTCTCGTCCCGCTCGTTTCAGCTGTGTGACCGCGCGATTAAGATAGACCGTATTCCAGTGCACGATTGCACTGACGACGAGATTGAGCCCTGAAGCGCGGAATGCCTGGCTCTCGAACGACCGATCACGGATCTCGCCTCGCTCGTGGAAAAAGACAGCGCGCTTCAGCTTATGGGCGGCCTCGCCTTTGTTGAGACCGGCTTGGCATCTCCGCCGTAGTGCCGGGCTTGAGTACCATTCGATCATGAAGAGCGAACGTTCAATCCGACCGAGTTCGCGGAGCGCCTTCGCGAGATGGCTTTGCTTCGGAGACGCAGAAAGCTTCTTCAGGATCGTAGACGGCACCACGGACCGCGTCGTAATCGACGCTGCAAGATGGAGCAGATCGTCCCAATGATCGAGTATCAGACTGGCATTTATCGGCGCGCCGATGTGGTTCGACAGCGCCGGATATGCACCGCTCTTTTCTAACGTGTGGAACTTCCGGTCTTTGAGGTTGCGCAGTCGCGGTGAGAACCGCTTTCCGATCAAGGCGAAGAGCCCGAAGATATGATCACTCGCGCCGCCTGTGTCAGTAAAGTGTTCATGGATGTCGAGGACAGTGTCCTGATCGAATAGCCCATCGAGCACATAGGCCGCCTCGCTCTCGGTGGGACTGATGGGCAAAATGCTGAAGTAGCCGTATTGATCTGACAGATGGCTATAGAATTTCGATCCGGGCTCGCTACCGTAATGCAAATTGATGTCCCCGCGCTTTGCAGCCCGGTCGCTCGTACGGAAGAATTGGCCATCGGACGACGACGTTGTGCCATTGCCCCAAAGGCGCGAATGCGGATGCTGGGTGTGGGCATCGGTGATGCACGCTTGAGCCGTGCGGTATGTCTCCGATCGGGCGTGGAATGTGCGCATCCACCCAATCTGGTGAGCGCTAATCCCCTTGGAGGCGCCCGCCATTCGTTTGGGGCCAAGGTTCGTAGCATCGGCCAATACACCAGCCAGCATGGCAGAAACATTTTTTGGGACGTCGCCGGTGCGAACATGCGTGAATAAATCTGCAAAGCCAGTCCATTCATGCACTTCCCTTAACAGGTCGGGAACCTCGACCAACGGATACATATCGCTGATCTCGGCATTCAGTGCCTCGGCGGCCACAGGGATTTCGCTGGCAGTTGGTGTGATGATCAACGTTCCGGCCTCAAGACGAACTCCTTCGAGCTTTCCGGATCGTGCCCTGTGCGCCAGACGCTGCAGGTTGAAGTCGAGCATCTGACGCGCTTCGGCAAGCCACTGCGCGCCATCAGCTTGGACGCCTAATCCGAGACGATCCCCCTCCTTCAACGTGATGAATGTTGTTCGCGGCATCAAATGCTCGTCAATGGGCCGGAAAGATCGGCTGCCGTCGACCCAGATCTCCGCAGATCGAAGCCGGTCTCGCAAAGAAGCGAGCGTTGCGATCTCGTAGAGACGGCGATCAGGTTTTTCTCGTTCGAAGATGAGCCGCCGGTCAGTTTGGCTAAGGTGGGTGAGCGGGACGCGATCAGGGAGCGTCCGTCGCTTCTCGGCATGAAGCCGTTTAAGCAGCGCAATTGCCGCTAGAAGTGGATCGTGGCGAAGCGCCGAGCGGAACGTGAATGCCTGAAGGAATGCACCAGTGTATTTGTGGACGGTCGCATATTGCTCGGCTGCTACGGTCAACGACGGCGCCTCGTTGTCGTCGACCATCGACTCGAGCTCAGGCTTCATCCGAAGCAGTCGATCCCAGCCGACTCTTTGGTCGAGAACAACCATTGCATTCCGACCATTGTTGTTGGCGGACTGCAGGGCGGTGATCGTATCGAGAAACATGCGCAGCGCTTTGGCGGTGTTCGCTCTGCAGTCCATCTGCCGCTGCTTCTTTCGGTTGTTGGCTTGCGAGAACAACTTACCCATCAGCTTGATGAACATCGTCACCGCTTCGTCCGTGAGTTTCTGGCAAAGCTTGATGACTTGAGCCACAATCAGAGCCTGGCGACGGCTGGCATTGAAGTCGTTGGCAAGCCAGGCCGGGGTTGCGTTACCCTCCCGGATCATCTGGTCCCACCGTCCTGCTGATATGCGCGCCTGTAACGTCGGATCGATCTCCAGCCGCCGCAGAAAGGCTATCCGCTCTGTCAGCCCGACCAGATTCGACGCACCTGGCGCTTCTGGCGCCGAGCGTAGCCAATGGAAGCGCGTCTGGCCGATCGACGGGTCCACTTCTAACAGCCGGTCCAATGATCGGAGCGTATCGAGCGGAACGTCTTTAATCAGAGTTGTCTCTGCCCGACGGCGAGCTATCGCACGGCCGGCAAGGCCAATCCGTTCGATCGTGTCGATCGCCGGTAGAAGAGCGCCGCGTTCACGAAACGCGGCGACAATCGAACTAACTATCGCAGCACCGTCGTCGGACGTCGCCGCCGCCTGAATTGCAGACAATAGCGCGGCGCGGCGATCTTGCAGCGTCGCGCTTCTCGTATCCAGATACATCATTAGCCGTGCTGTGTGATCCCGACGGGTTTCTTCACGGCGTGCATAGAGCGAAAATGCTTCCGGGGCGGCGCCGATCTGATCAGCAACATATTTAAGCATGGCGCGTGGCGGAATTTCTTCTGCCCCCAGCACTCGACCCGGGTATCGCATCAGACATAGCTGAATGGCAAAGCCAAGTCGGTTGTGATTGCGTCTGCGCAGTTCGATCTCTAGGCGATCGGCCGGTGACAATGAGTAGTGTCGGAATAGGCTGTCCTCGTCGACAGGGATATCGACAAGCTTTCGGCGATCTTGATCTTTGAGAAGCTTGCGCTTTGCCATAGCCCGACTCCATTCATAACCAATCTGCGCTTAGCGTTGTCGAGTCGGGCCGGACAGAGAAATCAAAACCAGCGAATATCGATGGCAATCCACAGAGATCGAACATCCAAAATCAGAACTACGGCATTGTTCATGCTTCGTTCGGCCTTAGCGTACGATTTCGGACTGCTCTTGTTCTGACCCCCCAATCGAAGGGCAGTTGCCGGAGGAGACCTTCGCGCAGAATGGGATCGACTTTCGCGTATCCTCGTAGAAGGTAACGAGCAACCCATGCGTCGCGGTATGTCGTGCGTACATATGGAGTATCGACCACGTCCGCTACCGTCAGCGCAAGGTGGTAAGTTGAAAAGTCGATATCGTAAGCCACTTCCAGGACGCGCAGCGCATCGTAAACACTCGGGGCATTCTGAACCGCATGAACAATATCTTGAAATTCATCCCGTACTCGTAAAATCTCCATTCAAAACTCCACCATAACGTGTGTTGCGGCCAAAATGACAGTGCGGCCAAGGGGCATAGCGAGCTGATATCAACACGTTATGGTATAACATATCGCATAATGTATGTTATGGAACTTTAGTAGGGGAGCTTCGCCTGACGTGCTGTAAAAACGGAACCTAGCGTGACCCAAAGTTTATGAATTTCCGAGGTTTACACAGTTCGCCATAGATTGCTCAGTTCGTTGTTTTTTCGAGGGTCTCGACCAAAGAACGACAGCTCGGATAGTCTTGTTCATAGTACGCTCCCCACATGGGACGAGTTATCGGCTTGCCCTCCAACGGAAGGCAAGCCGATCGAGAAACATCGGATTGGAGTTCATCGGTCACTAAACTGAGGCGATATCCACCGATTTTGTCAGACCCCAGTTCGAATGGACAATGCGCCATTGACCATCAATCAGGCGATAGACTTCCGTGCAATTCCAGGCACGCAGAGGTTTTTCGCCCTCGGCTCCGTCTGAGACAAATGTATTGAGGTTGTAGCTCAACACGGCAAGATCGCCCACCTCACTGACGATAACGTCAGGATTGAGATATTCATTCCGAATAATATGAGGGTTCTTGTAAAGCTTTTGGATATGGGCAATCGCAGCTTCACGACCCACAAGGAGCTTCTCTACGAGAGGATCGAAATAGACGAGGTCTTCGTGCCAGCTTTCAAAGTAGCCACTGGTGTCGCCTATGCTCCAACGCTCGTTGGCCGAACGCTCCAGCTCAAGAAGCGTCTCTCCGATTTTTTTCACATCAATCGACATTTTTTATCCTTCAAAATAACCATTCACATGGCTATTAACAGCCATGACATCGCACAAAAAGGCAGATTTCCGCGAATTCCTGATAGAATTCGGACATGTGGTGATTTCAGTATGCCCGGAAAGGTTATGTAAAAATGGCTTCCACTAGCCGGAGGAAGGTTGATGTCGAACATCTCGGCTATCACCCCTCGGGATCATATCGGTACGACCTTGAAGTCTTCGCAGTAGCTGACCTCAAGGGAAGAACACCGAGGGAGGCCATGCGGTTTACTTACAGCTATGAATTTTACATGCTGATTTGTGTCACCGAAGGCCGGTGTGTTCAGATTGTGGATTTCGAACCGGTATCCTGCTCCGCCGGAACCTTCCTTGCACTGCGGCCAGGACAAGCGCATAACTTCGGTAGCGACGAGGGCTGGAACGGATGGATTATCCTGTTTCGCCCCGAGTTCCTTTTGCCCGCGCTTTCCATATCCAACGACCTCCGGCCGGTCTTTGATCTTGATCGCTTGCCAGAGAGCCTTACGCTGGACGCCTCTGAGCTAAACCGTGCATCAGACGCCATTGTTCGGATGCGCGACGACTCGCTAATCGAATCACGATCAGTACTTTCCCCACTGGACGGGAATGCCAGCACAGAAAAACTTGCAGCGGACGTCAATGCGTTGCTGCGTTATGAATTCTATGCCTTTGTGACGTGGCTTGCTGTCATACATGGCAGGCGACCGGGCCAGGACCACCAGAATGCGGGGGCGCTCCAACGCTTCAATCGCTTTCAGAATCTTGTCGAGCAGCAGTTTTCCGAAAAGAGTCAAGTCAGTGATTATGCCAGGCAACTTGGGTGCACGGAGAAAAGCCTGACGCGAGCTACGAAAATAGCAGTTGGCATGAGTGCAAAGGCATTTCTTTCCAGGCGCCTAACTCTCGAAGCCAAGCGCTTGTTAGCACATACCGATTTAGCGGTCGGTGTGATTGCGGAAAAGCTGGGATTTCAGGAGGCCACCCACTTCAGCAAGTTCTTTAAGCGTGAAACAAACTGCAACCCGAAGGAATTTCGTCTCCGGACTTTGTCTTTAATGCCTGCTGCTACGCCACACGTTGGGATCATGAGGGATGGATGAACGTCATGCCGACGTGCCACATCGCAGACGCGTGCACGAGGCTGAGCTGCTTGCGCCAAGATGCTCAGCTTCACCTCCAACGGCCAGCGTCGTCTGCGTTCGATGCCTGAAATAATGTCCATGCGAGCCATGCCAACCTCTAAGATCCCGATCTAATCTCAGCATTAATGCTGGTACTAACGCCAGATCATCGCCTGGATGGCTCATTTCGAGAAATGACTTGGCCGGGCACACACGACAAGGGTTGCTTGAATTTAAACGCGAATAAAAGGCTTGAGGCACCGGGTGAGTGATTATCAAGCACTTCTCAAATAACTTGGACATGTCAGATGCACCAGTTCGGTCACGCCGTAGGGCGTGACCGAAGCAAGAAAGCTTATCCGTGAAGAGATTCCCACATCGCCTTGTCACGCTCTGCAGTCCATACGCGGGGTGTGTCGATACCACGTGCTTCATCATAAGCGCGCGCAACGTTGAACGGGAGGCAATGTTCGTAGATCGCATATTTGGCGAACTTTTCATCGCAGGCCGCCCGGCACGCATCCCACGCCTCTTTCAGGCTACCGCCACGCGCAGCGACTTGGGCAACAGGTTTATAAGTACTTTCAAGGAAGTCTGTCGTACTGGCGATTGCCTTCGCAACCATATCATGGCCAACGAGAGCGTCACCGCGGCCCGGTACAATTGCTTTCGGACTGTATTTAGCAATTTCCTGAAGGGTGCGGGGCCAGTCCGTAAAGTGTGCGTCACCGCAGTAACATGCAGAGTGATATTCGACGATATCACCGGTGAACATCACCTCTTCATCCGGAACCCAGATGACTGAGTCGCCGGCGGTGTGCGAGCGACCTAGATGCATGATCTCGACCTTGCGCTTGCCGAGATACACGGTCATCTTACCTGAAAAGGTTGTGGTGGGCCAGGTTAGACCAGGAATTTCCTCGTGGCCTTCAAACAGGCGCGGGAAGCGCCCGAATTCAGAATCCCAGTCCTCCTTGCCGCGTTCTTCCACCTGCGAACGGGCTATATCCGACATAATGATTTCTGTGTCACCGAATGCCGACGCCCCGAGAACTCGCACAGCGTGATAATGGGTGAGTACGACATGCTTGATAGGTTTATCTGTCACGGACCGAATGCACTCAACGACTTTCCTGGCAAGGCGTGGCGTAGCCTGTGCCTCGATCACCATCACGCTGTCATCGCCAATGATCACCCCTGAATTCGGGTCACCCTCTGCGGTGAACGCGTAAAGATCTCTGCCAATCTCGCTGAAAGTGACTTTCTTCTCGGTGAGATCGCCCTGCGATGCGAACTTCTTTTCCATTGGTGTTTCTCCTGCATTGTTCTCGATTTTGGCTACTTGATCTAGCCGTCGACCAACCCATTAACTGGTCAGAAGACGCCCTCTGAGTGCCGTTGGTGACAATCCCGGGGGCAAGTAGATGAAGAGGGAAGCATCCCAACGCAAAAATTCATGTCCAATTCTTGCTCAGACGGGACGCCTCTATAACGACGGAACGAAGTCGTATTTGACAAACGAGTTCGCGTATAACAAACATACCGTCAAATTCTGGGAGGTCAAGCTCTCGCCTTGGAAGCAATCATTGGAGGCTAAAATGCCGGCTCTTTTGTACGACTATTGGCGCTCATCGTCGGCCTATCGGGTTCGAATCGGGCTCAATCTTGCGGAGATTCCGTTCAAGACAAAAACTGTCAATCTCTTGGAGGGCGAGCAAAGAGAAGAGCAATATTTGTCGCTCAATCCTCAAGGTTTCGTGCCGACGCTTGACCTTGATGGGCGGATCTTCACGCAATCGCTGGCAATCCTGGAGTATCTCCATGACACGAAAGCAGCCAACCTGCTTCCCGATGGCGCCATGGAGCGTGCCCGTGTGCGTGCTCTTGCTTACGCAATCTCGATGGACCTCCATCCGATCTGCAACGTCTCTGTCGCGAAGTACGCGGTAGATGCTTCAGACGGTCAGATTACAACCCAGGCATGGATGCAGCACTTCATTCAGCGCGGCCTTACGGCGTTTGAAAGCATGCTGGATACTCCGGAAACGGGCGCGTTTTGCCACGGCGATCAAATCTCACTCGCTGACATTTGTTTGATCCCTCAGGCTTATAATGCGCAACGATGGGATGTTGATCTAGAAGCGTGGCCACGAACGGCCGGTCTATATAAATCCCTCGCGCAAATTCCTGCTGTCGCTTCCGCTCACCCAGATCAATTTAAATCGTAATCTTTGATCACTCAGGCGGGCATGTCGACGCGGTGAAAGTACGTTTCGACAACCTGTGTTGGAAGCATCATCATGAAGGCTATATCGATTGGAGAGGGCATCAAGAGATTTACTAATTCCCAAGGCGATCGTCTAAGCGGCGAGATACTGCCCGGGGGCACTGACTAAAGCCGGGCAGTATCTATCGTTGAAGAATATGGCGGGATTATCTAGACCGCACCTGACAAGGCCCCTCGCCCGCCAACTCAGGATCGTTCTTCCAGAACGGTATTCCTGGATTGTCACTCGATACCCAGCATTCCGCCGGCGCGAGAGGAAGATTAATCGCCGAGGCGGTTTCAGGTCCATAATGAAGCGTCGTCGTGCCCCCCGCCAGTGACGCTGCCTGAGGACCGGTGGGAAAGCATGGATCAAGACCGAGCGGCGGCCCGCATTTGTCTGAAGGCGTTTGCGTTGTTATAACCAGCCGAAGCTTGCTGCCCGCGGGAATAGCGGCAAAACGTGCCGACACGGCGAAGTCATATTTGTTTACTTCGCCCGGCTTAACCGGCTTATTAACGGCATAAGCGCCATAGGGCCGAACAGGCACACCCTTGGTATCGAACCACGATCGGTCAGGGTCGTTTTCGGATAAGCTGCCGAGCACTGTACCTGATGATATCCTCGTAGCGGCCCCATCAGCGTCGACCACCTCCAGAGTTGCGATCAGTTCCAGGTTTTTTGTGTTCGATGAAGCAAAGAGAGATGCGCTGATCGGGCCGGCTAGTGTGGCGCCATCCACGAAAGCCGGGGAATCAAACTGGAGTATGCTGCCGGCGCCTGGCTGTGCCCAAGTGATTCCGTCGCGGCTCGGCGTCGCCGGAACGTCTTTAGACAATGTCCTGTCGGCTGAGAGATAGTACGAGGTGTAGGTGCTGACCGGTGGATAGGCGCCTGTGTTGAACCAGCGGTTCGAGATCATTTCATGCGCGTGGATCGGTGCATTCGTGTCTGCCATTCCGGTCTTGGCGCCCTTCAGCCAAGTGTCGTACCATTCAAGCGTAATGCGATCATCTTCGTTCTCGCAATGCCCACCTTGCCCCATAACGATCTGATACCGGCCTGACGGAAGCTTGCTTTTCGCCATCTGACCGAAAACCGGGAGCTTTTGACTGGCATTCTGCAGATAGGCGTAGAGCTCCAAAGAACTCTGCGCGTAAATATCGCCTTCGTTGCTCCAAAGCAGGACCGGAACACCAGTATCGGCGACTTTCTGTACAAGGTTTCCAACAGTGCGCAATTGCCAGTACGTGCCATCATAGGCTCGAGAGCCTCCGGTCGTTACCTCCTCAAGGAAAGTGACGCCTGTAGGTGCGGTTTTGCCGCCCATTGCGCTTCCGATAACACGTTGAAAATTCAACGTCTGCGACGGAATGCCACCAGCGAAATACGGCTCACGATATAGTTCTGCTCCCATACAATAGGGCGCTATCGCTCTAACCGGCGAGTTTGCACCAAGCTCCGCGACGGTCAGAACCTGGTTGATACCGGCGTAAGATCCACCATGTAACCCGACAACCCCATTTGAATTCTCGAGCCGTGACGCAGCCCATGCAACAAGTTCTGCTCCGTCTTTTGCTTCCCGTTGATCGAAAAATCCGAATTCACCGCCAGATGAAGTGGTGCCGCGAACATAGGCGGTGGCGAAAATATAGCCCCGCTTTACAAAGTAGTCGCCTGCGGTCGGCTTCGTATTCAGATAAGGCGTTTGCGTAAGAAGGACAGGAAATGGCCCTTTCGCCCGTTCGCCCGTGTTGAGGTCGGTCGGGTAAGAGACATCGACCTTCAGGACAGTGCCGTCGTTCATGCGAACCGATGTCTGTGTCTCGACCTTCGCGCCGAAAATTGCTTCTCCAGGCGTCCACGTTCCGCCGGGCCAAGGCGTTGCGGACGCGTGCGGCGTATGCTCTTGTGCCCAGGACGCAGATGCATTGAGGCATACGCATCCTATGAACAAGGCGGCGGCGCCCATCACCTTCGCTGCAGCCGTTACGCGATTAGGTGATCTCACGATTCCATGTCTCCCGACCATGCTGACTTCCTCTCCTGTTGTCATTTCTTTCGAACCACCGCCGTCAGGGCAGCAGATCTTGGGGTTGGACCTAGAAGCGGGCGACGCCAGTGACTGCCTTACAGAGCTGCTCAAAAACGCACCATATTTCCCGGCCAAAGGACCATCGCCGCAGTAAGGAAACAGGATGAATGACCTCCCGCTTACGGGCGTGTTCTCGCTTGCGGACCTAGAGGAAGAGGTACCGCGATATCCGTTTATCGTCAATACATTCGGTATTAGCAAATTTAAGGCTATGCCCGCCCGCTATGTCGTTTCGCCACTAGTCGTAGAAGTGTGGCGCGCAGTCGAAGTTTGCGAGGTTGCACTCGTCATGACCGAAAAAGACACGGGCCTTGCTGTTTTCAACAATGCGCTTCAACCTTCTATTCGAGGAAAACCACGCATCCTGATTCCGCATTCCCCAGCCAGGTGGCTCTGACGCTTCGAAATTTTCCCGGAACACGCACTGATCCGACGTGAAAAAGATCGGCCCTGAATTCGTCAGATCCAGCAAAAGTCCCATGAGACCGTTTGCGTGCCCGGGCAGCAAATGAAGCGTCACCCCTTTGAAAACCTCGACGGTTGAACCGGTCAACGGCTGCCAGTTGTGTTCGAACGACAGATAATCAGGAAGATAATTGCCGTAATCCTCCTTTGTCGCGACCGCGTAGAATGCCTGGCGCAATTCGTCTTCATGGACATAAATCGGAATGCTTGTGCCAGTGAAGTACTGAAGGCCGCCGGCATGATCCAGATGGAGGTGGCTAAGGACGATCGCTTTGACGTCTTTGATGCTGTTCCCTGTCGATTCAATCGCCCGATCCAAACGATGCTCATCCGTATACTCGATCCAAGGGAAGCCGTCAGCAAAGTCCGGCCCCCAAGCAACGGCAGGATCAGGTGCAGACCCGCAGTCATAAAGTACCAGGCCAGCGTCAGGATGTGCGATCAGCATCGCAAACATCAACATGCGGCGGCGCTCGTGCGTGGGGAAAGGGTCAGACACGGTCGAACTATTTCGCCCGCGTAGAAACCATCCAACATCGCCTTGTGTTGCTCCCAGACGCAAAATCCAGACCTTGATGTTCTGGTGAGATGACCTCTCCATCGAATTCTCCTCCTCCGATCGCGTGCAATCGTTCCTCGTTGTGAGGCTATATGCAAATCTCTTCGTTCCTCAACAACTTTCGTTCAGCCTCCCAAATTCTCGTGGTCCACTCGAGAATCATGCTGTTTTCTGTTTGAGCGCTACGGCCCTCCCGGTTTCCAGAATTTTGGGGACTCGGTATAAAAATACCGCACAATCAATAAGTTACTCGCGATACCTCTCATAGAATTAACACTCACTGCACAGTGAAAACTTCCAATTTGTTTGTCTATTGCTAATCAATTCGTCATGAGGTATTGGTCAAACTCGCCCGCTGCAGCAGCGGGAAGGAGGACGCCAGCTTGGAGGAGCAACGGTGAATGGAGGAGAGCTGCCGTTTGAACGTTTGTTCAAATGGCTGCGAATAGCKAGGTATCTCGTCACGCCAATGATCTCCACACATACCGCGCCTCAAAATTCGGCGATGAAACACTGCTTTTTTGAAGTGGAGGAGAACAATGACAATGAAAAACAGTCTCTTTAATGCGGCGCTTTTGACGAGCGCATTGGCAGCGGCGACGGCATCTGCGCAAGAAATCAAACTCGGGTTCAATGGTGACCTTTCGGCATCACCGTCGGCACAGAGCGGACAGGCGGGTGTGCAAGGCATCCAGGCCGCTATCGAGGATATCAATGCTGCGGGAGGCGTGCTGGGCCAAAAGCTCACACTTGTGATCCGAGACGACTTGTCTCAACCGCCAAAATCTATCCAAAACATGAGTGATCTTATCGACAGCGAAGAGGTCGTCGCTGTTTTTGGACCCACAAACTCCGGTAATGCCCTCGCTTGGAAACACATTCCAAACCAGCGAAAGAATCCGTCGCTCGGTTGTGTGGGTTCGGCAACGGATATCACCAAAGCGATGCCTGGAGCCGACAATTACATGTATCGCGTCTCGATGGTCGATCGGGCGCAGATCGCGGGCATGGTTGCCTATGCGAAGAACCGGCCTAGCACCAAAAATGTCGGCTTCCTTGCTGAAACAACTGGCTACGGCCAAGGCGGTCTCAAAGACCTGACTGCTCTCGCTGAAGCGAAGGGTCTAATCCCGGTAGCGACGGAGAAATTCGGCGTGAACGATACCGATATGACATCCCAGCTCAGCAAGATGAAGGCTGCGGGCGTCGATACAGTCCTCGTCTGGGCGCAAGGTACCCCGATAGCGCAGTTGCTGCGCAGCATGGAAAAGATCGACTATTCGCCGGTGACACTCACCTCGTGGGCGGCCGATAATGCAAGCTTTTTCGACACTGCCGGTAAGACCCTCGCAGAGCGGCCAATCTTCATGCGTACGATCACGGAAGATCGCACACCAGATCAGCAGAAGCTTTACGACCGCTTGGCACCAAACCTGAAGTCGAAAAGCTCTTTCAGTTTCGCAGCGCATTGCTATGACGCAACGCTCATCCTGGCCGCTGCGATAAAGCAGGCAGGCGACACGGACGGCGCCAAGTTGCGCGAAGCCCTTGATAACCTCCAGGCTCCCGTCAAAGGCGTGATGAAGACCTACGAGAAGCCCTTCACAGCCGACCAGCACGAAGCTCTGACGGCGTCGGACTATCGGTGGACGCACTGGAAGGACAGCAAGCTCGCGACATATTCCGACGAAACCGTTCAAGCTCTGAAGCCTTCCGACTTCGAGGAATAACGGAGGGCTTAATCGCGCCTATCCCGATAGATCATTTTTGGAGCGGTCATGCTAGCTACCTATATACAGACACTTGTTAGTGGCCTGGCGATCGGCGGTGTTTACGCACTCATCTCGTTGAGCTTTAGCATCACATTTACAACCACCAAGACGATGAACTTCGCCCAGGGCGAGTTCATCTCCTTTGGGGCTTTCATCGGAGTTGCAACGCTCCTTGCGTTTTCAGGTTTGGCTGGTGGCCTAACCGCCGTTCCCGCTGAAGCGGCGGCTGGATGGCGTTATCCGGTTGCTGCGATCATCGCGACTCTGATCGCTGGGGGAATGGGAGTGCTCATTTTTCTGCTCGCTGTTCGGCCATTTGCCGGGAAGCGAGGCATGAACTGGGTTATGAGCACGATCGGTTTTGGCGTCATCTTGCAAAGTATCGGATTGACCATATGGGGCCCGGCTCCGGTAATGGTGCCGTCTCCGCTTGGCGACAATGTGTTGCGCATTGCGGGTGCCGGTGTCAGGCCGCAAGAGATTCTCGTCCTCGTCTCTGCCATAATCATCATGGTGGCTTTCGATCTTGTCATGCGCCGCTCAAAGATCGGAAAAGCGATGATGGCGGTCGCTCACAACCCACAGACCGCTAGCCTAATGGGCATCAATGTCAGTGCCATGATGATCGGTGCGTTCGCTCTGTCGAGCGGGCTTGCAGGACTTGCCGGTGTCCTGATTGCGCCTATCGCATCCGCTTCGCTCTTCATGGGACTGGCCTTCGCGCTCAAGGCTTTCTCAGGCGCTATCATCGGGGGCCTCACCAATCCGCGTGGCTGTATCTATGGCGGCTTTATTCTCGGTGTTCTCGAGTCCGCTGTCGGCCTTTGGCAGGCCCAGTGGAAGGAGATTGTCGTCTTTGGCCTCATCATTCTAGTCTTGGCAGTTCGCCCGCAAGGGTTGTTCGGACATGCCGCAATCGACAAGGTTTAAGCGTATGCGACATCTGATTGGAGCCGTCGGCCTCGCGGTCTTACTTGCGTGTGCTGCTTCGTTCATCCAGAACGAATTCTACTTACGCACCCTCTTTATGATCTGCATCTACTTTCTCTGTGCCGCAGGCATGAACGTCCTCTTGGGTTTTGCAGGGCAGAAATCGCTTGGTCAGGCGGGGCTTTTTGCAGCAGGTGCCTACACGGTAGCATTGCTGACGACACTATATGGCTTCGGACCCTGGACATCGCTTCTGCTCGCCTGCGTCGTATCCGCGATTTTTGGCGTATTGATCGCCGTTCCTTCGCTACGCGTCAGGGGTCCGAGCCTTGCAATGGTAACGCTGGCGTTCGGGATTGTCATCGAAAAGCTGGTGGCGGAGGGTTCAGACATATTTGGTGGCGCTATGGGCATCTATGCCATCCAGCCGCTGACTTTCAGGGGTGTGCCTTTTACAACACTTCAGTGGGTTTGGTTCGGCCTGGCTCTCTGCCTTGTCACCCATCTACTGCTAAGAAACCTGCTTGTCGGGCGGTTTGGACGCGCGTTCCTGTCGCTTCAGGCCGATGAGATCGCCGCTGGGGCGGTGGGAGTGCCAGTCTATCGCTATAAAGTGCTCGCCTTTGTTATTGCGGCTGTGACTTGCGGGCTTGCTGGTGCGATGGTCGCCCAGCAGAACCAGTACATCAATTCCGACTTTATCAACTTCAACCTGTCGATCTTCATTCTGCTGCTCGTTCTGTTTGGCGGTAGCGGCTCGCTTTATGGGCCTCTTCTCGGAGCAGTAAGCTTGGTTATCATTGGGGCAGTCCTGGCTCGATGGACCTGGGCGGAGCATTTCGTGAACGGCGCTCTCCTGCTATTCGCCCTGTTTGCCATGCCCAAGGGTCTTGCGGGGGTCCTTTCCAAGCTCCGGTTCGGTTCAACCCGCGAACACCATGCTGCCGAGGGTAGCTCCAAAATACTTCCTGCTAGCGACCTTTCAATTAAGCTCCCGACGCGCTGCAATCAAAAGCCCGGCACCTCCCTGATGACAGTGGAGTCGTTGAACAAAGCTTTTGGCGGTGTCGTCCCCGCAAAGGACGTATCTGTGAAGCTTACAACGGGCCACATCCACGCTTTGATCGGCCCGAACGGGGCTGGAAAAAGCACGTTTATCAACATGCTGACTGGCATCATTAGAGCCGATCGGGGCAAGATCGAATTCCTGGGCGAGGATATAACTGGCCACAAGGTCCACGATATCTGCCGTCGCGGTGTGGCAAGGACCTTCCAGAACCTTCGACTATTTCAGGACTTGTCCGTGCGCGAAAATGTCCTGCTTGGCCAGCACTCGCGCATGAAGAATGGGTTTGTTTCTTCGCTCCTTGGCCTGCCGAAGGCGACTCGAGAAGAAGCCCAGGCGCTGAGAAGGGTCAACGACATCTTGCAATTCACCGGCCTCACCCAGTTTGCGGCCTCTCCTGCAGGAAGTCTTGCTTATGGCCTGCAAAGGCGCGTTGAGCTTGCCCGAGCGCTGGCGTCTGAACCCCAAGTCCTTTTGTTAGATGAGCCGGCAGCCGGTTTGAATCCACACGAGACGGCGGAGCTAGGTGAGTTGCTGGTCCGGATCCAAAAAGAAGGGGTCACCATCCTCCTGATCGAACATCACATGGATCTGGTCATGGCGATATCCGACCATGTGGTCGTTTTAGACTACGGGCAGAAGATTGCCGAAGGAAGGCCCGACAAGATTCAATCCGACCCCCGCGTGATGGAAGCCTACCTTGGCGCCATCGTTGAAGCAGCATAGGAGACCTGCGATGCTGGAGCTCAAAGACGTTACCCTGGCCTATGGTCCAATTACCGCAGTTCGCGGCGCATCGATTAAGGTCGAGTCGGGCGAGGTCGTCGCGATTGTCGGAGGAAACGGAGCAGGAAAGAGTACGCTCCTCAAGGGAATTGCTGGCCTTATGCCGGCCGAGGCGGGCGCGATCCATTTCGATGGCGCAGACATCACGCGCGTCCAGCCTCACATTCGTGTGGCGCGCGGCCTGGCGCTGTCGCCGGAAGGTCGTCAGGTGTTTTCTGATCAGTCAGTCTACGATAACCTGACGCTTGGCGCCTATTTCCGTAATCTCTCCAAAAATGATCTCGAAGCGGAAATCGAAGAACAGTTCAAACTCTTTCCCCGACTGCGCGAGCGCAAGGGGCAGCTTGCCGAGACGCTTTCCGGCGGTGAACAACAGATGTTGGCCATCGCGCGCGCACTAATGAGCAAACCGAAGTTGCTGCTGCTGGACGAACCTTCACTCGGTCTCGCGCCGAAGATCATCCAGGAAATTTTCGCCATCATCGTGTCACTGCGAAAAGCCGGCATCACAATCCTTCTGGTCGAGCAGATGGCCAACATGGCACTGGCCATCGCCGACAGAGCCTATGTCCTCGAAACAGGTAGAGTGACGATGTCAGGTTCGGGGCAGCAGCTTCTTCACGATCCGAAGGTTCGTGCCGCCTATCTCGGGGTGACGCACGATGCAGCGTGAACACGACTGCGCTGCGTCAGTCGCCTACTTGGCATGACTATTCTCCTTCAAGAGCAGCTTCCAGTTTCGTCAGCAAGAGCAAGATCCGGTCGGCGTCAGTTCCGGTAGCGTCGAGTATCCGCTTTTCGAATGCGATGGCTCGTGGCACCACATCGTCATAGACGCGGCGGCCCGCGACGGTCAGGGACAGTACCTCCTCTCGTCGGTCCTCCTCGCGGGATCGGCGACTGAGCCAACGACGGTCTTCAAGAGCCCTGACTGCGCGGCTGACCTTGGTCTTGTGCATGGCCGAATGTGCACCGATTGCACTGGCGCCCATCTCATGGAACTGGCCGAGTGTAGCAAGGACACGCCACTCGGGGATCGTTAGGTCGTGGTAAGGCCCATAGACCGCCCGGAATTCTGTCGAAACCCGAGAGGCGAGCCTGTTGAGACGGTATGGAAGGAAATTTTCAAGTCTAAGCATTGCCATCGTTGATAGTTACAAAAAGGACAGTTACGTTTGTAACTAGATTTAGGAGGAACAATCATGAATGTCCAGAATCCTGTATTCCAAGCCACAGAAAAGTTAAGCGTTATCGCCGCAAACGATGGATACATGTCCGGTTTCGGCAATGGCTTCGAAACCGAGGCACTTGCAGGCGCTTTGCCTATTGGCCGAAACTCGCCCCAGAAATGCGCGTACGGCCTGTATGCCGAGCAATTGAGCGGTTCCCCCTTTACGGCACCCCGCACTACCAATGAACGGTCTTGGCTCTATCGCATTCGTCCGACAGTCGCCAACTGGGGCAGGTTCGAAAAGGTCGATATCGGCTTGTGGCGCACGGCCCCCGCACACGAAGTCGACGTTCCGATTGCGCCCATGCGCTGGGATCCGATCCCCATGCCTGAGGAGCAGCTCAGCTTCATCGAAGGTATCCGGACAATCACGACCGCCGGGGACGCCGGCAGCCAAGCTGGCATGGGCTCTCACGTATATCTTGCGACACGCTCAATGGTCGACGAATACTTTTATAACGCCGACGGCGAGATGCTGATCGTTCCAGAGTTCGGCGGCCTGCGGCTGTGGACAGAGTTCGGCATCATAGATGCGCAGCCGGGCGAGATCGCACTTATTCCTCGTGGGGTTAAGTTCCGGGCCGAACTGATCAGTGGTCCGGCGCGCGGTTATATCTGCGAAAACTATGGTGGTGCTTTCAGCCTCCCTGAACGTGGGCCGATCGGTGCGAATTGTCTGGCCAACCCACGCGACTTCCTGACGCCCGTTGCCGCGTACGAGGACAAGGACGCGGCGTCGAAAATGTTCGTCAAATGGTGCGGCAATCTCTGGGTGACCGACATTGACCATTCTCCGCTGGACGTTGTCGCCTGGCACGGCAACTATGCGCCCTACAAATATGACCTTCGCCGATACTCCCCAATCGGCCCGCTTCTTTACGACCACGCGGACCCTTCGATATTCACAGTCCTGACGTCGCCATCGGAGACACCAGGGACAGCGAATATCGACTTCGTCATCTTCCCCGACCGCTGGCTGGTAGCCGAAAACACGTTCCGACCGCCATGGTACCACATGAATGTGATGAGCGAATTCATGGGTCTGATTTACGGCGTCTATGACGCAAAGACAGGTGGTGGTTTTGTCCCCGGTGGCATTTCATTGCATAACACCATGCTCCCACACGGTCCGGACATGGATGCATTCGAGAAGGCTAGCAATGCCGAACTGAAGCCCCACAAGCTTGAGGGTACATTGGCATTCATGTTTGAGACACGCTTCCCACAAAAAGTGACCTCCTTTGCAGCCGAGACGCCCTCGCTTCAGAGCGACTACGGCTCCTACGGCAAGCGCCTCACCAAGCATTTTGATCCCACAAAGCGTTGAGTATCATGAATAAGATTGATCAGACACATGACCCGAAGCTCAAGAGCTGGGTTGAAAGTGCAAATATCGGATCCGATTTCCCGATCCAAAACCTGCCGATCGGCATTTTCAGCTATGAAGGGGCAGAGCCTCGGGGAGGGATCAGGATAGGTGACAAAGTCCTGGACATCTTCGTCGGATTTGCTGCCGGCCTTTTTTCAGGTTCAGCTGCAGAAGCAGCAGAAGCGGCGTCCGGAAAAACGCTGAATGAGTTCCTCAAACTGGGCGAGAGCGCGCGGCGCGCTTTGCGCCTACGTTTGTCCGAAATTCTTTCGACGGGGGCTGTAGAGAAGGATCGCGTCGAGAGATGTCTTCACCACGTCTCAGCAGTCACGATGCATGTCCCTGCGCAGATTGGCGACTACACGGATTTCTATGTTGGGATTCATCACGCGACAAATGTCGGAAAGCTCCTTCGTCCGGAAAACCCGCTGCTTCCCAACTACAAGCACGTTCCGATCGGGTATCACGGCCGCGCATCCTCCATCCGAGCATCCGGCGTGCCGACCCGACGGCCAATGGGGCAACTCAAGGCTCCAGACGCTGACATGCCCCGTCACGCTCCCACGGAGCGGCTTGACTACGAGCTGGAACTCGGCGTCTGGATCGGTCCCGGCAATGATCAGGGCGAGTCTATATCAATTGGCGATGCCAGCTCGAGTATCGCGGGTTTTTGTCTCTTAAATGATTGGTCTGCGCGAGACATTCAGGCTTGGGAGTATCAGCCACTCGGACCGTTTCTCTCAAAAAGCTTCGGTAGCACGATCTCGCCGTGGATAATCACGCCGGAAGCGCTGGCTCCGTTTCGCATCGCACAGCCCAAGCGCCCGGATGGCGACCCTGCGCCGCTTCCTTATCTCACTGATGAGATGGATCAGTCGGAGGGCGCTTTTGACATCGAGCTAGAAGTACTTCTCCTTACACCCGGTCTGCGGGAAAAGGGTCTGCCTGCGCACCGCCTATCAATTTCCAACACACGGCACATGTATTGGACCGTGGCGCAAATGATTGCGCATCACACAGTCAACGGCTGCAACCTACGGTCCGGGGACTTTCTGGGGTCGGGAACAATATCCGGGCCAGATCGTAGCGGTTTTGGGAGCATTTTCGAAACCACCGAAGGAGGCAAGCATCCGATTGAGCTCGCTTCAGGAGAAACCCGGAGATTTCTGGAGGATGGTGACGAGGTGATCTTGCAAGCGCGTGGTCGAAGGGACGGCTACGCTACCATTGGCTTTGGCGAATGCCGCTCCCAAATCGTGCCGGCTCGATAACGCCCGACTGATCGAGGTCGGTCCTCACAGAGCATGCAAGTGCGCAATGCAATGACATCGAAGGAAAGCACATGGCGAAGGTTGCGCTGATTGGAGCGTCGGGCAGGGTCGGATCAGCCATCCTAAAAGAGCTGGTCAGCCGCGGACACAGGGTGACTGCTGTTGCGCGCAAACCGGATGCTATACGCGACGAACAAGGCGTCACAAAAAGGAGGGGCGATATCTTCGAGCCTGGCGAACTTGCGAACATCCTCCAGGATCACGATGCGGTCATCAGCTCGGTCAAATTTGTCGGGAGTGAACCTTCTCAACTGGTTGACGCCGTTAGAAAATCTGGCGTCAGCCGCTACCTGGTGGTGGGTGGTGCGGGCAGCCTTGAGGTCGCGCCCGGTCAAAAACTCAGCGAAACCTTATCATTCCCCGATGCCTTCAAGGCCGAAGCTGCCAGAGGAGGGGAATTCCTGGACTATCTTCGAACTGTCACAGATCTAGACTGGACCTTTCTATCGCCGTCTGCACTATTTAGTCAGGGTGAGCGCACAGGCAAATTCCGTTTGGGTATGGACGAACTCCTGACGACTGATGGAAAGAGCGCAATCTCGTTCGAAGACTACTCGGTTGCGTTGGTGGATGAACTGGAAAAGCCACGACATGTGAAGCAGCGCTTCACCGTAGGTTATTAACGCAGGGCCGCGCTGGCCGCTTAAGATGATTTGCTGAGATTCTAATATTTCTACTGACTGACGAGATTACGGGCCGCAAAGCAGGGGTTTGCCCACCATAATCCTGTGATAGCTCTGGGGTTACGATCTTGAGGTAACCGCCACAAACCTTTGCGGATAAAGTCCGCAAAGGTTGTCGGCACGGTGAGGCTTTATATTTCAGATCAGAGCGATAGGCGTGGCCGATGCAATGCCAAGCCGGAACACGGCATTTCGACGAGTTCCACGGCCGAGTGCTCGACCTCAGTTACGATAGCGGTCGACGTATTGCCAATAAAGGCGATATTGGTCGTGCGCGATCCGTTCGTCTTGATGACGTCAACGAGCTTCCCGGTCAAGTCGAGGACCGAGATGCCGCCCTGACCATAGATCGTACAATAAAGCCTTCCATCAGCGCCGAACGCCATACCGTCCGGCCCAGCCCATTCCGGGAAATCGCCGGTCTGGTAGACGTTACCAAACGGACGTCGGATCGGATCAACCTCGCTTAGATCATAGCGATAGACGTTTCCGGTTAGCGTCTCGTTGACGAACAGAAAACCATCGGCATTAAATGCCAGACCATTGGCGAATTTCATGCCGGCATCAATCTCTCTGAGCACAGTTCCTGCCACCGGATCAATTTCAAAAATACAACCCTCGTAGTCGAAGCTCCGGTAAGCTGGGTCAATGGAAATGCCGGTGATATACGTGGTGTCGAGTATCCCGGAATCCGTCAGATAAAGCAGACCGTTCGGTCCAAATCGCAGGTCGTTTGCCCACAAGAACCGCTTCGTCGGATGTTTGATCTCCCGAACGATCGTTCCGTCCACATCGTAGCAGATTACGGCACCATGCCTGGCCTCGGCCACCCATAACCTGTCGTTGCCATCAATCGTCATTCCGTTTGGTCGACCACCAACCTCTATGGTTGGCACGATCCCATCGGCGTAGCTGACACGCGACACGCAGGCACGTCCTGCGGCCATTTCGACGGCCCAGAAGCTGCCATCCGATTTCACCACCGGACCTTCGCCTTCGATGATGCCCGTTGCGATTACCTTGTTCATTGTTTCGCTCCTCCTCCTAATTCGAACAGATCACTGTTGTGGCAAGACAACGACTTCCTCGACCTCGAACCCGGCCACGACGCCGATTTGACTGCTCTCCTTGACCAAGGCAGCGGCAGCTTGAGCATCGCTCTTATTTTCAACCCAGACCTCCATAACCAGATCGACAACCTGCTCCCCTGCAGAAATTGTATGGTCCACCACAACGTCTCGAGCGATGATCGGGTTAATTCGAAATTTCCAGCTGGCGTCAGCTTCGCCCATCACGGACCCAATGCGCCCAGCAAGTTCTTGCACGTCGCTCTGGTTGCAATGCAGAAGATAAAGCAGCTTGATCGGTAAGGTGGCAGGCCCAAAGGTGTTGAAATCGCCGGCCTCCTGTATCAGCAGCGTGACGTCGCTGAGAAAACCACGCAAGTCGATGATGCAGGCTTGCTGCTCTTGGGAAGCCATGGAGATTTTCATTGCCTCGATATCATCGAAGTAAAGCTGCGAGATTCCGTCGACGCGGTGGAGCCCGGACCCGCTGTTTGAGGGTAGCCGTTCATGAACGTGGTTTTGCGAATATGCCCGAAGCCCATCTATCTTCACGACGAGTGGCGCGTGGACGTTTCGCCAGTGCTCCGTGAAGGTTCCGAAATCGATGCCATCGCGATTGCGTATCAGGCCACTGCGGATGATCATTGTTCTTCCCTTTTTGTAATTTTTTTTGCAGCCACACGAGCGTGTAACTCGCGGACATTGGGGCGCCGAATGGCCGCGGCCTTCCGGCGCCAGGGGCAATACGGCTACTTGATCGCCTTCATCAGCGCTTCCTGTGATAGAAGCGAAGTAAAGTCGGCGTCCGGGGGCGCATTGCCATCGCATTTCGGATCTTGCGACTTGAAGCTGTCGACATAAGTCAGGGGCACTAGTCTGGTGGTTTCATCAAGCTTCGTGCCCTCGAATGCTGCAAGGCCTTGCCGCAGTGCGAAACGGACGATCGTGATCGTGCTGTCGAGCGACATGTAGTCCCAGCCATTGCCCGCTGCCTTGTCGGCCAGATACTTGCAGTTAATGTCGTTCTGGCTGGCAAGAACGGTCTGTGCAGGAACTTTTAGGCCGACTTGCTGGAAGGCCTTGATACCCGCAAGCGAAATGACGCCGTAGTCTGACATCACAACATCGATCTGCGGATATTTGGCGATCAGGCCCGCGACGACTTTTTGCGCGTCCGCCGGGTTCCAGTTTGTCACCACATAGTTCTCGTCGAGGAGACGAAGGTCTGGATAATCCGTGATGCCTTCACGAATTCCGTCCATGATTGCCTGAGACGTTGCAGCGCCTGGAAATCCACCAAGGAACACGACGTTTCCTTTCTTGATATTCTTCCCGGCCCAGCGCACCATCTCCTTGCCCACCTCAGTCATTTCCTGGTGCGGGTTCGCCGTGTAATCGACGCCGGGTGTACCTGTCAGCTTAGCGTTATAAGGAACAACAACCACGCCGGCCTGCAGTGCGGCGCGATACGCGGGAAGTGCGGCATCGCCAAAATCGGCAAAGGTTATAATGATATCATACCCCTGCGCAACGAAGCTGTTGATATCACTACTGTATTTCTGTGCATCACCGCCAGCGTCGGAATAGGCCGTTCGCTCAATGTTCGGGCACTTGGCCGCCTCGTCCTTTACTTCGGCGATGGCGATTTTGCGCCACGTATTTCCGCCGTATCCGTCGACCATTGCGACACTGGCCGGCTTATCGCCGCAGATCGTGGCAATGTCTGCGCCCTTACCGAGTTTGCCGAAATCCGCAGACAGCGCCGGTATCGACAGCCCAACGGATGCCACTGCAGTCACCAGGGTAATATTTAACATATTGAATTTTGACATTGTTCATTCCTCCCGTGCGACGTTTGGAAAAGCGCATCGGACGTCGCATCCAATGCTAAATCACCCCGACCCGACATCCTCCCGATGTCAGTGTTGAGTAGGTCAATGGCTCCTATCGGATGGCCAGCACATTCCCCGGGGAGCCGACACCAGCCAGTTTGTTCAAAGGCGCAGCCGTGACCATGAAGTCGTACCGTCGATCGAGCGCGCATGCGCGCGCAAGGGCCTCTACGTCCCACATCTCGCCGAGCGCGAAGCCCAGCAAAGGGATCAGGCGAAAATGAAGATATTTGTCGACCTCGAGTTCATGTGGCCAAGCTTCGACGGCTGGGCAATCGGACGTCACGGCCGAAAAGTGGCTGTTCCAGAGATATTCCGCCATATCTTCGCCGCCGGCTAGGCCAGGTGTCTTAGGCGTGCCTTCCGCCATTTCCACACGGATTGCCCGATCCGCTTGCTCGTACCAGCCAATCCAGCCAGTTCTCACGACAAGGATATCGCCGACCTCGTACTGAATGCCCGCCCATTTTCGGGTCGCCTCAAGCTCGGCGACTGTAAAGTCCCGCCGCTGGCTGCAATCGACGGGACGCCCCTGCTCTGCCAGGAATGTCGCTACGTCAAGGAGGACGCCTCGACCGACAATGCCCTTGCGGGCGTAGTGATGGATGCCGTTATGGGCGCCGCCTGCAACAGAAAGCTGCTCGCGGGTACGGCCATTATAGGAGCCGTATTGAGGATGCTCGATATGAGAAAGAGCATCCCATTGCGTCGAGGCCTGGGTCGAAAAGTTATCGTAGGAATCGTCGAAGCCGACTTCAATCGGAAACGGGTGATGCTTTAGGGCATGGCGCCCAAAAAGCGGAGGATCTGGCATTTCCAGGTGCCAATTTAGAGAAAAGGTTTCGAAGCTCTTGATTGCGTCTTTAGCTCGGCGAACCTGCTCCTCTCCCAAGAGGTTCAGCGAACCGAGTTGATCCTCGTCGCCCCAAAGTCCCCAAGCGGAACGTGGGGGTTTAGACGGGTCGATCGGGAGTTGATGATATTTTGGCAGCGTCATTTTCAATGCCTGTCGTGTGTTGCTCAGTCATCCGTACGTGGGTCGTTCAGTGCTTGAAAAGCTCGAGCAGCTTTTCGCGCGGCAGCGACGATCCGAGATCGGCATCCGGGGGCGCGTTCTTGTCGCAAAGCGGATCAAGGCCAGCTTCTGTGTCGGAAAAGGTGTAGGCGACAGCAGCGCGTGGCTCGTTGTTTTCCGTGCCCTGGAATTTCGCAAGCGCTGCTCTTAGGGCAAACCGGATGTCTGCGGTGTTGCCACTCACGGCAAACTGCTTCCAGGCCTTGCCGATTTTTTTCTGGTCAATAAATTTGCAGCTGTATTCGTTGTTGGTCCCAGGATACGCCATCGCTGGTACCGCAAGGCCGGCTTGCTCGAACGCCTTGACAGCCGCCAAGCTGATCTGGCCGTAGTCCGCACCGATGGCATCGATCTTGGGATAGCGCGCGATGAGCCCAGTTACTGCGCGTTGCGCGTCAGCGGGATTCCAGTTCGTGACGATGAAGTTTTCATCCAGCAACTGTATGCTGGGATAGTTCTTCAACGCTTCTTTGTAGCCTTCGAAATAGGCAGTCGAGGATGCCGCACCTGGAATGCCGCCGAGGAATATAGTGTTGCCTTCCTTAACTGTTTTCCCCACCCAGTCCCCGAACATTTTACCTTCGGTAAAGGCATCTTCGTAGGTGTTGACCGAATAATCCACGCCGATCTCACCGCCGAGATTGTTGAAGTAAGGAGCCATGATGACCCCGGCGCTGGTCGCTTCGCGATAAGCCGGAATGGCGGCGTCGCCGAAGTCGGTGAAGGCGATGATGATATCGAATCCCTGGGCGGTGTAGGCGTTGATCGCCGAGTTATAGGCTTGCGCGTCGCCGCCGGCATCCGTGTACTGAATATCGGTAATGTTGTTACATTTCGAGGCCTCATCCCGAAGTTCGGCAAGAGCGGTCTTCCGCCACGTGTCGCCTCCCTGGCCATCGATAAGGGCCACCCGCGTCGGCTTTGTACCGCACATCTTGGTAATGTCAGCGTGTTGGTTGGTGTAGACGAAATCCCCGCTGTGCGCGGTTGCCGCAAGAGCACAGAACGCTGTGGCGGAGGCCATCATGGCCCCCAGAATTCGCTTAGGCATGTATTCCTCCCTTTTTGGCGATGATCTGATGGACCATGCCTCTTCAAATGTTTCTCTTGACCTGGCATCGATGACGAACCAGCAGATAAGCCGCAGCAGGCCCGGCAATGTCCCGGTGGTCAGCGCAAACGGATCTTAGACTTGGTGGTCGTCACTCACGCCCGGCGCAGCAGGCCAGGAACGTGTCGAATGGTGACTGCCAGAATGATGGCGAAAGCCTGAACCAGTAGCTGGACGGCGGTCCCCGCCCCGAGCGCCAAGACCATCTGCCCCAGTTGCACCATGAAAAGTGCCGCTACGCCACTTGCGATGACACTCCCTCGTCCGCCTGTGAACGGCGTCCCGCCGACAACGACAGCAGCGATTGCTGGAAGCAGGTAATCATTGCCGGCAGTCTGTGAAGCAGAGCCAATAAAGCCCGTGAACAGCATGCCCGCTACCGCGAAACACACCGCTGCGATGCCATAGGTTGCTACTTGGTAGCGAAGGATCGGAATTCCGGCTGCGGAAGCGGCGGCGGGGTTGGCACCGACAGCGACGAACCGTCTCCCAAATGTGCTCCGCTTTGTGGCAAAGCTGATAAAGGCGATAAAAAGCAGGGCCAGAACCAGGGTCATAGGGATACCGAGCACCGTCTGGTGCGAGAAAGCCGCCAATTCCTGCGGGGCCGCCATCGGGCTGCCTCCAGATAGTGTTCGGATCGCACCGAGCAGGATAGCATTCGTCGCCAGCGTGACGACGATTGGTGTGATGTTGACCCGCGACACTAAGATACCGTTCAACACGCCGAAGAGATAGGCAAGAACCAACGTAATCGGCGCAGCGATCAGCAAAGATCCGGTTATGAAGCCCAGCTTGGCAAGTAGGAGCCCGGAAATTGTCATCATTCCGGCAAGCGACATATCAAGACCGCGTTGCTGGATGACGATAGTCTGGCCCGCCGCTACGATCGCGAGGATGCCGGCGAAAGGCAGCATTGAATAGATAGACGCCGCTCGAACCGTTCCTGGAGCCAGAATGGCGCTTGCGATGAAGATTGCGACAGCGCCAATCCAAATCCATGCAAACTCATGCTTCACCGACTCGCTGACTTTCGTACTGACGCGCTCAAAAGACGTCATGGTCGTTTTTTCCATTGTTGTACTGTTCATGTCGCAACGACCTTCTGTCTGCTCTTCGAGAAAAGTGCGACCGACGCGAGGATGAGGCCGCCCAGCAGGTAGGACTGCCAAGCCTGATCGAGGCTGAGAAACGAGGTCACTGCGTTTATCTGGGTGATAAACACTGCTCCAAGGAACGCCCCAACGAAAGATCCACGACCGCCGAAGAGGCTCGCCCCGCCAATCACCACCGCCGCGATCGAGGACAGCGTGTAGCCGAGGCCAGAGCGAGGGTCACCAATTCCGACCTGTTGCATCATCGTGATGGCCGCGATGCCTGCAAACACAGAGCATCCTACATAGGCAAGAAGGCGCATCTTCCGGGGATTTACACCGGCTACGCGGGCCGCTTCTGGTCGAGATCCAAGGCCGCGGAGGGAAACACCAACGGAATACCGGTAAAGAAAAAACTCCAACAGGAACGCCAGTCCAATTGCTGCCAGGAATGTCACGGGGACAAAACCGACGCGGGTTGAGAGAGTGGAAAGAACCGCTCCGTCAATCATACCTCCGGGCACCGGTCGAAGCAGGAGGGCGACGGCTTGCACGGCCATGAAAGTGGCAAGGGTCGCAATCATGGGATGGAGCTTCAGAGGCTCAACCAGCACCCAGTTTATGATACCCACCAAGACCGCCACGGCAATTACCAGCACCCAACCAGTCAACTGCATTTCAAATGGCATACCCTTGATGAGGAAGAAGGAAGCCACGACTTGTGAAAGCCCCATCAATGGCCCGACCGACAGATCTATGCCACCGACGAGCATCAGCAGTTGCTGTCCATAAGCGACGAGGGCAAGCGTGGCAATCAACGTCATCATGCCAGCCAGACTTCTGGGTGAAACGTAGAACGGGTTCCAAAAGGCTGCAGCCGTGCCCAGTATTAGGATCGCAGCTGCGACCATCACCAGAGGCGCCGCATCGCCCGCAGCCCATTTCCAGAACGCACCTGTTTGCCGATGAACCTTGTCTCGTTGACTGGTCGATTTTAGAACAGCCGAAGTAATATTGTCTTCGCCGACCTTGTCTCCGCTAAGCATCTCAACGACCTGACCGCGCGAGAAGATTGCGACGCGATCGCTCAACCCAGCCACTTCCTGAGCATCAGAAGAAACGACGATAATGGCGACGCCTTTAGCGGCTGTATCGCGCAGGACCTTGTAGATCTCTGCGCGCGCGCCGACATCGACGCCCTGGGTAGGTTCGTCGACGAGAAGCACGGACGGATTTGATGCGAGCACGCTGGCCAGCACAACTTTCTGCTGATTGCCTCCTGACAATGATCGAATTGGTGTCTCAATGCTCGGTGTCTTGACGGAAAACCGATGGACAGCTTCACGAGCACGCCGTTCTTCCGAGCCAAGGTTGACGATCCCGCCGCCTAGAGTGTCGGCAGCAGGGCTTCGAGCAGAAAAATTCTCGCGTACCGTGAGATCAGGAAAAATGCCTTCTCGGTGTCGATCGCCAGGCAGGTACGAAATCCCGGCCCTCATGGCGTCCTTCGTCGAGGTGATATCGACTGTCTTGCCCGATATCGAGAGCACACCATGACCTGTGGTCAACCCCGCCAGGGCACGCATGAACTCCCGTTGGCCGTTGGCATCGATGCCAGCCAAGCCCAGGATCTCGCCACGCCGTACATTCAACGAGACATTAGAGAAGCCATGACCTGAAAAGTTTTGAACGTCGAAAATCGGCTCTCCGATACGCAATCCCGCCTTTTCAGGGAAGGCCCGGTCGAGAGACGTCCCAACAATCAGGGAAACGATCTTGTCTTCCGAAAGCGTCTTTGCATCAAACGTGCCTTGGCCTTCGCCATCGCGCAGAACGGTTACGCGATCAGCAATTGCCTGCACTTCGCGGATGCGGTGGGAAATATAAATAACTGCTGCGCCGCGTGCTGTTACTTCTCTAATCCGGCCAAACAGGCGGCTGACATCTTCGGCGGCCAAATGCTCTGTCGGCTCGTCCAAAACCAGCACGTTCGGTTCGCAGGCCAGCGCTTTGACAATCTCGACAATGAAGCGGTGCTCGGGATTGAGAGTTGCGACATGGTCGCGCACGTCTATCGTGACGTCGCTGCTCCAGTGTCGCAAAAGCTGGCTGGCCCATCGCACAGTGGACGATAAAGGAGGGCGTTTCGATGCAGGCAGGCCAAGGTACAGGTTCTCTGCGACCGTAAGGTCCGGCATCAGCGAAGGTTCCTGGCGAACGATTGCCAGCCCAAGATCGCGCGCGAGCTGAGGATTGCCTCGCACTTCTTCTCCCGCAATCTTGACGATGCCGGCTTCGGCAACAAGCGCCCCGGACGCAACGCTCATCAGTGTCGATTTACCGGCGCCGTTCTCGCCGACAAGACCGTGGACTTCACCTGGTTTGACGTCGAATGTAATCTCGTGCAGGGCCCGAACGCCGGGGAAAACTTTGCAAACCCCATCCATCTCAAGAAGATTGTCAGTTAACGACATGACGACCGCCCTCCGCTGCATCCGCGTCCGGGTCGACCTCGAGAAAATTTTGATGATCATGTGCGCACGCACAAATATCCGCAGTCCTAGGCACGCGGTCTCCTCCCAAATTTAATAGCGATAAATATCGCCTTCCTCCAGCGGCAGCGCACTCCCATACGCTTTCCTGAGAGCAATATCACGCCCTTTGCCACCCAAGGATATTCTGTGATAACGAAGCCATTTGTCAATGTAATATTTTTAGCTCCTCGTCGACAGCCTCCTTCCAGGTCGCGAAAAGTCGCAGAGGCCGGTTGGCGGGACGTTAGAAACGACAACCTGGAAGAGATTTTGATGCCGAAGGTCTCTCTCTGCTGAGAATTGGAGTAGCGTGTAATATGAACCCGTTAGGGGGTTCATTCACTATCTCACGTAGAAGCCTTGGCTGATGTAATTTACGTCAGTCCGCAAAGCATTCTGATTTCATATCCCTTTTTAGAACACGCAAAAACTTGAAACGATTTTCAAACATCGGCGTCGCGATCAAGACCGGTGCCAGAACCCGGCTCTTGTCGAGACTTCAAAAAATGCTGTATAGAAAATTTGCTATCACCGAATCTATTCGTTACATAGCAACAACGCCAACATGGCGGACATGAGGGAGGAGAAACTCGTGCTACTTGAGAATCGGATTGTTTTCATCACCGGTGCTGGACAAGGCAATGGAGCGGCAATCGCTCACGGCCTTGCTGCCCAAGGTGCTCGGATTATTGCGACTGACATCAACGGCGACGCTGCTGCAAATACTGCTGCAGAGATCAAAGATCGCGGTGGCGACGCCTGGTCATGGGCGCTGGACGTTGTTGACGCCGACGGATGTGTCGCGCTTGCCCGCGAGGTCGCAGAATCGATCGGCCAGGTTTCAGTGCTCATAAACAATGCCGGGATCTGCCCGCGCAATACGATCGACAGCCCCGACGTCCGCACCTCGTGGGACGCTGCAATGAAAGTTAATCTCGACGGCACCTTGAATGTCACGCTCGCTTTTCTTGAACACCTTCGCGCCACGAAGGGGTCCATCATTAACATGGCGTCGATCGCATCCTTTGTCTCGACTGCCACTTCGGTCAGCTATTCGACGTCCAAAGCAGCCGTGCGCATGTTCACGCAGAACTTGGCACAGGAACTGGCCAAGGACGGAGTGCGCGTGAACGCAATTGCTCCTGGAACGTTTAACACTCCGATGACCAGCGCAACGCGGAATGATCCCCAGCGAGCGGCGAAATTCCTCGCACGTATTCCGATGGGGCGGTTTGGTGAGCCTGACGAATTGGTCGGCCCAACGCTTTTCTTGGCATCTGATATGTCGACTTACGTGACGGGCACGACACTTGTTGTCGACGGCGGTTATCTGGCGGTCTGATTGCTGATTTCCTATGGCAATTTCTAGATGAGCACAGTGGAACCTTTCACGATTGCTGGCGGGCTTTGGTCGTTGCCTCAGGCAGGCGACTGCTCATCTCACGGCCGCGAGCTAATCGTGAGCAAATAGAACTCGATTTTCCTCGCCCATAGAATAAACGATTTGGAGGCTTGTTCGTGTTGAAGCGCATGACACTTTTGGCAAAGAGGGAGGACCTCGGAATAGAGACCTTCCGTACGCATTGGGCAGGAAATCATGCCCAGTTGGCTCTATCGCTCCCCGGGGTCTGCAAGTACGATCAGAACCGCGTTGATGAGGAACTGCTCAGCATCCCCCCAACCGGTGCGTTCAGTGCCCAAGGTATTGTCGAACTTTATTTCACCGACGATGGGGCCATGAAATTAGCGCAGGCATCAGAAACGGGGGCGGTCAAGATTCCCGAAGATGAACTTCTGTTTCTGAAGGGCTGGTCTCTCAATCTTGTCGAAACCGAGGGGCCGCATGACGGTGACGGAACCAAGGTTATGATCCCTCTCGTTTTCCAAGACGGCGTTGATGTGCATAGCGCGAGCGACGCGCTTCGCCTTGCTGGCCGGGAATCTGGAGCGACAGAGGTTTCGTTGAACCACGTGACAGCCAGCCATGCCCGTCCGCGTCTTTGGTCGGAACCGGTGTCTCCTGACATCATTGTCGTTCTTTGGTTCGGAACGACGGGGCAAGCCCGCGATGCCTTTGCGCCGGGTTCAACTATAAATGCTGCAATTGCTAAATTCGCGAGCCTCGCGTCCGTTTATCTATGCGACACTCTGAAACTGAAATGAGCATTCGGGCTGCTCGATCCGATTTACGTTCAGTGTTTTCAATCACTGACACCACCTATTCCAGTGCCGGCGTTAGGGGGAAGCAGCGAGCGAAGCAAGGCGAGAGCGCCCGACACCGCGCAAAGGCAGCATACTCCGGTCCATCCAAAGTGGTTCCAGGCAAAGCCACCGATCGTCGCGCCGACGGACATTCCGATCATGGCAGCACTCATCAGCAGACCGTTAAGGCGGCCGGGCGCTGCTGGATCGATCGACGTGACCACGGCCTGGTGGGACACCAATCCCGCCATCACACCTAGATCGAACAAGACGGTAGCTGCGATCAGAACCGGCAAGGACAATGGAAAGATGAGGACCAGCGAAAAAGCGGCGATGACCAGCACACAACCAACCCTGATTGCGGCAGAGGGACCGTGGCTATCTGCAAGTCGACCGAACAGGGGAGCTCCCAGTGCTCCCGCCGCCCCGGCTAGACCAAACTCACCGGCAGCCGAGGGACCGAGGTGGAATGGAGGTCCAGCGAGCATCAGCGCGAGGACTGACCAGAAGGCACCGAGCGGGAGCGCTAGAAGTGCTTGCGTCAACAGAGACTTTCTCAAAATTGTATGCTGGCGAAACAGGCTGACAAGACTTTTTAAAAGGCTGAGGTACGAGCCGCTTGCCGTCGCGGGCTGACGCGGCAACCAATGCCAGACAGCTACCCATACCAAGGCAACCAAAACTGCTGCAATTTCGTAAATTGCCCGCCAACCAAACGCCGTTCCGATAAAACCACTGACGGTCCGTGATAAAAGTATGCCACAAAGCAGTCCAGTCGTGACGACGCCAATCGTATGACCGCGACGCTCTTCCGTCGCAAGGTGGGCTGCCATGGGCACGAAGTCCTGTCCAAGGCTACCCAGGATACCCAAAGCCAAGCTCGCGATGAGCAGCACGGAAAGTGACGGCGAAATTGCGGTTACCGCAAGCGCGAGCGCTAGAAGGGCCGATTTCACGAGAACCAAACGCTTACGTTCGACAAAATCGCCAAGTGGCGCAAGAAACAGCATTCCGGCCGCATAACCTGCTTGGGCGATAGCGGGAACCCATATCATTCGTTCCGGTGAAGCGCCGAATGCGTCGCGCATGAGCGGCAGAATTGGCTGGCTATAGTAAACACTTGCAACCCCGACGCCCGCACCGACCGAAAGCAGCAATATCACTGCACGCCCTGCCGGCCGCGCCTCATTGCCGCTTGAAGATAGGGTTTGGGTTTGGAATTGCACTGACACGGATATCCCCTTTAAGCAAAACCCTCCCTGCACCTGTTCTATTGACGTTCTGGATATAATTAAAGTACCAAGACCTCTCAACTAAGACGACACCAGTTCGTCAATCGGGTTTTGCATGATCGCCGAGGACCATCTCAAAGGTATATCTGTGTTTGTTCAAGCTGCCGACGCAGGCGGTTTCACGCAAGCCGCCTTACGGCTGGGGCTGTCGAAATCCGGAGTGGCAAAGACGGTCATGCGGCTTGAAGAGCGTTTGGGTGTACGCCTGTTCAACCGAACGACTCGCCGCTTCGCGCTGACGGCCGATGGGCAGGCATTTTACGAGACGTGTTCGCGAATACTGGGAGAATTGGAAGGCGCGCAGGACGCGTTGTCGTCTCATCATCTGCCACCGCGTGGCTCTTTGCGGATTGATCTTCCAGTGGTTTTTGGCCGTCGCTGGTTGCTGCCGGTTCTCCTTGACATAGCGGCTCGCCATCATGACCTCTCGCTTGAGATCAAATTCACTGACCGACGCATAGACCCCGTCGAAGATGGGGTCGATCTTGTGGTACGCATCGGCGATCTGGAGGACAGTTCGACACTGATTGCCCGCCAACTCGGTATCCAGGAATCCATTCTGTGCGCGTCACCAGCCTATATCGAGCGTAAAGGATCTCCTCAGTCGATCGAAGCACTTGCAGAGCACGATTGCATTGTTTTTGCGAGCGGCCGGCAACCATTGCCCTGGTGGTTTGCGGATGAGGGCGGTGGATTGATTGCACGTCCGGTCACTGGTCGCATCACTAGCAACGATTCTGACGCGATATGCGCAGCGGCTATTGCAGGACAGGGCATCGCTCAGCTAGCGACTTGGCTCATCGCCGACCATCTTCGTGAAGGCCGGCTGCGACAGATTCTTCCGGGAGTCCAAACACGCGGCTTTCCCATTCATGTCATTTGGCCAAGGTCGCGGCTCGTCGCACCTAAAGTACGCGTGGTAATTGACGAACTCGTCGCCAGGTTCATACCGCAGCCTCCTTGGAACCAGCTCTGATCGCTGCACTGGGAAGGCATCGGGATGGGCATGATTGCTTCGACTAGAGCGCGCAGTCGAACCTTTGTCGGAAGACAGCAAGCGCGCCAGAAATGCTTAAGTCATCAAGCCACCGTTTCGCTCGTGCCGACCGCTCTCCGGGCCCTACAAGCCTGCGGAGAGCCAGATATTGAAACGGCGATGACTTCCCCCATAGGTATGGCGTCACGGCTACGCTCAACATCGTCACAACGTCACATGCAAGCAGTGAACTATGGGCGATACGGCGGATAGTCGATGTAGCCTTTGGCATTACCGCCATAAAAAGTCGCGCGATCAGCCGGCGCAAGTGCCCAGCCATGCTCCAGCCGTGAAACAAGATCGGGATTACTGATGAACGCGTGTCCAAAGCCGGCCAGGTCGATCAGACCATCGGAAAGGAACTCTTCAGCTCGCGCGTGTGTAAGTCCCCCTGTCAATATCAGCGCCGTGTCTGTCAGCTCTGACTTGATCTTCCTGAGCAAGGAAAATAGCCCGCCATTTGCGAAGCCTTGGACGCCACGATCAATCCGCTCGAAGCTATCTTGGTTCATCACATGCACATAGGCCAGTTTCCGCTCTGCAATCTCACGGGATAACGCGAGATAAGTTTCATCTATTTCATCGTAAAGCGGCATGTCGAAGAGTTGACCGTAAGGTGAAACTCGGATGCCTACCCTGTGAGCTCCGATGCGAGCAACCACAGCATCGATTACTTCCAGCGTGAAACGTAGCCTGTTGTCTAACTGGTCCGCCGAATATTTGTCTGTGCGATCGTTCACTTTAGGGTTCAAAAACTGCTCATGGAGGTAGCCATTTGCTCCATGAATCTCGACGCCATCGAACCCGGCTTCGACGGCGTTGGATGCGGCTTGGGCGAAATCATTTACGATACGTTCAACCTCTTCGGTGGCAAGTTGACGGGGTGCTGGAGGCTCGACTTGGTCAGGTTCACCTCGCTCGTTGTAGCCGTAGGCCCTCGCACCCTCTGCCTTTTTTGAACTCGGGCTTACCGGCAGCTCTCCGTTTTCTTGAATTGAGGGATGCGAGACACGACCGACGTGCCATAGCTGCGCAAAAATGTGCCCGCCCACTGCATGGACCGAGTCAGTGACCAGCTTCCACCCTGCGACTTGCTGCGCAGTGTAGATGGCAGGGTTGAAAAGATAGCCCTGCCCTTCTCTTGAGATCGATGTGCCTTCGCTTACGATAAGGCCTGCAGTCGCACGTTGCGCGTAGTAGAGCGCCGTCAGCACATCAGCCGCATCGTTGGTCGCTCGCGCACGGGTCATCGGCGCCATCACAATGCGATTTCGCAGGGTAAGCCTTGCGAGGTCGAACGGTTTGAACAACTCTGTCATGAAATGGCGCTCCATAAGGCTGAAAAACAAATTTACTGAACCTAGGTAGCCACCTGCAATTAATGCAACAATAGCTGCAATCTTCAAATAAGAATTGCTTGAATAGCAATTATCTGGCACTGCGTGCAGATCAAAGGAGGKACGTTATGCAGCTTCAGGCGTTGCGCTACTTTCTCGCTGTAGCGGCAAACGGCAGCTTCCTTGCTACCTCCAGGCACTTCGAAGTGCCAGCATCCTCCGTTTCACGCTTCATATCAGCTTTGGAAAAAGAGCTTGGCCGTCAGCTATTCTACCGTAGCACTCGCGCAGTGAGACTGACGGACGAGGGTGAGCGCTTCTACCTTCAAGTACAAGAAGCCATTGAGCTGCTTGATACTGCTGCCGAAGACCTCACCCAACGCGATGTAGGATTGAAGGGAGTGGTCAGGATTAATGCGCCCGTTGCGCTCGGCCGACTTCATATAGCACCCCTGCTTGCCCGCTTGCAGGAAAAGTACCCCGACCTCATACTGGAGCTTACCCTCACCGACGCATTCGTTGACCCGGTCCAGGAACGGGTTGACATCACCGTACGTGTAGGACGGGTCATAGACTCCGGTCTGCTTGGTCGCACTGTTAGTGGCCAGCGATATGTACTTGCGGCAAGCCCTGAATATCTGCGCGCTAGCGGCGTGCCACAGGTACCTGACGATCTGCGTGACCACAGTTGTCTGCTCTATAAAGGCGAACAAGGTGCTCAGCGCTGGTATTTCAAGCGCCCGACCGAAGGCGACTTCAAATCACTTGAGGTGAGTGGCCCTCTCAGAAGCAATAATGCGGAGGTATTGGTTGCCGCAGCAATCGCGTCTCAAGGTATCGTTCTTTTTCCCAGTTGGCTGTTCGACCCATCCAGCTTCAGGGATGGTCGCCTAGTAACGCTGCTCTCTGACTGGGACATATCTGCTTCAGCAGAACAGATGCATGTGCAGCTACTCTCGCCAGGCAACCGAATTCGCTCACGGAAGGTGCGCGAGGTGTCCGATTTTCTCATCGAACAAATCGGTTCTCCTCCTTACTGGGAAAATCTTTGATCCGTCGTAGCGATCAGCGAGATGTTCAAATCCCAATCGATGCTCGCGAATGGTCTATCGCCCAAGCATGCCTTGACCAATCAGGGTCACGCTTACGCCGATCAGGATTATGGTGATGATCATATTGAAGCGGATGACGTCGACCCTGCGCACCAGTTGAACGCCAAGCCAGCTCGATGCCACGGCAACTGGAGCGAAGATAAATGCTGCCATCAGGTGGTGGGGACTGAGCTGCCCGAGCAAAGCGAACGCCGGCAGTTTCATCAGGTTGAGCAGCGCGAAAAAAATGACGCTCGTGCCTATATAGGCATCCCGACTGAGCTTTTGCGGCACAACATAGAGCTGGAATGGCGGCGTGCCGGCATGGGCTATCATGCTCGTGAAACCGGCGCCCATGCCGCTCAACAGGCCCAGAGCCTTCACGGGTGGCCGACCGATCTCTTGGGTTTTTTTCAACGAAAGAAGGAGTTGGCGTGAAGCAAAAACCAGCGAGATGACCCCGAGCGAAATTTGAACGATCCATTCGGGGACGGTCGAAGCAAGCTCGTATGCCAGCCATACGCCAATAGCTGCGCCCGGCACCATGATCGAAACGATCTGCCGGTTCCATTCGCGCTTGTACATCCAAACGGCGACCGCATCCTGAATGATCAGGATAGGAAAGATGAAACCGGCTGCACTGACGGGGCCGACGACGAGCGCCAACATCGGCGTACTAATCATGCCAATGCCTGCGAAACCGCCTTTTGATAAACCGAGAATGATTACCGCCAGAGTGGCGACAATGTAGAATAGCCAGTCCAAGGCGATCTCCTCCATTGAAACGACGGAGACTCCAGCCAATGTTTTTTGGCGGGTTGTCCAACTTGCCGTTGAAGGCTCAGACCTGGGGTTCGGCGATGACTTCGGTCACATCCACCATGTAGGTGGAAATCTCACCCAGGAATTCCTGCGCGTGGCTCATCGCCGTGAGCCCGCGAGGTGAGCGGAAAGCTTCCTCCGTTGCTGCTGCGCTTTCGAACCATAGCTCGACCACACCATCCACCTGAATATCATCGCCGTTTTCATCGGCCTTAAGGCGGTCTTTTTGCCGATCGATGACGATATTTTGCCGGTAACCGAGAAGACCGGGCAGACGTTTGACGAGGACCGGATGCATATTAAACCATTCGTCCTGAAATTGCTCCATTGTCACATCAGGGCGCTTGCGTATCAGGGACATGCGCTTGGCAAATTTCCCTTTGGTAGGAGGCGTGACCACGACATTCTGGAAGGCGGTCAGAATTGCGATGCCACCCAGGAAATTCTGTTCATCATCCTGAAGTGTTTTAATTTTTGCCGGGTCTGAAAAGCTGCGTGTGTCTGCAAGGGAATTGAAAAACAATTGCGCCATCCCATCAATTTCGATCGAGATTCGCTTGTAATCAATGCCTTTCTGGCTGCGATCGACCACATGGTTCTGAATGTAGCCCCGCAGGTTCGGCATGGTCGCTTTAACGACGTCAGCGTGGTTGCCGCGCCAATATGTGCCGAAGGCCTCGGTCGATAGATCCTCGCGCCGTGTCAACAGGCCGAAACGAACAATCATTGTAACTCCTCCTTGAATTAGGACATCTCCCATGTCCATCCGGCGAGCGCGAAGGTCGCGTTGACACCGGTCAGCACATTTGCCTAAAACAAATCGATGTGTCAATAACGGATTATGCGCCATTCTGTTTGGGAAACCGCTTGAATCGGCCAAGAGCTTGCCTTGAATGCAAATAACCGATTCCGACCGTCGGCCACGTTATCGTGGGGATACATAGCCATGTTCGAAGGACAGTCGTTTGGTGACCGCCAGGAGCTTTTTTACAGTCGCACCATTCGGGTCAATGTCGAGATGGCTTTCCGGCCCTATCAGGGTTACGGCCATCTGCACCTGCTCCGTATGATCGATGACCGGCGCGCCGACAGCGGAAATTCCAGGAACTGGTCGTGGGAAAATGGTCGCAAATCCGCGGTTCTTCACAAGTTCGATTTCATCGACAATGTCAGAATAGGCTCGCGTTTTGCCGACACGGAGGGTCTTTCCTCCCTCTCGAACCTCTGCTCGGATTGCCGCTCTKATTGTCGCTTCTGGCATGTTTCCGGCAAAGACCATACCAGCCGCTGTCCCCGAGACGGAGTAGACAGTCCCAACGTTGGTGTTGATATAGTTCTGATCGACGCCCTTGCGTATCTGGACCACCGTTGGCCCGAAAGAACCCCAGACACTCACGGCAACTGTTAGACCCGTTTCTTCTGACAGTGCTTCGACTGCCACGGCGGCAGCTTTCATCGCATCAAAACTTCGCATTCGGCCAATCGCCAGGAGCAAAGCATATGGACCGAGCCGGTAGCGGCCGCTGACCTCGTCCTGCTCGACCAGACCCATACGGCGGAAACTCACCAGATAGGCGTGCGCCTTTGTTGGTGGCACACCAGCCCTCTCGGCGACCTCACGGAGTTTGAGGGGGTCTTTGGCGTCGAGGAAAGGCAAAAGAATTCCGAGGCCGACTTCAACCGACTGAACACCACGGGCGTCAAGACCGTTCCGGGGATGAACCTTTTCGGTCATTGCTGGATACCTTGTGACAATTCTTCGGAGATCTTTAGCAGAGCGAGCACTGGCGCTCCGTGGATACTAAGGTCCAGATTGGCTGAGCTTCCGACAACGGTGATCACGGCAATAACTTCGTTGTTTGCTCCGCGAACCGGCGCAGCAATCGTGTCAATGTCTGGAACGGGCTCACTTCGGGTCACCGCATAGCCCGTTCGACGAACTGTTTCCAACTCGTCTTCAAATGCCTTGCGGGCCTTCTTTGCAGATTTTTTGTCGCCCGGGGTCTGGGCAAACTCGTCCTCGATGATGGCCTCTATGCCCGCGGGACATCCGAAGGCCGCGAAAACGCGGCCCGCTGCGGACCCGAGAACCGGTAGCGCCATGCCCGGTCGTAGGTTGACGTTCAGCGGATAATTCCCCGTTTGCACTTGTAATGCTGTCGGAGCGCCTACCCCCCATACGACCAAAGCCACCATCAAGCCCAACTTGAGTTCTAGTTGAACCGTCGCATCGCGCGCTGCGCGTAGCGGCCCGAAGCTGGCCACACGCGCCAACCCTAGCCGGATTGCCAAAGGCCCCAACTGGTAACGACCAGTGGCAACGTCCTGCTCTATCAAATCAAGACGGCGAAAACTTGAAATGTAGGCGTGAGCTTGCGCCGGCGGGAGGTCGGCGATCGCTGCAAGGTCCTTCAACATCATAGGGCCATCTGCATCGACCAGCACCGACAGCAACCGGCCGCCAATGTCGATAGACTGGATTCCTCGCCCTTCCCCCTTAGCCATTAAGTCTCCGTTTTCTCAGATTTTTGTCTCGCTCCCACAATCCTCTCTTAAACCGCAGCTGACGCCTGCGGTCAACATGGTAAGGCCTCAATCAAAAATTTCCTATTGACAAATCGGTTCGTTATCAAAGAATGTGTTCGCGGATGGCCCGGGGGATGCCTCGGTCCGGAGGCGGCGTGACGGGAGTACGCCGCGGGGAGTTGGCATGAGGTGACACCCAGGTCAAAGCAGGAGGAGTTATCATAGTGCGAAGTCTTGGCCTTTTGGCGAACTTGTTCACGCAAAGCGCGGGCTACTGGTCGCTTGCGGTCCAATCTCCAATGGCGCCGGTTAGTTGGGCTTCGCTGGGGTTAGCGATCCCGCCGACTGTCGCAGCTGCTCGTATATAAACTTCTCTAACAGTCCGAGCCGCAACAGAGCTGTTCATCTCGAATGTCGAGCTGGACTAACCTCCTCACGGCCTGTGGCTGACCCCCATGCCTGCTCTCGTTCAGCTCGCAATTCTACTTATGCCGCTCTTGGGAGCGCATTCCGTAATGAAGGATTATGTCATGAAGCGTTACGATTGTGATGTTCTTGTCGTCGGCTCTGGCGCAGGTGGTCTCGCAAGCGCTGTGTCAGCAGCGCACCGCCGGCTTAAAGTTCTCGTCGTCGAAAAGGAACCGGTGTTCGGTGGCACGACCGCTCGCTCTGGGGGATGGATGTGGGTACCGGGTAACGCCCCAGCCAAGCGCGCAGGCGTCGTCGACAGTGCCGAAAAGGCGAGAATCTATCTCCAGCACGAAACGGGCACGCATTTCGATGCACCACGAATTGACGCCTTCCTTCAGGCAGGGCCGGCCGCAGTCGACTTTTTCGAACGGGAGACCGCGCTGAAATTTGACCTCGGTCCGACCTTCTCGGACTATCACCCGGACGCACCAGGCGGGATGCCGGGCGGGCGCTCTATCGTGGCACAACCTTTTGACGGTCGTGAACTCGGGAAGGAGATCAAGCGGCTGCGTCCGCCTCTGTGGGAGATCACCTTCCTTGGGATGATGATCGGTTCCGGCAAGGAATTGCTGCATTTCTTCAACGTCACCCGATCGCCGGTGTCTATGTGGTATGTTGCAAAGCTGTTCAGCAAATTCGTTCGCGACATGGCCTTTCATGGCCGTCCAATGCGCCTCCTGAACGGCAATGCTCTGGTGGGTAGGCTGGTCAAGTCATGCATGGACAAAGATGTGCCGATCTGGACGTCCAGCCCCGTCAAAGATCTCATCAAGGACGAAAGCGGGCGGGTCGTCGGTGCGAGGGTGGACAGCCCCAACGGGCAATACGAGGTCTTCGCAGCAAAGGGCGTTGTCCTCGCAGCAGGCGGCTTTCCACAGGATGCGGTGCGCCGCAAGGAACTCATTCCGCATTCACCTTCCGGCCACGAGCATGTGTCACCGGCCCCTCCTGGCAATACTGGTGATGGCTTGCGCATGGGCGAAAGGGTCGGCGCGACAGTCGATACGAGCCTTCCAAACGCGGTTGCACTTGTGCCGATTTCCCGGCCGCGCAAGCCTGACGGAACGCTCGGGACCTTTCCGCATTTCGTCGACCGTTCCAAGCCGGGGGTCATTGCGATCACGCGGTCCGGTAGGCGCTTCGTCAACGAGGCCAATTCCTACCATGATTTCTGCCAGGCCATGATCAAGCGCTGTGGCGAGGAAGGTGGCGAGCTCGCCGCCTGGTTTATCGCCGATCACCGCACTTTTAGGAAATACGGCCTCGGCTTTGCCAAGCCTGCACCCGTTCCCTACGGTAAACTGATTGAGAACGGATATCTGGTGCGTGGCAAAACTCTCGGTGAATTGGCGGAGCAGTTGGGGGCTGATCCGGTTCAGTTGGAACGCACTGTTTCCGAGTTCAACAAGCATGCGGAAAAGGGCGAGGATCCAGAATTCCATAAGGGGTCGACAGCCTACAATCGCTCGCTCGGCGATCCAGAGCACAAGCCCAATCCCTGCGTCGCACCGATCGTAAAAGGCCCGTTCTACGCCGTTCGGCTCTATGTCGGCGACCTTGGCACCTATGCTGGCCTGAAGACCAACGAGAACGCTCAAGTGCTCAACGGCGACGGGCGGCCAATTGCTGGTCTCTACGCCGCCGGCAACGATGCTGCGAGCATCATGGGTGGAAATTATCCCGGCGGCGGCATCACCCTCGGACCGGCAATCACCTTCGGCTACATCGCTGCCCGCCACATGTCCGGGGCGAACGAGTAAACAATGACAGTCGGAGCTACAGCCGGGACTGTCACGGACGCTCGGCTTTGTAGTGGATAAATTGACGGAGATCAGAGTGCAGAAAATCTACAGCGGAGCCGAAACGGCACTAGAAGGATTGCTTTTCGACGGCATGACGATAGCAGCAGGCGGATTTGGTCTCTGCGGCATTCCCGAGCTCCTCATTGCCGCTGTACGGGCTGCCGGGACAAGAGAGTTGACGATTGCTTCCAACAACGCCGGTGTTGACGGATTTGGCCTCGGCGTTCTTCTCGAAACCCGGCAGGTCAAAAAAATGATCTCGTCCTATGTTGGCGAGAATGCCGAATTCATGCGGCAGTATCTGAGCGGCGAACTAGAGCTGGAGTTCAATCCGCAAGGTACGTTGGCGGAACGAATGCGGGCGGGTGGAGCGGGCATTCCCGGCTTCTATACCCGCACCGGCGTGGGCACCCTTATCGCCGAAGGTAAGGAACACAAGCAGTTCGAAGGCGAGACCTTCATTCTCGAGCGCGGCATCGTGGCAGATCTCTCAATCGTAAAAGCGTGGAAGGCCGACACGACCGGCAATCTCGTATTTCGCAAAACCGCACGCAATTTTAATCCGCCGGCTGCGACCTGCGGTCGGGTTTGCGTCGCCGAAGTTGAGGAAATTGTGCCGGCCGGCAGTCTCGATCCGGACGGGATTCACCTCCCAGGCATCTACGTTCATCGGCTAATACAGGGCGAGCACGAGAATCGTATCGAGCAACGCACCGTCCGCAAGCGCGCATAAAAGGACAAGAATATGTGGGACCGCAATCAAATGGCTGCCCGTGCGGCAAAGGAGCTGCAGGACGGTTGGTACGTAAATCTTGGTATTGGGATACCGACATTGGTTTCGAACTACATACCATCCGGCGTTTCCGTGACCTTGCAGTCGGAAAACGGCATGTTGGGCATGGGGCCCTTCCCCTTCGAAGGAGAAGAGGATGCCGACCTGATTAACGCTGGAAAGCAGACGATTACCGAATTGCCCCATACGAGCTATTTTGACAGCGCCACAAGCTTCGCCATGATCCGAGGTGGCAAGATCGCCATGGCTATCCTCGGAGCCATGGAAGTCTCGGAAAAGGGTGACCTTGCCAACTGGATGATTCCCGGCAAGCTCGTCAAGGGCATGGGCGGAGCTATGGACCTGGTAGCCGGCGTCGGCAGGGTCGTCGTCGTGATGGAACATACGTCCAAGCACGGAGAGAGCAAGCTATTACACGAATGTTCGCTTCCGCTGACTGGTGCCGGCGTGGTTGATAGGATCATCACCAATCTCGGCGTCCTCGACGTCGTTGATGGCGGGCTGAAAATCGTCGAACTAGCCGATGGAGTGTCGGAAACCGACCTGCGGCAAGCGACCGAAGCAAACATCGTATGAATAAGGAGACCAGCAAATGTCGAGCCCTTCGATCGTAATTGCAAGTGCGGCGCGCACAGCCGTCGGATCCTTCAATGGTGCCTTCGCCGCGACGCCAGCGCACGAACTCGGTGCCGCGGTTATCAGAGGTGTGCTCGGACGCGCCAATGTCGATGCCACCGAGATTGACGAGGTCATCCTCGGGCAAGTACTCGCCGCGGGCGAGGGCCAGAACCCTGCTCGACAGGCAGCTATCAAAGCAGGTGTTCCGCAGGAGGCGACCGCTTGGAGCGTGAACCAATTGTGCGGCTCGGGGTTGCGGGCGGTCGCCCTTGGCATGCAGCAGATCGCTGCCGGAGACGCAAAGTTCATCGTTGCTGGAGGCATGGAATCGATGTCGATGGCGCCGCACTGCGCGCATCTGCGCGGTGGCGTTAAAATGGGTGATTACACCATGGTCGATACAATGATCAAGGACGGCCTGACCGATGCCTTTTATGGCTACCATATGGGGAAGACTGCCGAAAACATTGCCAACAAGTGGCAGTTGTCGCGCGAAGAACAGGACCATTTCGCTCTTGCATCACAAAACAAGGCTGAGGCCGCTCAAATAGCAGGGCGGTTCGTAGATGAGATCGTGCCTTTTGTTGTGAAGGGACGCAAGGGAGAGGTTACGATCGATCGAGACGAATACATTCGCTACGAGGCTACCCTCGATTCGCTTTCGAAACTGCGCCCTGCGTTCGAAAAAGATGGGACAGTAACGGCAGGCAATGCTTCCGGTTTGAATGATGGTGCAGCCGCAACATTGCTGATGAGCGAGGACGAAGCTTCGCGCCGCGGGATTGAGCCACTTGCCCGTATTGTCTCCTGGGCCACGGCAGGCGTCGATCCGCAGATCATGGGAACGGGCCCGATCCCTGCTTCGCGAAAGGCACTTCAAAAAGCAGGCTGGAGAATTGAAGATATAGAACTCGTCGAGGCCAATGAGGCGTTCGCCGCGCAGGCCTGCGCCGTCAACAAGGAACTCGGCTGGGATCCGTCGATCGTCAATGTCAACGGCGGCGCCATCGCCATCGGCCATCCAATTGGTGCCTCTGGCGCACGTGTGCTCAATACGCTCCTGTTCGAGCTGAGGCGCCGTAGACTGTCCAGGGGTTTGGCAACCTTGTGCATTGGTGGCGGCATGGGTGTTGCCATGTGCGTCGAACGGCTTTGATTGGCGCAAGGGAGAGAGTCGAGAATGACCGAGGGTATTTTCGAGGTCGGCTTGAGAATAAGGCGCGCTGTCGTCGGTGCGGCGAGGGTCCAGACGTCCCACGAAAACGCGGATGACTTCACTCTGCCATTGCAGGAGTTGGTGACATCCTTTGCTTGGGGACAGATTTGGTCGCGAGAGGACTTGGACCTGCGTTCTCGATCCCTGCTCACAATTGGAATGCTGATTGCCTTAAATAGGCAGGACGAGCTTAAAGTGCATGTCCTTGGCGGCCTGAACAACGGAATATCACCGACCGAGATCCGAGAAGCCGTCATGCACGCCGCGGTCTATTGTGGATTCCCCGCCGCCTTAGCCGCTATGAAGACCGTTCAGCAGGTGCTCGCCGACAGCTGCGGTGACCCGTTTCCCGCTCCGGGTTGAGAGTACGGTCAGCCGCGGTAGGTTTACAAGACTGCAGCTGACTTTGTTTAGGTCTAGTTGAAGACGGCTTTCAGCTTGTCTTCCGAAAGCGTCGACGAGAGGTCTGCATCCGGGGGGCGCACCGCGATTGCAGCGGGGTGGTTTCCCAGCTTCAGTGTCGGCATAGACATAAGGTACAATAACCGTCGGCTCGTTGCTCTCCGTCCCTTGATAGGCTGCGACGCCGGCGCGCACCGCAAATCGAACCATCGAGGTCGCTCCGTCGACGGAAAAATGTTTCCATCCCTTTCCGGCGGCCGTCAGGTCTTCGTATCTGCATCCCATTTCATTGATGCCGTTGATCGTAGCTTCCGGAGGGATTGGAAGGCCAGCCTGCTCATAGGCTTTGGTTGCAGCGATCGTCGCCATGCCGGAATCCGAAACGATCGCGTCAATCTGCGGATACTTGGCAATAAGACCGGTCACTGCTCGCTGCGCGTCGGCAGGGTTCCAGTTCGTGACGATATAGCTTTCATCCAGCATCTTGATCCCAGGATACTTTTTGAGCCCCTCTTTCAGGCCGTTGAAAAAGTCCTCGGACGACTTCGCGCCGGGCGTGCCGCCCAACATCACGATGTTGCCTTTGCCGTTAAGCGTCTTGTTCACCCAGTCGGCCCAGAGTTTGCCGATGTAGGACTGGTCCTGATAGACGTTGACGCTGAAATCTTGACCCGGTGTCCCAGAGACCCTGGAATAGTAAGGAACAACCAGCGTCGATCCCCCATCAAATGCCGAGCGATAGGCCGGCAGCGCGGCATCTCCGTAATCAGTGAAAGTCACAAGGACGTTCACGCCCATGGAGGCCATGCTGTTCAGGTCGCTATTGTATTTCTGTTGGTCTCCGAGCGAGTCCGCGTATAGGACGTCGGTTACATTCGGGCATTTGCTGAGTTCGTCCTTGAATTCGGCAACAGCAATCTTTCGCCAGGTATTGCTTCCAACCCCATCGACAAGGGCCACCTTCATGGGCTTGGTGCCACACAGCGGCGTGATGTCGGCGCCTTTGTCCGAAACAGCATATTCGGCTGCGGTCGATCGTGAATTTGTCGCTGCTACCATCAATGCCGCCGCCATCGTCGCGACCACAAATTGTTTGCCTAGATCTCGCATTGCATCCCCTCCCAGAGTGCGATTGAGGAATTCTACGAGCGCGATGCCGTTGCAAAGAGCTCTATTCCTCCCGTCAGAAGGCTAGCAGAGTTATTTGTGCATGCAAATACGGTTCGCTATTGACGAATTTTTATTTATCTCCTCTGCTCGAACCTCGAGAACTTTGAGGCGGCTGGCGCGAGACCAGATACGTAGCAGCTAAAGCCCATATAACGTAAAGGCGTAGCTAGCTCTCACGTCATCAGCCATGGCGTATGGCATCTGGTGTCTAATAGGTCGTTCGCCCACATCGACTTCATCCTCACCGAGACAGCGTCTTATTCAGAGGTTGTATGGCCGGGAGCCGACGTCGGAACGATCGAGGGGAACAAGGGCAGTACGTTTTCTGCGAGATCTGCCATCACCTCTACATACGGACGACGGCTGACCTTCGGGTTGAGTGCAGCGTGATTAACCCCTGCGGCCCGCGCCGAGTTGAGGAAACCGGCAAGTGCCCGGGACCCGATCCTGATACCACCGCGCATCTTTTGGAATGGATGGTTTTTGTCTTCTACAAGATCGAGAAAGCCACCAATACCGACCGGTTTGAATGTTTGCTTTCCACAGGTAGAGCGAACGAGATCGTGCCAGTCCCTTGCGAACTGCTCTAGGTTTTCCGTCGTCGGCGACGCGCCGATCAATCCATCCATATTTCGCGCGACCCAGTCGATGGTTTGTTGAGCTCGCCCGACCGCGATTGTTGGTGTCTTGCCGAAAGGTGGCTTTGGAAGAAGGTCCAGGTGGCCGCTCGATTTCCCGAAACGAGGTGATCGGAAAGTTGGAAAGGACTGCTGGCTCACCTTTCGGTAGACGTCATATCCGTCTCTGAACCGCTCCCCGCGGCTGTTGAAGTCAATATCGAATAATGGATACTCGGCTGGCCTGTCGCCGGACGAAAGGCCAAGTATCATTCTCCCGCCTGAAAGCTGATCAAGCGAAGTCACCTGCTTCGCTAAAATCATTGGTTCCCGCAAAGGCAAGACAATTCCTGCCGTGCCCAACGCGATGCTGTCGGTCGCTGCAGCGAGCGACGCGATGTAGACCAGGGGCTCGAAAATCTGGCCGATGTCTCCATAGTTCGGGTCGAAGAACGGCACGTCTCGCATCCATAGTGCTCCGAAACCGTGCCTTTCGGCGAGTTGCGCCATCCCAATGTGATTTTCCATCGTCGGTGCGGGATTGTCCGGATGGCTTTCTAACGGGAGGATCAAACCGACTGTAAGATGGCCCTCTTTGAAAACGCGCCTTTTGCCAGGATGGAGGGCTGGATCTGATGTGGTCTGCAACTTGGTTTCGTTTTGCCAACTCATGCTCATCTTCAATCTCCTTCGCTTTCCAAGGATGCAGATAAGGATCTGAGTACGCGCAGATTAGTTAGAAAGAATTCCATTCAATCTGGAACTCGTGGATTAAATGAACTTGATCTTTCGTTCTTTCCAGTACTCGTCTCTCGACAAAAGACGGTTTTTATCCTGCATTCTGGAAATACAGGACAAACTGTCGATCCAGAGGCGGCCTTCACCCCCAGGAAGCGATCACCTAAATAACAATCCGAACTCCGCTAAGCGCTACGCGATGGCGGTGTCTTGCCTACAAAAAGGTCGACTTCGCAAACCACCAGCCATTGAGCTGTTTGTGGAAGGATAGCTTATGAAAAAGAACAATTCGATGCTCATCTGGACGCTGTCCGCCGCGGTGTTTGGCGTCATCACCACGGAACTTGGAACAATCGGCCTCCTGCCCCAGATCATGCAACAACTGAAAGTCGATGCAACAAAGGCGGGTTATCTCGTCAGTTTGTATGCCTTGGTCGTCGCGGTCACTGGACCGTTCGTCACCCTATTTCTCTCTCGGTTTAACAAGAAGACCGTACTTGTGTCGATTATGGCGATTTTCGTTGTCTCCAATATGATCTACGCTCTTACTGGTTTCTTCGAGTTAATGCTGATCTTCCGGGTGATTCCCGCGTTCGTGCATGCGGCTTTCTTTTCCGCGGCCTTGGTCGTGGCAACGAATGCGGTGCCTTCAGAGAAAAAGGCGGGCGCAGCCGCCAAGGTGTTCGCCGGCGTTGCAGCGGGACTTGTCCTGGGCATTCCACTCAGCGTCTTGATTGCTGACCATGCCTCCCTTGCTGCTGCGTTCTACTTTGCAGCTGCTGTCAACGCGGTGGCTTTGATTGGAATCATCGTGTTTATTCCGACGCTCCCCGGCGCTAAATCGCTATCTTACGGTGACCAGTTCGGCATTCTAAAGTCTGGCGGGGTCTGGATGGCGATTTCCACCGTCGTTTTCGTATTCGCCGCAATGTTTTCGGCATTCAGCTACATTTCTGACTTTCTCGGGAAAGTGCCTGCGTTCGATACCAACATTGTTAGCATTATGCTCATCGTTTTCGGCATTTGCGGCTTCATCGGTAACTTCCTTTATAGCCATATGCTGCAAAGGAACGTACCGCGCACGACTCTGCTTTATCCGGTCATTTACGCCGTTATCTATATCGCTATATTCGAGTTGGGAGCTTCGCAGGCTGCCATGTGGGGACTACTCGTGCCTTGGGGGATTCTGCATTCGTCCGGTTTGGTCGTCAGTCAACACTGGTTAAGTGAGGAAGCAAAAGAGGCCCCGGAGTTCGCCAACAGCCTCTATATGTCGTTCTCAAATCTGGGAATTACAGTTGGTGCGATGGTTGGGGGATGGTTCATCGCCGGGATAGGCCCACAGTCCGTCATGCTGAGCGGTGCGCTGTTTGCCGCGCTTGCGTTCCTAAGTATCCTTGCCAAGATCGTGATGGGGCAACGCGGTAAGGCGGTGTCGCAACCCGCTGAATGAACCGTGCTGCGTCCGGCGGACATGATGCCGGCGAGCTATTCATGCTCTCCTGCTCGCCGGCAGAAATAAGAAGATTGGCTCGAAGCCTGACCGTCGGATGGTGGTTGCGTCTTCCAGCCAAATCCCCGCTGCGAATTGTGCAGAACTCTTCCGAAATGCCAATGCGGAGGCCCAAGCTTCGGCTGCCTGGAAGCAAAGACAAAGGCTTGATGCCACCGAGATGATCGGTTGCTGGATGTGCGGATCGCCTCTCTGGTTGCAACAAAGGCGAACCAACCCCTCATCGCTGTTTGTCTGTTCGCTTGCCTGATGAGAACAGCAGATCAAGCTGAAGCTCGAACATTGCTCCGATGTCGAGATGGGACTCAGGACTTAGTACAGCGTTGTGAACGATCCCGACCCAAAGCGGAGCAACAAGCAAGTGAGGACAGTCGGCAAGATAGCGATCGCTGATCTCTCCCCTCTCGCGAGCAAGCGCCGCCGAGCGCCGGATGAGATCAATCATGGGTTCGTAGACCTTGATCTTGTAAATCTCAACCAACTTCGGGAACGCCCCACCGTCACAAATGACGAGCCGCGCAATTGCAGCGCGGCCCGATTTTTCGAATTCTCGCATGAAGGGCAGGACTGTTCGACGAAGAAATGCCTCGACGGTCTCGTCGTTCGAGGGGGCAAGTCTATTGAGGTCAGAGACGGCCGAAACCACGACATCTTCTAGAACACCCTCCAAAAGATGCTCCTTCGTCGTGAAGTATCGATACGGCGTTCCTTTGGCGATCCCTGCGCGTTTGGCTATGTCCGCGATCGTGGTGTTGGCATAGCCATGCTCAACGAAGACCGCCAAGGCGGCCTCGATCAAGCGGCCGCGCGTCTCTGCGGTTTTTTCGATGCTGGGGCCCCGTGTCCGGGACCTAACGGTTTTTTGTCCGAGTTCCTTGACCAAAAGTGGCCCTCCGGTCATTTTTAATATTGACTTTAAATGACCATGCAGTCATTTAAAGCTCAAGGCTCCAGTAGAGCTGATACCGGGTTTTCTGCCGCTTCGACAATAGCACACTGCAAGTAAGCCGAAAGTTCTTCCGGGTCATGATGATGTTGCCCGGCACAGAATGTGCTTTGCCTAAATCGCTTAAATAGCGCCGCTCTCTAAAGACTTTCTTCCAGGGAGGGGTTCACTGGGCGCGAGCGCGCCGTATCTGTTGCGTTGCGTAGCGAAAACCTCAGTCCATGAAGAAAATCCAGTTTTGGCCAACGCGATAGTCGCAGCCCAAATGCTAAAATTGGCAAGGCTCAGGTACAATGGCTACGTTAACTCTCGAAAAAACGTGGCATCGGGTGGTCCTTAGGCTATTCGGTGCTATCCTTGTAATTGTCGGACTCTCTCTTGGATATGGCGGTGCTCGCTTGCTCCTGTTGGGCGGGTCACCTTATTATGCAGTCATCGGTACCCTGCTGATTATCAGCGGAATCCTATTTGTCTTGAGAAAAGCGATCGCCGCCTGGATCTACGCGGTCGCATTCTTCGGAACCCTAATCTGGGCGCTTTCCGAAGCCGGATTTCAGTTCTGGCCGCTTTTGCCAAGGCTCGTTGCCCCAAGCGTTCTAGCGGTTTTTGTATTTCTGCTTCTCCCACTGCTTTCGTTTCGAGCAGCGCCTCGAACGGTTCGAAACATATCTTGGTCCGGTGCTACAATTTTTGCGCTTGGACTTGTTGTCACCGGCGTCTCGCTGTTCTTCCCCCATGGGACGATCTACAACGCGGAAGTGGCAGCAAACCTCTCAAAGACGACGCCCTTGCAAGAGAGCTCGAAGGACTGGCAGTTCTACGGTCGCACCGCGTCAGGCACACGCTTTGCGCCATTTGATCAAATCACAAAGGACAACGTGTCGCAGCTCAAAGTCGCCTGGACTTTCCGAACTGGCGATGTGGCCGACGGACCGCAGGAGGATCAGAACACCCCGCTGCAGATCGGCGATACTGTTTACGCCTGCACGCCCAATAACATTGTTTTCGCGATCGATGCCGAAAATGGCGAGCAGCGCTGGAAATTTGATCCGAAAGCACAGTCGCCAATCTGGCATCGTTGCCGTGGCCTAGGCTACTTCGATGCGAGGGTCGCATCAAACAACCCGACGGACCCCGCGGCGCTGCCATCTGCTGACCAGCTCTGCGCTCAGCGGATTATCCTCTCGACCATAGATGGGCGCCTCATTGCGATCGATGCGAAGTCGGGCCAATCCTGCGCTGACTTTGGCGACAATGGCACGGTCAGCCTCAAGACCGGTATTGCTGCCGGTGCCCCAGGCTTCTACATTCCGACCTCAGCACCAACCGTCTCGCGTGGCCTAGTTATCGTTGGTGGCTGGGTCTGGGACAATCGCGGTCTTGGCGAACCTTCGGGCGTAATCCGTGCTTTCAGCGCGCGTACCGGCGACGTCGTCTGGGCATGGGACCTCGGAAACCCCAACATTACTAAGTTACCTGCAGAAGGCCAGACGTATACAGAAGGGACGCCGAATATGTGGTCGACGCCCGCTTTTGACGACAAGCTTGGCCTCGTCTATCTGCCGATGGGTAACGCCCCTCCCGACTACTACGGTGCGCATCGGCGCGATTTCGATGACGCATATTCGTCGTCCGTCGTGGCATTGGATATCAATACCGGCCGAGAGCGCTGGAAATTCCAGACCGTCCATCACGACCTCTGGGACTATGATGTTCCCGCTCAGCCGGCGCTTTACGACATGCCCGATGGAAACGGCGGAGTGACCCCGGCGTTGGTTCAAGTCACGAAGCGTGGTCAGATATTCATGCTGAACCGAGCAACCGGGGAACCCATCAAGAAGGTGGAAGAAAAGAAGGCCCCGCAAGATGGTGCACCGGGCGAACGGCTCTCCCCGACCCAGCCATATTCGGTCGAAATGCCGGTTATGGGAAATGGCGCGCGGCCATTGACCGAGGCGGATATGTGGGGCGCTACCCCGTTCGATCAGCTATGGTGCCGTATCGAGTTCAAGTCGTTGCGTTATGACGGCGAGTTCACGCCTCCGCGGCCGGACAGCGTTAGCCTTCAGAATCCCGGCAACTACGGGGGCATGAATTGGGGCAGTGCATCCATCAACGAGGATACCGGCCTGCTTGTCGTCAACGACATTCGACTGCCGATACGCGTTCGTCTGGTAGAGCATGACCTGGAGCTGGAGAAAAACGGAAACTTCCAGGGCCATGATCTATACTCGCCGATGAAGGGCACGCCCTATGCGGTGAGGAACTCACCTTTCATGTCTCCGTTGGGTGTGCCTTGCGTGACACCGCCTTTCGGAACGATCAGCGGTGTTGACCTCAAGTCGGGCAAGGTCGCCTGGCAGGTCCCTGCCGGAACTGTGAAAGATCTCGGCAATGGCACCGGACTGTCTGTCCCGATTGGAATGCCGACGCTCGGTGGTCCGATGACCACTCGCTCGGGCCTGGTCTTCTTCGCCGGGACACAGGATTTCTACCTGCGTGCCCTTGATCAAACGTCCGGTAAGGAACTCTGGAAGGGCGAGCTGCCAGTTGGTGGCCAAGCCACTCCGATGAGCTATGTCTCGCCAGAAAGCGGCCGACAGTTCGTGGTCATTTCCGCCGGTGGTGCTCGCCAATCACCGAAGCGGGGAGATTATATCATCGCCTACGCCTTACCGAAGTGAAAGGACTTTGAGTTGTGACCTTTACTGCCGCGATCTTTCTTCGCGGCAGTTTCCTTAATCTTGCAGCGTCGATATCTACCCTCGCGCCGCAGGAAGTCCGCGCCCCTGTTCCTACTCATCCTATCGTCTATTTTCATTCATGAAACGCTTTAATGTCGAGCGTAATGTCTTGGACCGGCTCAGAAAAAGGTGAATGTAGGCCCTGATCTGGGCTCGCCTCGTATCAAGGGCGGAAACCGGACCTGGGCAGTGCGGCGGCATCTACCAACGCGTCTATCAGTACTCTTAGCTTCGGTTTCATGAAGCGGGATTGAGGCCAGATTGCGTGGATCGGCATTTCTGCTCCTGCATAGTCCTTTAGAACTTCGACAAGCGTACCCCTTTGCAGATGCTCGTGGACAAGCCATGTAGGCAGCTGGCTGACCCCGCAGCCTGCAAGGATCGCGTCGACCATGGCTTCTCCATCGCTGAATTCATGTCGGAGGCGAATGTCCTGAGAAAACGTAACCCCCTCGCGGGATTTGAAGATCCACGATCCCTGCTGACCTCGGCGCCAACCAAACACACAGTCTTTTTGCTGCAAATCCTGGGGAGTGTCTGGTACGCCCTTCTCGGCCAAGTAATTAGGAGCCGCGCAAACGACGAGGCGTTGCGTACCCAAACGTCGCGCAGTCAAAGCGGAGTCATCATTGAGATCGCCGATTCTGACCGCGAGATCACTCGATTCGGCGACCATATCGATTGTTCTCTCCGAGAAGTTGACTGAGAGATCGAGTCTTGCGTGACGTTCAGATAAATCGAGCAATATTGGCAAAACATGGCGCCGTCCGAAAGCACCAGGAAGATCGACGCGAATGCGCCCGACTGGTACGCTTCTACCGACAGCAAACGCGCCTTCCGCCCCGTCGAGTTCATCCAAGACGCTTAAACAGGTCGCTAAATAGACCTCCCCTTCGTTTGTCAGACTGAGGCTTCTCGTCGTCCGGTGAAGCAGCTTTGTCCCGAGGCGGGCTTCCAACCGCGTGACGCTTTTGCCTACGGCGGACGCAGTAACGCCGAGAACCTCTGCTGCTGCCGTGAAGGTTCCGGTACGCACCGTTTCGGCAAATTCCAAAAGGCCGTCGAAGCGATTTCCATTCGTCATTATGGAATTATAAGATTGAACGAAAGGAATGCTAGTGAAATTGGCGTTCGTTTCACTGCTAATCTTTCGCTACAGACAGCCCGGTTATAGCGAACATGGAATTGCTCCTGCAAGGTGACGCGTCGAGATGTTGATTAAAGCGCTCCGGGATCAACAGTCTTGCCGGATGCCTAGGTAATGCGATCGGTTTGGAATGCCTATCTGCGTTAAACGCTTTCTTGGGTGTCTAGAGCCTGCTGTCCCCGCGCGTGACGACTGACTCTACAGGGCGGTATTTCGATGGATCGTCTGCACCGAAATTCACAAGAGGGGCTGCGACATGGACCTTAACGACGATCTGCTGTTGGACAGCAATTGGCCGAAGGTCGTATAATTCGGTCACGAAGGAGCAGACATGAACCGTTAAGCGCTGATGCTCAGAGCAACAGTTTCTGTCCGCCAACATCCCATATGTGGCGGAGCCACGAAAGCAGTTTTGAAGTTGCGTCGGAGCTTCGACCTGTTTTGACCAGTCAGGGACGCGCAATTTAGTAATGAGGAGTACGCAATGGTAAAACTTTCGATTTTGGACTTGGTCCGGGTCACGAGAGATACAGACGCCCGTGGAGCTCTGAACAATGCTAGGGACGTTGCACGACATGCCGAAGCACTAGGATACGAGCGCATCTGGGTCGCAGAGCATCATAATATGCCGGGAATCGCAAGCGCCGCTACTTCAATCGTCGTCGGCCATATTGCCGAGGGGACCAAAACCATCCGCGTTGGCGCAGGCGGTATTATGCTGCCTAACCACGCGCCTTACGTTATCGCCGAGCAGTTCGGCACTTTGGCGAGGCTCTTTCCTGGCCGCATCGATCTTGGCGTCGGACGGGCTCCTGGAACCGATCAGCTGACAGTGCGCGCCTTGCGCCGGCCAGCGGACGCTTCAGACAATTTTCCGCAGGACGTGTTGGAACTACACGCCTTCCTGGCGCCCGCGGGCCCAGACCAGCGTATTCGCGCTGTTCCAGCGGCTGGAACGGAAGTTCCGGTCTGGATTTGTTGATTTCCACTGAGAGCTGACCCGGCGTTTCCACCGAGAATTGACCCGCCTTTAGGTATCGTTCGCGTTGTTGGTCGGGGTCAAGCTCCTGCGTTTCTCCTTTGATGTTTTGGGCTGATGGGCCGAGCTGTTCTTGAAGCGGAAGC
>NZ_JBFTGV010000015.1:0-195921 GCF_056393925.1 Agrobacterium sp. 10T429
TAAAATGCCAGCGTCGGATCACGCTCAGTAACGCCATGTCGATCACTCCAGGGCCCCCGCTGAAAACATGCGAGGGACGGTTGAAACATGGGTCAATTCTCAATGGAAATATCAGGCTGCGCCGGGTCAGCTCTCAGTGGAAATCAACACCATAAGGCAAGAAACCTTACCGCCGCCGCCGGATTCACCGAAAATCGTTACATTTTGTGGGTCTCCGCCGAATGCGGAAATATTTAACCTCACCCAATGTAGAGCAGCGACGAGATCAAGTAGGCCAGGATTTGGTGCGTAATCGCTGTCTGGCAAGAGGTCGCCAAGAAATGTAAACCCAAGGACATGCAGGCGATGGTTGACGGTGACGACGACGACGTCACCGCGCACGGCAAGTCGCTCGCCGTCATAAAGCGGCGCACCGCCAGTGCCGTAGCGATAGCCGCCACCGTGGAAGAAAACCATCACGGGCTTGCCTTTTGCGTCGTTCGGCGACCAGACATTTAAGAAAAGGCAGTTCTCACTACCGTCGCGATTGTCGGTCCAACCTTTCCAATCCCTGTTCTTTTGGTAGCATGGGTCGCCTACTGCTTGTGCGACAAGCGGCGCATCCCAAGCGGCTGCTGGAACCGCGCCTTCAAACCTGGACGCGGCTGTGTCGCGTCCATACGGCACGCCTTTGAAGACGTTAACCCTACCAGTGGTGTACCCGGAAACTTGTCCGCCGGTAGTTCCCACCATCGGTGTTGTTCCGGCCGCAGAAGCAGCCCTGGTTGTTCCTGTCGAACCCATCAACCCCTCCAAGGCGCCCATATTTGATACGAAAGCTCGGCGAACCGGTGAGCGCCATACCTTTTCGTTTGAAAATTATTCTGTCAAGTATGTGATGCGAATAAGAGGCTTCAACTGTTGATCCCGCGATCCAGTCGGCTGGTGCACCAGTCGGCTCTAATGAGACTGCGAGCTACCGTCTAGGGCGGTTTACTGGCAAGTATCATATCTCGATCTTGGTCAGGCCGGTGTTGTGCTTGGCTGCGACAGTCATGTCCAACGCATTGGTAGGGCATCGTTCGTCAGGCACTAGCTTCGGCTGCTTCATCTTTCAGCCAGGCTGCAAAAGCTTCTGCGTTGCGCGAAAGTCGTGTCTCTTTCCTTTTCACAAGATAGTAGGCTTCCTTTGGAAATAGCCGCATTGCCGGAAATGGACAGACGAGACTGCCGCTTGCGAGTTCCCGCCTGGCTAAGATCGGAGCGCACAAGGCTATACCCCGGCTTTCCATAGCCATCTCGCTGAGGATGTAAGCGTCGTCCACGATATGCCCACGTCGGACGTTTGGGTGGTGGATATAATACTGGTCTAGCCACTGCTGCCAGTCCTTGTAGCGCCGATCATGCAAGAGCGTGAAGTTCTGCAGGTCCTCTGCATTATTCAATTTGCCCGAGGCGGCGATCGCCGATGAGCAAACTGGCGTGTAGTAGATGCTAAGCAGCTTCTCAGACACCAAATCCGGCCATCGACCACTACCCCATTTGATAGCAAGCTCAACGCGATCCGACAGCCTCAAGTTCGTTGAGCGATATTGTTCAAGGCGCAGGTTCGGGAACCGCCCGAGAAAACTGTCAAGTCTGGGTGAAAGCCAAGACGCTGCGAAAGCAGACTCAACCTGAATTTTCAGCAAGTTGGTGGAACTGGGAACTGAGAGTGACTCGAAGGCCGACAATAGCTGCGAAATCGGGTCGCTAATCGCGGCAATCAGCGTTTCCCCCGCGTCGGTTAGAGCCAGGCCACGGGCACTTCGTGTAATCAGGCGAGAGCCGACCGCTCGTTCGAGTTTAGCCACCTGGTGGCTCACCGCAGATTGCGTGATGTTAAGTTCGCTCGCGGCAGCCGTAAAGCTCCCGTGTTCGATCGCCAGCTTGAAGGCAAGAAGCTGCTCTGTCGGCGGAAGGTACAACGCCATGGGCTTTCCGATTTCATCATGACAAATCGTCATGAAGAGTAGGACACAGTTTCAATTGCGCCGCAACGCCATCGAACACATACTCACCGGAATGTTCAGTGTCCGCTACGTTCTGCATGACCCTACCCGCTTCAAGCTTTGACCGGGTCGCACGAGGGCCTGATCGACAGTCGCCTGCCAATGATGTGAGAGTGTATGAACGAGCAAGAAACAAGGTCCCTGCGTGTAGTAGATATCGTGAAGCGGGCAGATGATGTCGCCGAGCTCGTGCTTGCGGACGCCCAGGGACGAGAGCTGCCGTCGTGGGAACCGGGGGCGCACTTGTCCCTGAAGCTCGGGCCGCAGCTTGAACGACAATATTCGCTCTGTGGTCCGCTTGGCGATACCGCACACTGGCGAGTCGCCGTCCTACGCGCCGGCAATGGCCGCGGCGGATCGCAATTTATCCATGAGAATCTGAGGAAGGGCGACATCCTGGAAGCTCAGGGTCCGCGAAACCACTTTCCGCTTGAGGCCGCATCGGAGTACATCTTCGTTGCAGGCGGAATAGGCATCACGCCGATCCTTCCAATGATTGAGCAAGCTACGGCGCGTGGCACTCCTTGGGTCTTGTATTACGGCGGCAGAAGCCGTTCATCAATGGCGTATCATCAGGAGCTCGAAGCGCTCGGCGGGCATGTGCGGATCGTTGCGGAAGACCACGCTGGCATTCTCGATCTGAAGGCAATCGCAAATACTATCGCCCCTGGGACAAAACTGTACTCTTGCGGACCAGAGGGACTTTTAAACGCTCTGACCGCGTTGTCCTCTGATTGGCCCAAGGACACGCTGCACAGCGAGAGATTCAGCCCGATAACAGTCTCTGCGCCAGTTCAAAATCATGCGTTCACAGCGCATCTTCGCGCCTCTGGGCGTTCGATTTCGGTAGGCGCAGAGGAGAGCATTTTGGAGGCCATGACACGCGAAGGTATTCGTTGGCCTAGCGCGTGTCGTGAGGGAACCTGCGGTTCATGCGAGACGCGGGTTTTGTCTGGCGCTATCGACCATCGCGATTCGGTGCTTAGCGCTTCGGAGCAACAGCAGGGCGACTGGATGATGGTTTGCGTATCTCGTGCGCTCGGTCCCGAGATTGAACTCGATGCCTAGAGCGCCAGCGAACACGGTTGTCCTGGTATATTTTGAAATCAAACCTTGAAGGAGAAACAAATGGGACAGGAAATCGCGCCAAACAGCCTCCGTGCTGTGCGTTCTACGGAAACAACGTTCCCTCGCGAGCGCTACGTCTCACCTGCGGTCTTTGAAGAAGAGACCCGTCAGATTTTTGCGAAGCAGTGGACCTTTGCGGGCCATATCTCCCAAATTCCGAATGTCGGCGACTTCTTCTCCCATAACTTTGCAGGGGAGAACCTCCTCATCGTCAGGGAGAGCACCGAAAGCGTTCGTGCCCACTACAACGTCTGTCGCCACCGAGGTTCACAGCTGTCCAAATCGGATAAAGGAAATGTTCGCAATTTTGTGTGCCCATACCACCAGTGGAGCTACGGCCTTGACGGCTCACTTCGCCGTGCGCCGATGATGGCCGATAAGGACTGCATCGATTACGAAAAGCTCTCTCTCTTTCCGGCCGCCGTCGAGGTGTGGGCCGGCCTGATCTTCGTGAACCTCACGAGCAATCCCACTGAAAGCTTGACCGAACTGCTTGGCACTCCGTCGGACGAACTCAAAAAGCTTCAACCTGAGAACATGAAGGAAATCTTTCGCGAGGCCCTGCCTGTAAAGGGGAATTGGAAGACCCTCCTGGAAAACTATCTTGAATGCTACCACTGTGCCGGCTCTCACCCCGAACTCGGCATCGCGTTCGACATCCAATCCTCCTACGGCCAGACTGCGGGCTGGGGCGGCAGCTGCTTCCTCGGCGGCGAGCCGCTGCGGAAAGGTTTCACGACGGTTTCCATGAATGGAGAACTCGTTAGCAAGCCGCTCGGCATATATGCGGACAAGAAGGAACTGCCCGTGGAAATTACTGATGGCGTGGGGCTGCTTCCCGTCCTCAGCCGCGTAATCTTTCACATCGACCACGCTATTATTCACACGATGAACCCGATCTCGGAATCGGAAGTCGAGTGGACCTCGCGCTGGTATGTGCACTCAGATGCGATCGAGGGCGTGGACTACGAAATCGACAAGGTGATCGAAGTCTGGCGCGCTACGAACGCCGAGGATAAGGAACTCTGCGAGCGAAACTACAAGGGCGTCCTCTCGCGGAAGTTCCAGCCCGGCCCGTTGAACCCTCTTGCAGAAGGCGCCGTTCGCCCTGCCCTCGATCTTATCGACAGCTTGATGGCCGCCGTTTAAGCCGGAGAACTTCGAAAACAGACCCTGGTGGACGCTCGTTGTCGATCAGGGTCGAGACCGCTTCTGCCGACAGCGGCATGAAGCTCGCGGCTGACCCGATTTTTTAATTACATCTTTTCAACGCCGGTCTCGACCAAGGGCCACGAAAGGTACAGCACCTAATCCGCTTATTCATGCTGCGGTTCTGTCGATGGACTCTTCGATGTGCCGGCCTTCGACAGATCGCTTCCGTTTCGATCAGTCTCTTATTTGGGCGCGATCGTGAGGTTCGGACACTCGCTGCTCTGTCAACGGCGGCGCTTTGAACGCCCTTACTTCGGGCAAAGCTTCGTCAAAACGTTCAACTTCGACCAGACAAGATTGCGCAACAGTCGCTTGGGTCAACTTAGAAGACCCTATGTCGATCGTCAGCACATTGGGATTACCGTGTCGTTCGAGGATGTTGTCGGGACACCAGGTTTGTGGGTCAAACCATGCACCCGTCGCGATGATAACCACGCCTGGAAGGAGTTCGTCTGTCAACTGCGCCGCGGACAAGCACGCACCGCGATCGTTGAAGATGCGGACGGCGTCGCCATCCTTGATATTTCGAGCATCCGCATCGGCCGGGTTCATCAAGACAGGCTCTCTATCCTTGATCTTCCCTGCCCGACTGTGCGGAGAGTGATCAAGCTGACTGTGTAGCCGACGGCGTGGCTCCTGGCTGATCAGATGAAGTGGGTACCGTGAAGCTCGGTCCGAGCCCAGCCACTCGACCGGCTCCATCCAGGTTGCCTGTCCAGGACAATCGTCGTAGCCAAATCCGGCAATTTCCTCCGAATATAGCTCAATGCGTCCTGATGGCGTGCCCAGCGGATGGTTGTCGGGGTCAGCCCGGAAATCAGCCAGCATGATTGTCGGCTTGTTCGATGAAGGGAAATCGATGCGGCCCATTTCCCAAAATTCCTCGAGATCGGGCAAGTCGATGCGTGAACGGAGGTTCGCGCGGAACTCGCAGTACATGTGCTCGATCCACTGAGCGGCTGTCCTGCCGCCGGTGAACTCCTTCCCGACCCCCATCTTCATTGCGACACCTGCAAAGATGTCGAAGTCGCTTTTCGCCTCGCCTAGTGGGGGTTGAAACTGGCGCATCGCGACAAGCTGCCCCTCACGTGATGCGAAACCAAGGTCATTTCTTTCGAGGGAAGTACTCGCGGGAAGAACGATGTCCGCGGCCTTGGCAGTGCTCGTCCAAAACTGTTCGTGGACGATAATCGTCTCCGGTTTTTGCCAGGCACCGATAAACCGGTTGAGGTCCTGATGATGATGGAAGGGATTGCCGCCCGCCCAGTAAACAAGCCTCACATCAGGATATCGATAGGAGTTGCCGTCATAGTCGAACTGACCTCCAGGGTCGAGAAGCATGTCCGCAATGCGAGCGACCGGAATGAAATCCTTTATGGGATTGCTACCCTGCGGTAGCCGCGGGCCGGAAATCTTGAGTTCGTCCGAACCGATAGAGTTGAGGGTTGCGTAACCGATACCGAAACCACCGCCCGGGCTGCCGATCTGTCCTAAATGCGCCGCTAAGGTCACGAGCGCCCAGTAGGACTGCTCCCCGTGGCTTTGGCGCTGCAGAGACCAAGAAGCATTGATCATGGTCTTCGACGCTGCCATCTGCCTGGCAAGCCGCTCTATCTGACCACTTGGAACGCCTGTGATTTTAGCCGCCCATTCGGGCGTTTTGGCCACCCCATCATGTATGCCGAGAACATACGCCTCGACTTTATCGCTTCCGGTACAGAACCGATCGAGAAAGGCAAGATCGTGCAAATTCTCCGAAGTGAGCACATGGATCAGTGCGAGCATCAGTGCGACGTCAGTGTTTGGCCGTATGGAAACCCAATCGGCTTCGACACTGACGTCCTGTCGGAGGGGGCTGACATTTACAAACCGTACGCCCCGTGCGCGCATCGTCTCTATCGCCTGGCGTACTCGATGACGTCCCGCGCCCCCTGCCGTCATCTGGGTATTTCTAAGTGGCAACCCACCAAAGGCGACAAACAGCTCCGTGTGATCTGCGAGACTGTTCCAGTCCGTGTGCTGTTCGAGAAGTTGCTCCATCGGAGCCACGATGCGCGGCATGATGACGGAGCCAGCGCCGAAGCTGTAGGAGTCCCGGCCCCGCACGTAGCCCCCGATTACATTGAGGAAGCGGTGGATCTGACTTTGCGCGTGATGGAAGCGGCCCGCGCTTCCCCATCCATAAGATCCTCCGAAAATAGCATTGTTCCCAAAGGACTGCCTGACCCGCTGCAATTCGTCGGCGACAATGTCGAACGCTTCATCCCAGGGGACCTCGACAAAGTGATCTGAGCCTCTTCGCTGTCGATGGTCTCCCGGCCCTTTCTTCAGCCATCCCTCGCGGAAGGCCGGCCGACGGACGCGCAATGCGCTAACCGCATCGGAGAGCTGGTCTAGTCCGATTGGGCTCGGATCGCTGTCGCCTTCCCATGGCTTGAGAGCAATCTTTCCGACCCCGTCCCGTTCGACGCGATGTGTTCCCCAATGTCCTACGGCAAAATCGGCAGCAAGCGCCGGTGGGATAATTTCTTTCTGCGTCATGTAAGGAACCATGAGTAACTGGAGGAACATGGGTCGAAGCGAGGGCCACGGAACAATCCCCGATCGCTTTGTCAACGGAAACGTCCTGAATTAGCCGAGTTGCCGACCCGCCGAAGTGAGGACGAAGATCACATGGACAATTGTCCAAGTCAATTGCCCAAGTATCGGCCGACCCCCGTTTTAACGGCTTGCAAATGGTGGATGGATGCGGCTAGCCTTGCGCTTCAATGCCCATTTCCGAAAAAAGTGAAGGATTTAGACGTGCGCATTCCATCGGCAATCCGACGTGAACAATTGGTCGACGCGACAATTGAGATCATGCGCGAAAACGGTGTCCAGTCGGTAACTGTGCGGGATGTCGCGGCGAGAGCCAAGGCTCCCCTAGCAATTTTACACTACTGTTTTAAGGACAAGGACGACCTGATCAATGCTGCTGTCGACAGGTGGCTGAAGGAGATGATTTCTGATTCCATGAAATTTTCCACGAGCGGCGGCGTTCGCAATGCCGTCCGTTCTATGCTCGACTCTTGGTGGGAAGGCGTCGAGCGCATGCCCCAGAACGCACAGGCTCAGTTCGAACTCTTCCTGTGGGCGCTTCGCAACAGCGAACCAGTCCGGCTGACCATGTATCCCATGTATCTCCAGGAGCTAACCGTCGTATTGAACGAAGCACTTGAGATCTCAGGCTGCACATGTCAATGGGATACCACGGTCCTTGCAAGATCCTTGTTGGTCATCGTCGACGGTTGCAGCTTCCAGTATTTTTCCGACCCGGAAAACTCCGGGGCAAAGGCGCTAAGCTACGAAATGGCGGAGGCGCTTTTTGACCGAGCAAAAATTCTCCCACTGGAGCAACCGACCTAGATCTTGGAAATATGTAGGCCGCCGCCCTTAGAGCGAATTCACACGTTTCCGGGCGTTGAGTGGCCTAACCAGGCGGGCATTCTAGCGGAGCCCGACTGCTGCTACCGCAAAGCTCTCGCCCTTTGAAGACGAGCGAACAGCCCGGTCACCCTTGCGATCAGTTGCCGGAATGACCACGTCAAGCTTAAGGCGTTTTCACTTTCGTCGGCCGGGGGCGGGGATCGGTCCGCGGGCGTTGGCTCCGGATAGAACATGCTGCAACAGCCACCCAGGGCGACGGTAAATCCTCGGCTTTTCTCGGTTCCATCAGGCATTAGGTCGCTCCTTCTTATTGGCGGGTAGGCGGAAACATCTTTTCATTTCAAACTGCCGGGACGCGATCGAACCACGGCCGTGCTTCCTCCAGACGTGCGGAGAGCCTCAACAGGTCGCTTTCGCCCCCGAACGGCGCAATGATCTGTACGCCGATCGGCAATCCTTGCGCAGACCAATGCAGGGGAAGGCTGGCAGCCGGTTGCCCGGACGCGTTGATGAGTGCGAGGAACGTCGCGTAGCGGCTTATCTTGCTTCTAAAGCTGAAGAAGTCGTCATCCGTCGAAATCGCCCCCAGCACTGCCGGCGGCTGCATTAGCGTCGGCGTGACGATGAAGTCGTATTCAAGAAGATAGTTTGCCAGTTGCCGGCCGATCGTGTGAAACCGCGTAATTGCCAACGCATAGGCTTCCGCGCTCAGGCTCTTTCCCCGGTGATAAGCATCTAGGATGGCAGGCTCCAACTTCCTTTCCCATCCAGACTTCGGATCGTTGCGGATTTTCCCGTTAACCGTGACCGTGACGTTGGCGGCCATCACGTTGATTTGAGCCTCCACGAATTTCGAGAACTGAATGGGCGGAAGTGGTGCATCGACGACTTCCTGGCCAACCTCTTCGAGCAACCGTTTGGCTGTCTGCAGCGCTGCAAGGCACTCCGGGTGGATAGGGATATCGTCAAAGCCCACACTCCACATCGCGATGCGCCGTCGCCTTCTAAAGGGCTTATTCAATACAAATGCGTAGGAACCGTTCTTCAGCGGTGAGGCGTACGGGGCACCAGTTTCCATCCCCGAAATACCATCGAGTGCAGCCGCCGTATCGCGCACTGATCGCGACAATACTCCGTCAGTCGCAAGGCCACCCCAACCTTCCCCGCGTGCGGGGCCAGCTGGAATAAGCCCTCGGGAAGGTTTTAGACCGTAGATACCACAACAAGAGGCGGGAATGCGTATAGAGCCGCCGCCGTCACTGCCATGAGCAATGGGGACAATTCCGGCTGCAACAGCCGCGGCGGCGCCGCCGCTCGATCCGCCCGGCGAGTGATCAAGGTTCCATGGGTTGCGCGTTGGTCCGCCGTTCTGAACTGCCTCGGTGGTCGGCGCCATACTAAATTCCGGAACGGTCGTTCGACCGAAAGGCAGGAAGCCATCCTCAAGGAATCTGTCCGTCAAGGTCGCATTGAAATCGATCTTGAGGTCCGCGAACAATCGCGAGCCGAAGCTGTTGGTAAGTGGCGGATAGGCAAGCCCGGAATCCTTGAGCAGAAACGGAAGCGCCCCGAACCGCCCCTTCAGCGTTGCGTTGCGCGCGAGGTCTCGGCCAGTCTCGAAATTTGTGCAAGTCAAAGCGTTGATCTTGGGATTGATCTGCTCGGCGTAGTCGATCGCACAGTCCATGAGTTCGAGGGGTGTCAGTTGCTTGTCTCGAAGCATCCTGGCTAGGTCGAGACCGTCCTGCTTGCGATATTCGCTCTTATTCATGATATGGTTTGTCCTAACCTGGTCAGACAGCAAGAATTTGCTGTTCGGCGCGCAGTTTCAGCACTTTCTTGTCGACCTTGCCGGTCTTTCCCTGGGGCAGTTCTGTCTCAAAGAAAATTGTCCGGGGGACTTTGAAGTCGGCCATCTTCTGTTCGAGATAAGCGATCAATTCGTCCGAAGAGACATCCATTGCTGGACGCAGGACGACGAAAGCGATCGGCGTTTCTCCGAAAATGCGGTCGGCAATACCGACAACTGCAGCGTCCTGGATCGCCTCGTGGACAAGGATCGTTTTCTCCACTTCCGCCGGTGAGATGTTGTGGCCTCCGCGGATAATGATGTCCTTGATACGGCCGACGATGTAGTAGAAGCCCTCGTTGTCGCGACTGACGAGATCGCCGGTCCGGAACAGGCCTTCCTTGAGCGTTGCCGCTGTGAGCTCAGGATCCTTTGAATAACGCTTGAGTGTTGCCGCGCCACGTACAAACGCTTCGCCGGGCTCTCCCGCGTTACATTCCGAGCCGTCTGGGGCGAGGATTTTGATTGTCGCGCCAGGCGCGGCCTTGCCGATCGCCCCTGCGGGTAGTTGGGCCGGATCGTCGTGGTAGCGGCCAAAGACAGGCGTCACTTCGGTAAGCGCATAATAGTTCTGCAACGACTTATTGAACTTTGCGACGAAACGAGCACCGACCTCCTCTGGTAGGGGAGCCCCGGAGCAAATAAGGAGACGAGCGCCGGAGAGGTCGAACGTGAGTTGCCGTTGCTCGCAGTACTCCATCATCATGGAGTACATAGTCGGCACGCCATGATAGACGGTTATGTGATGGGCTGCGAAAGCCTCTAACACGTCGCGCGGGTGGAAACGGCGAAGGATCACGACAGTGCCCCCCGCATGCAGACCCGTCGCGGCTGCCGTGGAGAGCCCGAAAAGATAACCGAGAGGAAGTGCGACGAGGGTCGTATCCGTTTCGGAGATCCCCCACATTCTCGCCAGCGAGGCCGCCACGTCGATTTGCGCGCGCTGGTCGAGGACAACGGCCTTTGGATTGCCGGTTGTCCCAGAGGAATAGGTAATTATGAAGTCTGACTCGGTATCGATATCCGCGTGCGGCTCCTCCAAACCTTCTGTGTCAGCGGATAGCGTCGAGAGATGCAAAAGCTTGTCAGAGTGAACTGCTTGTCGAGCGATCCCCTCTACGTGATCATCGAAGAAAAGTACCATGGCCTCGCTGTGGTCGAAGCTATAACCAACCTCGTCTGCCGTGAGATTGGGGTTAAGAGAAACAAACACAGCCCCCATCTTGGAGGCAGCGTAGTAGCAGTACAGCTGCTCGGGGTGATTTTGTCCGTAAACCGCGAAGACGTCCCCCTTTCCTATATCAAGCGAACGCAGCTTGCGGATCACCTGATCGATACGACGGAGAAGTCCAGCGTAGGAGATGGTTTCTTGATCGTAGACGATGGCTGTTTTCTCAGACCGTTTTTCAGCAGCTGCACGAAGTGCATCGTAAACCGACGGGAGAGGAGAGAGGTGATTTTCCATGAGGCGTGATTCTTCTTGATTAGTCGGTGAAGGTTTCAAATGCTTGGTTTGCTTCGGCCTGCGCTCCATGCAGCTTGCGAAGTCTGTCCCGCGCTTCATCGGAAGCAGTTCGGAAGATCACGCCCGCTGTCGACTTCATGTGGTCGATCAGCCTCGCCAGCATGTTAATTCTCGGTCCTCGTCCAATAATTTGAGGATGCATTGTAAGCGTGAATACGCCATCGCCTAGGGAGGCGCAGAAGTCGAACTCTTCCCTCCAAAGCTCATACACTTCCTGAGGGGTTCTCATGCCAAGATACATTGGCTTGTTGAGAAAAACGAAATGTGGGAAATCGTCCAGTTCCCATGCTACCGGCATCTCCAGGATTTTGCTCGGCGTGCCAGGATCGTAATCATCTTCCGTTGCGACAATACCTGTGCGCGCCAAATACGGTCGGTAGTCATCCCCCATCATGCTCGAGTCGTAGATTATTCCACGATCCTCAAGGATTGATATTGAGTCGGGCCCGAGGTCCCAGGCTGGAGAGCGATAGCCCTTCGGAAGAAAGTCGCTACCCAGGATCGACCGCATCTTCGAAATCGAGCGATCGAGCAGCCGCTCCTCATCGTTTCGAGAAAGCCCCACTGGCGTCTCATGGCAATACCCATGCAGCGCAAGCTCATGCCCCTCTTCACGGATCCGCAGTGTTTGCGATGGGAACGCTGCGGCGGTGTGCGAAGGAACAAAAAAAGTAGCAGGCACCTTTTTTTCTGCGAGAAGGCTCAACACACGTGGCAAGCCGACCAGAGCCCCAAACTCGCCGCGCGAGAGAGGTGTGGCGCTCGTCTGGCGCATGGTGCTGATCCAAAGTGAAACTGCGTCGAAATCAAATGTGAGACAGACAGTTGTCATCACTCGTCCTTTGCGCGATTCGCCCCCGACTTGTGCCCCACGGACAAACGGGGAGGCAAAAATAGTACTAGTAGGTATGTTTTAATTCGATTTGGTATGCGTAGCGGGAATGTGCCGACATTGCAAGCTTCACAGGCCCAGTTGATGGCATTTACGTTCCTGTTGGAACTCAATGGATACTTCGCGCTTACGCAATGGCTTCCCCGCTGCGGCGTGGGCGTGACGATGAACCTGTGAAGCGGCCATCATCACGGACCTACATCCAATCCCGGTCCTTTCCGGTGACGGAATCGGAACGGAATAAGCGAAAGGTCTGGTGGTTAACGCATGGCGCAACGCTATAGAAAGTCTTCGGGACATTGCGCCGACCTAGCCGGGGACTGACGGCGCTCCACCCGGCTCGGCACCAAGCGCCTACGGCAAGACTGCAATGACTTCAACTTCCGCGAAGAGGCGCGGGTCGTAAAGCCCGGCCTGGACCATCACGCTGGCTGGCGGGCATTCCTGATTGTAGTGTTTCGCACGCACCTCCTTGATCGTTTTCAATAGCTCCGGGGTGAACTCCTTAACAAAGCAAGTGGTCCGTGCCACGTGCTCGAATGTCAGACCGGCTGCGGCGAGCGTGCGCTTCAGGTTCTCGAACATCGCCACGATCTGATCTTCCATCGAACTCGTCACTGGCTCTCCCGACTGGTCAAGACCGCAATGACCGCCCGAGACGAAGAACCCGCTCCCCTTGACGACCATGCCTTGAGACAGGCCCGGCCAGTTGGCTTCAGGTGGGTTTACTGGGGACAACATGAATTTCTTCCTTTCGTCAAAAGACTAGTGAGTTGCCTTCCGCCGGGTGTACCCGACGGGGCGCTCCGACATACCATCGCAGACTTATGGGATACGTGGAAGTATGTGGACACGATTTTATCCCGGACCCATGCCGACAAGAAATTTCCAGTGCCCACTGATTGTACGCTTGAGTATGTTTCATGGATTATCTAGTATGAACTTGAATTTCGGTTCGGACCCGGTCGCCAAAGCTGCCGAACGAAGCTCGCATTCTTGTTCATCTTTCGAGGCATTTATGACCAAAGGAACACCGTCGCATTGGGTGACCGCTGTAAGTGAGATAGCGGAAGAAGGTATCTACATACGCGGATATGCGATGAACGAACTGGTCGGCGCCGTCCCCTTCTCCGCAATCACCTACTTGTTGGTTCGCGGAGAACTCCCGACTCCAGGCCAGTCAAGGATGATGGACGTCATTCTCTCCTCCATTCTCGACTTCGGCCTCCAAAAGTCCGGTACCCTCGCCGCTCGCGCCGTAGTTTCCGTCAATCCCGTCATGACGGCCGGCCTCGGCGCAGCCGTTCTGGCGGCCGGTGCATATGCGGTTTCGCCCGAAGATACTGGCCGCTTTATCGCGGAGACTTTTTCCGGATGGAAGGCCGGCAACCAGCCGATGGACGAAGCCGCGGCAGAGCTTGTTCAAAACCTGCGGTCGGAAAAGCGCCGGGTCCCCGGCTTTGGCCACCAAGTCTTCAGATATCTGGATCCGCGATCCGAGAGGCTGAAGGCGATAGCCAAGTCTGAGGGCGTATGGGGCGAAGCAAACGAGTGGTATGAAGCCGTCCACAGGGCGTTCCAGATAGTGAGCAACAAGCCCGAACTGGTCTTGAACGACGTCGGAATGCTCGCCGCTATCATGGTGCAGATGGGTTTCACGCCCCAGGAGATGTGCGGATTGGCGATCCTGTCGACCATGCCTGGCGTTATCGCTCACATATCGGAAGAGTTAGGTTCGGGCGTTCGTAACCGCCTCGTACCCGACACGCATGTCGAATACACGCAGGTTCGCCGCGATCTCGACAGCGCTCTCAAGAGCGCCGGCTGGAGATGATTTCGAGCGGAGGAGATGCCGCGTCTTGGCATACTGTTCGCTTGACACATCGAACCAGCTGGTAGAAAATACATTCTCATCAGTATGAAAAACTGAGCTTTGGAGCGGATGAGGGAGTCCACAAAGCGATTTATGCGCCACGGCGCTCAAGGAGGTAATGAATGGACGCTATAATCGACCCTAATGCACTGAGCGTCGGTCCAAGCGCTATGTTCTTCGACGATTTCGAGGTTGGTCAGGAATGGACCACCCCCCGTCGGACGATTACTGAAACCGATATCGTGATGTTCGCCGCACTGACCGGCGACCATAACCCGGTGCACACGGACGAGCTCTACGCACGATCCACGCCATTTGGTGCGCGGATCCTTCACGGCCCTGCCGTCTTCGCTATCACCACCGGATTGGAGTTTCGGCTCGGCATCAAAGAGGGCACAGCCATCGCTTTCTTGGGAATGACCTGGGATCTGAAAGCTCCGGTGAAGATGGGAGACACGATCCACGTCTACCAGCGTGTCGAGGAAGTCCGACGCACCTCGAACCCCACGCGCGGGATTGTGAACTTCTGGCTGGAGGTTCGGAACCAGCGAGAAGAAGTTTGTCAACAAGGCATATGGAAAGTCATGTTCCATTCCCGGCCTGGCGTTGACCATCGAACGACAGCACCTTCCCGCGCTGCAGAGGCGTAGGGCAAGAACCGAAATGCGATTGTGCGGGCACTGCCGGCGATAGGAGCGCTGAAACTGCAAATGGATATATTTGTACTCATCAAGAGGGTCGCTGATCCAAACCTTCCCGAGCAACTGGTGTCGATATCCGACGCCGGTGACGAGATCGTCGTGCATGCATCGGCACAGTACTCGATCAATCTTTATGACCTGAATGCCGTGGAAGCGGCGATTGGACTTAAAGAGACACATGGCGGAAGCGTAACCGTACTCACTGCTGACGACGCTTCAGCCGAGCAATATTTGCGACGCGTGCTTGCAATGGGCGCTGATAATGCCATCCGCGTTGATCTCGACAAAGCCGCTCGCACCGACTCCTTCAAGACCGCTCAGGCAATCGTTACTGCGATAGAGAAGAAGGGAACTCCATCGCTGATTATTGCCGGACGACAATCGTCGGACACCGATTCCGGCTACGTGCCCTACCTCGTGGCACACGGGTTGGGTATCCCGGCGATCTCCCCGGTTGTCGCAATTAAGTCTGTAGGCGACAAGGTGATCAATGTGGGCAAGCTCGCCGACGCGACCATCGACGAATACGAGATTTCCCTCCCTGCCGTTCTGCTCGTCTCGAATGAAATCAACAAGCCCCGAACCCCTGGCTTGAAGGGCGTCATGACGGCCAAAAAGGCGACTATCGAGGTCGCTCAAGCGACGTCTGACGGCCCGACTGGCTCCAGGCCCAAATATTCTCCGAAAAAGGCGCAGCGCTCCGGCCAGTCCACCACATTCATCGATGGCAGCAATGAAGACAAGGCCGCCGCCCTTCTCGCAGCACTCGACAAGTGAGATCACCGATGAAGAACGCTCTCTTTGTAATCCATCATACTTCCGAGACCCGCGCGACAGAGTTCGCCACATTGGCGTCGATCGCGGCGAATCTCGCTGCGGCGGGTTATTCCTCCGATCTGCTCATCCTAAACACGACAGGTTCTTCCAGTGTGACTGTGAAGTATGGCGGGGTGTTCCGAAGCGCGTCCGTGGTGAGGCCGAACAAGCCTGTCGGTGACGGTGCAAACTATCTGGTCCAGGTCGTCGGTAAGGCGGCCTCCGATCGTGAAAGCTCACTGGTCGTTGGCTTTGGCACGATTTCCAACCGGAATTGGGGACCGCAAGTCGCGGCTGCGCTTGCCGCGGAATTCGTGACATCCTGCGAAGTCATTCAAGCCCGCGAAGGCAATATTGAAATCACCGGCCCGGTAATGGGCGGCTTGGCGCAGAAGATCCTTTCACTCGAAGGGCGTAAGGCCGTCCTTCTTTATAGCGGTGACGCTCTGTCCGCACCTGCTGCTCAGGATGTCGAAGCGCAAGTGGTCACCGAACCGGTCAATCCCGGAGCCGTGCGTTTTGTCGCCTCGGAGGCTCTGCCCGACAGCGGTGGCCTTCCGCTTCGTGGCGCGAGCAAAGTGGTGTCCGGTGGACTTGGTGTGGGTTCCGGTGAAAAATGGCGTGTCATTGAGGAGTTTGCGGCCAAAGTTGACGCGGCAGTCGGCGCTAGTCGCGCCGCGGTTGAGATGGGATGGGTGCCTTCGTCTCGGCAAGTGGGCTTCAGCGGCCAGAAAATCAGCCCTGAGGTTTACGTGGCAGTCGGCATTTCCGGTGCAGTGCATCACCTCGCCGGGATCGGCGGGGCGAAGAAGGTCATAGCGATCAACAAAGACCCGGATGCAAATATTTTCAAGATTGCGGATATCGGCATCGTCGGTGACTACGAAGAAATCCTGGCTGCGGCCATGAAAAAACTCTGAAGCTGATCGGAAGCGCGCCCAACCGCTTCCGCCTGCATTTGTGGTCGAAGTTTCTATGTGGATGCTGCCGGCCCGATAACAAGAGCTCGCATTTGCGAGGTTATAAGAAGGGAACATTCAAATGAGCGGCAAGCGTGTCGTTGTGGTTGGAGCGAGCCGGCTGGGTTGTGAATTTGCATTGGCTGCTCGTGCAGCCGGCGATGAGGTCACGTTGGTTGACGAGCACCCTCAGGAACTCAAGAGCATGTCTTTTGACGCCCCGTATTTTTACGGATCGGGTCTGCCCACGTCGCTCAGCGACGAAACCGCCGTCTTCGATAACGTCCTGAGTTCAAATGATCTTTTGCTGGAATGCGTCGAGAACGAAGTCGATGTCAAGATCGGTGTGGTTGCCTGGGGTGCGTTTCACAACGCTCCTAACTCCCGGCACATCGAAATTCCTAAGGTGGGAATCGTCTCTCGGGAGGGGAACGAACTCCTGGAATACGACCGACTGGTACTCGCGCCCGGTTCCCGTGACTTCGTACCGTCCTTCAAGGGATGGGATTTACCAGGAGTAATGGGGGGAAAGGCAGCAACTAAGCTTCTCCAGTCTTACCAGTGTTTCAACGGCAGCCGCTGCCTCGTGCTGGGAACGACCACCCTCGCCGTCGAGTTTGCGCGGGCTGCGATCGACCGTGGCATCGAAATCGCGGGATTCGTCGAGCCAACCGCCACCTTTCAATCAGGTGAGGAAGATGGCCACTGGACAGGCGAACAGGATATTCCGGTTTTCTATCAAAGCGTCCTTCTCGAAGCGCAGGGCACCGACAAGATCTCGTCAGCGACCGTCATTTCCATCGACGGCACCGACAAACGTGTCGACATCAACTGCGATACGATATGTGTTGCCATCGCGGTTCTCCCGAATGTGGAACTACCGGCCGCCATGGGCTGTGCTATGCGATTTGCCGGGGAATACCCGGCGTGGCTGCCGGTCGTTGACGCAAAGCTCGAGACATCTGTCCCGAATGTGTATTGGCTGTCAAATTTCAACAGGCAGGATGACCAAGTCGCTCGCCTTCTCGCGCCAACCGCCKGCGAGAACATCGACGCGTTACGCGATTCAGCGCCTTCCGGACAACCAAACCCTGCGAATTACATAGATCTCTGGGTTGCGAAGCTGCACGAGATGGGAGGCTCCGACGTCGTCTTGTGCCAATGCGAGTCGGTGACGCGGGGCGAGTTTCTGGACCTGCAACCGCCTCGGTACCTCAAAGCCGGCTTGCGCGCACCACATGTGGCGACGACGGGCGGAGACGTTGGTCCAAAGGTCAGTCAGGACATGACGAAGCGGATGACGCGGGTCGGCATGGGCCACTGCCAAGGCAAACGTTGTCGCGACGAGGCTGCCATGCTGCTTGCCCAGAGATACGGAATTGACGTCGCCGATATCAAGCCGGCCAGCTATCGCTTCCCGGTCAGACCGGTGGACATGGGCCTGATTGCGGCAGAGGATGACGACTACCACACCCGGGAAAGATGGCCTCACTGGATGCACGAAGAAGTCGTTCCCGAAAGCGTCGCAGGCCAGCAGAAGAGGTAAGAAGACATGAACAGTTATGATATCATCGTCGTCGGCTCCGGGCTGCTTGGATTAGCGACCGCATACCAGGCTCAAAAAGCAGGTGTTCGCGTACTCGTTGTCGACCGCGGGCCGGTGGCGTACGAAGCCTCTTCTCGCGCAACGGGCTATCTGAGCCTGCGCGCCGACGATCCCGACGAAGCGCCGCTTGCGGAGATGGCCGAGAAACTTTGGGATGGTTTGGAGGAGGAACTGGGGTACCCGACCGAATGGACGCAGAAAGGCCGTCTGTGGGTCGCTTTTTCTGACAAGCAGGTGGAAGAACTCCATGCCACCCACAAAGCCTTTCAAAGAGCTGACTTCGGCTTCGAAATCATAGATGCGGATGCATGCCGTAAGCTTATTCCCATTCTCTCCAACGAGTCGCGGGCGGGTCTTTACACACCGCGGTCGGGGCACGCCAACCCACAGCGTGTATCGCAAGCCTACGCTTGGGCGTTTCAAGACCTAGGTGGGGTCATTCTCGAAAACACGCCTGTTTATTCCGTCATCTCGGAGTCGGGGAGAGTCAAAGGCGTCAAAACCGCAACGGGAGACCTTTATGCAGATCGGGTTGTTCTTTGTGCCGGAGGCTATAATGCCAACCTCCTCGAGCCCTTCGGCGTTGTGTTTCCAGTCGCCTCTGTACGCTTGGAGGCATTGGTGACGACTCCTCTGCCGCCCATGTACGAGGTAGGGTTCATCGGTTTGAATGGACTGTCAATACGGCAGACAAAACGTGGCAATCTCCATGCCAACGGCGGTCCACATGAGTGGGTCGATGTAGACGCAGATCACGAGCCCGCAAAGCCGAACACGCCGATCGTTCGCAATTTGGTCCGCCGCATGATCGAGGCGTTTCCGGTCGCGAAAGGGACGCAACTTTTGCGGACCTGGGCGGGCGTTCTCGACATTACGCGCGACCAGAAGTCGATCATCCATAGGTTCGACGATCCCGAAGGGCTGCTCGTCGCTGCGGGCGGGGGACATGGTTTTGGGATGTGTCCGGCCGTCGGGATTGCCATGGCTGACCTCGCTCTAAAGGGCGAGACGTCGGCTCCTGTTGAAAGGCTCAGTCTCGATCGATTCATCGACCTTTCGCCGGACTGGAAAGCTCAGAAGAAGTGGGAAGCGGGATCTTATAATACTTGATTGGCAAACTTCACCAACGGCTGAGGCAGTTGGGTGCAGGCATTCGAATATGTAGGTCCTCAGGCAAGGTTGCCTTTCTGGTTTTTATACCGTAAAGAACGAAAAAATACTCAGGAAGGTACACCATGGATATGGAAGCTCAAAAAGATTCTGCCAAACCCAACATTCGGGGCAAGATCAAGCAGCAAAAGACCGAGCTAATTCAGGAAGAAATCCTCGACGCGGCCGCTCGCCTTATCGCGGCCCGCGGCTTTCGCGCCGTTACGGTAGACGACATCAGCGCGGAGATGGGCTTCACCAAATCGATCGTCTACTACTACATGAAGAACAAGAACGAAATCCTCTGGAGGATCTTCGAGAAGATCGACGACACGTATTCCAAGGGTTTGGCCGAAGTTTTGAAATCAGGCGGTAGTGTCACCGAGGTCCTTGCGCGGATCGTGAAGATGCATTCGCTGAATGTGATGTCACGGAGCGCTTGGGCGACGATCTACAACAGGGATGAAAACGAGCTCAACGACGAGCAACGCGAGGTCGTCACTGGCAACCGTCGGAAATACAACAAACAGATCCAGGATCTGTACGCCAAAGGTGTCAAAGAAGGTGTCTTCCGCGACGTACCTCCAGCCATCGCTGTTAGCTGCATTATCGGCGCTTGCAACTGGCCCTACACTTGGTTCAAGCCGACCTTCAAGCATAGCGCCGAGGAAGTTGCGTCAGTTTTCGCTGATCAGCTTATTCAGGGTGTTGCCCTGAAATAGGAAACCCTATTCGACGAAAATTACGCTGTCCGATAGCTCTGCGCGCGTCGTACGGAAGCTATTGGCAGCGTGATCTTTTACCTCGTATCCGAAAGAAACTCCGCAAACGATCCGGAAGTCGTTTTCGATTGCCGCGTGCTTGCGGATAATTTGCGCATAGTGAGCGATGGCGCCTTGCGGGACGGCCGAAACCCCGACAGCCTGGGCGGCAAGCAGGAAGTGCCCGAGGTATATACCCGCGTCAAATAGCCCTCGCTCAGCCAAGTCCTTGTGAACGGTTATAATGGCAAGGTGTGGTGCACCGAAGAAGCGGAAGTTTTCAAGCGCCTGTTTGGCTGAAGCCACTCGATCTCCCTTCTGGACGCCAACGGCATTGTACAGGGCCCAACCGCATTCGCGCCGACGCTCCTGGAAAATTCCGGTGTAGACACCGATTGGCGGAACATCGGACTTTCTGTCTGCGCCGTCCAAAGCGGACCTGTACATTTCGGCTCGTAGTAGATCCAAAGGCTCGCCACTGACGACGAAGACCTTGGTTGGCTGCGTGTTGCAGTCCGAGGGCGCCGTGCGGGCAACCTCCAGAATTTTATGAATGTCACGGGATGGGACCGGCGTGCTCGTGAACGCACGGCAAGAATAGCGAGCCTTTGCCAAGGAAATGAGTGCCTTGTATGGGCTCCCTTCGTCACAGCTCATCTCGACTTCCCTCAATATTGGTCCTGACTTCGTTCGATCTGTCGGCGAAACCAGCCGGACGCACCGGCGTTTCCCCTACGACCAACGACAACCGTCAAAGAGACTGGTTAGAACAAGCGAGTACCGTGACACTTTTTGCATACACTTAGATCGCCGCTCGTTATGGCGATTTCCCGGCGCGATTGAGCCGGGAAAACTCCCTATTGGATATGAGCCGGCTTGTTACTGGACCGTCCAGCCCGCGTCGATGACAAGCGAATGACCTGCCATGTAGTTGGCGTATGGCGACGCAGCGAACATGATCGCGTTCGCGATGTCCAACGGTACGCCTTTCTTTCCTGCAGGAACGCGCTTCAGTGCGTCGGGATTTACGCCAACGCCGCGTGCCATGTCGGGAGCGGTGTCGCCGAGGATCCGAGCCGAATTGCCGCGCATATCGGTCTGGATCATGCCAGGGCACACTGCGTTGATCCCAACACCTGTCTTGGTCAGATCTACCGCCATCTGCCGTGTCAGGCCGATCACGCCGAATTTGGACGTTGTATAGGCCAGGCCGTCTGCACCACCGATGATACCTCCTACGGATGAGACGTTGACGATGCGACCATCTCCGCGCGCAACCATGTCCTTCAGCACGGCACGGCAGAAGTAGAATGTGCCCCGAAGGTTGGTGTTGATGACCTTTTCCCAAAGGGCGTTGGAGGTCTCAAGCACGCCGGCAAATCCGTCGAAGACGGATGCATTGTTGACAAGAACGTCAATGCGGCCGTGCTTGGCCAACACAGACGTTACGACGTTATCGACCGAACTCTCCTGCTGAACGTCCGTCTTGATAAACTCAACAGACAACCCTTCCGAAGCGAGAGACTTTACAACGTCCTCACCCTGGTCTTCCAAATATCCAGCAATGATGACCTGTCCGCCGGCGCGGGCGAATGCTTCAACGGTCGCCCTGCCGATACCTGTTTCGCCGCCCGTGATAACGACAACTTTTTCCTTAAAGTCGAACATATGCAAGTTCCTTCAGCTTCGCCAATTCAGCAGGTCCGTTCGTCGAAAGAGGCCATCTGGGGGCACGGTCTGATCCTGCCACGCCACCAAACTTGAGATATTGACGCTTTTTTCACCGGACATACTCACACGTACAATACAGTACGCTACGGATTGCGCAACGGCATCCGGAGAACGAAATCGCGTTTTCTTCGATGTTACGGAAACACCCTCCTCGTTTCGAAAACCCATCATATCGCCCATCGCCTCTTTACAAACATACCCATAGTAATGTTTATTATACGCATCGGTAGACAAATAAGCGGTGTTGGTAAGCTGGCTGAGACGCGCCGCTCACCAAAAGGGTCCCGGAGGGTCAAAGTTGCAAACAGAACTAACGAAAACGCTTGGTATTGAGCTTCCAATTTTTGCGTTCTCGCACTGCCGCGACGTCGTCGCCGCAGTGACGAAGGCTGGAGGAATGGGTTCGCTCGGCGCGGCGTGGATGACTCCGGAAGAGTTGGAGATGTCAATCGAATGGATCGAGGAGCGTGTTGATGGGCGCCCCTTTTCGGTCGACCTGGTGTTTCCCGGCACGGGGGGAGAAGGCGTCGAAAAGACCCCCGACGAGTACCGGAAGCTCATTCCCAAAGAACACCTCAACTTTGTGAAGCGGCTTCTTGACGATGCAGGCATTGCGGACATTTCCGAGACCGACCGGGATGCGTATCTGGCCGAGTATGCCGAAAAAATGGCGATGACCAACAAGAAGAGCCGCGAGCAGCTTGACGTGGTGCTTGGCAAAAAGTCCGTCGACCTCGTGGTGGGCGCACTCGGTGTCACCCCGGAATGGGTCGTCAAGGAAGCTCACGCCAAAGGTGTCCAGGTCGGCGCACTTGTTGGCAACGCAAGACACGCGGCAAAGCAGCGGTCGGCCGGCGTGGATGTGCTGGTTGCCCAAGGAACAGAGGCCGGCGGAAGCGTGGGCAATATTGCCTCCATGGTTTTATGGCCGCAGGTCGTCGAGGCGGCTGAAGGCATCCCCGTGCTGGCGGCAGGGGGGATCACGCGCGGATCGCATATCCTGGCCGCCTTGGCACTCGGTTGCCAGGGTGTCTGGATGGGCTCGCTTTGGCTGGGAACGGCCGAGAGCGATCTGAGCTTGGAGATGCGAGAAAAGCTCTTTGCCGCCGCATCCGAAGACGCGCGCCTGTCCAAGGCTATGACCGGTAAGCAAGGTCGCATGCTCTACACCAAGTACGTGGACGCTTGGCACCGTCCCGAGGCTCCGGAGCCCCTTGACTGGCCGATGCAATCGATCATGAACGGGTACCCATTCAAGCGCGCCGAGCGCGGTCGGAACCTCGACTACTGGACCTACTCCGTCGGCCAGGCAGTTGGCGATATGCACGAGCATACGACGGTGAAATCCGAGATCGAGCGGATGCTCATCGAATATGTAGAGGCGCTTGAGAAACTGCAGGGCGTCACCTCTTACTAAGTTGAATCCATGCCTGTCACAATGCGTCAGTGACGGGTAACTGGCGAACCACCATGTTCGCCAGAACGACGCTCCATAATAGATTTTTGGCAGTAACAGTATGAACCTCGAACGCGAAAGCATGGAATTCGACGTGGTGATCGTCGGCGGCGGTCCGGCAGGTCTTTCGGCGGCGATCCGGCTGAAGCAGGTCAATCCGGAACTGTCGGTCGTGGTGCTAGAAAAGGGAGCCGAAGTTGGCGCGCATATCCTGTCGGGTGCCGTGGTTGATCCCATCGGCATCGACCGGCTTCTGCCCAATTGGCGCGAAGAGGACGCCCATCCCTTCAAGACAGCGGTGACTGACGATCAATTCCTGGTGCTCGGCCCTGCCGGAAAACTGCGGTTGCCGAACGTGCTGATGCCGCCGCTGATGAACAATCACGGCAACTATATCGTATCGCTTGGGCTTGTCTGTCGCTGGCTGGCAGGCCACGCCGAATCGCTCGGCGTCGAGATCTATCCCGGCTTTGCCGCCACCGAAGCGCTCTATAACGATGACGGCGCTGTCATCGGCGTCGCCACCGGCGACATGGGCATCGAAAAAGACGGCGAGCCTGGGCCGAACTACACCCGGGGCATGGCGCTCCTCGGCAAATATGTGCTGATCGGCGAAGGCGTGCGCGGCTCGCTCGCCAAGCAGCTGATCGCCAAATTCGACCTTTCCAAGGATCGCGAGCCGCAGAAATTCGGCATCGGCATCAAGGAACTGTGGCAGGTCAAGCCGGAAAACCACCGCCGCGGCCTGGTGCAGCACTCCTTCGGCTGGCCGCTCGGCATGGCCGCGGGCGGCGGCTCGTTCCTCTACCACCTCGAAGACAATATGGTCGCCGTCGGCTTCGTCGTCCACCTGAACTACAAGAACCCCTATCTTTATCCTTTCGAGGAATTCCAGCGCTTCAAGACCCATCCGGCGATCCGCACCACCTTCGAGGGCGGCAAGCGGCTCTCCTATGGCGCCCGCGCCATCACCGAGGGCGGCTACCAGTCAGTCCCGAAGCTGACCTTCCCAGGTGGCGCGCTGATCGGCTGCTCGGCCGGCTTCGTCAATGTTCCCCGCATTAAGGGCAGCCACAATGCCGTGCTCTCGGGCATGTTGGCCGCCGAGAAGATTGCCGATGCAATCGCGGCGGGCCGCGCCAATGACGAAGTCGTCGAGATCGAGAACAAATGGCGCAAGACTGCGATCGGTAAGGACCTGAGACAAGTCCGTAACGTCAAGCCGCTCTGGTCGAAGTTCGGCACGCTTATCGGCATCGGTCTTGGCGGTCTCGACATGTGGACCAATACGCTGTTCGGCTTCTCCTTCTTCGGCACGCTCGGCCACGGCAAGACCGACGCCGCTTCGCTGGAACCGGCTTCGCAGCACAAGAAGATCGACTATCCGAAGCCGGACGGCGTTCTCACCTTCGACCGTCTCTCCTCGGTGTTCCTGTCGAACACCAATCACGAGGAAGACCAGCCTGTTCATCTGCAGGTCAAGGACATGGCGCTGCAGAAGTCATCAGAGCACGACATCTACGCCGGTCCCTCGACCCGCTACTGTCCCGCCGGCGTCTACGAATGGGTGGAGAAGGACGGCAAGGACACCTTTGTCATCAACGCCCAGAACTGCGTCCACTGCAAGACCTGCGACATCAAGGACCCGAACCAGAACATCAACTGGGTCCCGCCGCAGGGCGGCGAGGGACCTGTCTATCCGACCATGTGAAGGTTGTTACTTTCCAGGAGTTTACCAATGCTGAATTCAGAAATCGCCTCACGCCGCAACGACGCCGTATCCAAGGGCGTGGGCGTCACAACGCAGGTTTATGCCGAACGCGCAGAGAACGCGGAAATTTGGGATGTCGAGGGCCGGCGCTATATCGATTTCGCCGCCGGCATTGCGGTGGTCAACACCGGCCACCGTCATCCCAAGGTTATCGAAGCTGTGAAAGCCCAGCTCGACCGTTTTACGCACACCTGCCATCAGGTCGTCCCATACGAAAACTACGTGCGGCTAGCGGAACGTCTCAATGATCTCGTTCCAGGCGACTTCAAAAAGAAAACGATCTTCGTCACCACCGGCGCTGAGGCCGTTGAGAACGCAGTGAAGATCGCGCGGGCCGCGACCAATCGCTCCGCAATCATTGCATTCACAGGCGGCTTCCATGGCCGGACATTCATGGGTATGGCACTGACTGGAAAGGTCGTGCCTTACAAGACAGGGTTCGGCGCAATGATGCCGGACGTGTTTCACGTTCCCTTCCCTGTCGAACTGCACGGCACGTCCGTTGAGGACTCGCTGTCCGTCCTCGACAAGCTGTTCAAAGCTGACGTTGACCCGGCTCGCGTTGCGGCGTTCATCGTCGAGCCCGTCCAGGGTGAAGGCGGCTTCTACGAGGTCCCGCGGGCGTTCATGCTTAAGCTTCGTGAACTTGCGGACAAGCATGGCATCCTGCTGATTGCCGACGAGGTACAAACCGGCTTCTCGCGGACGGGTAAGCATTTTGCGATGGAGCACTACGGCGTCGCAGCAGATATTACGACGATGGCAAAGGGCCTCGGCGGGGGTTTTCCGATCGCGGCCGTCACCGGGCGTGCGGAAATCATGGACGCTCCCGGGCCCGGCGGTCTTGGCGGAACCTATGGCGGAAATCCGATTGGCGTCGCAGCCGGAAACGCCGTCCTGGACGTGATTGAGGAAGAGGGTCTCAATGAGCGGGCTGCGCTTCTGGGCAACCGGCTCAAACAGCGACTGCAGTCTCTCAGGGAGTCAGTCCCGCAGATTGCGGACGTTCGCGGCCTTGGGTTTATGAACGCAGTCGAGTTCAATCTGCCTGGTTCAAAGACGCCCAATCCCGACTTTACGAACAAGGTCAGGCAGAAGGCTCTGGACAACGGGCTGATTCTCCTCACGTGCGGCGTCTACGGCAATGTCATTCGTTTTCTAGCGCCAATCACAATTCCGGATGACGTCTTCGCGGAATCGCTCGACATCCTCGAAGAAAGCATTCGCGAAGCCGTGCAGGAGGGCTGATATGACGATCTCGAACAGTCTGACGTCGAAACTGAAGGATCCATCCCTTGCGGTGGACAAGGCCCTGATCGCGGGCGAATGGGTCGGTGCCGCCGATAGCGGCAAGACATTCGACGTGACCAATCCTTCAACCGGGGAAGTCCTCGCGACCCTTCCCGATATGGACCGGGGAGAAGCCAAGCGGGCGATCGATGCCGCCTACAAAGCACAAAAATCCTGGGCCAAGAGAACCGGAAAGGAGCGCGCGGCGATCCTTAGAAAGCTCTTCGATCTCATGGTTGGAAATGCCGACGACCTCGGGACTATTCTGACGCTGGAGATGGGAAAGCCGTTTGCCGAGGCCCGTGGAGAGATCCTTTATGGAGCCTCTTACGTTGAATGGTTCGGCGAGGAGGCTAAACGCCTCTATGGCGACGTCATCCCAGGCCATCTACCTGACAAGCGCATCATGGTCATCAAGCAGCCCGTGGGCGTCGTGGCAGCGATTACGCCTTGGAACTTCCCAAATGCCATGCTCTCTAGAAAGATGGCTCCAGCAATCGCTGCCGGTTGTGCGATGATATCGAAACCTGCCCGCGAGACACCACTGTCCGCTCTGGCACTCGGGCTGCTTGCAGATCGTGCCGGCGTTCCAGCGGGCATTTTCAACGTTATCCCCTCCAAGAACTCCTCGGCGATGGGATTGGAGTTCACCGAAAACCCTAAGGTTCGCAAACTGACCTTTACGGGCTCAACCGAGGTGGGCCGTATCCTCGCCCGCCAGGGAGCGGAGCAGATCCTGAAGCTTGGGCTGGAGTTGGGCGGCAATGCTCCATTCATCGTCTTTGATGACGCAGATCTAGACGCCGCCGTTGAAGGCGCGATGGTGTCGAAATACCGCAACAATGGGCAAACATGCGTATGCGCAAACCGGCTATACGTGCAGTCCGGCGTCTACGATGCTTTCGCGAAGAAATTGGCTGAGCGGGTTTCCGCCATGAAGGTCGGAGACGGCTTCGAACAGGGTGTCAACGCGGGGCCGCTGATCGACAAGAAGGCGCTTGCGAAGGTTGAGGAGCACATCGAAGACGCGTTGTCCAAAGGCGCGAAAGTTGCAGTGGGCGGTAAGCCTCACGATAGAGGCGGGCTGTTCTTCGAACCGACGGTTCTGACCGGTGTCACGGCGGACATGAAGGTTGCACGAGAGGAGACTTTCGGACCGGTCGCGCCGCTCTTCAAGTTTGATACCGAAGAAGAGGTCGTCGAATTGGCGAACAATACCGAGTTCGGCTTGGCCTCGTACTTTTACTCGAAGGACATCTCGAAGATTTTCCGTGTTGCCGAAGAACTGGAATACGGCATGGTCGGCATCAACACGGGGTTAATCTCGACTGAGGTCGCGCCATTCGGCGGCATCAAGCAATCCGGACAAGGCCGCGAAGGCTCAAAATACGGATTGGATGACTATACAGAAATCAAATACCTCTGCTTGAGCATCTGAGGATGGCGGGAGGCCGAGCGAGACGGCCTCCCCGTGTCCCCCCTGCCTGCCTCCTGGTTCCATATCCCTGACCGGCGCGGTTGCTTCAAGAGCTGCTGCGATACATGGGCCCTACCCGTTAATCCGCGTGGGTCGAGCAACCGGCTCATATTGATCGAGAACCGTGTAGCGATAGCGTGCCAGACCGGTCGAAATGACGTCCAGAAATCGCTCATCGGGCAGGCTCGATCTGTTCATTTTCATCTTTGACTTCTTGTGCCGCGGCTTCTACTAAGCCGCGCCGTCACTTGGCTCGAACCTATTTTTCAACCGGAAATTGCCGTCCGACCACGGACAATTTTCGAAGCCTCGATAGCGCCGAGATTCCGCGCGGGCCGTATAACAAACTAGCTAGACTAGCTCTTAGACTTATGCGTACATTCCAAATCGCGCCCGTACCTGAACTAGACTAAGGGAACACGGATGGACGGTTGCGCCAACCAGGAGGAATGACATGGAAGTTCCATTTGCTCGAAGCTTCAAAGCCCTCGCCATAATCCTTCCGGCACTGGCTGCCGGCGTGGTTAACGCCGGCGCTGAAGACCTGCCTGCGGTTCCCGAAATTGCGGCGAAGCTGCCGCCGTTGGTTAAGGAAGCAGGTGTCCTGCGCATCGCCATGCCGGATCAAGGCAAGCCATTCGCTTATAAGGTCGGCTCTGAACTCAAGGGCATGGATGTCGATCTCGCGAATGCCATGGCCGCGACACTTGGGCTCAAGCCGCAAGTAACCCTCATTCCGTTCGCCTCGGCACTGACCGGTCTCCAGGCGAACAAATTCGACATATCCTTTGGCGAATTCTACATCACCAGCGAACGTATGAAGGCCGCCGACTTCATCACCAGCTGGCAGACTTATGCAACCTTCCTTGTTCGCAAAGATTCGAAGTTCACTCCGGAGAAGGTCCCCGACGTCTGCGGTAAGAGTGTTGCCGCTATGACCGGGTCGGTGGATTTGGCTGCGTTGGAGAAGGCGAAGTCGTCATGTGCGGCGGCCCCGATTAAGGTCGAGGCGTTTCCGACAAGCAGCGCGGCGGTACTGGCGCTCGTCAGTGGACGAGTTGACGCCGTGAGGGCTGATATCGGCGTGGCCAGCGACATGATGAAGGCCAATCCGGGGATCGACAGAAGCGGCAGACTTGGTGGTGGCGTCTGCGCTATTGCCGTTGCGCGCAACGATAACTCGAAGCAGATGCTAGAGGCGAGCAAAGCGGCCCTCGACCACCTTATCAAAACAGGCGACTACACAAAAATCCTCGAAAAGAATGACACGGGATACGGGGCTATTACCGAAGCGACAATCTATGCCCAGGGCTCTAACCCGCCAGTCTATAAAGAGGAATAGCCACACTCTGGAGCTGCCTTATCGGATAGGCAGCTCCCTAGGTCCGGAGTTCGGACCCATGTCGCCTTGCCAGAATCGGAATGCGCCAAATGTCCTCCACCGTCTATTCGAGCTCAAAAACTTCCGAACATGTTGATCTGCCGGTTGTTCGTATGCGTCATTACGGACGCTGGGCGGCAGGAGCGATGATTGCGATCATATTTGCAGCGCTGGTCCGCTCTGCATTCACAAATCCTCGATTCCAGTGGGCTGTCGTTGGAGAATACTTGTTCGATCGGTCCATCATCGAGGGGCTGTACACGACGCTCTGGCTGACGGTGGCAGCCATGCTTATCGGTGTGGTCCTTGGAACTGTCATCGCGGTCATGCGATCATCCAAAAATCCTGTGCTGAACAAGTTCGCGACAGGATATGCGTGGATATTTCGCGGCACACCTCTCCTGGTGCAGTTGATCTTTTGGTACAATATCGCAGCGCTGTACCCACAGATCGAAGTTGGGGTGCCGTTCGGCCCGACATTTCTGAGCCTGGATGCCAACACATTCATCACCGTGTACGTGGCGGCGGTCTTGGGTCTGGGCCTCAATGAGGCCGCCTATATGTCAGAGATTGTCCGATCTGGCCTCAACGCAATCCCTCCAGGGCAGCGCGAGGCAGCCGAGGCGCTTGGCATGAGCAGTCGAAGAATTTTGGTCAGGATTGTTCTGCCACAAGCAATGCGGATTATCATACCGCCCACTGGAAACCAGCTGATCGGAATGCTGAAGACGACATCCGTCGTCAGCGTGATCGCGATACAGGAGCTCCTCTATTCCGCACAGCTGATTTACTCGACCACGTTCCAAACCATTCCGCTGCTCATTGTGGCTTCGATTTGGTACCTTCTGATTACAACGGTCCTATCAACTGGCCAATTCTTTCTCGAGCGCCACTTCGGTCGAAGTGACGCAACTGCTGCCACAGCGCCGAGGATCGAGGAAACCGGGAGCCCAGTGAAATGACGGCTAGTGAAAAATGTTTCGGCGGTTCTGCCGTCTCGGCACGAAATGTAAGAAAACGTTACGGGAACCTCGAAGTCCTTAAGGGGATCAACTTCGACGTTGAATATGGCAAAGTCGCTTGCATCCTCGGCCCGTCAGGATCTGGGAAGAGCACCTTCCTGCGATGCATGAACCATCTGGAACCCCTCGACGGGGGCAGCCTCGCCGTAGCCGGGGAATTGGTCGGTTATCGCCAGCAAAATGGAAAGCTCTACGAACTCGGTCAAAAAGACATTGCAAAGGCCCGGTCAGACATTGGCATGGTCTTTCAAGGCTTCAATCTCTTCCCGCATATGACCGTTCTCCAGAACATCATTGAAGCACCGATTGGCGTGAAGAAGATCGCCCGTGAAGAGGCGGTCGATTACGCTCGCATACTGCTGAGGAAGGTTGGCCTCGAACATAAAAAAGATGCCTACCCACGTATGCTTTCGGGCGGCCAACAGCAAAGAGTTGCTATTGCTCGCGCCTTAGCAATGCGGCCTAAGGTGATGCTGTTTGATGAACCCACGAGTGCACTCGATCCCGAACTTGTCGGTGAGGTGTTGGGCGTGATGAAAGAACTCGCGAGGGACGGTACCACTATGGTGGTCGTCACGCACGAGATGGGGTTTGCACGTGAAGTCGCAGATACCGTCACCTTCATGGACGCCGGGTTGATCGTCGAGCAAGGCGCGCCCGACGAAATCTTCACGCGACCGCAGACCGAACGGGCGCAGGCATTCTTCGGTAAGGTCCGACGATGAGCTTGGTATTGCCCGCGCACGACGAGCAACTCAGACTATCGGCCTGGCATCAAAACTTAAACCCGTCGGGATCAACGGCTGTAGGCAAGCGGTTTCTTGAGCACGCTGCCCACACCCTCCGGCTTCGACAGCTGACGGTGTTCATCGAATATCATAGCGATCCGTTTCTGCATTAAATCGGGAGCCGCTGTGACCGCAGCGTTCTTTACATGGATGGAAAGGTGCTCTCCCGTGGCAAGCAAATTGTTCCCTTCGTCGAAGAGCCTGTGGAGCAAGTGTAGGCGTTTTTCGTCGTAACCGAGAATTTCGGTTTCACTCCAGAGTGGAGTGTGCAGTTTCGCCTCGGCGCGATGGCGTATATGCGTTTCAAGCGTAAAGTATGCACCATTTGTAGCATTACCAAAGTCGACGCCGAGCTCGCCATAAAGCGCGTCTGAACTTTCCCCGAAGACCTGCAGATACCTATGCTCCGTCATGTGACCATTGTAATCGAGCCAATCCGCCAGCACCTGTCCTCGCCATAGGCGAAGAGGTCCGCCCACTTCTTCGTTCATGCTAGTGCCTCCAGGATTTCCGCAGTCACGACATCGACTTCGCGCATTCCATCCACGGATATGAGCCGCCCCTGGTTGTAGTAGAAGTTAGAAAGCACGGTTGTACTTTCGCGGTACGACGCTAGACGCTTTCGCATGGTTTCCGGGTTGTCATCGGATCTAGGCTCCATTCCGTTCGCGATAGCGTCCCGGGCGCGCTTTTCGACCCGCTTTATCAACTGCGCCTCGTCAACGACAAGCTCGATGACAGCGTTGAGATGTTGGTGGCCCGCACTTAGGATATCGTCCAACGCTCGCGCCTGCGGCAAGGTTCGCGGGAAACCATCGAGAATGAACCCGTTTAACGCATCCGTCTCAGCCAACCTCTCCCTAACGCACCCGACAACTATGTCATCGCCCACGAGCCCGCCGGAATCGATAACCGCTTTCGCTTCGAGGCCCATGGGAGTTGACGCTCTCACCGCCGCGCGAAGCATGTCGCCGGTCGAAAGCTGGGGAATATCAAACCGCTCCATCAAGCGCTGGCCCTGGGTGCCTTTCCCGGCCCCTGGTGGCCCAAGCAGTATCAATCGCATCTGTCTCTCCTGTGTGAATCGACCTCCCTCGAACACGACCGCGTCATGCCTGGAGATGGCACCAGAGGATGAAAAGCGGGCGACCCGTGCATCGTATTGCGCAGAGTCGGCCAGCGCCGTTGAAGAGGATGTCGCCTTGTCCAGCTCCCAGCCAGTGTTCGTCGCCAAAGCGGAACTCGCCCATCGTCAGGGGGAGAAACACTTTTGAATGATATTGCCTATGATCGGGAAACCGTGTGTAGGGTGCCATCAACGTGAGGCCGACCCGCAGGTCAGTTCGATGTTCTGTCGCTTCCGGTTCAACAAGAAGCGCGTGTAAATGGCTCCGTCCAAAGTCTAGGCTTGCGAACGGTCCACCGCCACCTCGGGTCCACTCGATGCGATCCATAAGTCTTAGAAGACCGCGGGCCAGTGCCCCATATTGCCCCCCGTCTTGACAAAGCTTACGTAGGATCTCCCGCCCTGAATCTAGAAGTGGCTGCGGGGACGCGGGTGCGGTATCAGAAATCACGATCCCAGCACGGTCCAGCAGAGTCATGATCTTTCCGGCGTTGAACTTCGCCATGAGCGGAACGTTGTATGCAAGGAGAATATCGCCAAGCAACTGCTGGATTTCCGATAGCTCGACGGGCCGACCCACTCGTCGCGTTCGAGACGGCCGGGTCTCCATTAGACTTGAACCGGCGAGAAGCAGATCTTCTTGCCATTTTAGAGCTGCGCTCTTTCCAGCCAACGTCGCCATATCGATCTCAGAGTGCCTTGTGCAGTTCCGGCAGAATTTCGAAGAGATCCCCAACAAGTCCGTAGTCAGCTACCTGGAAGATTGGAGCTTCCTCGTCTTTGTTGATGGCGACGATGACTTTCGAATCCTTCATGCCCGCCAGGTGCTGAATCGCGCCCGAAATACCCACGGCGATATAAAGTTGTGGGGCGACAACCTTGCCGGTCTGACCGACTTGCCAGTCATTCGGCGCGTAGCCTGCGTCGACGGCGGCGCGTGAGGCGCCCACAGCGGCATTCAGCTTATCCGCAACAGGGAGAATAACTTCCTTGAACTTCTCTGAAGACCCCAGCGCACGTCCGCCAGCGATCACGACTTTAGCAGACGTGAGGTCGGGGCGATCCGACGGCGTGATGGAAATGGAAACCTCCTTGGAGAGGTCTGAAGGCAAAGATGCCGTCGGAAGAGCCTCGACGACAACGGATGGGCCTGGGGAGGCCGGGGAAAAGGCAGCCGTTCGCACGGTGATCACCTTTTTACCGTCGAGCGACTGGACCGTCTGGATGGCGTTGCCGGCATAGATCGGGCGCTTGAAGGTGTCGGCCGAGACGACTTCGATGATCTCGGAGATCTGCGCGACATCGAGCAGGGCTGCGACGCGCGGCAGGACGTTCTTGCCGGTCGAGGTCGCAGCCGCGATGATCGTGTCGTAGCCGCCCGCTAGTGAGACAATAAGGCCGGCCAGCGGCTCCGCAAGATTGTCCGTTTCGGCGAGCAATACTTTCGACACGCCCGCAAGCTGAGCGGCCGCGTCGGCAGCAGTCCCGGCGCCCCTGCCGGCGACGAGGATATGAATATCGCCACCGATCTTGGCGGCGGCCGTCAGCGTCTTGGCGGTCTGGTCGGAAAGCGTGGCGTTGTCGTGATCAGCCAGAAGAAGAATTGCCATGATGATTTATTCCTTTCTCGACGCTTAGAGAACGCCAGCGGACTTGAGCTTTTCGACGAGCTCAGCGACCGATGCCACCTTTACGCCTGCCGTGCGGCCCGAGGGTTCTTCGGTCTTCAGCACCTTGAGCTTCGGCGCGGTGGAAACGCCGAAATCGGCGGGCGCTTGTCTGTCGAGCGGCTTTTTCTTGGCCTTCATGATGTTCGGCAGCGAAGCGTAGCGCGGCTCGTTGAGGCGCAGGTCGGTGGTGACGACTGCCGGCAATTTGACGTCGATTGTCTGCAGGCCGCCGTCGACTTCGCGGGTCACGGTTGCCTTGCCATCGCCGATCTCGATCTTCGAGGCGAAGGTGGCCTGCGCGGTGCCCAGGAGAGCGGCCAGCATCTGACCGGTCTGGTTCGAGTCGTCATCGATCGCCTGCTTGCCGACGATGATCAGGCCCGGCCGTTCGGCGTCCGCGACGCCCTTCAGGATCTTGGCGACAGCGAGCGGTTCGACGGCGTCGTCGGTCTCGACGAGAATGGCGCGGTCGGCGCCCATGGCGAGCGCGGTGCGCAGCGTTTCTTCAGCCTTGGCCGGGCCGATCGAGACCACGATCACTTCCTCGGCCTTGCCGGCTTCCTTGAGGCGAAGCGCTTCTTCCACCGAGATCTCGTCGAAGGGGTTCATCGACATCTTCACGTTGGCCAGTTCTACCCCAGTGCCATCCGGCTTCACGCGGATCTTCACGTTGTAATCAACCACCCGCTTGACGGGGACGAGAATCTTCATGTCTGTCTCCACTTGGACGAACCGAATGAAAGGTGTGCGAAATGCCGGCCATCACTGCGAAGGGCCATATATACGCATTAGTACAAAGACATTCCGCTTAGTACAATACGGAAGATGCCACAGACCTCAAATTTTTTACTGTTTCACCCGAGGCGGCGGTTTTCGAGATATCGCGGGGGGCTGGAGGCATGAACGAGCTACGACCAGGCAAGACAAGGCCCTTGATCAGGTCCGCTCGGGGATCGCGCGTCGTTGGAGCCGGACCGAGGAAATACGCTTGCAAGTTGGCTTGTCGCCACAATGTTGCAGCTTTCGCGCACGCAAGAAACCATTCCGATTCTTCCGATGCATGGCGACGCTATGAGCGCGAGTTCCGTCCCGTCCTGTTGCGAATATGTCGACGGCATCGATAGTCGGCCGTCTGAAGTCATCAGGCGGCTGCGAGTCGCACGATTATCCCACGCAGGCGTAATCGAAGGCGGCTTGTCACCCACGCACTCTGCGTGCCGGAAAATGCAGGCTGCACCGGCACGGCGTAGCCTGCTTTTCGTTCGATTACTCTCGCACACTAACCGTGTCCGATAACCGCCTTGAGTTCCAGGTATTCGTTAAAGCCGTATTTGCCGTTTTCCCGCCCGTTGCCAGACTGCCGATAGCCGCCAAAGGGAGCCTTCGGGTCCACATCCGGCGAGTTGACGTAAATGGATCCTGCCCTCAACTCGCGTGCGAGCTTTCGCACCTTCTCCATGTCTTTACCTGTGATGTGTGCCGCCAGACCATATTCGGTGTCGTTTGCAATCCGAACAGCGTCGTCGAGGTCATCATACGCAATGATGCTGAGCACAGGTCCAAAGATTTCCTCTTTGTAGATTGTCATGCTTGGCTGCACGTCGGCGAATACCGTCGGCTTTACGAAATACCCGGCGCCAAACCCCTCTGGCCGGCCGAGGCCGCCCGTAACCAGCCGAGCCCCCTCCTCGATGCCGGATTTGATGCGCTCCTGAATGCTCCTGAACTGGTTTGCATTCATGACTGGACCAAGTGTGGTCTTCGGGTCGCTCGGAGGACCTACGACATTGGCTTCTGCCGCGGCGGCGGCGAGTTTGACCGTCTCATCGAGGCGACTCCGCGGAACGAGGAGCCGAGTTCCTGCATCGCATGCCTGGCCGTTGATGAAGAAGCAGTTTGCGATCGCGCTCTCAATCGCGCTCGGAAAATCAGCGTCATCAACAATAATGTTCGCAGACTTGCCGCCGAGTTCGGTAACGACACGTTTAACTGTATCAGCAGCGGACTTACTGATCTGAACACCAGCGCGCGTGGAGCCTGTAAAGGAAACCATGTCGATATCGGGGTGCCGGGAGATCGCGTCCCCAACGGTGGGACCGTCGCCATTGACAAGGTTGAACACGCCTGCCGGAACGCCGGCCTCATCCATGATTTCGGCGAGGATGATTGCGTCGAGTGGAGTTAGCTCACTGGGCTTAAGCACCATCGTGCATCCTGTTGCCAACGCCGGCAGAATTTTCGTGAATACCTGACCAATCGCAAAATTCCACGGCGTAATAAGGCCCACAACGCCGATGGGATCCTTGTAGACGGTCGTGGTGCCGATGTTCTCGACAAACTCGAATGTCCGGAGAATCTCGATTGTTTCGGCCGTATGTACTTTGCACCAGTCGAGCAGGCCGGTCGTGCTAAGGGAAATGGTCATTCCCATCTCCTGCGTAACCGTCTCGGCAATCTCGCGCTCGCGGCGGCGGAAAATCGCGCCAAGCTTCTCCAGCAATTCAATGCGCTCGCTCACCGATGTCTTCGAGAAAATTGGGAATGCGCGACGGGCGGCCTTCACCGCTTCGTCGACATCAGCGGCGTTCCCCATGGCCACCTTTGCGTAGACTTTCTCGGTCGACGGGTCGATGAGTTCGCGGGTCTCACTGGAAATTGGCGCTACCCATTTTCCATCGATATAGAACTTACTCGCGTTTTCCATGATGTTCCTCTTTCTTGTCTTTCGTCTCGCTCCTGGAGAGAGCGGATCTCAGCTACCGGCTTATGCGGAGGCGCCCGCAAACATACTGTGGCGTATCTCTACATCCCGGACCGTAGGTTGTCCACATCCTTGCGCTTTTTGCGAGGAAAATCCTTCGGTGATCGGCTGGTCATCTCGAAAGCGATCCTCATGGATACGGTCTTGCCGAGGATCCCGTTGCCGATCTCACAACTTTGCCAGGGTTCATATGCCCCGCCGGATCGAGGGCTTTTTTTATCGCTTTCATAACAGCGAGCTTGCCGGGGTCACCGTACTTATCGAGAAGGTCGAGTTTTATCCGGCCAATTCCGTATTCGGCGCTGAAGGACCCGCCCATCTCCGCGACCAGCTTGTAAATAAGCGGAGAGACCATCTCCTCGAATGAAGATTTGAAAGCGCCGGTTACTGCCCCTTTAGGAGGAACGACGTTGAAATGGACGTTTCCGTCCCCGACGTGACCATAGACTGAAAGGATCGCCTCCGATGAATGAGTGCGCACGATCCCTGATGCCTCCTCGATGAAGCTAGCAAGGCGGGAGGTCCTGACCGAAACGTCGTGTTTGACGGATCCTCCGTTCAAAACTTCTCCTTCAGGGATATTCTCCCTGAGATGCCAAAACTGCTTTCGGTGCTCTTCGTTTGCCGCGATTGCGCCATCCGTTACCAACCCGATGCTCATTGCGTCCTCCAAAAGAGCGTTGACCGCACCCGGGAGGTCGAGGAGGTGAGACGATGTTGCTGCCTCTAGCAGTATGTAGTGCTCGCTCGCCTCCTCAAGGGGCCGCCGAAGATGGGGCCGCTTTTGAAGAAGCAGTTCCAGCGAACTGTTCGAAACGTATTCGAAGGAGGTGACTGCATCACCGGTGAACTGCTGAGCTTGATCGAGAAGCGCTGACAATTCAGAAATGTCGGAAATTGCGAGAAAAGCCGTCACCACCTGCTTAGGCTTTCTCACCAGCTTCAACGATGCTCCCGTTATGATGCCGAGGGTGCCCTCGCCTCCTATGAACAACTGTTTTACATCATAGCCGGAGTTGTTTTTCCTCAGCGGGCTTAAGTCGCTCATCAGCGAACCGTCGGGTAGCACCACCTCGAGGCCGAGAACCAGCTCCCGCGCCATTCCATATCGGACAACGTTGATCCCGCCAGCATTCGTGGAAATGTTTCCACCAATCTGGCACGACTGCTGGGATCCGAGGCTCAAGGGCAACATCAGGTCTTTGTCTGCGGCGGCGTCTTGCAGTTGGCTGAGCACGCACCCGGCATCGACCGTCATTGATAGATTGCCGGCGTCGATCTCTCGGATCTTGTTCATGCGCTCCAGGCTGACAACAATTTCGCTTCCGTCATCGCTCGGCGTAGCAGACGTACAGTAGCTTGTATTACCGCCTTGGGGCACGACCGAAACGGCGCGCGCGCGCAGCGCCGCGACGATCTGTTGAATTTCGCTCACAGACCGCGGTCGAAGGACGGCTGGAGTTCGACCAATATAAAGATGTCGAAAATCAGTGGTATATTTGCTTACGATATCCGGATCGCGAACGACGATCTCAGGAGGCAAGTGGGCGAGTACGTCGTCGATTTCCATCATTGATCTATCCCTCGTCTGTAAGTCGCGCCGTTGGCCAGCTGGTCGATCGATCCGAAAGACCGGCAACGAACTGGCGAGTGTCTGACGGCGCTTGACACATCAGCGCGGCGATCTATTATGTACGCATTGGTATAAAATTTGTCTGACCAGTACAAGGGGAATCTTTCCGATGATCGACGTCACTCGAAGAACGTTCATGCAAGGCACGGCAGCGGCGATGCTCGCGTCCGTCGCTTACCGCCCGGCAATGGCGGCTCCGAAACGCGGCGGCAATCTTCGGATCGGCCTTGCGGGAGGATCTTCTCAGGACAATCTCGACCCTGCCAGCGTGGTCTACGATACGGCGTATCTGACCATGGCCACCGCTCGAAACACGTTGACCAACGTCGAGCCCAACGGCGACCTCTCACCAGGTCTCGCTGTCAAGTGGGAGCCGTCCGCCGACGTTACACAGTGGACGTTCGAGATCCGCCCCGGCGTCACTTTCCACAGTGGCAAGAAGCTCGAACTTGAGGACATCATCGCCTCGATCAACCTACATAGGGGCGCCGAGTCGACCTCTCCCGCAAAATCCTTGCTTGACCCGGTGACCGACATCGTCGCTGACGGCAATAACAAGATTGTCGTGAAGTTGAACGGGCCCAATGTTGACTTCCCCGCAGTTCTGACCGATCTGCGGCTGGTCATCGTGCCTGCCAAAGACGGGAAGGCGAATCGCCAGACGATGGATGGAACCGGGCCTTATGTTATTGAGAGCTTCGAGCCGGGCCAGCGAATTCGGTTCAAACGAAACCCCAACTATTGGAATGCCGAGAAATCCGGGTTCTTCGACACCGCCGAGGTGATCATCATCACTGATGCGGCCGCGCGAATGAATGCATTGCGTTCAGGACAGGTCGATGTGATCAATCTCGCGGACCTGAAAACGCTCAATATGCTTAAGCGAGTGCCGGGGATCAAGGTCGAGGATGTTCCAAGTGGCCGTTTCTATATCTTCGGCATGATGTCGGATTCCGCGCCCTTCACCGACAAGAACGTACGTCAGGCGGTAAAGTACGCCGTCAATCGCCAGGAGATGGTTGATAAAATTCTGCTCGGACATGGAACGGTGGGGAACGATCAGCCTCTCGACCGGGCGCAAAAATATTTTGATAAGAGCCTGCCGCAACGAGAGTTTGACCCTGAAAAGGCGAAATTTTACCTCAAGCAGGCCGGGCTTTCATCTCTCAAAATCCCGCTCAGTGTCTCCGAGGCAGCTTTCCCAGGTGCGGTTGCGGCAGGGTCTTTGTATGCCGCTTCCGCCGAACAGGCAGGGATAACTATCGATGTGACACGTGAACCGGACGACGGGTACTTCGAAAATGTCTGGATGAAGAAACCCTTCACGGCAGACTACTGGACGAAGCTTGCCTCAGCGGATGCACAATTTACTCAAGGCTACGCGCCTGGTTCTCCATTCAACGAGACGCACTTCGATAACAAGCGTTTTAATGATCTGCTTGTGCAGGCCCGGGCGACACTGGACGAAGCCAAGCGTTCAGAAATGTATTCCGAGATGCAACATCTGATCCACGAGGAAAGTGGCGCGGTAATCCCGATGTTCGCAAACTATGTCTGGGCAACGAAAGCGAACGTTATGCATCAGCCGGAACTTTCGACCAAGGGCGACCTGGATGGCTTCCGTTGTATCGAGCGGTGGTGGTTCGAATAAGGGTTTCAGTCAGGCAGCAGAACATCGCGGCCTGATTTTTTTCAAGGCATGATTGATCGCCGCATCGAAGGCTCGTGTATCGCGATGGGCTCTGCACGGAGCGATCCTAGTCGATGGGACAAGAGGGTATAGGTGTAAGCCCACTTCTGCGGTGACTGTGTCCATCGGGGGGAGAGGCATGCGCCGGAGCCTTTTCTGCGGCGCTGACCGGATTGACGAAGTTGGACAATTGTCCTTGACGTCCACCCGAGTTGGAATACACTGTCCCGTACAAAAAGATACCACTAAGGATATCATGTAAAAAAGGGGATCAGACCATGATTGAAATTTCACGTAGAACGATCTTGAAAGCGACGGGCGCTGCCGTCATCGTGAGTGCCCTTTCGGGACAAGCGTCGGCCGCACCAAGGCGAGGCGGTCATCTGCGCGTAGGCCTCGCTGGCGGAACGTCAACAGATACCCTTGACCCGACGGCTACACCGGTCGACTCTGGCTTTTTGACCTTGGCAACGATGAGAAGCACGCTCGTTGGAATGGATTCCAAGGGTGAGCTTGTTCCCAACCTCGCGGAGAGCTGGGAGCCCTCGAAGGACCTGACGCAATGGGTTTTTAATATCCGCAAAGGCGCAACTTTCCACAGTGGCAAGACCGTGACCGCCGACGATGTGGTCGCGTCACTCAACCTCCATCGCGGAGATGAGACGGCATCGCCGGCTAAGGCGTTGCTGCAGCCCATTACCAAGATCGCCGCCGATGGGCCGAATCGGGTCGTGATCACCCTCGAGAGCCCGGACGTCGATTTTGCGAGCCTTCTCAGGACGGACTTCCTTGTGATCTTGCCGTCGAAGGGCGGTACCGTCGACCGGGCCAGCAAGGACGGTACCGGACCGTATTCGCTTGAGAGCTTCGAGCCTGGACAGCGCATGCGCTTTACGCGCAACGCAAACTACTGGGACCTCGATAACTACGGATTCCTGGACTCCGCCGAGATCGTTATAATCGCGGACGCCGCTGCCAGGATGAACGCTTTGCGCTCAGGCCGCGTGGACCTGGTTAACTCGGTCGACCTCAAAACCGCTGGTATGCTGAAACGTGTGCCGGGGATAAAAGTGGAGGACGTGCCGAGCGGGCTCTATTATGGTCTCCCCATGCTCACGGACGTGGCTCCCTTCAACGACAATAATGTTCGCCTTGCCCTAAAGTATGCGATTAATCGGCAGGAGATCGTGGATAAGGTTTTGCTCGGCCACGGAACCGTTGGCAATGACCATCCCATCTTCAAGAATGTGAAATACAGCGCTACTGATATCCCGCAGCGCGAGTACGATCCGGATAAGGCCAAGTACTACCTGAAGCAGTCGGGACTAAACACGATCGACATTCCGTTGAATGTCGCTGAGATCGGATTCCCCGGCGCAACCGCAGCGGGCGAGCTGTATGCGGCTTCAGCCAAGGCCGCCGGCATCAACCTTAAGGTCAGCCGAGAGCCCGACGATGGATATTTCGAACGAATTTGGATGAAACAGCCGTTCTGCGCTGCCTATTGGCACCAGGCGATCACCGCCGATGCGCGGTTCACCGAAGCGTTCCTGCCCAAGTCGCCTTGGAATGAGACGCATTTCAGTAACCCACGCTTTAATGAGCTTGTGGTCACGGCGCGCAAAACAGTCGACGAGAACTCTCGTGCTGGGATGTATCATGAAATGCAAAAGATCATTCACGATGAAGGCGGGCTGGTGAACCCCGCTTTTGTAAACTACGTCTGGGCGATGACGGACAAAGTGCGCCGCCCTGAGGATCTGACCACCCTTGGAGACCTCGATTCCTTCCAATGCATCGCCCGTTGGTGGCTTGCAGCATAACCCCCTCCCCAACACCGGCAACTCGAGACGCGCAGCAAGCTATTGTTCGCATGCGCGTCTCGGATATCATTCGATCGGGCGGAAAGGTCGTGCCACAGCTGACCCTTAATTTGGTCCGTGAGATACCATACTGCTTCATGAGGTTCGCCAGCGAGGTGTGCTCACAGCGAAGACCGGGCAACCATCGCCTCGCTCATCACGAGCTGCATCTGTGTGAATGGCTCCCGTCAAACAAGAGGCTTATTTGGCGCGCGAAAGTCGGCGGCTGCATGCGTCGGGTCTGCATAAAGGTGGCTCATCTCGCTGCTGGTCCAGATCAGATTGAGGGACCGGGTTCATAACAAACTGACGCGCTCGAAGGGCCCGCAGCTCGGTGTCCTGAGCTCGTCTATCAACTGTCGCGTCATCCACGCCTTCACTGCCGCTGCACTTACGACCGCCAGCATCCATCTGATCCTGGCGATCGATACTTGTGCGTCGGTAGGTCTCCTCGCGGTCATCACCGCCCAAATGATCCTTGCCATTTTGTTTGCAAGGGCAATGGCTGCGAGTTTGATCGACCCGTTGATGGCGTCAGGGAACTATGACCAGTTTTCCGACGTGATTACGCTTTACCAATTCAGTCTGGGCGAGTGGAAGATCGCGCAGTGCAAATGTTTTTTCGATCAGGGGTCTCAACCGACCGGATGCGACATGATCTACAACGGCGCGGAACGTCTCTGGTGTGGGGCACGTAATCCCGAACATTTCCAGATCCTTGTAGATCAGGTCTCTAAGATCGATAGGTTGGATCGGCCCTCCGATAGCACCTGCCGTCGAGTAACGACCCCCACGGGCAAGCAATTTCAAACTGTCGGTGAAGAATGGGCCACCGACAACATCCGCGACGACGTGGACGCCATTTTCTCCGGAGATCGCTTCGATATCTGCCCGAACGTCTTTGCCTTCTCTCGCAACGAAATGATGCGCCCCGAGCGAGAGAACACGCTCTTTCTTTGCAGCGCCGGCAATGGCAATGACGCGTGCGCCGCGAATGAGTGAGAGCTGGATCAGCGCGGTGCCAACACCGCCTGCAGCCCCCGTTATGACCACCGTTTCGCCATTCCCCAGACGCGCCCGTGCAAGCATTTCTTCGGCGGTATCGTAAGATGTCGGAAACGTTGCCAGCTCGGCATCGCTCAGCGAACTATCGATTGAATAAGCATTCTCCGAGGGCACCGCGGTAAATTCTGCGAAGCCGCCGTCCCTGTCTCCGCCAAGATAAGCAATCAACTGCGCGCGCTCCGGTAGCGCAAGATCTCTCACCTGAGGATCGACGATCACCCGCTGTCCGATCCTGGAATCGTCAACGCCGGCACCGACCTTGATAATGGTACCAACTACCGCGGCCCCTTGAATACGCGGGAACAGAGCAGCCTGGGAGCTCCATGTTCCTTTTGTGTCGTTGTCATCCTCACCCTTGGCATCTGCGCCTCTGAGGCCGACATCCTCGGACAGACTTTCATTGACTGCGCGGTCATACCACCGAGTGCGCAAATTGATGTCGGTATTGTTGACCCCGCAAGCGCCAACCCGGATAAGCACCTCGCTTACTTCGGGCAGTGGAACTGCAACGTCGTCCCGATACTCGAGCTTGTCGATGCCACCATAGCCCGTGAGCAGAACGGCGCGCATTTTTTCGGGGACGGTTACCTTGGCATCCATGAGTATCTCCGCTTCTAAGAATGTTGGAGCCGTGAAAATAGAACAGCTCACATAGTCAACTTCAGTTCAGAAACCTTCCGCTCCGCGCGGCACGTACAGCGTCAGCGTTGGCTTGTCTGCCAGTTCGGGTTGACCCAGTAGGGCTCGTTCGATGGACTTAGCTGCGGACGTCCGAGACACAGATCCGCAGCTCTGTCTCCGATCATCATGGCCGAGGCATTCAGATTGGAGGTAACGACGACGGGCATAATAGAGCAGTCCGCCACCCGGAGGCCCTCCACGCCATGTACCTTTAGATCGGGACCCACCACAGCCTTGGGGTCGCTGCTTCGGCCCATCGCACAAGTGCTTGCTATGTGAAATGCCGTTGTGGCGCGTTTGCGGATCCAGGCATCCAGTGCCTCCTTGCTCTGGACCGCCTCTCCAGGTTCAATCTCCGCGCCTCTAAAAGCTTCGAAAGGAGCAGTGCCAACGAGCTCACGAACCAGGGCGATCGCTTCCCGGAACGTCTGCATGTCTCGTTCGTCGGACAGATAGTTGAACTGAAGCAGGGGCATTTGTGAGGCGTCTTTGGAGCGAAGACGCAATGTCCCGCGGGCAAAAGAAGTCTCCGCAGTACAATGGATCTGGAAGGCTTCCTGCGGATGCGGCTTAAAAGTGTCGTGCGAGATGCTTAGAGGGAAAAATTCAAATTTGAGATTGGGCTTTGATAGACCGGCTCTTGTGCGGATGTAGGCGCTCACCTCAAACTGGTTGCTCGCTGCAACGCCTTTCTTAAACAGAAACCAGTTTACGCCGACCAGGCCCTTGTTCGGCCATGCCGCAGCCCGTCTCAGGCTAACAGCTTGTTTGCAGGAGAACTGAACCGGAAGATCAAGATGATCCTGAAGGTTGCTTCCAACTCCGGCAGCATTGTGAACCACAGGAATTCCGTGCTTGAGCAGTTCCTCTGCGGGTCCGATACCCGAAAGCTGAAGAATGTGAGGAGTGCCGACACCCCCGGCGCAGAGGATGATCTCGCGGTGTGCGGTGAACGTCAGGGAGCCGTTGTTCATCCTGCACCGAACGCCAACTGCACGCTTTCCTTCCAAGATCACTCTTTCGACAAGTGCTCTCGGGGTGATCGTCAGGTTCGAACGAGATCGTACCTCACGGTTCAGAAATGCCGCCGCGGCTGTATTCCGTTGACCATCGATGATGGTTTGCTCAGCGACGCCAAAGCCCTCATGTTGAGGCCCATTTATATCGTCAGAAATGGGATAGCCGAGTGCCCTTCCCGCTTCGAGGAACGCCGCGTTCAGCGGATTGTTTGGCTTTGGCCGCGTCACGCGCAGCGGCCCCGTTCTGCCCCTGTAGCGGTCATCGCCTGCCTTGGCGGTTTCCATCCGCCTGAAGTACGGGAGAACATCGGCGTAACCCCAGCCTGTACATCCATGCTCGTCGCGCCACTCGTCGTAGTCTTGCGGATTGCCTCGCGTGTACACCATCCCGTTGATCGCCGAAGAGCCGCCAATTACTCTGCCGCGGGGATGGCTCATCGTTCTTCCGTTGAGACCTTTTTCGGCCTGGGACTCAAATCCCCAATTGTACTTGGTAGAGGTCAGAAGACTATCGACGGCAAGAGGCATCCTGATCTGCCAGGGGCTGGCGTCCGGCCCGGCTTCGATCAGGAGCACCGATACTGAATGGTCTTCGCTGAGCCGCGCCGCAAGGGCACATCCAGCCGATCCGCCGCCGACAACAATGAAGTCGTATTCTTTCAGCATGTAGCGACGCTCCCAAGAGTTCTTCAAGTTCCTCACGCCCGGTATCGGCGACAAGTCACCATCACAAACTGACGAGTAGGAATTTAGTCTAATTAGTATTCTCGGGGGCCGAAGGCGTCAAGTGCAGACCTTCGAATTCTCCGCTCGCCATCCCCCGGGGACTGCTACGTCCAGTTTTCGGATATCGGCGGCTACACGGCAGTTTTCTGGATTTTTTCTGCTGTTGCAGTCGATGAGCCCGCCCGCGCACTTAGAATTGAAGACAGCCAACCGGTCTCCATTTTTGGAACCGACGAAAGCAGGAGTTCGGTATAGGGGTGACATGGAGGGTTCAGGACATCGGTCTTGAGACCCTGCTCAATGATCTTGCCGTCGTTCATCACGATAACTTCGTCAGCGATAGCACGGACCGTGTTGATGTCATGCGTGATGAACATATAAGTGACACCGGAGTCGCGTTGCAGATCAGTTAGCAGCTTGAGGATGCCCTCTTGAACCACCTGATCGAGCGCAGACGTCACTTCGTCACAGATAATGAGTTCTGGATCCGCGGCGAGTGCTCGGGCGATGCAGATGCGCTGCTTCTGCCCCCCCGAAAGCTCTGATGGCAAACGATCATAGTACGATGAATCGAGTTCTATCCGCTCAAGCAGCTTGACAGTTTCCGCAACGAGCGCAGCACCCTTGATGTTCTTGAATACCCGGATCGCTCGGGAGAGAATCTCGCCGACGGTGTGGCGTGGATTCAATGCTGTATCAGGGATCTGGTGCACGAGTTGGATCTTTTTCAGCACCGATCGGTCGCGACTTCGAAGCGAGCTTGGAAGCGGCCGTCCACAGTATAAGACCGAACCACTCGTGGGAGGGAACAATCCCGCGATTGAACGCGCAAGACTCGACTTCCCAGAGCCGGACTCGCCGACAACGCAGACAGTGCGCCCCTTAGGCAGCACGATATTGATGTCGTGCAGCACCTGGTGCGTCCCGTAGGATGCCGTAAGGTTCTGAACGGAGAGCAACGAGTCCTCTGACGTCGTCGGCTCCTTGTAGAGGTTCCGAACGGCCCAAAGGGACTTCGTATAGTCCTCTTTGGGCTCGGTAATCATCTCGTTCGTCGGCGCCTCTTCGACTGTGGTTCCGTACCGAAGAACCTTGATTCGATCCGCCATCTGGGCAACAACGGCCAAATCGTGGGTAATGTAAAGCGCGGCGGTGTGGTGGCGCTCGACCAACGACCGGATCGACGCCAAAACCTCGACCTGTGTGGTCACATCCAGTGCTGTGGTCGGCTCATCGAAAATGATGAGGTCCGGCTTACAGATCATGGCCATTGCGGTCATTATGCGCTGGAGCTGCCCGCCTGAGACCTGATGCGGGTAACGATAGCCGATCTCCTCCGGTTTGGGCAGATGTAGCTCTCGGTAGAGCTCGATCGCATCGGCCTCAGCCTCTTCACGGGACTTGATGCCTCTGCGAACCGCCGCTTCTATAGTTTGCGCAATAAGGCGCTTGGCCGGATTGAACGCCGCAGCAGCACTCTGCGCAACATACGCGATCCGGTTTCCACGAAGGTCCCGAAGGCGCTTTTCCGAACAGCGCGTAAGATCCTCGCCATCGAACAATACCTGGCCGCCAACGATCTTGCATCCGGGTTTGGCATAGCCCATTGCCGCGAGACCAAGTGAAGATTTTCCCGCTCCCGACTCTCCGATAAGGCCGACAATCTCTCCGCGCTTAACCGTGAGGTCAACGCCCTTTACAATCTCGTGCCAGCGGTCGTTGCTGTACCCGTCGATCCGCAGGTCTCTGATCTCGAGAAGATCGCCGCCTTTGGAGCGCGTATCGAAGCTGCGTTTATCATTGCCCATTTTTAAGCCCACTCAGATTATGCAAGAGCCAGTCGACAACAAAATTTACGGCTACCGTCAGAAGGCCGATGGCCGCTGCGGGCAGAAGTGGGGTGACGTCGCCGTAGGTGATCAGTGTCGCGTTTTCGCGCACCATGGATCCCCAGTCGGCTGTCGGTGGTTGTATGCCAACGCCGAGGAAGGACAACGCTGAGATCGTCAGGAAGACGAAGCAAAAACGTAGACCCGCTTCCGCGATGAGCGGAGGCATAATGTTCGGAAGAATTTCATTGAAGACGATCCAGTGCGAGCGCTCGCCACGTAGTCTGGCTGCTTCAATGAATTCCAGCGATGCCACCGACAAGCCGCTGGTGCGTGCCAATCTGAAGAAATTGGTCGAGTCCAGGACAGCGATGATGAGGATAAGGCTCCAGACGTTTGATCCAAAGATTGCCAGAAGCATCAGCGAGAAAATCAGACCGGGGATCGACAATACGATATCGACTGATCGCGAGAGGACTTGATCGACCCATCCCCGGAGCAAAGCGGCCACGACCCCAAGCGAGACCCCGATGAAAAAGGACAACGCAGTCGTCAGGACCGCAATACCAAGGGTGTTCCGTGCACCGTAGACCAGACGAGTGAAGACGTCGCGGCCCAATTGGTCTGTTCCAAGAAGGTACTGCTCGCTCCAAGGTGCGAATGGTTCGGGGAATACCTGCGCTTCGCCATAGGGAGCAATCAGGGGAGCGAACAGAGCCACGGCAACATAAGTGGCTACAACGACCAAGCCAAACCAAGCGCTGATTGGAGCGGTGATAAGGGCCTTGCGGAGCTTAGTGCGACGGGTACGGCCCGGTTTAAAGGGCGTACGCAGCGCGGGTGTAACGGTTTCGATGTTGTTCATATTGGTCATCGCGCGTGAAGTAGCCTTGGGTTGGTTACGATAGTTACGATATCGGTGATCAGGTTGAGCAGGATGTATGCGCTCGCAAAGATGAGCGTGCAGGCCTGTACAACCGGTATGTCACGCGATCGAACGCCGTCGACAAGCAGCTGCCCGGCGCCGGGGTAAACGAAGACAACCTCCACCACGACCACACCAGTGATCAGGTATGCCAGGTTGACCGTAACCACGTAGGCGATAGGGCCCCAAGCGTTCGGTAGCGCGTGCCGTACAATGACCGAGAACGGGCTCACTCCTTTTAGGTAGGCCATCTCCACGTACGGGGTGGCGAGGAGATTGATGATGGCCGCCCGCGTCATTCTCATCATATATGCAATCGTCACCAAGGCCAGTGTCATCGCCGGAAGCATGCACATCCAAATTCGATCGCCGATCCCCATGTCTGGGGAAACGTCGGCCAGTATCGGGAATGCTGGGATATAGCTGAATACGACGGCGATGCCCTGCGAAAGCCACTCTGGCAGCACCTGCGCCAATCCTGTCATCGCAAAATTGTCTCGCATGATGACGAAGTAGGTCAGGATGTATGCGACGAAGAATTCAGGGACCGAGATAGCTGTTAGCGTCGCGCTGTTCAGTCCCCGGTCTACCCAACCGTTTCTATAAAAAGCGCAAACTATTCCGAGACATATCGATAACGGAACCGCTATGAGGGCTACGAAACTAGCAAGGAAAAGGGTGTTGTAAAGCCGGGGAGCGACAATCGCCGTTACATAGCGTTTGTTGTCGCCGCGACTTGTGAACGATGCTCCAAAGTCGCCGCGCACCGCGCCGCTAATCCAGGTAATGTAGCGCTCCACCGGAGGGCGGTCGAGCCCAAGTTCCCGCTCGAAAGCAGCGACAGTCTCCGGCGTCGCCGACTGACCTAGGACGGCCGTTGCGTAGTTGCCGGGAAGAAGCGTAACCGATCCAAAGATGATGACTGAGACGACGAAAAGCGATGTGATCGCGAGCAGTGCGCGTTGTCCAATCAGCCGTGCAAGACGTCCATACACGCCATTTGACCGTCCGCTTGGCCGGTCTATTGCTACCGAGGCAAGATTCTCCCCGCCGAGACCCACGGTGTGATGTTCCATGCCTTAACTCTCCCTTGGGTGTCCTCGCTCCTGAACTTAATCGAAAGACTGTTCTTACTTCAGAGCGTAGGGCCCGTTCCGCAGGCACGCGTTCCTTTATAATGTCTGCGGTGGCCTTCAATGTACTCATACGTATAAAAAATAACCCGGCGGTACAAGGAAAATCTTCAAATGTCCAACATCACACTCATGGAGGTCAGCGCGGATTACGGACAACCCTTGAGGGAAATTGTTTGCTCGTCGCCGGCGGACATTGATGGCGCTGATCGAAGCCGGGACAATAAAGCGGTTTGCGCACTGGCTGACGATTATCCCGCTCCTCGCTTTTAGTAATCGCTGCCTCGATTGGTCAGAGCTGCGGGTGGCTGCAAACATTTTGAAGCCGCTTCCACGAACGAGCTTGACTTCATACCCGACTTGCTGGATTGAATTACATACTTATGCGTCTTTTTTTAATGGGATGAGTTCACTTTTCATCCATTTCTGGGAGAGAGGCATGCCGGACGAGTTCAACTTCACTGAGGGGACGACGCTCCGCGAGTCTCGCCACGTTCGCCCGCGGTATCATTCCTGGCCATTCCGCCGGTTCTCACGTCCTCAACTGACACAGCCCTTGCCTGGTTCCCGCAGGTTGCGGGAGGGGCTCTGTATCTATGCGGCTAGGTTCAACGCTCAAATTAAAATGAAGCGATATCGCAAAAGGGGAACACAAATGCTCGAAATCAAACGAAGAACACTCATGAAAACCGCAGCGGCTGGTTTGCTGTTGTCAGCCGCGCCGAAGGCGGCGTTCGCCGCGCCGAAGCGCGGCGGCCATATCAAGATCGGCCTATCTGGGGGCTCCTCGCAGGATACCCTGGATCCCGCGAATGTTCTCTACGATTCCGCCTATCTGACGATGGCTACCGCCCGCAGCAACTTGACGAAACGCGCCGCGAACGGAGAGATTGTTCCCGATCTCGCTGAAAAATGGGAACACTCCGACGATCTCAAGACCTGGACTTTCACCATCCGGCAGGGCGTGACTTTCCATAGTGGAAAGTCGCTCGAGTTGAATGATATCGTCGCTTCGTTCAACAGACATCGCGGTCCGGACACCACTTCTCCCGCCAAGTCGGCGCTGGCGGCGGTCGACGATATCCTCGCCGAAGCTCCGAACAAAATCATCTTCAAGCTTAAGGACGCTAACGTCGATTTTCCAAGCATTCTAAGGGATCTGCGTTTTGTGATTGTGCCATCGAAGGACGGCAAAGCCGACGTCACTACCACGGACGGCACTGGTCCTTATAGCATTGAAAGCTTTGAGCCGGGACAAAGGATCCGCTTCAAGCGAAACCCAAATTACTGGGACAAGGAAAACGTCGGCTTCTTTGATACCGCAGAGGTGATCATCATCACAGATGCCGCTGCGCGCATGAACGCCCTGCGGGTCGGACAAGTGGACGTGGCCAATGCCATCGACCTAAGAACGCTCGACATGCTCAGGCGCGTCAAGGGCATCACGATCGACGACGTTCCAAGTGGACGCTACTACATCTTCGGCATGATGGCGAATACCGATCCTTTCAAGGACAAGAACGTTCGCCAGGCAGTAAAGTACTCCATCGACCGAAAAGAAATGCTCGAGAAGATTCTGTCTGGCCACGGTACCCTCGGGAACGACCACCCCATTGCCTCCAATCACCCATATTGGGACAGCAGTCTTCCACAGCGTGAATATGATCCGGACAAAGCGAGGTACTATCTCAAGCAGGCAGGACTGACGTCTCTGGAGATCCCGCTCAGCGTTTCGGAAGCCGCATTCCAGGGTGCGAACGCCGCCGCCGCGCTTTTTGCTGCCTCTGCGTCGAAAGCCGGCGTCACGATCAATGTGACGCGCGAACCCGACGATGGTTATTTCGAAAACGTCTGGATGAAAAAGCCGTTCACTGCCGATTACTGGACACAACAGGCGTCGGCCGATGCGCAGTTCACGCTCGCCTACTCGAAAGGCGCTACGTGGAACGAAACCCGGTTCGAAAACGATCGCTTTAACGAACTCCTGATTAAGGCTCGCGGAACCGTTGACGAAAAGGAGCGGGCCGGCATGTATCACGAGATGCAGCAACTCGTTCACGATGAGAGCGGCTCCGTCATCCCAATGTTCGCGAATTACGTCTGGGCTTCCAAATCCAAGGTTAAGCATCAAGAGGCCCTGTCGTCGGACGGCGATCTCGACGGGTTCCGCTGCATCAATCGTTGGTGGTTTGAGGAATAGCAAAACCGGGGCGCTTTGCGGAAACGCCAGCGCCTCGTTCCTCTACCACGTACCTCTCACGACAGAATTGAAGCCCGCGCGATGATGTCCGCGGTCGATAAGGGCTTGGCTCTCAAGTGACCCAAGCGGGACGATCGAGCAAACTGATCGTTCGGCTTGGGCACATATCTCAACTGAAAATCCGGAAAGGAACTCAACGATGGACGTTCGCGCCGCTGTTGCCGTTCAGGCAGGAAAACCACTCGAAGTGATGACCGTGCAGCTCGAAGGCCCCAAGGCCGGCGAAGTGCTGATCGAGGTCAAGGCAACCGGCATTTGCCACACCGACGACTTCACGCTCTCAGGTGCCGACCCGGAAGGTCTGTTCCCCGCCATTCTCGGCCATGAAGGTGCTGGTATCGTTGTGGACGTTGGACCGGGCGCCACATCTGTGAAGAAGGGCGACCACGTCATCCCGCTCTACACGCCCGAATGCCGCGAGTGTTATTCCTGCCTGTCGCGCAAGACCAATCTCTGCACCTCCATCCGCGCCACGCAGGGCCAGGGCCTGATGCCGGACGGCACATCACGCTTTTCCATCGGCAAGGACAAGATTCACCACTATATGGGCTGCTCGACCTTTGCGAACTACACGGTTCTGCCTGAAATTGCGCTGGCCAAAGTCAATCCCGACGCGCCATTCGACAAGATATGCTACATCGGCTGCGGCGTGACGACTGGCATTGGCGCCGTCATCAACACTGCCAAGGTCGAGATCGGCTCCACCGCCATCGTCTTCGGTCTCGGTGGCATCGGCCTCAACGTGTTGCAGGGTCTTCGCCTTGCCGGTGCGGACATGATCATCGGCGTCGATATCAACAATGAGCGCAAGGCTTGGGGCGAACGCTTCGGCATGACGCATTTCGTCAACCCGAAGGAAGTCGGCGACGACATCGTGCCCTACCTCGTCAACATGACGAAGCGCAATGGCGACACCATCGGCGGTGCGGATTACACATTCGATTGCACCGGCAACACCAAGGTCATGCGTCAGGCACTGGAAGCCTCGCACCGCGGCTGGGGCAAGTCGATCATCATCGGCGTGGCCGGTGCCGGTCAGGAAATCTCCACGCGTCCGTTCCAGTTGGTCACCGGCCGCAACTGGATGGGCACTGCATTCGGTGGCGCCCGCGGTCGTACCGATGTTCCCAAGATCGTCGACTGGTACATGGACGGCAAGATCATCATCGATCCGCTCATCACCCACACCATGCCACTCGAAGACATCAACAAGGGCTTCGAGCTGATGCATTCGGGTGAATCGATCCGCGGCGTGGTGGTCTACTAAGCCATGAAAACCATCTCCATCGACAAGTCTTACGGCGGTACTCAAGGGGTTTATGTCCATCGCTCGGATTCTTGCGGCTGCGACATGACCTTCGCGGTATACCTGCCGCCGCACGCCGCCGGGGGCAATTGCCCGGTGCTGTGGTACCTGTCCGGCCCGACCTGCACGCATGCCAATGTCATGGACAAGGGCGAATATCGGCGGCTTCCCCTGCAGCTTCGCATGCAGGAAGGCTACGGCCACTCCTACTTTTTCACTTCGACCTTTATGCAGGACCATCTGCGCTGGCACGCGCAACGATTAGCAGACTGATTGCAGAGCTCGGCCGGGCATATCGCAAACGGCCAGGGAGGGAAGGAGAGCATCAATGAGCATAGCCATTCATCCGGCAGTGGATTCAGGCTTTCGGGCAACTGACTGCCCTCCCCGCGCTTCGCACTTGAGAAGGCCGCCAAAGCCAAGGGCAAGCCTTTCGATCTCGACGAGATGATCCGCATGGAGGCCGATCGTGGCACAACCAATGTGCGCAAGCTCAGTTTCCCGCACTGGAGACGATGGTTCGGTGTCGAAAACGGATGCCTCGTCCCGGTTACAAGTTTCGCGGAACCGGATCCGGCCAGCCAGGAGGATGGCGGAAACGTGCCCAATACGTGGTGCGCCCGCGACGCAACCAAACCGCTGATGTTCTTTGCCGGCATCCATTTGCCGCAGTGGCAGAGTGTCCGAAAGGTCACGCGCGCCAGGCTGAGCTGCTTGCGCCAGGATGGTCAGCTTCACCTCTAACGGCCAGCGCCGCTTGCGTTCAATGCCTGCATCTTGGCAAAGACCGATCCAAAATCCACCTGACTTGCACTGGGAGGATGCTCTGCTCGGCCGCTACTGTCGTGTAGGTCAGAGGTCTTGCACATACGACACTGCAGGACGTGAAAGCTGTTGCCAAAATTAGCAGCAGCCGACTTTTCTACTATTTTCCAGATGGTCGGGCGGAGTTGTTTCTTCCCGTGCTCTCCTTTGAGATCGATCGTTTTTTCGACAAACAGGAGCACTGTCTGCAGACACTCGATGACTGACCGGGTTGGGGGCTTGCTGCGAAAACATGATCTGCCGTATTCCACGCCGCCCGGCTATCAGCGGCGCTCACCGATCCGGCGACCGAAGCTCACGCTTTCGCTGGCTGGTTATCGGTATGCGTTAGCGGCGGCAGACGGGGCCGATATCGACATTGCATTCACCGTATCCAGGAAGAATTCAGCCTCTCGAACACAGGCGGGTCTGATCGTTGGTATCTACGCCCTGTTCTACGCGCTTGGCCAACTTCCTGCCCAAATACTGAATCGGCATAACCAGCGTCGGGTGGATAACAGCGATATAAGAACAAGTAACAATTTTTCGATAGGGCTTTGTTTTTAGGTTGCAAGCTCCGAATAAAAAAAGGGCGAGCATAACCCCGCCCCTGTGGATCAGAAAATTACCTCTGGCGGAATGTCCTCTGCTTTGACGCCTGCCAGCGCAAGCCCACCACGCATCCACGCGCCAATCTGCCCAGCGCCCTTGTTGTACTCAATCCAGGCGTCCAGGAAATCACGCCAGTCTCTATTGGTCTCTTTTGGGATAACAATGCCCGTCGGCATCGCAACCATTGGATCGCGCAGCATCAGGAAGCGACCAAGCTGCGGCGTTTTTTTCAAGGCTGCAAGTCCGGGTATGGCAGCAAATGCTGCACAATCTGCCCTGCCCGACTGCATGGCGAGTATCACCTCATCGCGAGTTGGGAATGAAGTAATTGTTGCCTTCGGAGCATTCTGACGCGCCGCAAATTCCTGCGTGGAGCCGATGTCGGTCACTATACGGATTTCCGGCTTATTTATGTCGGCCCAGCTATTCGCTTCAACATTAGGCTTTGCGACAACCCCATAACCTTGATTGAAGTAAGGGATCGTGAATCCGACAGCCAAGGCGCGAGCACCGGTGTGCGTCGAAGCCATACCAATGTCGACCTTGTCGGTCTGAAGCTGAAGGATCTGGTCGCCCCATGTCGAGTCGACGAACTGAACCTTGACCTTGAGAATATTCGCGATGTCTTTGGCCATCTCGACAGCCGCGCCGATGATCTCGCCGCTCTTCAGGTCCTTGACGAAGTACGGGGGCTCGCCAACAGGTGCTGCGACCCGAAGGACGCCGCGATCTTTGATCTTGTCAATTCTAGAGTCAGAAGGCTGCGCGCTGGCAAGCTTTGTTTGAACTCCGATGTAAGCAGCAGTCGCCGTTGCACCGAGAACCAGTTTACCGAATCCTCTACGGCTCCGAGTATTATCAATCTTTTCCAATGAACTTCCCCTTATTTTGTTTGTTCAAACAACGCCAGCGAACTTTCAGGGTTCGTGGTACTCACTTCCAGCGGCTACGGCCTTACATAGTGAGATAAGAACGTTTTAGCCGCGTCGGTTGTTGGTGCTGCGAAGAAGTCGTTCGATCTAGCGTCTTCGACGATCAAGCCTTCCTTCATAAACAGCACTCGATCCGCAACGTCATGCGCGAATGACATTTCGTGCGTGACGACGACCATGGTCATTCCCTCTTTGGCGAGATCCTTCATCACGCTAAGCACCTCGGCCACCAATTCAGGGTCGAGCGCCGATGTAGCCTCATCGAACAACATGACCTCTGGCTTCATTGCCAAAGCGCGAGCGATAGCGACGCGCTGCTTTTGTCCGCCTGACAACTGCGCCGGGTAATCATTCGCTTTTGGGCTCAGGCCGACTTTCTGCAGCAATGCGAGACCTTCCTGCTTCGCATCAGCCTTCTTGCGCTTCTTCACTGTCACCAAGCCTTCGATGACATTTTCGATTACCGTCATGTGGGGGAAGAGATTGAAGCTCTGAAACACCATGCCGATCTGTTCGCGGAACGCCGATAAGCTATTATCTTTTGGGGCGCGGCTCGATTTTTGGAACTCAAATAATTTGCCGCAAACTTCGATACTGCCGGTTGTTGGGGCCACCAAGAGGTTAAGACATCGGCAAAGCGTTGATTTACCGGATCCAGATGGCCCGATCAGTGCAACAACCTCGCCCTTTTTGACGCTGAAATCGATGTCTTGCAGCACTCGATGGTCGGCGTAATACTTGTTGAGCTTCGACACGCGAACGACGGTTTCATTGGAAGACACTAGCATGGTCACGCTCCCATACTTTTCTTGATCTCCAGGCGTCGAGCCAGAAGAGTCGCGGGAAACAGAATGAGGAAATAGAGCACCGCGACAGCTGAGTACAACTCAAGCGGTCGGTAAGTTTCATGTGTGATCAACTGCGACTGATAGATGAGGTCTGGCAGCGCGAGGACAGATATAAGCGAGGTATTCTTCAACTGCATAATGGACTGGTTTACCAAGGGAGGAACCATCTTCTTGAGTGCTTGGGGCAACACGATACGGCGCATGACAGCGCCTCGTCTCATCCCCAAGGCCTTTGCGGCTTCGGTCTGGCCTTCGTCGACTGACTTGATGCCGCCCCGGATGATCTCGCCGTAGAATGCACCACCATACAAAGACAACGCCCAGAAAGCGGCAACACTCGCACTAATCTCGACGCCAAGAAGAGCAGGCAGCGCATAGTAGAACCAGATTAGGCTTACGAGCAGGGGCGTACATCTGAAGAGTTCGGTGATGGCTGCGAATGGTGCGATCAGAAACAAGCTGCCTGACAGCCGCGCAAACGCCGCGCTCAGTCCGAATATCATGCCACCTATGATCGTCAGCAGCGCAAACACGACGGTATATAGCAGACCGCTTAGAAGCAGCCCTTTATAGTCCCAGATTACATTTAAGTCCCAAACGTACATGATAACCCTGCATAACCCTGCTGTTAAATTTACCGTCTGCCTGAGGCTCAAAAGGGCGCGCCAACTAGTCCGACCGTACGGAAGATAGACTCTGTAGTCTATAATACAAACTAATGCGTATCTATAAATTCACAAACGTATGCTGTCAACAGGAGCACGCTTTCGTCATTCGCTATTCATCATCAAATTACCATCACATACCAAACACGATATCTGATGTACTACAAGGTATATGAGACGCAACATCGTCAAGCGTGCCAAAACGGAAGCGATCTTGCCCAACGCCGTTTCATGCTCATCAATCACAACAATCCCTTCGTCGCCGATAGATCGAGGAAATTGAACCAAAGTTCTTATGCTGGCCAATGCTCGCGATGAGCGCGAACGTAGCCAAGAGCACGATCAACTCATCCTCGACAAAGTTGTCCACCAGCGGCTAGTCGCAATGACGGCGAATTTTAATAAGCTCGGAACGATCCAGACACTCAAAGCGGGGAACGCTCGCGACCGCTGGTTGTTGATTGCCACTGAGAAGTGACCCGGTAGCGCAGGATAGGGGGTGCGGACGAAAACTTGGACCACCAGCAGGAGGTAGTTCATGTATTCCTACGCAGACAGACTTCGAGCCGTTGAGCTCTACATCCGGCTTGGCAAGCGGCTCAAGGCAACCATTCGGCAGTTGGGTTATCCCACAAAGAATGCTTTGAGGGGTTGGTACCGCGAGCACGTCGAGAATCGCGACTTGCGTGTTCAGGCGGTAGCTCGAGCACCAAAATTTTCCGAGGCCCAAAAGCAGGCTGCCCTTGAGCATTACCGCACTCACGATCGTTGCATCTCTTCAACGATGAGGGCGCTTGGCTACCCTGGTCGCGGAACTTTAACCGGATGGGTCCGGGAGGCCTTTCCGGAGGCGCGCTCATCCATGGTTGGTCGATCTTGGCGCCGTGGCTATTCCGATGAGATCCGGCAAGTAGGGGTCATAGGTCTCTGTAGTGGAGATCAAAGCGCTCAACAGGTGGCTGACCGGCTGGGCGTCTCAAGGCCGACATTGTATAGCTGGAGAGACCAGCTTCTCGGTCATGAGGCTTCTTCATCCATGAAACGCCGCAAAACCAACGCTAAAGCGCCAGAACGTGAAGAACTCGAGCGACAGCTCGAAGCCCTCCAGCGCGATGTCCGCCAATTGCAACTCGAGCATGACCTCCTAAAGAAGGCCAATGAACTGCTAAAAAAAGGCCTGGGCGTCGATCTGCAGATCCTGAGTAATCGGGAGAAGACACAGCTGGTTGACGCTCTTAGGACTATCTATCKAGTGCCGGAACTGCTTGCCCAATTGGGCTTGGCGCGCAGCTCCTACTTCTATCACAGGATCCGTGCGGGCCTGGCAGACAAATATGTCGCCATCCGCCGCAGCATGACGGAAATCTTTGAAACGAACCATCGTTGTTACGGCTATCGCAGACTACAGGAGTCGTTGGGCAGGCAGAGCGTGACAATCTCGGAAAAGGTGGTCCAGCGCTTGATGAAGCAGGAGCAGCTGGTGGTCGCAAGACCACGTCGAAAGCGTTTCGGATCCTACATGGGAGAAATCAGTCCGGCGCCCGAGAACATAATCAATCGCGATTTCCATGCGAATGCGCCGAACGTGAAGTGGCTGACAGACATCACCGAGTTCCAGATCCCAGCTGGGAAGGTCTACCTTTCGCCTATCATCGACTGCTTCGACGGCATGGTCATCAGTTGGTCGATTGGAACGCAACCCGATGCAGGGCTGGTCAACACCATGCTGGATGCAGCCATTGTGACCGTGACCGAAGTTGAAGAACGGCCAATCGTTCATTCCGATCGCGGAGCTCATTACCGCTGGCCAGGCTGGCTGACCCGGATCAGCGAAGCGAAACTGGTTCGCTCGATGTCCCGAAAGGGTTGCTCTCAAGACAACGCCGCGTGCGAAGGCTTCTTCGGCCGGTTGAAAAACGAACTCTTCTATCCTCGGGAGTGGAAGGCCATGACCATCGAACAGTTCGTCGGCGAGGTGGATGCCTATATCTGCTGGTACAATGAGAAGCGCATCAAGATATCGCTGGGCTCACTCAGCCCGGTCGAATATCGTAAAAGTCTCGGCCTGATCTTATAAATCAGTCCAAGTTTTTATCCGCACCCCCGCCGGGTCACTTCTCAGTGAAAATCAACAGCGATCCGTTCCACAGACTTGGAAGCTCCGCTTCGCGAGGTCGATCGCAAGGATATTCACCTGTGTCATCTGCTTTCCCTCCGTGAGCGCCACAATGGCGCTAGGCAGGCATCATACGCCGATGCCGGCCGGAAGGGGGCATCCACCCCAAACAGAACCGGACGACCTACTGCGACGGCCGTCGCACCTAGCGACAGAGCGCGGACGACATCGATGCCGCGACGGATGCCGCTATCGAAGATGACGGGAACGCGACCTCCTACAGCTTCCACCACCTCGCTCAGGACGGAAATCGAGGCAGGTAATCCATCCAACTGTCTACCGCCATGATTCGAAACTTGAACAGCGCTTGCCCCGGCTTTGATCGCTGCGTCTGCGTCGGGACCCCGCATGATACCTTTCACAACGACGGGGAGGCGAGACATCGATTTGACACGACCAATATCATCGAAAGTCAGATCAATTTTCTTATTGCGGAAGTCACCGGTGCCACCGTAACGCGGGTCGTGATTGCCAAGGTGAACTCGCTGGGAAACGGTCGGCCAAGTCGAATGAACTCGTCGCTGGCGCCTGGACCCAAGGCGTCCGCCGTGAGAATGACAGCGCTGTAGCCAGCGTTACGGGCTCTGTCCAGAAGGCTCTGCGTAACTTTTTCATCGGCATTGTAGTAAAGCTGGAACCATTTAGGCCCTGTTGTTGCCTCCGCAATCTCTTCCAACGGCCTGTTTGATGCCCCGGACGATTGATACAGAGCTCCGCCATACCTGCTCCACCAGCTGCGGCGAGTTCGGGGATGGGACTGGCAAAGATCTGGGCACCCATAGGAGCAACCATAATCGAAAAGGGCAGCCTATGGCCCAGCAGGTCGGTTTCGAGGTTGATGCTTTTGGCAGGCCAATTTTCTCGTGATCGAAGCCCGGCTATGCGTTTACCGGCTTCATTACCAATTGCCGCGACGATGATTGCTGACCCAGCGATACATGCCGAGGACGTTTAAGGTCTTCATTGTGCTGAATGCGGTCCATGACTGGACTTCAGGACTGAACTTTATGTTGCGATACAGTTCGTCCCAGGACTGTCCCTGACGCACAAGATCAAGCACCTGCTGATGCAGATCAACCATGTACGAGCGCTCTGCAACGATATCTGCCTTAGCAGCAGGTGTGTAATGGCCAACATCAATGAAATCGACATCCTGTTTGATCACCCAATCAAGCGTCTCGACCCAGCCCTCATAATAAAAGTCAAGAAAGTCGTTATATGGCATCGACTTGCTCTCGCACACGTCGGTGCACTGCAAAGCCCGATCCTTCGGAAACGACACCATTACCATGCTGTCGGAATGGCTGCCTGCGACACGATGAAGATTAACTTTCTCGCCTCCGAGAGTGATCGTCATATCTTCATCGAACACTTTGTCGGGGAGCGCTGTCGGTATCCCCTCTCCCACGATCGGCTCGACAGCCCTGGCATTCGCTACCACAATTGCGCCCGCCTGCTGGAAAATCTGTCCGCCGCTGATATGGTCGGCATGTGCGTGGGTGTACACGACATATTTTACCGGCACGTGGAATTTACTCTGAATCTCATTCTTTAGCCATTCTGACGTGCATGTCATCGCGGGGTCGATGACTAAAGCGCCTTCGGTGGTGATAAGTACCAAACCGCTGTGGACGGCCAGTCCGGGACCCGTCGTGTGACGATAGAGATTTCCCTTGATGTGTTCGAGAGCTCTCGGGTTGTCCGGGCAGGCGGCCGCGGTGAAGTCCTTTTTGACAATCCGATCCGAATACTTGGATGCGTCCATTGCGACACCGTCGTCGCTCGCAGCAAGTGCTGCCGAGCTGAAAAGAAATCCCGCCAGCAACGCGGTGGAGACTGTAGTTATCTTCATGGGGCCCTCAATCTAATTGTCTGGCCGTTGCACTTCACGACAACGATCGGCAAGGCGGCAGTGGTTTCGTCAGGTTCGCCGTCTAAATCCATCAAATTGACTGATCGATAAATTCCTATAATGTCTATCCTAATGAACAGTTTTATCGATAGAAGACGCAAGCTACCCACACTCGACCAAATGAGTGTTTTTCTCACCGTCGTGGACGAGAAAGGCTTCGCGGCTGCAGCCCGCCATCTTAATAGGCAACAATCGGTCATTAGCTATTCGATAGCAGCCATGGAAGCGCAGCTTGGTGGGGTCGAATTGTTTGATAGAAGCAAGCGGCGTCCTGTCCTTACGGAGGTTGGAAGAGCGGTTCTGGTCGATGCAAGGCGTATAGTACAGGAGATGGATGGTCTGGCCGCCAGGGTGGACGGGCTTCTTTCTGGAGTGGAGCCTGAACTGCGCTTAGTAGTTGACGCCTTGCTTCCGGCATCCTGGGTTGTTGCTGTATTAAAGGAGTTGCGGGAAGAATTTCCGAGCTTGCTTATTTCGCTTCGCATCGAATTGCTTGGGGGCGTACCATTAAGCGTTCTTAGTGGAGAGACCGATATCGGTATTAGTGGCCCCCTTTTTAACCGGATAGATGGCCTCGATCATACGTATATCGGCAAAACCAGGCTGCTGCCTGTCGCCTCACCTGATCACCCCTTGTCGTATAAAGAGGACGCGATACGCTCCTCCGAGGCGCAGCGCCATACGCAAGTCGTGCTATCGGATAATTCGAAATTGTCCGCGGGGCGGGATTTCTCAGTACTTGCAACCGAAACTATTCGAGTTTCTGACCTCAGAGCGAAGCACTACCTAATCCTTGCAGGGTTGGGATGGGGTAACTTGCCAGAACCGTTGATTAGCGAAGATATTGCCGCTGGCAATCTCAAAAGGCTGCGTCTTGCCGAATGGGAGGAACGCCCCTATCCGTTCCACTCAGTATATAAAGCGGGCCACCCTGTGCGCCCTGCCGCTGCTTGTTTCATCGCACGCTTGGGCGCACTTCTGAACCGATCTGAGCGATGAAGCTTGGACTATCGTTTTGCAGGCTTGCGACGGGACATCTGTATAGAGTCGACCAAGGCTCCAGTGAGCTAGCTCTTATCATCTGACAATTTTTTACCAGCGTTGATGTCGAAGTAATCGCGCCAAGCCACGATATGGTCGCCCTCCACCTCGAATATGCCCATCACCTTGATTGCGGCGATCTCACTGCCGTCGGCGCGTACAAAGCGGTCCAGTCGCTCGGTGAGCACGCGATTCCCGTCTGCGGCGATCGCGAGCATGTCAAAATGGACTGCCGCGACGCTCCTCGATCTGTTTGGCCGCTGAAGAAACGCGATGGCTTCGTCAATGCCGGTCGTTCTCGAAACACCTTCATTGACCCAAACCGTCTGGGACGTGAAATATCGCCGGATGGCGACCTTGCCATCCTCCTCAGGGATAGCAGCGGAGAAGGCTTTGACGATTTCGATGGGCTTTGGCATTCTGTTGTCCTTTACTTGAATGATATATCGGGCGACTGATACCTAGCAACGACCTAAACCATCCCAGCAGCCTGGTTATAAGCGCAGATAACATTTGAACACTCTCCACGTCTAAATTCATAAGAGTGACCTAAGCGGAGGGATCGGCCTATCGAAAAGTAGCTGTAGTCTTTTGCTCATTATCTAGAGTTGAATTGCGCGCTCGGTGCGGAGACAATAACCTCCGCCCCTTTTCATCGTCCGCGAGCGGGCTCCTCAAGGCGCGGCGAACGTTTCGATGGCTTTAACGTCGAAATAGTCCCGCCACGCGACGATCTTGTCGCCTTCGAGCTCGAAGATGCCCATGACCTTGAACCGTCCGATTTCGCTGCCATCGGCACGCTCGAACCGGTCGAGCCTTTCGGTGAGAACGCGGTTTTCGTCTGCGGCAATCGCGAGCATATCGATATGGACCGTCGCGATGCCCATCGACTTCTCCAGTTCGTTGATCATGGCGATGGCCTCATCGATGCCCGTTGTCACGGAAACACCTTCGTTGACCCAACTCGTGGTGGGAGTAAACCAGCGATGGACAGCTGGCCTTCCGCCGTCTTCAACAAACGCAGCGCAAAAGGCCGAAACAGTTTTGATTGGGGTGGGCATAGTAGCTCCTTTAATTGATCTCGAGGCCTTAATGGTCTCGTTGTTGAGCCTAAAAATAGTGGACGAACCGCGACGCCACGATGTCGGATTATCCGCCATCATTGCCTGATTTTCCGGAATGTTTGATAATTCTGGGCAATCAAGCTAACGTGCCTTGATGAGCGAACTCGACGAAATCCGCGAAATGGCGGTGCGGCATGCCGGACGGCCAAACCAACAGCTGCCAAGGCTGGTTGCTTACACCCTCGACCATACGACCGAAGTCGATCCCCTGGTCTACGACCCTGCAGCGTCTCTGGTAATCCAAGGGACCCAACGCATGTTCATCGGCGACCAGATGTTCGAGTATGGCCCCGGCCAGAGCATGATCATGGCGGCTGAGATCGCCGCGTTAGGCCAAGTCTGTGAGGCGTCGAAGGACAAGCCGTTCGTTGCGGTCGGCCTCTTTCTCGATCCTGTAGTGCTATCGGATCTTATACTCGAAATGGCCTCGATACCTGATTTGCCGATCGCGTCAGGATACGGGGTGAGTGCCGCGAGTGCGTCGCTTGTGGGGGCTTGGCGAAGATTGTTGGAGTTGCTCGACCGCCCGGCTGAAATACCGGTCATGGCGCAGTCCCTGGAGCATGAACTCATGTTCCGGCTGCTGATGGGGCCGCACGGCACCCTCCTCCGTCAGATCGCCGGAAGCAGTTCGCGCTTGGCGCACATCCGAAAAGCCATGGCCTGGATCCGGGATCATTATACCGAGCGTCTCGATTTCAAGGCGGTCGCAAACCTTGCGGGCATGAGTGTGTCCGTTTTTTACGACCGCTTTAGATCCGTCGCTGCCGTTAGCCCACTCCAGTATCAAAAGTACATCCGGCTCCACGAGGCCCGTCGCCGCATGATCGCGGACCACGTGAGCGCAGCCGAGGTGGGGTTCGCTGTCGGCTATGAAAGCGCCTCGCAGTTCAGCCGTGAATACAAGCGTCTCTTCGGAGCACCGCCGGGTCAAGATACCGAGAGAGCGAAGGCGGGCTTGGGGGGAACCAATCGACCGAAATCGCTTAGTGTGAGGCCAGACGTTGCCGAAAGCGGCGACCACTAACGTCAAACGCTAGGTTTATCTCGGCGGCAGCCCGATGTTGCAGGCATTGCGAGCCGTCGGCTTTGGTAAGGGTGAAAACCTGGAACGAAAGGCTTTGCCAACTCTATGTATATGTACAAGGACCGGGCACACAGGACAACACAGGAGATCTCTCATGATTGGACGTTCTGAAATCTTCGACTACGCCAAAAGGAAGTTCGACGCCAAACCCGATTATCCGTTCGAGAAGTTTCCGCGGTACGCGATCCTTCGCCATACCGACGACAACAGATGGTTTGGGCTGATCATGAATGTACCTCAGGAAAAGCTAGCTCTCAAAGGCGAAGGAGATGTCGATGTGATCGACATCAAATGCCATCCGGGAAAAATTGACGACCTCAAGACAAAGCCTGGCTTCAGGCCGGCCTATCATATGAACAAGGAGCACTGGCTTACCGTTGTCCTCGATGGATCAGTATCGAGGGAAGATGTCTTCGCGCTTCTCGACGAAAGCTACGACCTGACGAAATAAGTCGACCCTTGCGGCAAATACCCATCCGGGGTGGCATGACGGGTTCGTCGTGATCTCTCGTTTCCGCGTGTGGCTCTGCCAGAGCGGGTTGTCCGTCACTTTGTCCGGAGGGCAGCTCAGGGCCTCTCGATGCCTTGAAAAGTTTTAAAGACTTCGGCCGCATGGAGGGTCGCGTCATATGGCATGTTTCCGATCCCTTTGGTGGTGGGTTCGGTGCTAACGGCAGTCCAAAGGCGGTTTCTGTTTCCTTCTGCAAAATCCAGGAGGGTGTCACGGACGAAGGTGTCGCGGACAATCTGCTCTCCGCTGGCACCTGGGCGTTCCTGGCCGACAATGCCGTACATCTCGGTGCCATGCACCGCGTGCGCGCCCTCGACGGGGCCGACCGACAGCAGGTGCGCATTTCCGCCCGCTGCGGCGTGCGCCAGCGCAGCACGGACGTGTGGCAGAGTAAAGGAGAAATCGGTGAGCAATTCCCCGCGGACCTGAACGGGAGTGCGCCCGTCGATATCGTACGCGCCAATGACCGCACGGGCGCGACTGTGTGGAATTCGATTCCTCGTGGCGAATTCCTTGACGAGTTCGCTGATGCTGCCGGGATCGAAGTCCTTGGTCTTGTGAAGAACCCACCAGTCGGTTTCGTGGGTAGTGCTGCTTAACAGGATGTCAATGTCCCGATGCCGTCCGGATTCGAGGACCCGCAGGGGATGATGCGCAATGATACCACCCGGCTGGGCGTGGTCATCCACAATGGCAATGACATTGTTGTCGATGCCGTGGCGTGCACCGGGGTCTGCAGGTTGCGTCTTGCTCATTGTCTCGGCGAGCAACTTTGCGTCAATGTTCAGCAGCTTCTCGGGATCGTCCTGAATTCCGAGCGCGGTGAGCACGTCCAGTGCGCGTTCTTCCGCGCCCCACGCAGGCACCAAACGTGAAGCCATGCCGGAGAAAGCCGCGAGGTGGTGGTAGAGGCCATCGGCCGATGGCGCGGCAAGGAGGGCGAGGGTCGCGAAAGCACCTGCGCTGTGGCCGGTAACGGTGACGTTGTTCGGATCGCCTCCAAAACGGGCAATGTTCGCTTTTACCCACTGGAGTGCGGTGATGATGTCCTGGAGGCCGAGATTGGTGGCGTCCGCGAACACGCCCCCATAGTGTGAAAGTGAAAGCCAGCCGAACGGCCCGAGCCGGTAGTTGAGGGACACCCCGACGGCGCGGCCGGTCGCGGCCAGACCCGAGGCGTTTGACGTTGTCTGGGTGTTTGCACCAAGCTCGAACCCGCCGCCATAGATATAGACAATCACCGGAAGGGGCCGATTGCCGGCGTTTTCAGGTGCCCAGACGTTCAGGTTCAGGCAATCCTCCGAGAACCCATTGTCGGCCTCGAGCCAGCTGGTGTCCCCGGCTTGCAGCGGGGCCGGTCCCTTCTGGTCGTATGGTCGGCCCGGATCGAACGGCAGCAGGATCGGACGGCGAAAACGTTCGGCGGTGGCATAAGGGATGCCTAGCCAAGAGCGGATCGAGTGGGCAGCGGTATTAGCATCAGTCATGTATTCGGTCCTTCGGCCACGGGGAACGTCGAGAGCTGAGACAGCGGTGGCTTATAACCGGCAATCAGTCAACAAGGAGTGCCTTGTGCTGACGTAGGTGCTGGTGGAAACGCTCGGCATAGTCGCCTCCTACAGCGGCAATGACGCTCTCTCGTGCCGCCAGCGCCTTTTTCCACGCCGTGACGCGGGGAAGGCCCTCGAAGATTGGCTGGGATATTTCCGGATCAAGGATGTCGAAATACCGAAAGACAGGCGCGTAAACAGCATCGACCATGCCAAAGGCGTCACCGCTGAAAAAGGGTTCTGCAGCAACGACCTCCTCCAGTCGCTCCAGCTTTTCCCGAAAGGCGGCAAGCCTTGCGTCGGAAGTCGTGCGGTCCTTCGCGTTCAGGAATTGCCATGCTTCGGTAAGCGTTGCCGTGCCGTATTCGATCCAAGCCCGCTGCTGGGCGCGCGACAGCGCATCTTCCGCGTAGAGCTTGCGACCGCTCTGCGTCTCTTCAAGATATTCGCAGATCACCATGCTTTCGAATAGTGTCGCGTTCTCTGTGTTTTCCTGCTCCACCTTCAGCAAGGGTACTTTGCCCGTTGGAGAGAGCGCAAGGAACCAGTCCGGTTTGTCCGTGAGATCAACGTCGATCCTCTCGAACGACACGCCCTTTTCCAAGAGGACGATCGCCGCTCTTTGAACGAAAGGGCAAAGCGGATGGCTGATAAGCGTGAGGTGGCTGTCTGGCATGATAATCTCTCGTGAGGCGGCAAGGAAGGGCGATGGGGGAGCGTTTGCCTCACCCATACCGTTTGACAGAATTAGCGGCGACGGATCCACCGGCATGGTCGGATAGGCCCGAGCCGCTATTGTTGATCTTTGGGCATTTTTTTGGCGAGATTGACGTCGAAATAGTCGCGCCACGCAACAATAAAATCGCCTTCTATTTCGAAGATGCCCATCACCTTCAGTGCAGCGACCTCGCTCCCGTCAGAGCGCACGAAGCGGTCCAGTCTTTCGGTAAGAACGCGATTTCCGTCCGCAGCAATCGAAAGCATGTCGAAATAGACAGCTGCGACGTCCGGCGATCTGGGCCGTTTTATCGCCTCTTCTACGCCAGTAGTCATCGACAATCCTTCATTGATCCAGATCGTCGTGGGGGTAAACCATCGCCGGATCGCATCTTCCGCGTGATTTTCCGAGAATGCAGCGCAAAAAGCACTGACCGTTTCCATTGGGGTCGGCATGTTACGATCTCCTGTGTTGCGGCCTTGCGGATCCGCCGGGCGAAACTGCTGGGAAGCAGATACGCCTGCATCAGCGGATACAACGTCGAACACCTGCATGGCGGGCGGCTCGACGAGGAACGGCGCTGTCAGCGGGCGGCTCGTCGCCATTTGCGGCGATGCCCGGTGCGCGGCGAGCGCTGCCTCATCGTCGTAGATCTCGACGAGCGTGTAGTTGTTGGGCAACGTCTGCGAGCGGAACAGTTCGTACTGCCGGTTGCCGGGCTCGTTGGCGCGGACCGCCGCAGCCTGCACCGCGAATGCGCGTTCGAATGCATCGCCGCTGCCCGGTGCAATGGTAAGTCCGACTATCATTCCGATCATCGTATCGCTTCCACTTCCGGCTGCGCGAATGCCTGGTGCCCGTGATGGCTGGACCCGGCTAGGGTTCACGCCTGCGCCACGAAATCCTGCGTGGTCATGGCGTTGGCGTAGAACGGCGCGATTTCAGCCACGAAGTCCTCCTGCTGCTTCCGGGTGTAGCCGGCCGACGCGTCGTAGATGACGTTGGTGTGATAGCCGAGATCGTGGGCGTTGCGCATCGAGGATTCAACGCACTGGCGCAGGGAGAAGCCGGCAAGGTAGATGTCGAAGATGCGGTTGTTGCGTAGATAGCTGTCGAGAGTGGTGCCGACGAAGACGCTGCTCCCGCCGCCGCGTTCGCGGACGACGAATTCGCCCTCTGCAGGCTCGAAGCCAGGAAAGAACTCTGCCTGCTCGCCCAGGAACGACCCGTAATCGCGCATCATCTTGCGCAGCCCGTACTTGCCCTCGCCCAGGACCTTGAACTCAGGCTCGAACTTAAGCGCGGCGTGGATCACGTGCATCCCGCGACGGCGGGCTTCGGCGAGCGCGATCGTTGAATTTGTGATTGCGGTGTCGACCTGCTCGCGATCCTGAAACGATGGATATATTCCGCCGGTCGGCGAGAGCCAGTCGTTGACGTATTCGATCAAGATCAGCGCGCTCTTGGATGCTTCTGTCATGATTTTGGTCCTTAACATTAGGCGGGATCAGGCGGCGATCATCGCATCATGCTGACGCAGATCGTCGCCGAAGAGGTCGGGACAGGTAATCGTCACGGATTACAGCAACTGCCCGCCCGAAATATCGAAGGTCGTGCCGTTCGCCCAAGCCATGTCGTCGGACAGGATGGCGGCGACGGCGCTACCCACATCGTCCGGCAGGCCGACGCGGCCGAGTGCAATGCCCTGCGCCACATACGCGTTCACTCCCTCATTATCGCGCACGGCACCGCCGCCGAAATCAGTTGCGATGGCGCCCGGCGCGATGGCATTGACGCGGATCCTGCGTTCACCCAACTCCACAGCCAGATAACGGGAAAGCACCTCGACTGCGGCCTTCATGGCTGCATAGAGGCTGTATCCCGGCATGGTGAAGCGTACGAAGCCGGAGGAGACGTTCAGGATGCGCCCGCCGTCCGCGATCAGCGGCAGAAGCTTCTGGGTCAAGAAAATCGGTCCCTGGAGATGGGTGGAAACCAGGGAAGCAAACTGCTCCTCAGTCGCATCGACAAAGTTCGAGAACAGGCCGTTTCCAGCGTTGTTGACGAGATAGTCGAAACGATCCTGGTGAAAATCTTTATTGAGCGTCTCGGCGACGGCTCCGGCGAACGCCGCGAAGCTCGCTATATCGGTCACATCGAGTGCCAGCATCGACACCTTGCCACCTAGAGCTTCGATTTCCTGACGCACGGCGTTTGCCTCGGCTTCGCCGGTGCGGTAGGTGCCGATGATGTGGACCCCTCGCTTGGCCAAATGAAGCGCCATGTTACGGCCAAGGCCGCGGCTTGCGCCGGTGATGAGTGCGATTGGGTGGGTCATGGAGTGCCTTTCTCGGATCGTTGCGCCCTAAAGCGCTTTTGCTGGATCCAAGATAGGCCAATACCGGTATGTAAACCCGCCCGATCGGCTCAACTTCTTGCCTTATCGTCTCAATGCCTTTGCTTTCCCGGACGAAACATGACACAATGCCGGAATGACAGACGACCTCGCGCCGCATCTAGATATTGTTTTGCGTCATGCCTCGACAGGCTTGACGGACACACAGATCCCTCGCCTCGACATGTTCGTAGGAGAAGACTCCACCGGGAAGGCTCCTTGCCTTTATCGCTCAATGATCTGCTTCATTCTACAGGGGTCCAAGCGTGTCGCAATCGGCGACACCGTTCTAAGTTACGATAGCGCTCAGTATTTCGTAAGCGCTCTTGACCTGCCGCTGATTGGGGAAATCCTGGATGCCGGCAAGGGTCGGCCCTATGTCGCGGTCTCCCTGGTTCTGGAGCCGGCGCTGTTGGCTGAGTTGGCTGCGACAATGCCGTCAGTACGCGAAGGCGATCAAGACGGCATGGGGGTTGCGATCAATCCGATGACGCCTCCGCTTCGCGATACATTGCTGCGCTTGCTGTCGTTGCTCGATAGTCCCACCGACATTCCGGTCCTTGGCCCTATGATCGAGCGCGAGTTACTGTACCGGTTGCTGCAAGGTCCCCAAGGGCGATTGCTGCGCCAAATCGCACGCCCCGACGGCGCCTTAGACCGTGTCCGGCGCGCCATCGCGTGGATCCGGGATCATACCGACACGCACCTTCGGATCGACGCCCTTTGCGATGCCTGCGGGATGAGCCGTGCAAGCCTGCATCGCCATTTCCTTGCGATGACGGGTTTCAGCCCTCTCCAGTACCAGAAACAGCTTAAATTGCAGGAGGCGCGCCAACTGTTGCTGGCGGGCAGTCATAGCGCGTCTGATGCGGCGTTCGCGGTCGGATACGAGAGCGCCTCCCAATTCAGCCGCGAGTATCTCAGGCAATTTGGCGCGCCGCCGGCGCGGCATGTCCGGGAGATGCGTCAAGCAATAGAACACCCGACGGTGGCTTAGGCATTTTCTTTTACCGGCAAATGTGCCTGACACGGCTTTCTTACATCAACGTGGGTAACGACGTGGCGCAAACCACAGGTTGCGCCACTTCTGCTTTTGAATCGAAGCGTGGGGTCGTTTAGGCTGCGTTTCGAAATACTTGCGGGCTTCATCTACTTGAACCTCCAGCCGGAAACGCTGAAGTTGATCCTGCAGTTTTGCTCCTCGTTTGCGAGGACCTGGCTGGCAGCGGTGGTTTCTTCGACCATCGCCGACCGACCGCCTTTGAAGTGGCCGTCCGTTTAATCGTCTCCGGTCGCATTTACACCCCTACCCTTATCCAGGAGCTTGGCTCTGGCTCTGATGCGAGGCATCATCCGGCCTCGCTCCGCAAGGTTCAAATGTTATGCTCGTGAGGGCAGGTTCGGGTTCAACGAGTTCATCTATAGAGCACCATGGTGTGGAACGCGGCCAAACCACGCATGCGCATCGGAAAACCGCTTGGCAGGTCGGCCACGAACTCCCCGATATTCCAACCGGCAATAGACTTGCTAATTGCCCCTTATTCTCTTTTTGCTGTCGGATCCGATATCGTGCCTGCGCTCGAAGTATTGTCAACAACCGGATGTTGGTTCGGTGTCCATGTCCCGATCTGTCCGACGTCGAGATAATGATATCAGCCGGGATCGGCTCGCTTTCATCTTTAATTTTACGGATCAGGGCGGCCTGTGATATCCATTAGCCGCTTTCACCAATAGGAATAAATAGCATTTTCTTATGACGATTCGTATCACCCAAAAAGGACGGGCCGTACGCGACAGAATCATCTGTTCGGCCGCTGCTGTTGTGCAGGACAAAGGCCTTGCACATACGACATTGGAGGATGTGAAGGCCGCCGCCAAAATTAGCAGCAGCCAACTTTTCCACTATTTTCCAGAAGGCAGGGCGGCGTTGTTTATTGCCGTGCTCTCCTTCGAGATCGATCGATTTTTCGAAGAACAGGAACACTGGCTACAGACCCTCGAGGACTGGCCGGGCTGGGAGGCTTGGTGCGAGAATATGATTTCATGCTACACCGGCAGAGGAATTCTTTGCGGTTTCGGCCGAATTATTACGCAGGTAGATCCTGCCGACCCCGCAACGCAGAAATTGCTCATGGATATGCAAAGTCGATGGGAAGAAGCCATTGCTTCCGGCGTTAAGGCGCTGCAGAGTGCTAACTGCGTTTCCTCGGAACTCGATCCCAAACCATTTGCAGCATCTCTCCTTGCGGGCATACAGGGCGGACTTTTACTTCTCAGAACGACAGGCTCCAGCAGCCATCTGGAAGCAGTTTTTTCAGAGGCAACCCGACGCCTGAAAATGGTGACTGCGGATGGGGGGAACTGATTCCTCTCGGTGAACCAAGTCTCTTGGAATGTACATGTGGCGAGACCGGGAGGTTTACAGCAGAGTGGGCTAAGTCTGAAATGGCGGCGGTCGCCTAAGCGTCTACCTGTGCGCAACCAAGCCTTTGACATCGCTGATCTGTCATACGCTAGATGACAGATGCATTTGGATGATCGTGCTCAACCAATTCCTTGCTTGGAAAGGACAACCTCCCTGTGCAACTGGAGTTTTGGACGGCTTGCAACCTCGGTAAGCCAGCCATCCAAAACAATCGGATCCGGAAACTGCGGTAGTTCAGAACATGGAATTCGGATTTGCGGAGCCCTCCGGAACCGGCTGTACCACATCCCAATGTTCGGCTATCTTGCCGTCCTGGACCCTCAGGATATCCATCACCGCGCGTCCGCGATCTTCAGGATTGTTTCTGGCAAAAACATGAAGATAAACCAGATCGCCATCCACTGCAGTTCGAATGATGCGGTGCTCGGATTGGGGAAAGCTTTTGAACATCTCACGGAAGAAATTCATGAACGCCTCGCGGCCGTTCGGTGCCAGCGGATTGTGCTGGATGTAATCTTCCCGCATGTAATTTGGTGCCAGATCAACCCGGCGCTCGCTGAGTACTTTGGTGTAGAACTCGATGACGAGAGACCGGTTCTGTTCCTCCTGCACCAGATTGCGCGGTTGCTGGGATATGGACGGTGTAACGGTCTGGGCAAGCGCGTTTGGCAATGCAGCGAACAGCCCCCAGGCAAGAGCCGCTAGAATAAATCGGATTTTGGTGCTCAAGACGATCCTCCGGTGTGGTTTACAAGGCTCGCATGGACCGCTGCCAGAACACCAGTTCCTGGCAGCGGTTCATGCGGTAGCTGCAGTTGTCGTATCAATGCGATCCTGGGCTTGATGTGCTACGATGCTGTCGGGGCGCTATCGGCAATCAGTTTCTCGCTTCGGAGCGCCTGCCAGAACTCCTCGGGGATCGCAACTTTCATCGACTGAACGTTGGCGGCGACCTGTCTCGGAGCGCGAGCGCCGGGAATAATCGCCGAAACGATCGGATGTGCAGCGGCGAATTGCAACGCTGCCGTTCGGATATCTAGTCCAAACCTGTCGGCGACAGCCATCAGCTTCGCTCGCTTTTCCGCGACCCCTTTGGGCAGATCTGCACTGAAGTTGAAGCGGCTGCGACCACCCAGAAAACCGTCATTGAGAGGCGTGCCGACGACGACGGACGTGCCTTTTTTCTGAAGTGCCGGGAAAGTTTTCGTCAGCGCTTCATCGTGATCAATGATGGTGTATTGGCAGGCGAGAAGCACGATATCGGGAACAGGACCGTCCAGTTCGGTCGCACGGACGGCTGCATTGGGCGTGTTAATGCCGAAGCCCCAAGCCTTGATCAGACCTTCGTCTCGCATTTTGGACAATTCCGACATGGCTCCCGGCGCGGCCACCTTGTAGACGTCCTCCCAGGAACCGGGAAGCTCGGAATTGTCGGGAGAAAGATCATGAATATAGACGATATCGATCCGCGGTAGTCCGAGACGTTGAAGGCTGTCCTCTACAGAGCGGCGCGCGCCTGCTGCTGTGTAATCGTAGGCATAGTTAAACGGTGCAGGTGAAGTCCAGATTGCCTTGTCGCCAACGGGTTTGCCGGCGGCCGTCAGGATGCGGCCCACTTTTGTGGAGATAACGTAATCATCCGGGTTCTTTGTGTGCAGGAAACGGCCGAGCCGGTACTCGCTAAGACCGAATCCGTAAAACGGGGATGTATCGAAATACCGTACGCCCGCGTCCCAGGCAGCCTGCAGGATGTCGTGCGCGTCGGCATCGCTGATAGGCGCAAAGATATTGCCTATCTGTGTGCCGCCCATGCCGAACCGACCGGGCGTCATGTACCGCATCCCGTGGTTACCGCCATTGGTGGGAAGCGAAGCCCCCGTGATGTTGCCCCGGGTCGGTAAAACCGAACCACGCTCGGTCAGTCGAACAGGCAGAGTTGGGGCGACAGCCTCCGTTTGTGCAAAAGACAGCGTGGGAATCGCAGTCGCAGCAAGAGTGCCGCCGATTGACAGTCCAAGAAAATTGCGTCGATCCAAATTCATCTCCATAAGTGGATTGCGTAATCCAGTCTTGCAAAGCCAGACTGGATCGTCAAATCCATTATGTGCCAGCTCGATCAACAAATGTTGAGAAGCAGTCACCGTTATCTTGCAGGAAGCTCATCGGCGATGAGCAGCATCCATCGCTGACGGCTCAAACGCCAACCTCAAACCTGCGTGCAGGAATGTCGAAATCAGCGTCAGATAATCTGCCAGGATGCCGTTGACCCTACGTGGCCAGCAAAGCCCCATGCTCGCGATGTGTACGGAAGCGCTCCGGATATGGCGTCGTCGTTTGGTAGGACGATGGTTTCTGCTGCACCGCTGATGGCGACTTCGACAGGCGCGCGCACGAGAGCGACAACGGTCGCGCCGCGCGAGGCAGCGGCACAGATCGCAGCCCGGCCCACGCTTCCGGCCGCGCCGGTGACCAGGATAAGGTATCCTGGCTTGGCATCGAAGCCCCTTTTGGATGGGATCGTACCCGGTCATGACGCCCATTGGCAGCGCGGCGGCCTCAGCCAGTTCCAGCCCCTCGGGCACAGGCACGGCTCCTTCTGCGCGGCCGGTGAGGATGACGCTCCAGCCTTTCGCGGCCGAAGCGGGCGGACAGACTGGCCGATGCCGGGGCCCGCGCCGACGATCATGATGGACTTGCTCATGGAGATTTCCTTGGGGGGCGCCGGCCAGTGTTATTTGCCGGTGATGACGTCGATCTCCGTGAGGTCTTCAGCGGACAACTTCCAGCCAACTGACTTGGCGTTAGCCGTAACCTGCTCGGGACGAGTGGCGCCAGCAATGATGCTGGAAACCAACGGGTTAGAACCAAGCCAGCTCATGGCGAGCTCCAACATGGTGTGGCCGCGAGACTCGGCGAAAGCGATCAGTTTTCCCACCGTATCAAGACGTTCATCGGTCATGCCCGCCTGGAAATAAGGCATGGACATGCGCGTGTCCTCCGGGATTGCCTGCCCCTTGCGATACTTGCCGGTCAGAAGTCCACTGGCCAGTGGGAAGTAAGGCAGCAGTGAAATTCCGGTGCGCTCAAGCGCCGGGAAGAGACTGGTTTCTACGCCGCGTTCCAGCAAGCTATACTCGTGCTGTGTCGACAGCAGGCTGTGAAGATTATGGTGACGCGTGGTCCACCATGCATCGATCAGTTGCCACGGCGCAAGATTGGAAGAGGCAACGTAACGCACCTTACCCTGACGGACGAGATCGTCGAGTGCCCGCAATGTTTCCTCGATAGGCGTCTGCGGATCGGGGAAATGGTACTGGTAGAGGTCGATATAGTCGGTCTTCAGACGGCGGAGACTGTCTTCAACTGCCTTCATGATGTAACCGCGCGAGCCATTGTAGCGCGTGCTCTTCTCAGGGTTCATTGGCAAAGCAAACTTGCTCGCCAGAACGATTTCCTCGCGGTTGCTGCCAAGAATTTCACCCAGAACTATCTCGGAGCCGCCATTCACACCGTAGGCATCCGCTGTATCGAAGAAATTCACTCCGGCATCCATCGCTGCATGAACTACCAGACGTGCCCCTTCCACATCGAGCGACTCTCTCATTCCGCCAAAATTATTGCAGCCGAGCCCGACCAGCGAAACCAGAAGGCCAGAATTGCCGAGTTTACGTTTTTCCATTTATCAAACTCCTTATCGTTATCCCACACGGATGAGCTCGGCCACAGTGTCGTCTTGCGCAAGTTACTACTGAACACACCGTGTCACTACCAATGGCGCTTTCAAGTCGCGAGCCCACGCTGCCCCTCAGGAACACTGTGTCCGGCAACACCGCCGATTGCTCTGCGTGAATTTCTACCGCACCGACGCTTTCATCGAACACGTCGGCCTATTTCCTGTTCATCGCCAACTGGTAGCTCTCGGGTATGAAGCGATAGGCGTCGCCGTCACGCTGCACATAGCCAATACCGGGAAAAGGAAGGTGATATGCCGTGAACGGCATGCCTGTCTCCGCCAATTGCTGAGCCACCCGGTGCCGCGTCGCGACTGCGGCCTCGTGGTCAACGTCAAACGGCACCCGCCAGTCTGACCGCTGGAAGGAGGCGATGGGGCTGTGGAAGACATCCCCTGTGATCAGCAGCCGATGGCCGTTGCCCCCGTCAAGTTCGAAAGCCAGCATTCCTGGCGTATGTCCATAGGTGGCCCGCGCCGTCAGTCCCGGCATGATCGCCTCGCCATCGTCGAGAAGGCGGGTGCGCTTGCGAAGCGGCCCGAACAATCGCGCGACGAGACCCGCGCCATCGCCTGTCGCCTCGGTCTCCCAATAGTTCATTTCTACCCGCCCGACTGCGTAGGAAGCATTTGGGAAAAGCGGGTTTCCATTTTCCGAGACCCCCAGGATGTGATCGATATGGAGATGGGTGAACAGCACGAGGTCCACATCATTTCGGCTGTAACCGGAGGCTTCCAGCCGCTCCAGCAACATGCCCGTACCCCTTTCACTGCCTGCCGCGCCGAATCCTGTATCAACCACGACGAGCTGGTCGCCGAGCTGCACCGCTACCGGCATGAGGGAGCTTGCGAACCGATCCTCCGGCAAGGCGTTTGCCCTCATCAACTCCTGCATGGCCCCGCGATCCTGATCCGGGCCGTAGATCGGATCGAACCCTTCTGCGATGGAAACGCCATCCAGCAAGCAGGTTATGCGCGCATCCCCGATCTGGAAACGACGCCAACCGGGAGCGAAATCCCGGTCATCCAATGTGGCAATGACACTTTGCGCCTCAGCGTGTCTCGCCGGCGCCATCGCCAACCCAGCGGTTCCGGCAACCGCCAGAAGCAGGGTGGATCGGCGACTTATTGCGGCTGCAGGCTGGTTAGATTTATTCGACATTTATTCTCCTCTCCCGAACATCGTCATTCCTAGCGAGATGCGAGGTCGGATGTGATGCGTGGCGGAACTGCGATCCTGTCCGGGGCGTTGTGTGGACTGGAAACACGGGGCAATGGTTTGTCATGTCTCCCGTCTCCCGATTGGTCCATCGGCTAGCGCACGATGCTGATCACATGCGGGCCGCGCGTCACCGGGACGGAATAGCTCGTCTTCACGAACTCGATCCGGTCGGGATCGCCAGGGTCGCCAGAGATGCGCCAGAAATCGATCGATCCGCCCGGCATCCTTCCGTCATAGTGGTCGTAGGTCGTTGCGGCGACGAAACGGCTGGAATTGTCGAACACCACGGATTCGGGAAGGATGCCGTCGAACGGATAGGTGCCGACCGTCGTCAGATGGCCGGTTTCCGGGTTTATCCGCAGCAAGCTGAGAGAGGAGAAAAAAGACTGCGAGGGATCGTCATGAGCCGGCGGGCTACGTTCAAGGTTGGCGGTCACTGCCCATCGGCCATCCGGGCTGACAGCAAGCCCTTCGGGAACGACGCCGACCTCGGCGCGCGACACCTGGATGTGCTGCGGCGTTCCATCTTCATCGCGCGACGCATCGAGGCGAATGCTGGTGATCGTGCCGGGAGGCGCCTCGCCGCCGAGCCCTGCATAGATGGAATTCGTCAGGATGTGGCGACCGTCTGGAGTGAACTTGGCGGTGAAGGGATACCAACTGATCGGAATGGAATTGCCCCAGCGGGCCAGTCGCGTCGCGTCGCCTTCGCCGACGACCTCCACAAACGACAACTCCGGTCGCGTCCAGTTGGTAAGGGCGATAATGTTGAGTTGCGGGTGGAAGCTGGCATCCATCAACAAGTCGCCGGGCGTCCAGCCCGGAATCGCGGAGGCGGACAAAAACGACAATCGGCCGTTCGCGAACCGATAGAGCGCCAATGGTGTTTCACGTCCATCTCCGCCAAGCGCATGGCTGATGGCGACGAGGTTTCCGCCTGCATTGATGGCAACCGTCGAAGGCTGTGCAAAACCGTCGAGGGTCTGAACCACCGTCGGGTGGTCCGGATCGCTCAGATCGACGACTGTGATCTTCCGCGAGTTTGGCATGTCGGACATGACGGCATCAGCCTTGCCGGCGGGACGTGGACCGCGCGTCTCGACCACGATCGCGTAGCGCCCGTCCTGCGTGAGTGTGAGCGCGGTGGGAGGACCAACGACGGCATTGCCGACCGGAACACTTGTTGCGCGCCACTCTGACGGCGGCCTGTCCAGCCGGATGACCGAAAGCGCATCCTGCCCCTGTTCGGGCCCGAGCCGGCCGTCACGATAGGCCGAGGCCACCATGTCCGCATCCGATATCGCAACGAGGAACTTGCCTTGAAAATTCATATGGCCGACAGGTTGAAGAGCCTGCGCATGAGCGCCGGTCAAGGCCGCCGCATATAGCGCCGCCGCAAAGGCAGCAGCCGAATATCGTGATCGTCTCATACCCATTACCTACTCCCGGTGTGGTTGCGTTTCTTATTTACTGCGTGCGGCTGCGATGCCGGCCGCCTGATTGAAGCGGTCGACGTTCTACACCTCGTTCATCCAGCGGGGATACTCACCCCACCCGAGGACATTGTGACCGCCGAAGACCATGCGACGGATCATCGGTGAGCCGAGACCGGACGTAAACCCGATCGAGGGCGCGCTCGCATCGTTTAGGCGTTCGAGATGCGCGCCGTCGAGACGGAGGTCGGTGGCGGCGATGTTGCTTTCGAGCTGCGAGACCTTGCTGGCGCCTACCAGCGTCGATGCCACCCTCTCGTGCACCAGTGTCCATGCCAGCGCAACCTCGGCAATCGGGCGCTCCAGCTCCGCTGCCACCTGTTCCAGCGTTCCGAGAATTGTCCAGTTACGTTCGGTAAACTTGGTGTCGCCGAGCGGATTGGGACCGCTGAGCCGACCCTTGCCTTTAATATTTTCTGGCCGGTATTTTCCGGATAGAAAACCGCCGGCCAGCGGGCTCCATGGCATCACGCCCATCCCGGCCTCGCGCGCTACCGGGAAATGCTCGCTCTCCACGTCGCGCGCAACTAGCGAATATTCGAGCTGCATCGCGATCGGGCCTGGCACCCGCCGTTCCGCCGCGATCGTGGCTGCCTTCATCGCCACCCAGGCCGGCATGTCCGACAGGCCGTAATAGCGGATCTTGCCTGCGCGAACGAGGTCGCCGAGCGTCTGGACGATTTCCTCGATCGGCGTGACCTGATCCCAGATATGCATCCAGTACAGGTCGATATAGTCGGTGCCGAGCCGTTTCAGCGAGGCGTCGAGCGCCCGGTGGATGTTCTTCGCGCCCGCGCCGCCCGCGTTCGGGTTGTCGCCTGCGACGTGCACGCCCGATGTCGGATTGGCCGACGCGTTGAAGGCGAACTTCGTCGAAAGCACGATTTCATCGCGTGAGCCGCTATCGGCTATGAATTTGCCGACCAGTTTCTCGCTTTCGCCATCGCTATAGATATCGGCTGTGTCGATGAAATTGCCGCCGGCTTCACGGTAATGCTCGAAGATGGCGCGCGAGCCAGCCTCGTCCGCACCCCACACATCGGTGCCAAAGGTCATTGTGCCGAGCGCCAGGGGGCTGACGATAAGGCCGGATCGGCCAAGGGCGCGGTAATTGGTGAGAGACATGCTTTTTCTTTCGCAACGATTGGGGGAATGATCCGAACTTGCAGGTGCGGACCGGGCTCGCGAGGCGCGGTCAGATCCAGATCGGCGCGAATTCTTCGGCATAGCGCTCACCGAAACCGCCTTCAGGCAGGATTTCCTTGATCTTCGCTAGGTCTTCCGCCGTCAGCACCAGATCGGCGGCACCGACGTTTTCCGCGACGCGCTCCGCTTTGCGAGAGCCCGGGATCGGCACGATGTCGTTGCCCTGAGCCAGCAACCAGGCGAGCGCCAATTGCGATACGGTCGCGCACTTCGATGCAGCAAGCTCTTTCAACTGGCGGACGGCTTCGACATTCTTTTCGAAATTGCCGGGCTGCCAGCGAGGATCGCCCCGGCGCATATCACTCTCTTCGAGTTCGGCGGCCGGCTTGACCGCACCTGTTAGAAAGCCACGGCCAAGCGGCGAGTACGGGACGAAGCCGATGCCGAGCTCTCGCAAGAGCGGAAACAGGACTTCCACGTCGCGCTCGAAGACCGAGTATTCGGTCTGAAGCATCGCCACTTCCTGCACGGCGTGAGCCTTGCGGATGGTTTGGGGACCAGCCTCGCTCAATCCGAAATGCTTGACCTTGCCCTCGGCGATCAGGTCCTTGACCGTGCCGGCCACATCTTCGATCGGCACGTTCGGATCAACGCGGTGCTGGTAGAGCACGTCGATATGGTCGACACCCAGATAGCCCAGGCTGTTCTCGGTAACTTCGCGAATGTGCGCGGGGCGGCTGTCAGTCCCCCATGAGGGGGTAAAGCCAAACTTGGTGGCCAACAAGACGTCGTCGCGGAAGCCTTTGACGGCGCGGCCGATGAACTTCTCGTTGTCGCCCCAGCCATAAAGCTCGGCCGTATCGAAGAACGTCACGCCGAGATCGTACGCACGACGGATTGTCGCTAGGCCGGCCTCTTCGTCGGCAGAGCCGTAAGCCAGATGAAAGCCCATGGCGCCATAGCCGATGGCAGAGACTTCCGGACCGTTTGTGCCCAACCTGCGCTTTTGCATTCTGTATCCTTTTCCTGATAGAAATCCGCCGACGTATTCTTTTCCACATTTCGGCGTATCTGCTGGCGGGAAATGACGAACATTCGTGATTAGTATCGCTTCGTCATTGAACGAGGCTTCGGTTGCCTGATCGTCATCCCTCCATCGAGTACGCGAACCCGCAGCCTGTAATCTTTGTGCACCACGTGGCTGGGATGGAGCCTTTCTACGCTTCACTCGTCAGGACCGGTTAGCCCGATCCTTCCGAATAATTGCCCATTTCTCTTGATCAGGCTCATATCGCTTGTCTGGAAGGGTGCCGGGTGTCATTCTGTCCACATGCTTTTCACGACATCGCCTTCTCATGCACCGAACGACGGCGACGAGCATCGCCTAAATCACCTACGGTCGACGCTGGCGCTCAGAATCGGCGACGTTCTGCCAAGCGATGGCGAACATGTCTCCCCCGTACCCGGCCTACTGCTTATTCGCCGCGACAGCCCTAGCGACGCCGTTTCAGCCCTTTACGAGCCGAGCCTCGCGCTTCCGGTTCAAGGCCGCAAGCGCGTGATTCTCGGCGCGGATTGGATCGAATATGATCCGGACCGGTTTCTGTTGACGTCCGTCGATCTACCTACAATGTCTCATGTCATCGAGGCGAGTTCGGTCCGCCCGTTCCTATCGATCATGCTCAAGCTGGATCTACAGATCGCGCAGGAGGTCGCCGCCACCATCGACAGTCATGGACTAATCAATGACGCGGTGCACATACCGATGGCGCTCGGAACCGTAACCGCTGATCTACTCGACGCTGTCATTCGGTTAGAGGCCTTGGCGGACCGGCCTGGAGACATACCGTTTATGGGGCCATTGCTGATGCGCGAGGTGACCTACCGCTTGTTGCTCAGCCCCGCCGGTGCCTGGCTGCGGGAGATCGCGATGCTGGAAACGCGGGGCAATCGGATCGGTCGGGTGATCGTTTGGCTCCGGGAAAACCATGCGCGCTCCGTGCGGGTCGAGGAGTTGGCCGAGATGGCTGCCATGGGCGTCTCAACCTTCCACCATCATTTCAGCGGCATCACCCGGATGAGCCCCCTCCAGTTCCAAAAGCACATCCGCCTCCACGAGGCCCGACGCCTGCTGCTGACCGATCGGATCGACGCCGCGACCGCTGCGCTGTCGGTCGGTTACGAAAGCGCCACGCAGTTCAATCGTGAATATCGCCGCCTGTTTGGCAACCCGCCTATCCGGGACACTTCCTCACTTCGCGACAACGATTAAAATACATAGGAAGGCTCGGCGGCTCGGGACCAGGGCTGTCGTCTAACGGCGGCCCCGGTTACAACCGGCGAGGACTATTCAAGTATGACCGCCGCTGAAGAGGAAAGTTTTCCGATGGACGCTAAAACACTCGCCGCCGCCTGTACAGCCGCTGAGCAACTCCCAGAGGTCGCTTTACAGCAGGCGGCTGGTTCAGAAAGACGAGTTTACCGGGTGTTGGGAAAAACATTTATGATCGTGACGGAAGGCGCGGTGGTGACCATCAAGGCCGATCCCATCCGAGCCGAAATACTGCGCCAGCGACACACAGGGATCTCGCCCGGCCATGGTATGAACAAGCGGCACTGGGTCTCGATTACGGAGGGCGATACCATCACCAAGGACCTCGTCGAGGAGGAGGTGCGAGAGTCCTATCGGCTGGTGCGGTCAAAATTGCCGTTGCTTGATGAGCTCACCCCCGCAGGGATGCGGCAACGAAGTTTGTCCGGCCAGCGATTGCAGTCCCTCGCTCGTAAAGTCGCATCCGGACTACCCGGCGTCAGCCATGGGCGCCCTTTCGTCGAAAAGCTAGATGTCTACAAGGTCGGTGCCAAGGTCTTCCTGATCGTGACGGATGATCCGACCGAGCGAATTATCACGGTGAAGGTCGGTCACGAACAACGGGACCCCCTGTTCGACCGCTTTCCATCCGTGACTGCCGGTCGCTATCTCGACAAAGACCACTGGATATCCATTGGCTCAGGCAAAGGTATCACCAGCACTTTGGTGACCGAAACGGTGAAGACCTCCTACCGGCTTGTCCTCAAGTCAATGGCCAAGCGCGAACGACCGGCGAACAGCGCCGACGTCTGACAGGCGGGATCACCCGGTCGAAATGCGGCATGATCTGCCCTCAACGCTTTCTCCACAAAGTTAACCAACGATCCCGGCGTCAACCGAACCAGATCAGCCCCTTGGGTACCGTGGAAAAACCGATGGCGCGCAAGGCGGGCGACAGGCTGGTTTTTGCCACTCGAAGATCGTTGACCTGTTCCAGGGTAAACACGAGGTGTGGCTCGCGCTTCAGCGCGGCGGACAGCGCCAGCAAACCCGTTGCCAGCGTCCGGGACATGGCAGGATCGTCGATATCGACATAGGTCAGCAGATTGCGCCCGCCCTGGACCAAGTACAGCAGCAGACGTCCATCGACGATGACGGCGAAGGCACCGCTTCGTCGTGCCGGACGCACCGGGGATTGATGAGTTGGCCAGGGAAGAATCCGCCCGAAAGGGTTGGCCGGATCGGCGGCAGACAATGCCACCGCGATTGGTTCACTTGGCCGCGCGTCGGCCAATTCGCGGAGCCGTTCGATTGTTGAGCGCTCCGCGAACTGCGCGCCCCCTAATCCCTCCACGAAGCGGCCGCGCAACACACGGCCCGTATCCTCCATTCCGCGAAACACCGGTTGCAGCGCAGGAAAGCCTCCCGGCACCTCTTCGGCGACTGCCGCGCCGCGTGTGACGACGCCGAAACGATCAAGCAGTCCCTCGACCAACGCAACCGCGCGGACGGTATCGGCGACCGGCTCTCTATGCAGCAGGGACCAGCGGCCTGCCAAAGCCGGATCCCCGCCCCCGGTAAAGGACAAAGCGCGACGCCCGCCCGGTCGCCCAGAGGCACGAACTGGGCTTGGCCTGCGCGATGCCTGCGTGCCGCCCGAGAGGGAGCGCAATGGCGACCAGGTGTCAGTGGTGACATATCCGGTCCAGGCCAAATCCCAAAGCGCCTCATGAATTTCAGCTGGAAGCGACCCGGTTTCCCGCCCGCCAATCCCTGGGTGCCTGGCTTGCACCAGCGTGACGATCTGGCGCACAAAATATGCCCCGCCATCGGCGAAGATGTCGAGCATCGCTTGCTGAAGCGGCGGGAGCGTCGCCGCAGCGGGCACAGCCGCGAGGGTTTCGTTAGCAAACTCCTGAAGATGCAGGGCCACCAAACCATCTTCTTCGCCAAGCCGTCCATGGCCGGACCAGATAACCGCGCCGGTGGCGATCAACTCGTCCAGCATGCCAAGCGTATAGTCGCTGACGCGGGCCCGCAAGATCTGGCTCTCCCACAGGGAGGCTGGCAGAAGTACACCGGCCAGTTGTTGCACGACGCGGGCGACGCCATTTATCCCTTCGATCGCTCCCCCGGGTGGGCTCGTCGTCTTTAAGGCGGCATGGCCGGCGGATTCGGCAATAAGGCCGTGCCGCTCCAGCAGCAGGCGCGCAAAGGCTTCCCGAGGCACCGGGCGGGTAGCCTCTCGGGCAGCCTGAAGGGACCGCAGCCGCAGGCGCCGGAACACCTCGTCGCCGACCCATTCATGTTGCGCCAGGGGATTGCCGCCAATGCCGGAGGGATCCTTCGCCTGAAGGCGGCGCTCCACCCCGAACCGCCCTTTCAACACTTTGCCCTGATCGCGCAACCGCTCCAGGGCCATGTCGACCACGGCCACGCCAAGACCGAAACTTGTTGCGATCTCGCCGGTGCTGAAAGGCGTGTGGGTGCGCACATAGCGCCCAACCAGGTCGCGCAGCGGTTCAGCGGTCGGTTGCAGGAAGATATCGGGAATGGCGGCTGGCAGTGCCACGCCGAGCGCGTCGCGCAGCCGGGCTGCATCCTCGACGGCGGCCCATCGGTCGTCGCCGGCAATTGGCACCCGGATGACACGCCGTTCGGATTCAAGCAAAGCGAGGTGCGCCTTGGCGTCGCCGCTTCCATCGGCAAGGCGCCGGGCGACTTCGCTCGCCGACAAGGGGCCGAGTTCGCGCAGCAGATCGACCACGCTCTCGGCGCTTTTCGCCCGATAGTCGGGCACAAGGCGTTGCAGTTCACCTTCGACGCGCTCGATGACATCCGGATCGAGCAGTTCGCCAATATCAACCTGGCCCAGAAGATCGCTCAGCAACCCGCTGTCAAGCGACAGCACCGAGGCCCGGCGCTCGGCGAGCGGCGCATCCGTCTCGTACATGAACTCAGCAACGTAGCCGAACAGCAAGCTGGCCGCGAACGGCGAGGGAACCTCTGTGGTAATCTCCGCGATCTGGATTTTACCGTCGCCGAGGCGCTCCATGAGCGTGTCGAGAGCGGCCAGGTCATAGACATCCTGCAGGCATTCCCGGGCCGCCTCGATCAGTATCGGAAAATCCGGATAACCTTGGGCGATCTCCAATAGCTGGCCGGCGCGCAAGCGCTGCTGCCAGAGTGGAGAGCGGCGGCCGGGGCTCCGACGCGGCAGCAGCAGGGCGCGGGCGGCGCATTCGCGGAAGCGGGCCGCGAACAACGCCGACCCGCCGAGAGCCTCGGTTACCAGTTGCCGCAGGCTGACAGCATCAAAAGTGAACAGTTCCGAGCCCGGTATGCGACCGGATGTGTCGGGCATGCGAGCGACAATGCCGTCATCGCTGGCGACGACGGATGGGTCGATGTTCCAGCGCTGACGGATGCGTTCCGCGACCGCCAGTGCCCAGGGTTCATGGACACGGCGACCGTATGGCGAATGCAGGATGACCCGCCAATCCCCGATTTCGTCGCGGCAACGCTCGATCACCAGGGTCCGATCCGTAGGCAGCACACCGGTGGCGCGGCGCTGTTCGGTAATCATGCTGAACAGGTTGACGACGGCGTTCCGATCAAGCCCGGTCGCCTTGAGCCGTGCCTCTAATACTGGCGCTATATCGCCATCACCGTTGACGTCCACATTGGCTTCGAGCATTCCGAGGAAGGCGCCGATCGCTTCTCCCAGTTCGGCCGGTCGCCCAACCCCCTCGCCTCGCCAGAAGGGCAACCGTGCCGACCGGCCCGGTGCTGGCGTTACGATCACCTGATCGTTGGTGATCTGCTGAATGCGCCAGGACGTAGCGCCGAGGGTGACGACGTCGTTGACGCGAGATTCGTAGACCATTTCCTCGTCGAGTTCGCCGACGCGGCGCGAGCCGGCCCGCTCCTCACCTTCGGGCAACACGACGCTGAACATGCCGCGGTCGGGAATGGTGCCGCCACTGGTCACCGCAAGCTGGTGGGCGCCAGGGCGTGGGGTCAGCACGCCGGTTTCACGGTTCCAGACGATGCGTGGCCGGAACTCTGCGAAATCATCAGAGGGATAGCGGCCTGTCAGCATATCGAGAGTGGCGTCGAAGGCGGAGCGTGGCAGGTTCCGGAAAGGTGCAGCACGCCTGACCGCCATATACCAGTCATCGACATTTAGGGGATCCATTGCGACCGCGGCGACTGTTTGTTGCGCCAGCACGTCGAGCGGATTGCGCGGCGGATCGATCGCCTCGATACGGCCAGTTTGCATGCACTCGACAGTAACGGCAGCGTCGAGCAGATCGCGCCTTGTGCGCGGATAGATCAAGCCGGACGAAGTGCCACCGACCTGATGGCCAGCACGTCCGACCCGTTGCAGGGCGCTTGACACTGAAAACGGCGCCGCGACCTGGATCACCAGATCGACCAGTCCCATGTCGATGCCAAGTTCGAGGCTCGATGTTGCGACAACGCATCGCAAATCGCCGGATTTGAGCGCCCGCTCAATCTCGCCGCGCTGCGCCTTCGAGACCGAACCGTGGTGTGACCGCGCAATTAGCGGCGGCGCGCCCGACGATCGAGCCTCGGCGCTTCCCGAGGAAGAGTCATGATGGACAGGTTCACTGTTGCTGTCCGGCAATGGGGCCGGGATTTCGTCGGTAAAGCGTTCGGCGTAAAGTTCGTTCAGCCTTGCCGTCAGCTTCTCCGCAAGGCCCCGCGAGTTGGCGAAGACGATGGTCGAATGTCGGGCAAGCACCTGATCGAGGATACTGGCTTCGACATGCGGCCAGATCGAGCATACCCGGCCGCTCTGCTGGCCGCTGTGAGCTTGGTCATTCCTTGCCGGAATGTCGGTCATATCCTCAACGGGCACGACGATCTTGAGATCGATCTGACGGTTGGAGGGCGGGTTTACCACCGTGACCGGCCGGTCTCCTCCCAGGAAACGCGCAACTTCATTCACGGGCCGCACCGTCGCAGACAGTCCCACCCGCTGCGCCGGTTCGTCGACCAACGCCTCAAGACGCTCGAGACTGAGTGCCAGGTGCGAGCCGCGCTTGCCGTCGGCCACTGCGTGAATTTCATCGATGATGACGGTGCGCACACCGCGCAGGGTATCACGGGCCTTTGAGGTCAGCATCAGGTAGAGCGATTCAGGAGTGGTAATCAGGATATCGGGAGGGCGGCGTATGAGGATGGCTCGCTCGCCCGCCGGCGTGTCGCCAGTGCGCATGCCGACAGAGATTTCGACCGGCGGATCGCCACGACGCTGGCGTTCTGCGCTGACGCCCTGAAGCGGAATGCGCAGGTTCCTTTGGACGTCAGCGCCCAGCGCCTTGATCGGCGAAATGTAAAGGATGCGGGTCGCCGACTTCGACGATCCGGGGGTTGCGTCTGAGACGGGGTCCTGTGTTCGCTCGCGGAACAACTGATCGATGGCCTGCATAAAGGCGGCGAGGGTCTTTCCAGAGCCGGTCGGCGCGATCACCAGCGCGTTCTCACCCGCACCGATAGCCGCCCAGGCTGCTGCCTGCACAGCCGTTGGCGCAGCGAACGTCGACGCAAACCATGTGCGGGTCGCTGGCGTGAAACCGGCAAGCGGGCCGGCTGTTTCAGCTTCAGTCAAAGTCATTGGCGGCTGCAAGTCAGGTCCGGCCGCTCTTCAGTGCAGCTTGGTAGGCGCGATCGGCCCACTCATGCAGCTTCTCATTATCTTCCAGTATGTCGGCAGGAACAGTCCAGTAAGACTTGAGAGCGTGGTCCTCTCCTTCGTGCGAATAGCCAAGCGTGTGGGAGCCCGCTGTCTCGTACTGGGCGCGCGAATCGTCATCGACCTTGAAGTAAAGCGCGCCCTGCCAGGCCATGGCGAAGACATTATCGTTGCGATAGAGCGCAACAGCGCCGAACAGTGGCTTTGTCGTGATTTTCGCCCAGTCCGACAGTTGATCGACATAGTGTTCGGCAAGGTGCTTCGTCTGTTCGGATTGTTTCGACATCTGCTTGTCCTTTTTCTGGGATGAATAGGTGCGCGGCTGAGTTAGTCGAGAACGACTACATATTTGCCCGGCTCTGCCCGCGCCTCGAGGTCGGCCTGCGCGTCACGAACTCTCTCCAGTCCTTGATAGACCTTGGCGACAGAGATCTTCAGCCGGCCGGCCGCGATGGCCCGAAGTTGGCGGTCGAAGACCTCGGCTGGCAGGTCGGTGGCTCCACCGCCGTAGGCCGTCAGCCGCACCCCGAACGGAATGTAGCCAAGTGGGCTAAAGTCGGCGACTGTCCAGTCGTCCGACAGGGCGCCAGTGAAGCAGACCGTGCCGTGGACGCGAGTCGCCTGCATCGTGTCCCGCAAGGCCCGGCCGCCCACCAGTTCAAGCGCCGCATCGACACCGTCGGGGAAGATCGCCCGAACAGCGTCGGCGACCTTTCCGTCATCGACGATCGGATGGTCCACGCCGACGCCCCGCAACATCTCCAGCCGATCCGGACGGCGCGTGGTGGCGATCACGACCGCTCCCATTTCCCTGGCGATCGAAGCCGCCGAAAGGCCGACCGTCGATGTGCCGCCGCGGATCAGCAGCGTCTGACCAGGGCGGAGGTCGAGCCCTTTGGTCAGCGAGCCGTAAGCAGTCTGGAGCATTTCCGGAAGTGCCCCGACGACATCCCAGGGAAGCTTTGTCTCGAACGGGATGACCTGGGAGGTGGGGACAACGGTGTATTCGGCATAGGCCCCGTCGAACGATCTGCCCATGCCACCCATCATAGTGGCCACCATCTGGCCGGGCTGGAGATCGCTGCCAGGTGAGGCCTGATCTACGATACCGACGCATTCGATGCCCAGTATACGCGGCATTGTAAAATCCGGGCTGGACAAACCTTTGCGGCTGGTCACTTCGGACTCGTTGACGCCAAACGCCTTCACCCGTATGCGCACATAGCCGGGTTCAACGCCGGGTAATGGCACGTCCTTGACAACAAGCTTGTCAATGCCGCCGGGTTCAGAGACCACCACGGCTCGCATGGTTGTATTCATGGAAACTCCCTTCTTCGGACCGGCGTGGCGCTTTCGCAGGTATTTAGCTTGGCGCAGTTCCCGGGTGCCGACAGCAAACAATTCGTACTGCAACAAGACGCCTCTTCAGGAACGGCGTTCAGGTGCACGAGCATCCGAGGACCGGATAAGCTTTATCGGACTTTACCGATGCTGATTAAAGGTAAAGTTCAGACATTGGATGATACTTTTCGGACATTACACAATGTTGCGCCCCGAACAAGACCGGCGGCAGTGACCGGGCTCCAGTCGTCAGCCCATTCCATCCGCTCCATCAAAAGCCGCTCACAGCGGATGGAATAGAAGGCTTGCAAAAGCATGGCGCGTAAAAAAGCTTCTCAGGCGCGATCGATGGTCGCCCGATCGGCGAATAGAATGCTGCAAAATCATGCTCCAGCAAGACGAGTGCATCATTCACGATCTGGCGGATCGCCCTCAGCGGATGATCACGACGAACGCAATCCTCAAGATCGATATTGCTGAAGAGTTCACCTGTCCTCAGATCGCCGCCGCGCATCCATCCTCCAATCTCAATGAAGCAAATGAATCACGACAAACACCATCACGCTAAGCCTTTTTCAGAGCTCGATCGGGCGGCGCGTTCGATCCTGCAGATGCGCTACGATTCTTTGATCGGGGGTTTACTGTCCAAGGATGCCGGCCCCGCAAGCGAGCTTACCGGCAATGTTAACGCACTGCTGCGTTACCAGTTTTATGCCCTGATGAGTTGGCTGACCGTTGTTCATGGCGAGCGGCGAACGCAAGATTCACGGGTTTCTACCGCGTTACAGCGCTTCAAGCGCTTTCAGAAGCTGGTAGAACAGCGCTACGCCAAGTGGAACCAACTCAGCGAATACGCGACGGAGCTCGGTTGCACCGAAAAAACCCTGACCCGTGCCACCACTCTGGCAATTGGCATGAGCGCGAAGGCATTTATTTCCAAACGCATCAATCTCGAAGCCAAGCGCCTGCTCACCCATACGGACCTAACGGTGGGTGCCATCGCGGAAAAACTTGGATTTCAGGAAGCGAGCCATTTCAGCAAGTTCTTCAAACGTGAAGCCAATTGCACACCGAGGGAGTTCCGAGTCCTAAACGGTCACCTTGCTCCTCGCGACGCCTCGTAGTCCAGAGTGTCGGATAGGCCAGCCTACCATCACTGCGCGAGACGTGTCCGTAGCTGGCTCGGTCACGTGAGCCTCGATACGACAAACCACTATGCCAAGGTCAACCTCGAAACATAGCATAGGGCATTGTATCAGGTTCGCGTTCCGGAAACACCCTGCCGTTAGCCCTCGAGGAAACGCAATACGAGCGTCCTCGCGCGGATCCAATGAAAATGTGTGGCGAGGGCTGAGCGTTTCTGGTGCGGTGGCACGAAGAGATTGGTGACTGCTGAAAAGATCGAGACGAAACGTTGCAATCCTCCCGCGGATCGGAAGCCCTGCATCACCTGCTCCCGTTTTCGAAGCGGCACGTGAGAATTCTCTGCACGATTGTTAAGGCCCTTGTGCGATCGATGTTCGACGCCGGGCATTACGTCCCGTTTTTCCGCGCCGTATGAGCGCAGTTTGTCGGTGATGATGCGCTTCGGCGACAGACCCTGCTTCTTCAGCAGCCTGACCATCAACCGCCCTGGCAGCCTTGGTATCGCGGCGGGTCTGAACGATCTCATCGAGAACGTAGGTCCTGATCGACCGCACGCCACAGCCAATATTTTCGGCCGCCGATGGAAATCACGACCTCGTCCAGATGCCAGATATCTTTGCGCGAAGGCTTCTTTCTCCGCAACTTCTTCGCATAAGCCGTCCCGAATTTTCGACCCCATCGCCGTATCATTCGTAAGAGACGACGATGCCGCGCTCCAGCAACATTTCCTCGACCAGCCGCAGGCTCAACGGGAACCGGAAATACAACCGCGCAGCATGCGAGATGATCTGCGGTGGGAGGCGATGGTTCTTATAACTGATTATCGTCGAGTTCATCCTCGCCGAATTATCCGTCAATCGTTAAGCTGCAGACCACGTGACATCGCCCTTCCGATCTGTCACTAGGTGTGACGGCTGTCGCAATCGATCTTATTTTTCGAGATCACGCACTTGCAGAACCCGTCTGACCTCGCGCTGGCGCGAAGACACAATTGCAACCCACATCTTTTGGCGGATCGTCGCGAATGTCGATTGATGAACCTGCGTCATTAAAGGATACCTCATTTTTGCATGCTGCTGATTATGCCTGACGCTTTGAGGAAAATGAAACGCGATTTCTGCATTGCAGCATTGCGTGATCCGTCGGTTAATCACGGAATGCTGGGTCCGGTTCAGCTATCAATGCGATCGTTCAGCTTCTCCCAGATAGACGGGCCAAACCAACCGTGGACAAAATGCAGCTTCCTATCAAAACAATGCTGGTCTTCCACACGGAGCTGCGAAACTACTGAGGGGCGTACCACACACCGTGTTTAATTTTTGCGTGAGTGGTTATTAACGGGACGCAGCGCAAGATGCGCCAACCTTGGCAAATTCGTTGTCCGACGACCAAAAGCTGCGCGCGCATGAGAACCCGCTCGGGCTGCGCCCTCCAGCAGGACTTATGGGCGCTCCAAGGTGGCCTGGTTTTAGTTCGCCGCCGGGCCTGGTTTTATTCCGGCGTCGACAGGTGCAGACCCTCTCATTGTCGCCGCATTGGCGGCAAGTCAGTGCACGTTCCTTGTGCAACTTCGCCGGCCATGCCAATGGTCTCGCCAAGCGTGGGGTGGGGGTGGATAGTCTTGCCGACATCGGCTGCGTCTGCACCGAGTTCTATTGCCAGGCATACCTCCCCGATCATGTCGCCTGCATTGGGTCCGATCATCGCGCCGCCTACGATGCGGCCAGTCTTCACCGAGAAGATAAGCTTGGTCTGTCCATACTCGACGCCATTTGCTATCGCGCGCCCAGATGCGGCCCATGGGAACCGCCCTACCTTGACTTCGATACCGTCTGATTTCGCAGCATCTTCGGTAAGGCCCACCCAAGCGATCTCAGGTTCCAAGTACGCAACAGACGGAATGACCATCGGATCGAACGCCGATTTGTGTCCTGCCAAGACTTCGGCGGCCACGTGGCCCTGATGGACCGCCTTGTGCGCCAGCATCGGTTGTCCGACTATGTCGCCAATAGCGAAAATATTGCCAACGCTCGTGCGCATCTGATCGTCGACCGAGATGTAGCCGTTTTGGGTTTCGATGCCTGCAGCGTCAAGATCGAGGTTACCCCCGTTCGGACGGCGACCGACTGATTGCAGCACGCGATCGTAGACTGCAGGCTCGTTGCCGCCATCGAAGGTCGCCGACAAACCTTCTTCAGAGACCACGACGGATGCCAGCTTCGTAGACAGCATGACGCGGTCGAACCTATTCGCGTTGTGTTTAGACCAGATGGCGACCAAGTCACTGTCGACGCCTGTAAGGAGCTGATCCAATTGCTCTACGATGTCGATGCGTGTGCCCAGTGCACTGTAGACGGTCGCCATCTCCAGTCCGATGATGCCGCCGCCCACAACCAGCATCCGCTCCGGGATGGACTCCAGGGCCAAGGCACCAGTCGAGTTAATGACACGTGGATCGTCGGGCAGGAAGGGAAGTGCCACCGGAGTCGATCCGGCCGCCACGACGCACGACTTGAAGTCGATCCGCTGCTCACCGGCGTCAGTGCTAACCAATACATGATTGGGGCTGCCGAACTTCCCTGTTCCTGTGATGCGTTCGACCTTGCGCAGCTTCGCCATTTGGCCGAGTCCATCGGTAAGCTTTCTCACCGTTGCCTCCTTAAAGCCGCGCAGCTTGTTGACGTCGATTTCTGGCGCCGCGAAACTTACGCCGTGAGTTCCGAGCCGTTCGGCTTCCTCCTTGACCGCCGCGACGTGGAGCAACGCCTTGGATGGGATGCAGCCCACGTTCAAGCAAACGCCCCCAAGCACGTCATATCTTTCGACCAGTGCCACCCGTAGTCCGAGATCGGCTGCCCGGAATGCAGCTGTATAGCCGCCTGGACCACCCCCGATGACGAGCAGGTCGTAGCCCTGCTGCCCGGGGGCAATGTTTGGGGTTTCGCCGACACCGGCGGCAGTAGTTGCGGGAACCGGGGCGTGCCCGGAGGCCGAAAGCTCAAGCGTGGCCAGCAGGGACCCACTGCTGACCGTGTCGCCGACGGATACCCTCACATCAATGACCGTCCCGGCCGATGGACCGGGAATGTCCATCGTCGCCTTATCCGTCTCAACCGACGCGACCGGCTGCTCGGCGGCGACGATATCGCCGTTCTTAACAAATACCTCTGCGACGACGACTTCCTTGAAGTCTCCGAGGTCAGGCACCAGAATATCGACTGTCGTCATGACGTTTCTCTCGATGTTTATCAGAGGATCGCGCGGCGGAAGTCGCCGAGCATCGTCGCCAAGTGGCCAAGAAACCGAGCGGCGGCGACTCCGTCGACGACACGATGGTCCCAGGAAAGGCTTATGGGCATGATGAGTCGAGGCTGGAAGTCCTTGCCATCCCACACAGGCTGCACTTGGGAACGCGCCGCACCAAGGATCGCGACTTCGGGCGAGTTGATTATCGGCGTGAACCCGGTTCCCCCTACCCCCCCGAGCGACGACACCGAGAAGCTTCCGCCCTCCATCTCCGACGGTTGCAGCTTGCCGGAGCGAGCCTTGTCTGAAAGCGCGCCCATCTCCGCCGCTATCTCCAGCAAGCCCTTGCGATCGCAGTCGCGGATGACGGGGACCATCAAGCCCTTCGGCGTGTCCACTGCGAAGCCGACGTGCGCATATTTCTTCTGAATCAGCGTTTCGCCGTCCAGTGAGGTGTTGAAGCGGGGATGGGCGGCGAGGGTCAAGGCCGAAGCCTTTATAAGGAAGGCCACCATGGTAACCTTGACCGCCGGATCCCGTTTCTCCCCATTCAAGGTAAGCCTGAACGCTTCGAGATCAGTCACGTCTGCGTTGTCGAAGTTGGTGACGTGCGGGATGTTCAGCCAGTTGCGATGCAGGTTGCTGCCAGCGATCTTCTGGATGCGCGACAGCGGCGCGCTTTCGATCTCGCCGAACTTGGTAAAATCGTAGGTCGGAAGCGAGGGGATGCCGGATGCCGACAAGACCGGCGTCTGGGCACTGCCACCGGAGATTTGGGCCTTGATGAAGTTGTTCACGTCCTCGCGAAGTATCCTGCCATTGGCACCGCTGGCCGGCACCCTGCCCAGGTCCACACCCAACTCGCGAGCGAATGCCCTGACAGAGGGCGAGGCATGCGTCGAACCCGCAGACGGCGACGTTGTTAGAGGCGAGGTTTTTTCGACCAGAGGCTCCGTCGGCGCAAACGCCGCAGCCAGTGCTTGCGCCGTTTCCCGGGCAGGCGGAGCGGCGGTGACGACCGCTGATCCTGCTTCCGCGACTTCTCCGGCGTCCAGCACCATCACCGGGGCACCCTGTGATACTTTCTGGCCCAGCTCGATCAGGAGTTGAATGACCCTGCCCGCGACGGGGGAAGGCACTTCGATGGTGGCCTTGTCGGACTCCAGAGTGATCAACGGTTGGTCGACCGTCACGGTGTCGCCTGGTTTGACGAGGATCTCGACGACAGGCACGTTCTTGTAATCGCCGATGTCGGGCAATTCTATGGTCTGTGGGACGCCCATCGGCGGTTCCTCCCTATCATTCGGGTAAGCGCTGGCCATTCCGAAGGGAATGTGTGCGCTGAAAATGTCCTTGGTAGATGGCGTTACGCTCACAGGGCGTCATTGGCATCAGCAGTTCCATGGAGCGTCGACGTTCAAGGTGATGCCATATTTGCCGATCGCCTCAAGCACTTTCGATCGATCAATCTTCCCCTCCGAAGCTAGCGTGGAGAGTGCGGCGACCACGACGTGATGGCGGTCGACTTCGAAGAAGTCACGGAGCGCACGACGGTTGTCGCTCCTTCCGAAACCATCTGTGCCCAGAACCACGAATCTTCCGGTCACGTATGAGGCGATCAACTGAGGATAAGCACGGACGTAATCGGTCGCGGCGACGATCGGTGCCTGACCTGCGAGCAGGGTACCCACATAGCTGCGACGAGCGTGAGCTTCCGCGCCGAACATCTCCTCGCGCTCGATCTCGCGCGCTTCCCGCGCCAGCTCCGTGAAACTTGTCGCGCTGAAGATCTCCGCCTCGATCTTCCAATCCGTCTTCAGCAGCTCTGCGGCGGCAACCACTTCGGGCAGAATAGCACCCGAACCGACAAGCCTGATCGCGGCTTCGCCCTCAGGACCCGCAAGGCGGTACATACCCTTGACGATGCCCTCTTCGACTCCGGCAGGCATGGATGGCTGTGCGTAGCCCTCGTTCATCGCGGTGATGTAGTAGAACTCGTCCTTGCCATCCTCCATCATGCGACGAGCACCGTGATCGACGATCACTGCCATTTCGTAGGCATAGGCGGGATCGTAGGCGCGGCAGTTGGGAACGGTGGCGGCCATCACATGGCTGCTGCCATCCTGATGTTGCAGCCCTTCGCCGCCTAAGGTCGTACGACCGGCAGTTGCGCCGATCAGGAAGCCACGGGCCCGCTGATCGGCGGCCGCCCAGATCAGATCGCCGACGCGCTGAAAACCGAACATAGAGTAGTAGATGTAGAACGGCAGCATAGGCTTGCCGTGCACACTGTAAGAGGTTGCCGCGGCGACCCAGGACGATATGGCGCCCGCTTCGGTAATGCCTTCCTCGAGGAGTTGCCCGTCGACAGACTCCTTGTAGTAGAGCATCGAGCCGGCATCTTCCGGTTCGTAAAGTTGTCCCACGGGGGAGTAGATGCCGACCTGTCGAAAGAGGTTGTCCATCCCGAAGGTGCGGGCCTCGTCCGCTACGATCGGAACGATGCGATCGCCAAAATCCTTGCTCTTGAGGAGATTGCTGAAGAGACGGACCGCTGCAACGGTGGTCGACATATCCTTGCCGTCCGGCTTCGTCGCAAAATCCGCGTAGCTCGAAAATGCCGGAACTGCGATCGGGTCCGACGACGACCGACGCCGCGGCAAAAAGCCACCCAGCGCTGCGCGCCGTGCACGGAGATACTTCATCTCAGAGGAGTCTTCATGAGGACGGAAGAATTCGAGATCTTCGACCTGTTTGTCGGTCAGTGGCAAGCTGAACTTGTCCCTGAATGCGATGAGCGCACCGACTTCGAGCTTCTTGGCCTGATGGGCGGTCATGCGCGACTCCCCGGCGCCGCCCATGCCAAAGCCCTTCTTGGTCTTGGCGAGAATAACGGTCGGCCGCCCCTTGGTATCCTTGGCCGCTTGGAATGCAGCATGTAGTTTTTTGAAGTCGTGACCGCCTCGCTTAAGCGCTTCGATATCCTTGTCGGACATGTGCGAAACCAAGCGCTTTACCTCCGGGTCGCCATCGAAGAAGTTTGCCAGATTGTAGGCACCGTCTTTGGCGCCCAGCGTTTGGTACTTTCCGTCGACGGTCTCTGCGAAACGCTTGAGCAGGCTATGGTTCTCGTCCCTTGCGAAGATCTGGTCCCATTCCGATCCCCATAGAACCTTGACGACATTCCAGCCGGCACCCTTGAAGACGCTCTCCAGCTCCTGGACGATCTGCCCATTGCCTCGTACCGGACCGTCGAGGCGTTGCAGGTTGCAGTTGATGACAAATGTCAGGTTGTCGAGCTTCTCGCGGGCAGCGAGCGAAAGGGCCGCGATGGATTCCGGTTCGTCCATCTCTCCATCGCCGAACACGCCCCAGACATGCTGGGCGTTGGTGTCATGCAGCTTGCGATCCCGGAGATAACGCATGAATCGCGCCTGGTAAATTGCGCTGATGGGACCGATGCCCATCGATCCCGTTGGAAACTGCCAGAAGTCAGGCATCAACCATGGATGAGGGTAAGAGCAGAGGCCTTCACCTGTGATTTCCTGCCGGTAGTGCGAGAGTTGGTTCTCGGTGAGTCGGCCCTCAAGGAACGCGCGAGCGTATACGCCGGGCGCGGAATGGGGCTGGAAGAACACCAGATCCCCGCCGTGCTGCCCGTCGTTGGCATGGAAGAAATGGTTGAAGCCGATTTCGAAGATCTCCGCGGCGGATGCATAGCTGGCGACGTGACCGCCGAGTTCGCCGTAGGCCCGGTTGGCGCGAACCACCATTGCCAGGGCGTTCCAGCGGATGATCGAGGTGATGCGCTCCTCCATGGCGAGATCGCCGGGATATGGAAGCTGCTTGTCAAGTTCGATGGTATTTCGATAGGGCGAGTAGGGAAGAGCACCTTCTACCAAGCCGAGTTGCTTGGCACGACGGTCGAGCGCGTCGAGAAGAAACCGCGCTCGGGAGCCGCCAGCATGCTTTGCAACGGAATCGAGCGACTGTACCCAGTCCGCAGTCTCCTGCGGATCTTGGTCGGTGCCCGAAGGAGCATTGGTCTGGATGGAATTGTTGATCGAATTCATAGCGGTCCTCCACTCAGTCGTCGAAGTTTATCTGGATATTCGCGTAGTTTCCTGCTGGTCACTTGGCGAATGCCCGGCTGTCGGCACAGAACGTGGCTTTACCCATCCCTCTCGTCGAGCCGATTTTGGTCAGGCGCGGTGCCTGCCCAGGCCCGTTCTTGAGGAACCTGAAACATGATCAGTGGACAGACTGCCACATACTCCACCCAATCTGATGAGCCGGCTCACCTCGGATTCCACATGGGGCGCTACTGCCCTCTCTCCATCAGCTCGCGGCGCGAACCGCAGTAAGCAACATGCCCCACGGGCTGGATGCCGAGAATATCAGCGATGTCACGCGAAGCGGCGATCGTCGCGTCAGTGTCGAGACCGGTCTCGATTCCCATCTCGTTGAGAAGATAGACAATGTCTTCAGTCGCAAGATTGCCGAGAGCACTAATTCCGCCTGGCATGGCGACGCCGCCGCCGATACCACATATCGCGCCTTCAACGAAAGTCGCGCCGGCATCAAGTGCGGCCAGGATGTTGGCCGTCGCAGTGCCAGCCATGTTGTGAACATGAAAGCCGGTTTCGAGCTCCGGCCAACGCGTGTTCACTGCCCCGAATAGCTCACTAACATGCCGCGGATCTTCCATTCCCAAGCTTCCGCCGAAATAGAATCGCTTGATTCCGGCATCACGAAACCGTCCCACCAGGTCCACGACCCTGTCTACCGGTACGCGACCATCGTAAATGTCCCACAAAGCCGAAGCGACAGCCATTACGAAGCCGACACCGGCATCGCTGGCAATCTGGAAGGCGCGGATGGCCTGCTCGATCGCCTGCTCAGTGCTCATGTTCTGGTTCTTTTTCATATACCTTTCGCTGGTAGTGATAAGACCCAGGATTTCATCTGGCGGTGCAGCCGAGTGCAACGCCAGTTCCGCGCCCTTGGCGTTCGGGACAAGCGCCCGGTACACCGTTCCCGGCCGGCGCTTGATCCCTGCCATCACCTCTTGAGCGTCACGCAGATTGGGGATGGCCCGCGGGTGCACGAACCCGGTGACCTCGATGACTGGAAACCCGACCTCGCTCAGCCGATCGACGATGGCTATCTTGGTTTCCGTATCAATCCAACGCGGAAAGCCTTGAAGACCATCCCGCGGCGCCACTTCGACGATCTTAACCTTGTTTGGCAGTTTCAGCATGGGCCACGCTCCGATTAGACGACGATCTGTGCTGCACGCAGCTCGTCTTCACTGAACCCTAGCTGGTCAATCAGTACCTCGCGGTTATGCTCGCCCAAACGCGGCCCAGTGGAACGGATCTTACCAGGCGTCGCCGAGAGTTTCCCGACAACGTTTTGCATGCGCAAAGGGCCGCCAAGCTCTTCGTCGGGGATGGACGCTACGTTTTCGCGCGCTATAAACTGTGGGTCGTCGAAGGTCTCGGCAACACTGTAGGCAGGCGCTACCGCCGCTTCAAAAGACACGAGACGAGACAAAAGATCATCCAAATCGAAATTCGAAATCGCCTTCTGGAGATGCACATCAAGCTCCGTTGCATTTTCCAAGCGCACCCGATTATCCGAGAAACGCGGATCACTTGCGAGATCGGGGACGTCGAGGGCAGCACACAGCCGCTCGAAAATGCTCTGAGTGCTGCCGGCTATTGCGACGAATTTACCATCACGCGTCTCATAGGTGTTGCGTGGCGCCGTGAAAGGCAGCCGGCTCCCCTCGCGTTGTTGAATGATGCCGAGCTGGTCATAGTTGACCACTTGCGGACCCAGCAGGGTATAGAGAGTCTCATAGAGGGCGAGATCGATGACTTGCCCTTTGCCCCCGTTCACTTTCTTCTCATGAAGGGCCACCATCGTGAGGAAGGCGCCCATCAAGCCCGTGCTGGCATCGCCCAGCCCGAAGCCGGGCAGGAGCGGCGGCCGGTCCGGATGGCCGGTGATGTATGCCAATCCGGAGAATGCCTCCGCAAGGGTTCCGAACCCGGGGCGATTGCGGTTTGGCCCAGTCTGGCCGTAGCCGGTAATTCTTAACATCACCAGTCCGGGATTTATGGCGCTAAGGACATCGTAGTCGAGACCCCACTTCTCCAGAGTTCCGGTCCGGTAATTTTCGACGACGATGTCGACGTCCTTCACCAGCCTCTTCACAATTTCGACTCCCAATGGAGTACGAAGGTCGGCGCACACCGACTTTTTATTTCGGTTCACCACTTTGTAATAGAGACCGACACCGTTCTTACTGTTGCCCCAGTAACGCATCTCGTCGCCGTGCCCCGGCCGCTCAATCTTGACCACGTCGGCGCCATAATCACCCAGAAACATTGAAGCTGTGGGGGCCGCCAAGTAGTTGGATATGTCGAGAACGCGTACGCCCTCTAGTGGCATGCGCTTTCCGGCAAATGCGTTATCACCATTCGAATCACTCATCCTCGTACCTCCTCCATATTGAGGGCCCGACCTTGCCCTGCAAAAAGTGCAAATGTAGCGCCCGTAGGACGCGTCGATATCTGGCAAGCCGACCATGATTACGCAAACATAGACGAGAGGTGCTGGCTTGGCAAACGAAAATGTTTGCGTAAACATATATGCCGTCCCCCCGTAACTTCGATGAAACCGGACCGAGGGGCATACAGCCCTCCCACTCGGTCGACTTCCACATGGGCTTTCACCTAAGAGGACGTCCTCTGTCTCCTAGAGCGCGTCCGTTGAACGCGGAATCTCACTGAGGATTCGCGTGGCTGGCGAATTCTGTTTCCATCGCTCTGACGGGTGATTTGGTCGGAGGCAATATGACCCGCGCTTTCAGCGCTGATCTGCGTAGTCGCGTTCTGGCTGCGTCACAGGGTTGCATTTCGACAGCCATCGCCTGGATTGCGAGTGCGCGCGCTGCTCGGCTGACACCTGCGAAACAAGGCCGACGGGGTGGCTCGCTCCTTGATGCCCACGAGGACTTCATCGTCGGCATAATCGAAGAAACAAAGGACATCACCCTCAACGAGATGGTCCTGCGATTGCGTGAGGAGAGAGCCGTTTCCATTGGCCGTAATGCGCTCGATGTCTGGCTGCGAAAGCGCGGCTCGACTTTCAAAAAAGACCGCACATGCACTGGAGCAGGAACGCCACGACCTCACGAAGCGTCGTGGGGACTGGTTCGACGGCCAGCTCGATCTCGATCGGCGCGGATCGTCTTCATCGATGAAAACGGTCTCAGCACGAAAATGTGCCGGCTTCTCGGACAGGCCATTTGTGGAGAGTGATCCCGCTCTCCGATCCCAGACGGCCATTGGAAGACAACGACATTCTCCGGTGCGCTCAGGCTATTGGGCATGACCGCGCCCATGATCCTCGAAGTGAGATAACGCTCTTGCCTGCCGGGATCAACGCCGTATCGGCCGGTTGGTTGTCAGTGCGGCGGCGCTTAGCGCTTGGACCAATCCGGAGTCGGGAGGACCGCAGACTTCGATTGGATTTCGGACGGCCAGACGATTTCCCACTGGCCATTCAAAACCTGCACAATCATGCTTTGCAGGGCAGTCTGGAGGCCAGTCTCATCAACTTTGTAGGGACCCAGAACGTCATTCGTCTCCAGTGTCAGCAGGGCCTCACGGAGCTTCTCTTGGTCGGTACTGCCGGTCTTCTCAACAGCCTGCTGCAAGACCTGCAGGCCCGCATAGCTAGTGGCTGCGTAATAGCCCGGCTCGTAGCCCCATTTTTCTTTGAATGCCTTGACGAACTGCTCGTTATTCCCGATCTTTATGCTCGGATGATATCTCGACATGCCGACTGTATACTCCGCGTCCTTTCCCGTAGCTTCCAGGTAGCCTTCTAAGGCCACACCATTGTGTACAAACATCTTCGGCATGTAGTTGTTTGCGCGCATCTGGCGGACGATCTCGATCGCCTCATTCGGATAGCCGAGCGAGAGCCAGACATCCGGATTGAGCTTGCGGGCGGAAGCGAAGTAGGGGGAAAAATCGTTGGTGTTGATTGGAAAATACTCCGTCATCACGATCTTGATGTTGCTCTTGAGCGCCATTGGCTTGATGGTCTCATAGAATTCGTGCGCAGCCTCATAGTCGCGGCTGACCACCGCCATCGTCTCGTAGCCCTGCTGCTCCGCTACTGCGAAGACGCCGGTGCCAAATGTGAGGATGTTGGAGCCCGTCTGGAAAATATACTTAAAGCCGCGCTCATGGATCTTCTCCGAGCTACCGCCTGAATTGATCATCACTCTCCCATGCTTCTCCGACACAGCGCTGGCGGCTATCACGTTGGCGGATCCGAACGGAGCGATCAGGAAGTCGACCTTGTCATCGGTTATCAGCCGCTCCGTAAGGAGGGCAACCGTCGCCGGGTCGCTCTTATCGTCATAATACTTGAACTCAACCGGCCGGTTTAACAGGCCGCCTGCCTTGTTGATCTGTTCCTGCCAGAGCACAATGCCCTTCCGGTAGTGTTCGGCCGAGTCGGCCAGAGAGCCCGTCTGCGAGATGGTGGCGCCAACGACGATCGGTTCGGCCGCAGTCGCCGGGAAGCCGGCGAGCACGCCCATGGCCAAGAGGCCGGTTGCCATAAATCGGGAAAGCATAGTTATTGTCTCCTCCGTTGATGTTTTGGGTTGACCGACTAATAGGCGTCGAAGTCGTGGGACGACGCGCCTGTATCCGCCAGACTTATATGTTTACGCAATCATAGCCCTGCAGAAGCCCTTAGCAGGCTCATTGTCTTTGCTCAAACAGTTTCTCGGAAATGGTCCGGCAAATCGATCATTCTACGCAAAAGTTTGCGCTCCGATTGGTTTCGCCCGCTGCCGCGGCGCTGTTCGGAGCGATACGCAATGCTGACATTCTCCGTCGGGGCGTTGAAAGAGCAGTTTTACGAGACCGTCGCACCAACCCCAGGCGAACCTCGACATCGTCAAGCGTCAGATAAACCCGTTCTATACAACCGATATCGAAGCTATCCTGCGACGCAACGGATCACACGCCTTTACCTCTCTAAGAGAGTCATCGCGATTCCGCCGTGCGCGGAGGCCACGATCGCAATTATGAAGTGCTCGAAGATTGCGGCGCAGCTTTGAATCCATTAGGACCACGAGGCCGCGCTGGCGGCTCATGGCCGCTCTGCAGGGCGATACATCAGTGGCCGGGGTCGTGTACACCTGACCGCCGAACGACCCCGCCCCGGATCCTGTGCTTTCCCGCAGAATGATCTCAAAGGCAACTGTGCGTTTCGGAACGCTCTTGTCGCCACCACCTACGCTCGCCAAGACCACGTCGGTAGCGCGGCATCCGATCTCGTAACGTGGAACGCGGACTGCGGGAATGCTGGCCATGGAACTGATCACGGATTCGTAATCGTCGAACCCAGCGATCGTCAACCGCTGCGGCACTTTCCAGCCGCGAGCGTTGCATTCGGTTAGTGCTCGAGAATCTCGCCAACGTCCGGCTACGGGCGCGCCTGATGCAAAGCGGCAATTGGGTCCTTCACCGAATGTGAGAATGAGGCTCGTGGTATTTTTCTCCGTGAGCTGGTCGCGGACACCCCGATGCAATGAGATTGACGATGCACTGTGGGACGAAGCGTGCCGACGGGATGATGCAATATGAATATTCTTGAAGTGTGATCTGATCACAATCGCTTGCCGACAGACGTTTGCGCAAACATATTTCGCTTGCCGGAGCCGGCAGTCTTCAACTATCCTTACGCAGTGGAACCTCTGGGAGGGTTCGCGTGGGGGGGGGGGGGGGGGGAAACCAAAATGTCTCCATGCCGTGGCGGTGACCGCCGGCGCGCTGCTTGGGACGTCTATTGTGGCGGCGAACGCGGTCGAGTTGAAAAGCGGGAGTTGTGATCCGGCAGGCAAGTTCGAATTCGTCTGCGGTCCGGTGAACGCGGAGGAACTGCTCCCTCTGGACGGGACGCCCTGGATTGTGGCCAGCCAGCTCGGGTCGCCGAATGTTAAGAAAGGCGCGATTTCGATCATTCATCGGAAGAGCCGGCAATGGGGCGTATTGCCCATCGACGGCTCGGCCGCCAGTTACAACGACGCAGCCTATCCCGGCTGCACGAGCCCGCTCGTCGCGGAGGAATTTGTCGGCCACGGTATGACGTTCGTCGCCGGCAAGGATGGCAAGCAATTTCTGTTCGCGATCAATCATGGAAAGCGCGAAGCGGTTGAGGTATTCGAAGTCACGCCGAAGGGAGACGAGCTTCCCGATGGCGGAATTGCCGCTACCGTCTACTTCCAGATCGCGAGTTCAAAAACCTGGTTTTCGGACATGATGCAGGGGAAGGTCACAGGCGATGTCTTCGAATGGCATCCGGGCAAGGGCTGGTCCAAGATTCCGGATTCTGGGATGGCGGGCGCTAACGGCATCGTTGCGTTGGACGAAGACTCCCTCATAGTGGCGGAATGGGGCGCCAAAAAGGTTCACAAGATTAGTCGAAATGGATCGACCCCGCGCGTGACTGCGGAGATCACCGGTTATCCGGACAACATTCATAAGACGGACGACGGAACGTTCTTGGTGGTGGCACAGTCAGACAATCAGGAAGTATTCATGAATGTAGTCCGATGCTTGGGGACCGACGCACAGACTTGCGGAGGCGAGGACGACGTCGTCGAACTGCGTCCGGCGGACATGTCGGTGAAGCACCGGCTGAAGGTTGATGCCAATCCGAAACTGCTCGGCTTCGTCACCAGCGCCCTCGACCTCGGGGACGAGATCTGGCTCGGTGCCGTGCGCGGCAACAGGATCGGGATCGTCAAGAAATAGGCGCCTAAAGAACCGCCGCTCGGTCATCGGGCGGCGGTTTGTGACACGTCAGCCGCGCCGCAACACAGCACGCCCTTCGAGTGCGACCTGCTGACTGTATATGAAGAGAGAGTCCTGGAACATCATCGCCGGCTGACGGGCTCTCCGCATTTCGGACAAGCTACCGTCTTCGCCATCAGCGCTCACGTCAACGGACCTCTCATCCTGCACGCCGATCTCCACTGGGATTAATAGCCGTAGGGCCCCGCATATCATGCCTGTTGATAGTACGTAAGACCGTATCATTCTATGCCTGAGTGGCCCTAATTTCGCGTCGGCATGTTTTCGCCGACGCGCGACGACGACGCCATTGCCTATGGTGAGTCAACGTGACGGAGGGCAGCACGGCTCTATCTCGCGCCGGAAATAATCTGCCTCGCTCGGCTATGACTTAGCGCAGGTCACAATCGGCCTCTCCTGGTGAGCACACGCTCGATTAACCCCGAGCGCGCTCTTACGAACCTGGGTTAATCGGGGCGCAAGTCAGGCGCGCTTGTAGGAGTGTATTCCGCAAGCTGTCTGGCATGGGCACTGATTTCTGCCTGGAAAAGTCAATCCAGACGCAGCGAGCGGAGCCTGTAGCACAGATTTTTTCCGGCTCATCAGCGCGGCTCAGCTTGTAGCGGGTATCGAAGCTGCTTCGGCCAGGCAGCCCGACCGACATTGTGACAAGAACATCACCCGGGTAGCTCAACTGCCGCAGAAAAGCGGTGGCCGCATCAACGATAACCGGTCCTTCGCCATGGCCAACATCGCCAAGGAGGCCGAGGCCTTCAAACCATGTAATCCGGATTTGCTCCATGAAACGAAAATAGACGGTGTTGTTCAGATGTCCGGCGGCATCCATATCACCCCAGCGCATCTGCAATGACATTTGGCAGACCTCGGAATAGGCCTCATCTTCCAGAACAGCGGCTTCCGCCTGGGCGTCGTGTGAGAAAATCCCAGACATACCTTCGAGCGCCTTGATCTTCCAAGAATACACCATCGTCTGATCCAGCCCATAGTTCGACGCCAGTTCAGAGATCGTCGCATCGCCGAGAATGGCCTCTAGGGCCACCTTTGCCTTGAAATCCGCGCCATGAACCGTCTGTTCTCGAGCCACGCTGTTCGTCCTTACGTTTGTTGACGGCAACCTCAGCCAAGGCTCTGGTATACAGGACCGACTGCGCAGATCTTGCCAAAATCCGGGATAATGTGAACGGAAACCGGGTTGTGTCGAATTATCTGACTACTAAAGAAATACACTGGCTATCCGTCCAGAATATTTTGCCATCCTCCAGTGTCAGGGGCGGATAATGCCCTGGGATTATGAGGTCGCTATCGGATAAAATTTCCGCAATTGTAGTCGCGGATGATTCCCGAGTGTCGAAACACATGTCCGCCCTACCCCGAAGCGCCTCGGTTGGCATCTTGAGAGCATCGCCGGCCAGCGTCACCCTTGAGCCATCAGGCAAGGCCAGCTTGATCGCATAGCAACCAGGCGTATGTCCGGGGGCCGGGAAATACTTGACGCCCGGCGCGAGATCCCCCCTGCCCTTAATCAACGACAACCTATACTTGGAAAGCTGCTCCTTGATGAGCCAAGGTATGTAGATGTCCTTCTCATGCGGCCTGTCGGCGTAATTCCATTCTGCCTTGCTTACAAAAACCTCCGTGCTGAACGGGAAAAGGTCGATATTGAGGCAGTGGTCGCTATGAAGATGCGAGAGAAATATTTTAGTTATATCGTTCGGCGAAAGCCCCCTGTCGCGCAGCCCTTTTACCAACATGTCGCGTGTAACAGGGCCACCAACGTCGAATAGAATGTAGCCATCCTCGACTTGAATCAGTGTGATATTCGATATCCCGATAAATCCCACGTCAAGCTTAATACTACTTCCCATCACAACAATGTCATATTTGGGATAGGGTAACATAAATATCTCTCCACCTACGACAAAAACAAATATAGCTATACGTCTTCGCCTTTACTAAGCGATGACTGATCTATCAACGTCCCCTATGTTCTTCAGCCCGAGCATTCCGAGGTTGCGGTCTACTTCTTGAGAGAGAAGATCAATAGCGTGGATCACTCCGCGTTCACCAAACACGGCGGCGGCATAAAGGAATGGTCGGCCAACGAAAACGAACTGCGCCCCCAATGCTATCGCCTTGATCACATCTGTCCCGCGACGGATGCCACCATCCAACATCACGGTTGTGGAGCCGGCTTGGTCAATGATCCCGGGCAAAGCGTGGAGAGGAGCCACGGCGCCGTCGAGTTGCCGCCCACCATGGCTCGAGACAATAATCCCATCTACGCCGCAATCGGCAGCGATCCGAGCGTCCGCGGCTGCAAGTATGCCCTTAACGACAAGGTTGCCCTTCCACCGTCTGCGAATGATTTCCAGATGTTTCCAACTGAAATGATCGCGCTTACCAAAGTCACGCATGACATTGCGGGAAAGAATAGGCGCTCCTCGATAGGCCTCCATATTCTCGAAGTGGGGAATACCATGTTTCATCAACGTCTTCGCCGCCGTGCCGAGCAGCCACCGCGGGTGCGTTACGCCCTGCCACGCCAGATTCCAACTTGGTCGAAGTGGTGTCTCGAAACCCGCCCGCGCATAGTGCTCGCGATTCCCGAGTACAGCAACATCCGCTGTAAAGACAAGTGTCTCGAAGCCGGCGTTGGCAACTCGATCCACGAGCGCTTCGACCCGTGCCTCATCGGCGCCGAGGTAGGCCTGAAACCAGCGCCCTGGCGCTTCGTCTTCAACGCGCTCGAGACGTGTAAGCGAGGCACCACTAACAATTGAAGGAATACCGCGCTTCGCCGCGGACCGCGCAAGCACCACGTCGCCGTCGAATGCTGCCAGGACGCTACTGCCCATCGGTGCGATGCCGAACGGATGGTTGTAGGTTTTGCCGAAAAGTGTCGTAGCCTGGACGCGGCCGCTAACGTCGCGCAACACCCTCGGGATCAGCCTGGTTTCGTGGAACGACCGGTTAATTGCGTCGGCTGCCTGCCCTTCTTCCGCGACGCCCGAGACATAGGCAAAAATGGATTTGGGAAGGTGGCGTTTGGCCACTCTCTCAAAGTCATTCAAGGCAAGCATCTTGCCGAGCGGCCCGCGCAAGAGTTTGGGCGCGTGCGTACCTGCTGTCGTAGCGGTTCCCGCATCGGGCGTGTTCACGGTATTCATGTCACCTTTACCTCGATCTCACTCTGCTTCTGTCGATGGTCCATCTGACAGGCCGTCAATTGCGGTAGTGAGTCAGGCCTAGAATTTCCACTGTCGTTTCGCCCTTGCGAAGTCGGTCCATCACGATCTTCTCTTTCTCCTGACGGTCCCTCGCCGCCGATAAGGTGGCTTCCAAATGATGAGCTGGAATACTCATTACGCCGTCGACGTCGGCGACGACCATGTCCCCCAGCGCGACGGAGACGCCTGCGACTGTCGTGGTTTCGCCAACGCACAAAGCTTGACGCTTGATCGTGCCACGCATGGACACGCACCGCGCGAAGACGGGAAAGCCCCGGGCTTCTAAAGCATCGATGTCGCGCGCGCCTCCGTCGATCACGAGACCGACGATGCCGCGGGCTTCCGCCGCTACAGCAAACACTTCTCCCCAATATCCGGCCTGACAGCCTGCGGCATCGACCATGAGCACACTTCCCTTCGGCGCCCGCTCCACTGCTAGATGAATGGCTAAATTGTCCCCCGGAGGGCAGCTGACCGGAAATGCCGGTCCAGCGAACGCAGCGCCCTTCCACACCGGGCGGAGGGCTGGGTCGAGCGAACATTTTAGGCCGGAGGCTTCGCTCAGCGTTGACGTACCAAGTTCAAGTAGATCGCGCACCATTATACCCCTTCACGACACAGCGATGAATGATGAAAAAACCGCTCTCGCAGCTGTTCGCGTGCCGCCATTCTGGATGCCAACCAAACGTGAAAACACGCTTTCTTCGATTGACGCACCAGCGTCACGATATCTTCAAAGCTTAGTCTAATCGGGGCCTTTCATATGTCAATTACGATTGACAAAGGCCGTTGATATGCTGATGCTATGAGCATGATCGATTTTCGTTTGGTCCGCCACTTACATGCCTTTTTGATTGTCGCCGAAGAAGGCCATTTTGGCAGGGCGGCGGTTCGGCTGGGTATGTCGCAACCGCCCCTGACACAGCAGATCCAGCTTTTAGAGCATGCCTTGGGCGTTAAGCTTTTCGATCGGTCACGACGCGGCACGATCCTGTCAGTCCATGGCGCCGCGATTCTCCCCACGGTCCGCCGCTTCATTGACCACGCTGCTCGCGTCGATGGAATGGTTCGCGCCGCGAAAGACGGCAAAGCCAGCGAGTTGCGGATCGGCGCGATCCTCTCGGTCATAGAAAATATCTTACCCCCGATCGTGGAAAAATTGCGCCAGACCTTCCCGGACCTGTCGTTGTCAATTGTTGAGATCGATAGCTACCAGGCGCTTGAGTTGGTTGAGTCAGGCGAACTTGATGCTGCCTACGCACGCCTCACGCGTGGTCCAGAAAAACTGGATGTCCAGCTCGTGAAGAAAGACGATCTTGTCGTGGCGTTAACGGATAGCCATCCGTTCAGCGCACACACTAAGATCGACCTCGCGAACCTGAAAGAGGAGTCTTTGATCCTTTTTCCTCGTCAGACTGCTCCTGAGTTCTTTGACAGCATTATCTCACTCTGCTCGTCTGCCGGATACACGCCTCGCACCTTGAGTGAATGTAGGTCGATTTCCGCGCAAAACGCCATGGTCGGCTGTGGTCAAGGAGTAGCTTTGATTCCCAGCACCTACGCGCGTGCATTACCTGCGCTGTACAAAGTCATCTACAAGCCGATCGCGCAGAGATGCGACATCGCCACCATATCCATCATTACAAAAAAAACACGCAGCAATGAATTTATCGACACACTGATTGGTATGTCTGTCGAACCTGCGCACTGATCAAATCACGACGGCAACGCTGGAATGAAAACATTTAAACACCTTGAGTGAAACTGCAGCCAACCTTCCGAACGTTCATCTAAACGACTTCGAACAATTGCAAACCATCCTGCCGGACCCGGTACTTTGGCTTTGAAGTTGTGCCTCCCGCACACCCCTCAGGTCATTTTCCGGGCTGGCGCACTTCGACCGAGTTGCATGCGCCCGCACGATCATGGTTGTTTCGCAAAAAAACCGAAGGTCGATCCGGAGCCAGATTCATATTCGAGCGATTACAGTGATCGAGGTCGCGGATGCGACGAACACCCTGCAGGTCCGCGTGACATTGTCAGTCGTCATGATACTCAAGCCTTTCGCTGCAGATTGTGGTAGCCAAGTGATGCACGCGCCTCACCGATCGTCGCTCCCTTCGCGATTTGCTCGCGGATTGCTGCCTCGGTGGTTTCTATCTTGTGGGCTGCTTCCGCGACCTCACGGGCGCGGGCCCTCGGTACGATCACCACACCGTTTGCGTCAGCAACTACAATATCGCGGGATGCAACGCGGACTGTACCGATCCCGACCGTGGCGTTGACCGATTCCACCTGAACTCGGTCTTTCCCGGTTCGCATGAAGCGGCCTGCCGTGAACAAAGGATAGCCGTCCGCAAGCGCCTTGCCGACGTCGCGGCAGACGCCGTCGATGACCGTAGCCGCGATGGCGCGTAGTCCGGCATACTGAGTCATGATGTCGCCCCATACCGTGCAGTCGGTGCGTCCATCATTATCGATGACAATGATGTCTCCCTCGGCCACATCATCGATGAAATCACCTACACTACCCGGAGGCACGGCAGCGGGCACGTATTTCACCGTGTATGCAGGGCCTACTGTGACCTTGGTGTAATTGGCGAGTGGCCCGATCCCCATCGCCTGCCCGTGAATGCCGAGCTTGTCCAGCGCATCGGAAACACCTGGCGTGTCGAGGCCGACGAAGAGTGCAACGAGTTCCTGATCCTCGGAACTGGCGCTTTTTGGATTGTTCATCTGTATTGCTCCTGAAGGTGTGGTCACTGGTGACGAATGGCTTCGAATTCCTTATCGTGCATCACGTCCGCGACAGAACGTCCGGACCGGACCTCTCTCACCATACCGTCCTGTCGCTTGGCTATGCGCTCTCCAAGATCAAGCGCTTCTTCAATACGTGCGGCCGGCACGAAAACCGTCCCGCAGCGGTCGGCGATTACGTAATCCCCTTCACTTACCGTCACGCCGGCGACCTCGATCGGGGTGCCGGAACCGAGCTGCACGACACGATTGCGGCCGCTGATCATGGTTACGCCGCGACCGTAGACCGGATAGCCGATGGACTCGCTGCCCTCGATGTCCCGGCTGACACCATCGATAATGGTCCCTCGCACTTTTTTGACCGTCGCGGCGTTTGCGATGATGTCGCCCCAGGAGGAAATGCCTTCGAGGCCACCGGCGATCACGAGGATGCGGTCGTCGGTGGTGATCGAAGCGATGACGGGCGTAATGAGATGCGGCGTCAGTGTGTCGTCGGTCTTCGCTCCGATTTGGATTGTGCTCGCCCGGCCGACAATCTTCGGGCAATTCCACAGCGGCCTAAGACCATAGGTGGCACCAGGAAGGCCGAGGAAGTCCAGCGCATCAGAGACGGTGTTCGTATCTAGCGAAGCAAGGCGGGCGAGTAGCGTGTTTGTCATGAAAACCTCCAGAATCGATGGACCGCAAATGTGTTGTGGGCCGACAGGGAAGTAAAATTCGTAGTTCATATATCTTTGATAGCAAATCTGTACCAATGCCCCGCGGAGGAGGCTGAATTACTGCAATGATAGTCCGTTTATCTGCTTGACAGCTCCAGCCCGTTCGCCTTGCGCGGGCCTGCCGGACTGCTATGCCGGCCGTAGAGAAGGCCTCTTCAGGAACAGCCTCTTCCAAGAAGCACACGGCTTCATCGATTCTAAGCGGAGACGGCGACCTCCACTCCGGCGAACAGTAAGCCGAGCCGTTTGAGCGTACCAATGAGTTTCAAGGCAAAGGGTCTGCTGCCAGTGGCTGCTTCCCAAGAATCATGTCAGCCGCTTTCTCGCCGACCATAATTGTAGGGCCGTTGGTATTGCCTCCGAGCAGAGTGGGCATTATCGAAGCATCGGCGACCCGAAGCCCTTTGATCCCGTAAACCCTCAATTCGCTGTCTACTACAGCTTCTTTTCCTGGACCCATCGCGCAGGTGCCGACCGGGTGATACGCGGTGTGTGAGTTTTCGCGCACATAAGCTGTCATATCATCCGCGCGTTCTACGTCGCGGCCCGGGTCTATCTCCAATCCGCGATAAGGAGCGAATGGCTCGGTCTCGACTAGCCGTCTGGCGATGCGCAGGCCCCGCACAACGGTTTCGACATCCTCGGGCTCAGCAAGCAAGTTGGGATCAACTCCAGGTGCGGCCTTTGGGTCGGCGCTTAGGAGGAATACGCGGCCTATGCTCTTCGGGCGCAAAAGCACACTTAGCATGCCGAAGCCAAATCCGCGACCCATGCGCCCCGCCTTGTCCCGAAGCGCGGGGACGAATATGAGTTGGACGTCTGGGCGGGCTAGACCGGGCTGGCTGCGGATAAAGGCGCCGGAATGAAGAATGTTGTTGGCGAGCAGTCCCCGTCCGGTGAACGGGTAGGACAGGACATCCCAGGCGAGCCGAGGCAAAGTCTTCCAAGACAACCCGTAGGGCACAGTGCTTGGGCTTGTGTACTGGATCGGAGCCGCGATGTGGTCCCGGAGATTTCGCCCGACTCCGGGGAGGTGATGCTTTACCTCGATTCCTTTTTTGCGCAGATCGTCTGCATCGCCAACCCCGGACAGTAACAGAAGATGCGGGGAGCCGATCGCCCCGGCGGATAGGATTACCTCGCGGCCGGACTCCACTAAGCGAACCTCACCACCAGTCTCAATCTCTACACCTACGGCGCGGCCGTCTTCGATGACCACTCGGCGGGCGAGGGCGCCGGTGAGTATATGCAGGTTCGGGCGGTGGCGCGCGGGCGCTAGATATGCCGTGGACGTGGAACAGCGGCGGCCGCGCGCGATTGACGCCTGGCGTCGCCCAAAGCCTTCGTGCGTCTCGCCGCAGAAATCCTCGTTGCGGTGATACTGCAGTGCCTCTCCCGCCTGGAAAAAGACCTCGGACAACGGATTGTACCGGTCGAGAAACCCGACCTCAATTGGGCCATCGGTACCGTGGTAGACCGAATCGCGGAAATCCCGGTTGTTCTCGGAGCGTCGAAAGTAAGGCAGTAACTCTCGAAATGACCAACCCGGGTTCCCGAGGTTCGCCCAGTCGTCATAGTCCGTGGGATCGCCCCGCGTGTAGACCATGCCATTGATCGAGCTCGACCCACCAAGCGTTTTGCCACGTGGAATCGCGATCTTGCGGTTGCTGGCGTGGGTCTGTGGGGTAGTGGTAAAATTCCAGTTCAGGCGCGGATGTTTGAGTAGCCGCATAATGCCAAGGGGCACGTGAATCAGCGGATTGCGATCGACCGGTCCCGCCTCGATCAGGCAGACCGTATTGGAAGGATCTTCGGAAAGTCGGTTCGCTAGTACGCAGCCGGCTGAGCCAGCTCCGACGATGATATACGTGAAACGTTGTTCTGCACTTTTCATAAGGGTCCTGCGTACCGATTATCGAGGAGACTAGGGGTCCGTTCTTCCTCAGCTTCAATTGGGGCAGGCAGGGGCCTTCTTGTCAAAGAAGCCTCGCATGCCCCGGCAAGTAACGTCAATGCCGCGACCTATCTAAATAGATTGAATGTCACGTTACCGCAGATGTCGATCCGCACTCATTCGTCGATTTTGCCGTGAATGGGCAACGGGTCTCTTTTTGCAGTGTTCGACCGGAGCTGGCCAAGCCCCTCAGTTCAGGCGCATAACAAACGGGTTGGGGACTTCGGAGTCGTAGTTGATCCACACGCTCTTGGTCTTGAGATATTGCCGGATTGAACTGATTCCGTTTTCAAAACCCACACCCGAGTTCTTGTAACCGCCAAAAGGCATCGTATAGCTGGCATCACGGTACGTATTGATCCAGACCGTACCGGCCTCAATCGCGTTGGCCATGGTAAACATGCGCCGTATGTCCTGAGTCCATACCCCGGCGGCGAGGCCATACATCGTGTCGTTGGCGATGGCGATTGCCTCATCCTGATCACGAAACTTGATGACAGAGAGTACGGGGCCGAAAACCTCCTGTTGTGCGATGCGCATGCTGTTATCGACGTTTGTGAAAATTGTCGGTTGGATGAACCACTCCCCGGCATCGGATGATCCTCCGCCAAGTACAAGTTCCGCGCCCTCGGATTTGGCCACGTCGATGTAGTCGAGAATTTTCTTGAACTGGGGCGGCGTAGCCACCGGTCCCATCTGGGTGTCCTCCAACATGGGATTGCCAATCCGCACGGTTTTCGCGAAGGCGAGCAAGCGTTCAACGAATTGGTCATGGATCGATTCCTGCAGGAGCAGGCGCGAGCCAGCGATGCAAGTTTGTCCAGAGGCGGCAAAGATGCCGGAGACCGCTCCTTTCAAAGCGTCCTCGATATTGGCGTCCGCGAAGACGATGTTCGGCGACTTGCCACCGAGCTCCAGCGTAACGGACTTGAAGTCGCCCGCCGCCGCCTCGTAGACCGTGCGTCCCGCGTTCTCGCTGCCGGTGAAGGATATCTTCGCCGTCTTAGGATGCCGGACGAGCGCGTCGCCTACGTCCTTGCCATAACCACATACAACGTTGAACACGCCCGGCGGGAAGCCGACCGCCTCAACCAGCCTTGCGAGTTCCAGCGTCGATGCAGAAGTGAATTCCGACGGCTTCACGACCACGGAACAACCAGCAGCGAGCGCCGTCGTAACCTTCATCACCGCCTGGAACAGCGGAGAGTTCCAAGGCGTAATAGCCACGACAACGCCGATGGGCTCGTTGCGTGTATAGTTGAAGTATCCATGACGTTCTGCCGGAGGTGCGGTTCCCTCGATTTTATCCGCTAGACCGGCATAATAGTAGCAGAACTGCGGGAGATAGCGAACCTGCAGTCTCATCTCTGAAATCAGCTTACCGTTGTCACGGGTTTCTAGCTCGCCTAGAAAATCTGCTTTCTCGGCGATCGCATCTCCGAGACGACGTATCAGTGCGCCCCGTGCACTGGCCGACATAGCTGCCCATGTGCCGGCACGCATTGCCGAGTGGGCGGCTTCAACGGCGAGCGCTGCATCTGCTTCGGTACCGCGTGCGATAGTTGCCCAAGGTTTTCCAGTGTAAGGATCGCTTGTATCAAAGCGCTCGCCTTTTGAGCCCTCGACCCAACGCCCACCTATGAACATTTGATAGTGCTTCATGACTTTTCTTCCTCCGCAGAAGCGCCTGCATTTCCGGCATCCTGGCGCACTAAACCTAACTCATCTTACCGAGACACTCGGCAATAGGCCGCTCAAGGAGCGTCACCGCCGATGAGCAACACGCCTTAGCTCTTCCTCCGTGTTGAGCTGCTCCGTGCGCTTCACTTCCTGCAGCGCCCCCGCCCGTTAGCAATGGGGTTAGAGGTGCCAAAGTTCGGGAAGATTTTCCCATAAAATGATTACGCAAACATAATCGATGCGAGCATGTCCCGCAAGTGAATTTGTGCGGAACGTTTTCAGTGGAAGTAAAGCCGGCAAACCGATCTGGCTGTAAGATCGCCGTGCCAATTAACCTCGAAAGCGTTCATTCAGCGATCATCCCGTACGTCTACGTGTCGGACCATAAATAAGTTAAACAACATAAATCAGTTGTGATTCTCTCTAACTAATTTAACTCGACGCGGACATGGAAACGACGTGGATGACGACGAACCGAGGGGAATATAACCTAGTGCGCTATGCGGACAATTTGACGGATGCGGAACGGGTGCTGGTTGAGCCTTTGATCCCGCCAGCCAAGCGTGGCGGCCGCAAGAGTGAGGTCGATCTGGACGACGTCATCGACGACCTGATTTATGTTCTCCGCACGGGCTGCCATTGGCGAGCCATGCCGAAAGACCTGTCGCTAAAGAACGCTGTTCAGCGATTTCGAACGGTGGAACTGACAGGGCACTCTCGGCTGCATTCATGGGGATCTGTACGTGAATACCGCGAGGCGATGGGCGGGGAGGTCGTCCGACGGCGGCGACCATCGACAGCCAGAGCGTCAAAGGCAAAGGAAAAAGTGTGCTTTGCATCGACCCCTGCGGGTAGCGTGCAAGGAGGAAGCGGCATATCCTTGTCGACACGGTAGGTCTGCTGCACGCACTGGTTTGTCCGACCGACATTCAGAGCAGATCCTGTTCAATCCGGGTCATATCCAGCACCTCTGAAGTAGTTTGCGCATTCTATCGGCGTGAAGCGGGGCATCAATACGCCGACCGCATCCCACAAAGGGCATCGATCTTTCTCTCTGCCCGAGCCCGCCACATGGCCTTCGACTTTGAGAAGGCATTTTCAATGGGGTTGGAGTCGGGACTGTAGGGCTTGCGCTCGATGGCCTCGCGCACCCCGGCCGTTTTGTGCGCGGGCAGATTGATGGGGTGGACGCCCCCTCACGGCATCACTGTGGCAGAGTGGGGTGTCGATCATCATTTGAACGGAGGCGTCCATGTTGGAAGTAAACACAATCGGATTGGATCTGGCGAAGAACGTGTTCCAGGTGCACGGTGCAGATGCGCCTGGATCTGTATTGTTTCGAAAGAAGCCATGTCAGCACCCGACCACGCTCCTTGCTCTTCAAAAGATTTTTTCTTGCACAAACGGGGGCATCCACACATGTCCATGACGACAATATCCCCGGGCTGAAGGGTCGGTAGCAACACCTGCTCAACATAGGCCAGGAAGACGTTGCCGTTCACCGCTCCTTCGTAGACAAACGGCGCGGGCATGCCGGTCAGGCGCAGGGCGCCGGTAAATGTCGTTGTTTTCCACCAATGACCATGGGGCACGCCAGCTCGACAATGCTCGCCGCGAATTGCGCGTCCACGCAGACGTGCCATCTTCGGCGAAAGACCGGTCCCGTCTGTGAAGATCAGCTTTTTTGCGGATCGAGATCGAGCTGGCCACACGGCGCTGGGTCGCAGAGTGGACGTGTTCGGCTGGGGCGATGCCGCCGACTGGTTAAAAACTTCAAAAACTTGTCGCGCAACGCGCCCGTCATCCTCAAACTGGCATCAATCCGCCTCATGCGGCGAAGGCTTTTTTCGAGTTGTAAAATTTCCGCACCAACTCTGAGGCCTTTTATAGCTTGTTTTCCTTGTGCACTTATTGACCTGCCACTGAACTTTCATCCGGCTGCGATCAGAGCCTCGGCGGTTTTTAATACGCCAAATGGCGCGGTGTCAGCAACCGGCGGAAACGCGAAGCTTTCATCTCGCGCAGCGTTGGAGCCGGTTGCGGCGATGATCCCGGCATAGTCTGCCGGGGTCTGGTATCCGAGCGATGAGTGCGGCCGGAAATGATTGTAATCATCCGCCCATTCAACAATGGCGCTTCGGGCATGTTCGAGGCCGAAGAACAGGCTCTCGTTGAGCAACTCGTCGCGCATACGTCCGTTGAAACTCTCGACATAGCCATTCTGCATCGGTCTTCCCGGCGCGATGTAGTGCCACTCGACCTTGTGATCCTTCGACCAGGCAAGGATGGCATTCGAAGTGAGTTCGGTGCCGTAGCACCTACGGAAGGAAGAACTGGAGCCACCGAGGGAACGGTGCGCGCAGCTTTTTTGCTGCAAGCGCGCATCGTTCGAGGTGGCCATGGCCAGTCGAAGTACCTCTAGAATGTGAGTGTTCACAACTCATTCCGGAGAGACCGACCATGACCAGTCAGAATTCTATACCTGCCGATGCTGTGTTGGTAGCCATCGACATCGCCAAGGTTCGCAATGAAGTGTTGATCGAAGCACCCGGCCATAAACGCCGCCGTCCGTTATCTGTTCTCAATACGCGTGCAGAACATGACCATCTGATCGCGATTTTGCAATCATATGACCGACCGGTGGTCTGCGCCTTTGAGGCAACGGGTAACTATCATCGTCCGATCGCCTGGCGGTTGGTGGAAGCCGGCTTCGAAACGCGGTTAGTGTCGTCGCTAGCGCTTGCCCGCATGCGAGAAGCCTTGCACAACAGTTGGGACAAAAACGATCCCCCAAGGATGCCCAGGTGATCCTACACATGTTGAGGATCCACTCGACTCAGGTCTATCATGATCCCTTGCGTGCTGGCATCAACGACGTTCAAGAATTGTCGAAGACACACGAAGCCATTGCTAACGCCAAGACCGAGATCCAACATCGCATCCTGACGCATTACCTGCCGCTGTATTTTCCAGAGATCGAGCGTTTCCGGGGTAACAGTCGGAGCGACTGGTTCTTCGCGTTCCTCGACGCCTTCCCCACACCATCGAGCATCACGACACTGACGAAGGAGAAGTTCGTCGAAGCGGCATGGGATGTTGTCGGCAGGAAAGTGAGCAAGTCACAGATTTTAATGGATATTTATGAGACTGCCCGCACCTCGATTGGCTTGCCATTGCCGCTGGATGCGCCTGCAATTCGCATGTTTCGGATGGTTGTCGCCGAAGCCCGCAGCCTGATCCGCCAACGCAACGAGATCGAAGCACAGGCCGATGATTTGCTGCGAAACAGCCGTGATTATCAGATCCTGCGGCAGATTCCTGGGATCGGTCCGATCAACGCGCTAACGATCATTGCGGAGGCTGGGGACCTGCGCCGCTTTCATCATCACCGTCAGTTTCTCAAATTCTGCGGGCTGGATCTGTCGACAAAGCAATCGGGCCAGTATCGCGGCCAGACCCGACTTTCCAAATTCGGCAACGCGCGGCTGCAACGAACCCTGTGGATTGCTGGGCAAGTTGCCATCCGCCAGCGTGAGAACGGCTTCCAACATAAATTCGAACGCTACATCGCGAGAGATCGTGACAATCCCGATCTCCGCCGCAAGGCAATGACCGCTATTACCGCCAAGATGGCGCGTGTCGTACACGCCGTCGTCAAAAGCGGTTCGGATTACCGGCCCTTCGTTGAAGGGCGGGTACCAGGTGGAAGAACCTCTGTCAGTTAGAGCCGTGAGGGCATCCTTCGAATGACCCTGTAGACAATGCTTGGGTCTTCCACCTGGAACAGAAGCTCGTGTTAAGGACGGTGAGGGCCAAAATGATGGACCCTGTGTTTGCTATGGACGAGACCTTTTCCCTTGCCAGTGGAAGCCGCCTGGTTCGACGATGTGACTTGACGAGCGTCATGCAGCGTGAGCATGCTGACGAACAGAGAAACTTTGCCTGCCAAGCCCATTTCCTTCCGCACTTAGGACGTTGTCGGAGACAATCATTCCTGGCTTGCCGCGCCGTTCGATCAGCGTCGTCAGCTCGCGAGCAACACGACGGCCGGAGATCGACGTGTCCGGTATCGCTGCCAGGCATTCGCGCGTCACGTCATCAACGACATTGAGGACCCGGAATCGTCTGCCGCAGGCGAACTGGTCGTGGACGAAGTCCAACGACCACCGGGCATTGGCCTTCGCTTCAACCAGGATCGGTGCACGCGTGCCGACAGCACGCCGCCGAGCTTTTCGCTTGCGAACTGAAATCCCTTCCTCGCGATAGAGGCGGTAGATGCGATTGACGCCGCACGGCTCTCCATCCCGCCGAAGCAGGATGAACAGCCGACGGTAGCCGAAGCGCCGCCGCTCGTTGGCGAGGTCGCGCAGCTTCGCTCGCAGATCGACCTCCGGCGGTCGACTGGACCGATAACGGATCGTCTTGCGGTCGGCGGATATGATCTGGCAGGCCCGATGCTCCGAAAGACCCATGACGGCCTTCAGATGCGTGACGGCTTCACGCTTGGCGGCAGGCCCTACCATTTTTTGCAAGAAGCTCGCGGAGCGCGGCGACGTCAAGCATCTGCTCGGCCAGCAGTTTCTTCAGCTTGGCATTCTCATCCTAAAGCGCCTTCAGCCGCTTTGCCTCGGAGACCTCCATGCCGCCGTATTTGGCTTTCCAATTGTAAAACGTCGCTTCTGAAATCCCGTGCTTGCGGCAGAGGTCGGCCGCCTTCGCGCCAGCCTCCTGCTCCTTCAGCACCGCAATAATCTGCTCTTCCGTAAATCGCTGCTTCTTCATTCGTCCGTCCTTAATAGGCCGGACGCTAATCCATTCTGAAGGAAATTCTCAGTGGCAGGTCATTATGGCTGTTGCAATTTGTATCCTAATTGGGCATGGCACCCTGCGCCATACGAGGTGTCGCTCGTCTGTTCAACAGGTTCCGGTTACGATCGACGCTGTCCCGGGGGACTGCTGGCAACGCCCGTGGCGGTTTAGGTGCTTCCCCGCCGGATTATCTCGAATGCAAATTCTGTTCGCTTGGGAACGTCCTGGTCACCGCGCAGGCGAGCCAGGACCACTTCGGCGGCGCGGGATCCGATCTCGTAACGGGGGACGCGGACTGCCGTGATGCTGGCCATCGAGCTGATCACGGATTCGTAATCATCAAATCCCGCGATTGCAAGTCGCTGCGGTACTTTCCAGCCGCGTGCTTTGCATTCGGCCAGTGCATCGCTGGCGAGGGCACCGCTTGCGAAGAACACAGCCTGGGTATCCGGTCGCCCGTCCATGAGTTTAGCAAGTGCGTCGCCGCCGCCACCCGGACCGGTTGAGGGAACTTCGAGTATCGTGCCAGTATCTGGCTGAATGCCAGCCTCCCGCAACGCAGCCAAGTAGCCTCGCCGGCGCGACATGAACCGGTCGTCGCCCTTGGAGACCATCCCGACATAAGCGATACGGACGTATTTGGTGGCCAGATATGCAGTCATGGCTTTGGCAGCGCTAAAGTTCGACAGACTCACGACCATGTCGATCGGGCGCGCCACCAGATTACCCATCTCCACCACCGGTAGACCTGTCGTTCTCAGGAGGGACCTAGCCGACCCGGTGTGGCTCGTCCTATGTAGCAGAAGCGCAGCTGGACGATAGGATAGAAATTCGCGAATGACCCGCTCTTCAGCTTCGGAATCTTCGCCCATGCCGAGCATCAGCTGATATCCGCTCTTTGCGATCGTGTCGCAAACGCCCTGTGCGACAGACGCCACCAGGGGGTTCTGCAGCGTCGTCGTGATTAGCCCGATGATGTTGGTCTTTTCCGCAGCCAAGCCCCCGGCGATCTTGTTGTGCAGATAGCCGACCGATGCCATCGCTTCCGTGATCCGTCGCCGTGTCTCAGCTGACACTTGGTCCGGGCTACGCAAAGCCCTAGAAACCGTCATTTGCGAAACCCCCGCCACGCGTGCAACGTCGTCCATACGGACGGGCCTAGGCTGATCGCTGCTACGATACTCACGTTCCGACATTAGGCAAATTCCCCTGCTTTATCCCTTAGATACTAGAGCGTGTCGTCAGAAAAATAACTTACGGCTTCAGATTCCCAAATAAAGTTTTATGTGATTCATAACAGACCCGCTACTGGAGGGCTGGTTATAGCACGTCGTTATGGATTGCGGGACGATTGTCATGTTGGGGTACGGTTGCGGATAATCGCCTTTTCGTGGAACCGGTGCTTTATCAAAACTGCGCTGGGATAACTTGGCTAGTTCTTCGCGAGCGTTCGGAGACTGAAAAAACATCCGCATGGGATTGCGCCGATGTGGCGTAAGCGGCATCTGCGAGCGTCTATTCAGACACTGGGCTGCCGATCACGACAACGAGTTCTTGATGCTGAATTCCACCATTATGCGCGCCAACCAGCATAGTGCTGGCGCGCAAAAAAGGGTGGATCAAGCGATCGGTCGGTCCCTAGGCAGATTGACGACGAAGATTCATGTGATGGTCGATAAGCTCGGCAGTCCGGTGGCGCTCTCACCGAGACCGAACCTGGCGCAAGCCAAGCCTCTTCTGGCGCAGGTCGATCCCGAAGTGTTCCTAGCGGACACAGCCTATGATGCCAACGCACTTACCTACCATTTCAGTGCCTTGACGCGTGTGTCAGGGAGACGAAGGGAGAGTGCACCTCTCTGGTCGGAGCAGAAACGGCTGAACGCGCTCAGCTCACGCGTCGCAGTGCGCCGACGGTTGGTCAGGACGGGAGCGAAAAACGGTCGAACATTTTAAGCTCACGAGCCGCTGATCGCGCTCGCCTGTGCAATTTAATTTCGTCTTTTCCCGCAGTAACTTAACCTGCTCGCTTGTCACTGCAAAAATTGTAAACGGCATCCAGCAGAACAGCCGGCTCCACTACCCGATTGCCGTTAGGGAGTACCCGGTGCCTGTCTTGCAAAGCAGCGGCGGGAACTCGGATTCTATCTTCGTACGGTCCAATGTTGACAAGCAAACCGCCCCGATCGGCCGTCCATTCGACGCCGTAAGACCGCCGACGGGGTCGCCTTGGGACCCGAGGGATGAGTACCGGAAACGCGCAAATCTACCTCTTTACAGGAATGCGGTTGATAAAGCTGGGATCAGGGCAATGACCAAAAGCCCGACCAGAAGTGCGCCCAGATATGGCCAGATGCCTCGCATGGCATCATCTGGGGAGACGTTGCCGATCTTGCAGGCGATGTAGAAGCCAACACCTATCGGCGGCGCCATCAATCCCACATTCAGAGCCGTCACCACCACCAAAGAATAGTGAATGTCATTGATGCCTAAGGTCTTCGCGATCGGAAACATGATTGGTGCCATAAGGACAATGGCTGGCAATCCCTCGAGGACGCTCCCGAGCAGTATGAACACACCAATTGTAACCAACATATAGGAAACCCATCCCCCGGGTAGATCGGTTACCATCGCTGCCATCTGCGAGGCGAAGCCGGTCTGCGTCAACGTCCAGGCCATGGCCGATGCCGTTCCTAGGATGATCAGGATCACTCCGGAAAGCGCTGCCGTTTCCACTAGCATGGCGTACATCTTGCGAGGGCGAATACCTCCGTACAAAACCATTCCGATGATCATGGCGTAGAGCACTGCAATGGTGGAGACCTCCGTTGCCGTCGCAATCCCGCCACCCACAGCACCTCGAATAATGAAGGGCAGCAGCAGTGCAGGAGCAGCAACGACAAGCGTCTTTCCGACTGTCCGGAGCGAAGGCCGCCGAATACCATCCATGGATTCACCCCGCGCCCTCCAGCGCGCGAGGAGGGCGAGAGCGATCAGCAAAACCATCGCTATTACGAAACCGGAGGTGAACAGGCCGGCGATGGAGACGCCCGCCACTGATCCGAGAACGATCAGCAGAATTGAGGGCGGAACCGTATCGGCCATGGCGGCGCCGGTAGCAAGAAGTGCGATCATCTCCCGTGGCTCGTGGCCCCGGCGTTTCATTTCCGGGAAGAGGGCCGGCGCGACAGTCGCCATATCGGAAACCTTGGAGCCGGAAATGCCCGATACAAGGAAGAGAGAGCCGAGAAGAACATACGACATGCCGGCCTTAACATGTCCAAGCATAGAAGCGAGAAACTCGACGATGGCCTTTCCCATACCCGTGGCGTCCAGGATGCAACCCAGCAAAACGAAGATCGGAACGGACACGAGGATAATGCTCGACATGCCTTCGTCGATTCGTCCGATCATCACCATTGTCGGCACTGAGCTCGTGAAAGTCAGGAAAGTGAGTGCACCGAGGCCGAAGCAAAAGGCGATCGGAACGCCGATTACAAGAAAGAAGGCAACGAAGCCCACGAGGAAAATGAGGATGTTGATTTGGCCCAACGACGGCAGAAAGGGGGAGGCGAGCCAAAGCGTTGCGCCTGCAGCAGAAATAAGGGCAGCTGCCATCAAGATTTCGAGAACATTGGCGGATCGCACAGTCTCTCTGAGCGACAGTATCGCCATCAGGGCGATACCAACAGGGAGCGCAGACGTGCGCCAGCTTGCGGCAATATTAAGCGCCGGCGAGGTTATGTAGCGCTCCTCGATGACATAATCGATGGCAGGCCACAACAGCCCAATGAGAAAGATCGCCACGAGAAGTGTTCCCAAGGCAGCGAAGAAACCCCGCAGTTTTTCCGGCAACATGTTGACGAACAAGCTCAGGCGAAGATGCTCATCGCGATCGATAGCGATAGCTGCGCCAAACATGGCAAGCCAGAGGAAGCCGAAACCGGTGACCTCATCAACCCAGACGAGGGGAGCCGATAGCACATAGCGGAAGGTTACGCCCGTCAGCAGCAGCCCTATGATCGCCACCAAGATGGCGGAGGCGATCATTTCTATGGGCCTGAGCAGCGCCGACCCGCCCCTGGGGCGGGTGGGATTACCTTCTAATTGGCCCGTATCAATGCTAACTGCCACCATGTTATTCCATCCTCCGCTTTGTGTCATTGCCTGAGTCCCGAGAGCGAATAGCAGCACCACCGGGACCTAAGCATTTATTGTTGAAGCAGCGACTGATGCTGCTTGATACCGCTTTTACGGCCTCGCCCTCCCTCCGGGAGTTCATCCAACCTGTTGAATTGAACTCAAGACTTACCCCAGCGCTCCGGAATATTTTTCAAGCAGCGTCCATGCTTCCGGCCCAAATTTTTCTTTCCAGTCCTTATAGAAAGTCGAATTTGCCAAGGACTGACGGAACAGTTCCTTATCCACATCAATGAAACGGAGACCTTTTCCTTCCATTTCCCCGCGGGCAGTGACATTGAGCGCTGCGACGTCAGCACGTTGGTCTGCGGCAGAGCGGTCGAACTCCTGTGCTACGATCTCTCGAATGTCTTCCGGCAGACGCTGGAGAGCGCGCTTATTGCCAATAATCCAAACACCACCCCATGTATGACCCGTGAGGCTGCAGGTTTCCTGTACCTCGTTAAATTTGTTGGTGGCTATGGTGGGTAGCGGATTCTCCTGGCCTTCGACTATTTTAGTCTGCAGAGCCATATAGGTCTCGGTGACGTTGATCGCTGTGGGCGCAGCGCCAAGCGCCGCGAAAAGCGACGTCAGGATCGGCGCCGCCGGTACACGCAACTTGAAGCCCTTGATGTCGTCGGGCGTTTTGATTTCGCGCGTCGATGAAGTGATGTGACGAAAGCCGTTATCCCAGATTTTCGATACGGTGGTGACGGACGTTTCCGCGATCCCGGCCCGGATATGATCTCCGAGATCCCCGTCCATCGCCCGCCAAACGGCATCGTAGTCCTTGAAGGCAAAGCCGATGCTCGAAATGCTGCATAGCGGCACTAAAGATGCTAAAATTACGTCTGCCGCTACAGCGAACTCGATGCCGCCACTCCGCACCTGAGACATTAGATCAGCGTCGGATCCTAGCTGACCGGACGGAAACAGTTTGATGTCGAGTCGTCCGCTCGTCGCCTCGCGAATACGATCGAGCGCCTCTCGGGCGCGAATGTTAACAGGATGAGTTGCAGGCTGCCCATTCGCAAGCTTGAACTCGAACTCGGCAGCCGAGGCCGGATATCCGAGGATAGTGACCAAAGGTAGCGCTGCTCCCGCGGCGATAAGCCCTCGGCGCGTAATGCCGCAGCTGTTTGAAGTCTTCATGATGCTCCTCCCTAGTATTTTGAATCAGAATGCAGTCAGACAGAGCCGAATGCACGGACCACTTATTATTCACATTAACCCACTCGGTGCAGCGCCTCTCAATCACCACTATCGAGCCGCCCGGCCTCCTACCACCCAAGCACGTCGCATAAGCATTTAATTCACCGCAGTACAAAGGAAACGTTCTCAAGGCGGGACCAGAAGCCCTAACGCCGAAGCCACCGGGGCCGATAGCGCTGGATGGCGTTCATTGTCTTGGACCTCTAGAAGATCACTTTGCAAATGCAGTGAAGGGTATCGTGGGATCGAATGGCGCAACAGGTCCATTCCTAAGTTTGAAGCCATCTAATACGTTTTTCCTATCATGGATCATTCATCAGTGTTTTCTTCCGGCCCTTTAATGCGCAATCCACTCTAGCAGCGTTGATGGGGTTGTCTTCTCTATTCGGCGTGGTGAGGTCAAGCACCTTCTGACTGTCCGCAGCTATGGTGGTGATGGCTTCGCAGTATCGCGCTTCTCTCCCGGATCGGCCTTTGTGGCCCTCCCACTATGGGACCAGAAGAATGGGGCGGAACAATCTAATCGGCGACCTGATCGCAATAGACGACCGTACCAAGACAACCACGCGAACTCACCCCATCCATCGTCCTGCGAAGGACATCTTTCCACCGGCGGCGGAAGCTTATTGTCTCCTTTGGTTCTCGCTATCCAGGTTGTAAATTACGCAGCAACAGGCAAGCTCTCCCGTGTCCAACAGAATTCGGTTCCGTCACTCCACATGCGATACATGATCACCGCAAGCCGTCGGGCCAAGGCCACAACCGCCTTTTGCCTGCCGCGGCGTTTGGCGATATTCATCGCCCACGCTTTTAGCCACGACCATTTCTTAACGTTTACGAGCAGGACTTGCGCTGCTTCGTACAGCAGGGATCGCATCATCGCGTCACCGCAACAGGATACTCGCCCGACCCGTTTGCTTTCACCAGACTCGTTCAGTTTCGGCGTCAGCCCGAGCACAGAACCGACCGCCTTTGAATGGGCAAACCGGCCAGGAATATCGATGGTTGCCGTATAGGTGAGAGCGACAACGGGGCCGACACCAGGGATCGTCGTCAATCGGCGACAGACTTCATCCTCGCGGACCAAATCCAAAACCTTCTTGTGCAGCTTGGTGAACTCTTAGCGCAGCAGTTTGAACTGATGGGGTGGATGCCCCCTTCCGGCCGGCATCGGCGTATGATGCCTGCCTAGCGCCATTGTGGCGCTCACGGAGGGAAAGCAGATAACACAGGTGCATATCCTTGCGATCGACCTCGCGAAGCGGAGCTTCCAAGTCTGTGGAACGGATCGCGGCGGGGCGTGTGTGGATGCCCCCGGTTTGGCAAGAGGATTTTTTGACGGCAGTCAGCGAACGAGGAATTCTATCGGTCGTGTGTCAGGCCTCTTGATGTGGCCTGATTAGCCACGGGCCGGGATGCAGTTCGAAGAACAGAGGCCACATCGGTTCAGAGAGCTTTGTGCTCGAGCGCCGGGACTGGTTTACCCCATTCTGAACATTGAAGTCCTTTCCGCATCGTTCCGTCAGTCGATCTTCTCACCGGGGCTTTTGGCCCCAGACATTCACCGCCTTGTTCTTCGAGAAGAACAGCGGATCACGCCATTCTGTAATTCTGCTCCCTAGTCATCGTCGCCCAGATGATGCGGGCCATCTTGTTTGCGAGTGCGACAGCCGCGACCATTCGCGGTTTTCGTCCCATAACGCCTCCTAGCCAATTATCCGGCAAAACGCCCTTACGCACGAACCAGCGGATCAGGCTCATGGCGCCGACGATGAGCAATTTACGGATATCCGTTTGCCCCATCTTGCTAACGCCTCCCAGCCGGGTCTTTCCTCCCGTTGAATGCTGGCGGGGTCGAGGCCGAGCCAGGCAGCAAAATTCCGGCCACTCTTAAATGCGCGAAGATCGGGAGCAAACGCGAGGATCGCTCCGGCGGTCACGGGTCCGACGCCGGGAACAGTGCAAAGTCGACGCATTTCTTCATTCGCTTTGGTCGCTTCTCGAAGTTTCAGCATCAGCCCGTCGATTTTCTCGGTCAGCAGCCTGATCTGGTCCAGGTAAAGCTGGCCAATCTCTCTAACTCCAGCAGGAAGACCATTTGTGTCATCGGCCAGAATTCCCACTACCGCAGTGAGATTGGCGGGTCCTTGAGCAACGATGACCCCGAATTCGCCAAGATGCCCACGCAGCGCATTGATGAGCTGGGTACGCTGGCGCACGAAGCACTGGTGCGTTCGAAACGCCACCGCTCGGGCTTGATGTTCAGCGCTCTTGACCTCGACATAATGCATGTTCGGTCGTTGTGCAGCCTCCGCGATCGCCGCTGCATCGGCCGCATCGTTCTTTTGTCGTTTGACGAACGGCTTCACATAGATCGGCGGAATTAGCCGCACATTATGGCTACAGCCTTTAGCAACGCGCCCCCAGAAATGGCTGGTGGCACAAGCCTCCATCGCGACAACGCATGGCAACTGCTCGTTCAAAAGCTGCAATAGTCGAGCTCGCGAGAGAACCCGGTTAAATAGAACCGCCCCGCCGCGATCCGTTCCACAGACTTGGAAGCTCCGCTTCGCGAGGTCGATCGCAAGGATATTCACCTGTGTCATCTGCTTTCCCTCCGTGAGCGCCACAATGGCGCTAGGCAGGCATCATACGCCGATGCCGGCCGGAAGGGGGCATCCACCCCTCGAGCAATTTGGCGGGACAAGCGCGGTTCGGAAAATGGTTCATGGCTTCAAGATATGGCGTAAGGCAAAGTCATTCTTTGATTATGGTTTACGCCGATACGTCCTTTCACAGGCGGCCAGGCTCGGCTCGCACACCCAGTCCGTTCGCAGATCCGACAGGAAATCCCTATCGGCTGGAACGCCGGTCTTTGCGCCTCAAGAAACTCATCTGCGTAGACAAATGCCTCGGCGTTGCTCATTTCGCATCCAAAAGCGAGCGCATATGCTATATCTAGCCCTCGAAACCCACCAGAACGCTTTGTCACTTGTATCGCCAGCGAGAGATACTTTCCGCCGTCAGGGGTTTCCGCCATTTGACGCAAGATCCGCCCCTGAGATTCGAAAGCGCGATGCACGTGCCAAACCGGACAAGCCGCTCCGAAGCGAGCGAACTGAAGTTTGGTTGCGCTGTGGCGCTTGGTGATATTGCCTGCACGATCAATTCTGGCAAAGAACATCGGTACGCCTTTTTGGCCGGGCCGTTGCAAGGTGGAAAGGCGATGGCAGACCTGCTCGATCGATGTGTTGAATTGAAGCGCCAGCAGCTCGACGTCGTGACGGAGATCCATCGCGGCTTTCGCGAAATCGCCGTAGGGCATTAAAAGTGCGCCCGCGAAGTAGTTTTGCAGGCCGATCTTGCAGATCTCTACCGCCTCTTCCGTTCGGAAACCCGCCGCCAAGGCTATCTTAGCAATGCTGTCACTGAACTCAAGTTGAGCAAGCTGAATGGCCATTTGGAACTGCTGCGTCTGGGCCGGGGAGTGCTTGTTTAGATAGAGTGTCGATGTGTCGGTGTGGAAGCTCCGAAGCGCGCCCTCGTCTATAACGTGGCGCACAGTGATGCCGCATCTGTCCAACTCTCGCTTCATCGCGCCGAAGGAATCTTCCGGTAGTCCGAGCTTTGTAGCCAGCCGCTCTGCAGCGACGTCCAGATCGTGCACATAGTTGTCAACGAAATGAAAATAGTCTCGCACCTCTTCGTACGGTGTCGCCTCTGCCATTCCTTTGGCCAGTTCCTCATCGATGCTCGCGAGCTGTTCGGTGCTACGCCTGTATGCCTGGTGAGCGAGGATTATTGCGTGGGCTATACTCGGAGCATTCTGCACCACAAGCTTGATGTCCTGGACCGTCGGTGAAAGGCTTTCGAACAGGGGGTCACCTAGCGCCTCCGAGAACGCTGACAGAAGGCGATCACCCTCGCCGCCTGCTATTTCCGAGAGCTGAAGTTGGAACTTATCGGCCAGTGCCAGGAGTACGGTGGCTGATACAGGCCGGTTGTTGCTTTCGATCTGGTTGAGATAACTCGTCGATATCCCGAGCCTTTCAGCAAACTGGACCTGATTCCATTTTCGCGACAGCCGAAGCTCCCGCACACTCTTGCCTATGAAAAGCTTTCCGACGGCCATTTTGCAAATTCACAATTTCAATTATAAATTATTGTAAATTCCCCTGCGCACATTTCCAACTCTTTTTTTCACATCGGCTCCATCCTAGAAAAACTTAGAAAGAGAGGACAGATGCAGCGAGTTCTAGAAAACCTGGAAATACGTCGTGCGGAGGCCCGCCTGGGCGGCGGGCAAAAGCGCATCGACGCGCAGCACTCAAAGGGAAAGCTAACGGCGCGGGAACGCATCGAAGTCCTTCTCGACGACGGCTCCTTTGAAGAATTTGACATGTACGTCACGCACCGCGCGGTGGATTTTGGCATGGGCAGCCAAAAAATCGCCGGCGACGGTGTTGTCACGGGGTGGGGTACAATTAACGGCCGTCAGGTTTATGTCTTCAGCCAGGACTTCACAGTGCTCGGCGGCTCACTCTCCGAAACCCATGCGGAGAAGATCTGCAAGATCATGGACATGGCGATGAAGGTCGGCGCGCCCGTTGTCGGCCTCAATGATTCCGGAGGCGCCCGTATCCAGGAAGGCGTTGCTTCGCTCGGCGGTTATGCCGACGTTTTCAAGCGCAACGTCATCGCCTCCGGTGTCGTGCCTCAAATCTCTGTCATCATGGGGCCGTGTGCCGGTGGTGCCGTTTATTCGCCTGCCATGACCGACTTCATCTTCATGGTGCGCGACACCTCCTACATGTTCGTAACCGGGCCGGATGTGGTGAAGACCGTGACCAACGAGATCGTCACGGCGGAAGAGCTGGGCGGCGCCTCCACACACACCAAAAAATCCTCCGTTGCCGATGGCGCATATGAGAACGATGTCGAGGCTCTTGAAGCAGTGCGTCAGTTGTTCGATTTCCTGCCACTCAACAACAAGGCTACCGCGCCGGTCCGCCCGTTCTATGACGACCCGGGCCGGATGGAGCAGCGACTCGACACCCTCATTCCCGACAGCTCGAACAAACCATACGACATGAAGGAGTTGATCTCCGCGATCGCCGACGAAGGCGACTTTTTCGAAATACAGGAAGCTTTTGCACGCAACATCATCACTGGCTTCGTCCGCATTGAAGGGCAGACTATCGGGATCGTCGCCAATCAGCCGATGGTTCTCGCGGGATGCCTCGACATCGACAGCGCACGGAAAGCCGCTCGCTTCGTGCGTTTCTGTGATGCCTTCAACATCCCCATCCTGACGTTGGTGGATGTCCCCGGTTTCCTGCCTGGGACTGCACAGGAATATGGTGGCGTCATCAAGCACGGAGCGAAGTTGCTGTTTGCGTATTCCGAAGCAACAGTGCCGATGGTGACCCTCATCACCCGCAAGGCCTACGGCGGAGCGTACGATGTCATGGCATCGAAACACATTGGAGCCGACGTCAACTATGCCTGGCCGACGGCTGAAATCGCTGTGATGGGCGCCAAGGGAGCGACCGAAATTCTCTATCGTTCGGAACTCGGCGATGCGGAAAAAATCGCTGCCCGGACAAAGGAATACGAGGAGCGATTCGCGAACCCGTTTGTGGCGGCCGAGCGTGGCTTCATCGACGAAGTGATCATGCCGCACTCGTCCCGCCGACGCATCGCCCGTGCGTTTGCCTCATTGCGCAATAAGGAGGTGGTAGGCCGATGGAAGAAGCACGACACGATCCCGCTTTAGACAACATCAGATGTGTCATAGCGGTGATGGACGGGGTGGAAATTGCGACCCCTCGGCAGTTAGCCAGCGTGCTCGACGATGAGGACGCGCTCGTCTGGAACCACCACGAGGGCCATATGGATTGGTGCCTGTGCGCAATCAACATAGCCGAAAGTTTGCGCGGGAGTGGCATGACCGCGCGGGACCAGGGCGCGAAACTCCTCATTGAACGGACGGCCAAGAAGCATGTTTAGGAAAATTCTGATCGCCAACCGTGGCGAGATCGCCTGCCGGGTCATCAAGACGGCAAAGAAAATGGGCATCGCGACCGTTGCCGTCTATTCCGATGCGGATGCCGATGCGCTGCATGTGAAGATGGCTGACGAGGCCGTTCATATCGGGCCGGCACCTTCCAGCCAGTCCTATATCGTCATCGACAGGATTCTGGATGCGATCCGCAAGAGCGGTGCCGATGCGGTCCATCCGGGCTATGGCTTCCTGTCTGAAAACGCAGCGTTTGCGCAGGCGCTGGAAAACGAAAGCGTTGCCTTCATCGGCCCGCCGGTCGGCGCTATCCAGGCGATGGGCGACAAGATTACCTCCAAGAAGCTGGCCGCCGAGGCAGGAGTCTCCACAGTACCGGGCCACATGGGCCTGATTGCGGATGCGGATGAAGCCGTGAAAATCTCCGCTTCGGTCGGCTATCCGGTGATGATCAAGGCGTCCGCCGGCGGTGGTGGCAAGGGAATGCGCATCGCCTGGAACGACGCGGAAGCCCGCGAAGGTTTTCAGGCCTCGAAAAACGAGGCGAAGAGTTCGTTCGGCGACGACCGTATCTTCATCGAGAAATTCATCACCCAGCCGCGCCATATCGAAATCCAGGTGCTCGGCGACAAACACGGCACTGTGGTTTATCTCGGCGAGCGCGAATGCTCGATCCAGCGGCGAAACCAGAAGGTCATCGAGGAAGCCCCCTCGCCGTTCCTGGATGCGGTCACCCGGCGCGCCATGGGCGAGCAGGCGGTGGCGCTATCGAAGGCGGTCGGCTATCACTCGGCTGGCACCGTCGAATTCATCGTCGATGGCGACCGCAATTTCTACTTTCTTGAGATGAACACCCGCCTGCAGGTCGAGCATCCGGTGACGGAACTCATCACCGGCATCGATCTGGTCGAGCAGATGATCCGTGTCGCCGCCGGCGAAATGCTGTCCTTCGCTCAGGACGACATCAAGCTCAACGGCTGGGCGATCGAAAGCCGGCTCTATGCCGAGGATCCCTATCGCAACTTCCTGCCCTCGATTGGGCGTCTGTCGCGCTACCGGCCACCAGTCGAAGGCAAGACGTCCGATGGCACCATCGTGCGCAACGATACCGGCGTCTTTGAGGGCGGCGAGATCTCGATGTACTACGACCCGATGATCGCCAAACTCTGCACATGGGCGGAAGATCGGACGCAGGCTATCGACGCAATGGCGGCGGCGCTTGACGATTTCGAGGTCGAGGGCTGCGGGAACAACCTTCCGTTTCTGTCGGCAGTCATGAGACAGGAGCGGTTCAGATCAGGGCGACTGACCACCGCTTACATCGATGAGGAGTTCCCTGAAGGGTTCGTCGGGGTGGAACCGGAACCAGAGGAGTATGCCCGACTGGCTGCGGTGGCCGCGCTCATCAATCAAACCGTACAGTTGCGTGCTACGTCGATCTCAGGCGCGATCGGGAACCATCAGCGCACGCTCGGAAACGCATGGGTCGTGTCATTCCCTTCAACCGAGGTACCGCTGTCGTTCGAAACGCTCGTGGATGGAGCGGCAATAGTTCTTGCTGACGGCTCAAGGATAGCGATCGCCGGAACGTGGCTCCCCGGACAAAGCCATGGGGCCTTTCTGGTCGACGCGATGTCCATGGGGGTCAAGGTCGATCTGATTGGCTCGTCGATCCGGCTCCGCTGGAACGGCATCGATGTCCGCGTTCACGTCCGTTCGCCCAGGGTCGCGGAGCTTGCCAGGCTAATGCCGAAAAAGCTGCCGCCGGACACCTCGAAGTTGCTCCTCTGCCCGATGCCCGGCATCATCACGTCAGTGACTGTCGAAGCGGGGGATGAGGTGGAGGCAGGGCAGACACTGGCGACGGTGGAAGCCATGAAAATGGAGAATTCATTGAAGGCCGAGCGGAAAGGCACCGTCAAGCGGATCGTAGTGACACCAGGACAGAGCCTGGCCGTCGATGAACTTATCATGGAATTCGCGTGACGGAGGCGTTTATGTCAAAGGCAACGAACGAATGGCGCGCATTGGCCGAGAAAGAACTCAAGGCCTCCCCGGAGACGCTTCTATGGCGCACGCCCGAGGGCATTGATATCAAGCCGCTCTACACGGCGGACGATCTTGACGGCATTGACCACCTGAACACGCTCCCGGGCATGAAGCCGTTCGTGCGCGGGCCGCGCGCAACAATGTATGCCGGCAGGCCCTGGACGATCCGTCAATATGCCGGGTTTTCGACCGCTGAGGCCTCGAATGCGTTCTACCGCAGGAATCTTGCAGCCGGTCAGAAGGGCTTGTCGGTCGCCTTCGATCTTGCGACCCATCGTGGCTATGACAGCGATCATCCACGCGTCGAGGGCGATGTCGGCAAGGCCGGTGTGGCGATCGACTCGGTCGAGGACATGAAGATCCTGTTCGACGGCATCCCGCTGAAGGATATGTCGGTATCGATGACGATGAACGGTGCGGTGATCCCGATCCTCGCCTCCTTCATCGTTGCCGGCGAGGAACAGGGCTGCTCGCGCGCCGAACTGTCGGGGACCATCCAGAACGACATCCTGAAGGAGTTCATGGTCCGCAATACCTATATCTATCCGCCTGAGCCCTCGATGCGGATCGTCGCCGACATCATCGAATATACGGCGAAAGAAATGCCGAAGTTCAATTCAATCTCCATCTCCGGTTACCACATGCAGGAGGCCGGATCGACACTCGTGCAAGAACTCGCTTTCACGCTGGCAGATGGTCGAGAGTATGTGCGTGCAGCACTTGCAAAGGGCCTGAGTGTGGACGAGTTCGCTGGACGGCTGTCGTTCTTCTTCGCCATCGGCATGAACTTCTTCATGGAAGCTGCCAAACTGCGCGCCGCGCGCCTTCTCTGGACGCGGATCATGGAAGAATTCGAACCGAAAAAGGCGTCATCGCTTATGCTCCGGACGCACTGCCAGACTTCGGGCGTGTCGCTGCAGGAGCAGGATCCTTATAACAACGTCATCCGGACGGCTTATGAAGCTTTATCGTCAGCCCTTGGCGGCACCCAGTCGCTGCATACCAACGCGCTCGACGAGGCCATCGCTCTTCCGACCGAATTTTCGGCCCGTATTGCCCGCAACACCCAGCTTATCCTGCAGCACGAGACCGGCGTGACCAAGGTTGTCGATCCGCTGGCCGGCTCGTACTACGTTGAGAGCCTCACGCATGAACTGGCGACGAAAGCCTGGACATTGATCGAGGAGGTCGAGGCACTCGGCGGCATGACCAAGGCGGTGGCAGACGGACTGCCCAAACGGCTTATCGAAGAAGCCGCGACCCGGCGCCAGGCAAGGGTCGATCGGGGAGACGAGGTGATCGTCGGGGTGAACAAATATCGTTTGGAAAACGAGGACGAACTGCAGATCCTCGCTATCGATAACACCCTGGTTCGCAAGGCTCAGGTCGATAGGCTGGAGCAGGTGAAGCGGCGAAGAGATCCCGAGGCTGTGGCGCGCACGCTCGCCACTCTTTCCACGATCGCAGCAACAGGTACTGGCAATCTTCTCGAGGCTGCTGTCGACGCGGCCCGCGCTCGCGCAACGGTCGGGGAGATATCGGACGCAATGCGCACGGTGTTCGGCGATCACAAAGCCGTGCCCGAAGTGGTCAGTGACATTTACGGCCCGGCCTACGAAAACGATCCCGAGTACGAGACACTGGTGACCAGGCTTGGGGATCTTGCTGCCTCCACCGGACTGAAGCCGAGTATTCTGATTGCGAAGCTTGGCCAGGACGGACATGACCGCGGCGCCAAAGTGATTGCGTCTGCTTTCGGAGATATCGGGTTTGAGGTGATCGCGGGACCGTTGTTCCAGACGCCCGAAGAGGCGGCCGATCTCGCGATGCGCAAACATGTCCACGTGGTCGGGATGTCATCTCTCGCCGCTGGACACAGAACGCTGGCTCCCCAGCTAGTCGAGGCCCTGCGAACGAGGAATGGCCATGAGGTCGTCGTCGTCGTCGGGGGTGTGATCCCAAGGCAAGACTACGACTTTCTCCTCGAAAACGGCGTAGCGGCCGTATTCGGTCCCGGTACCAATGTGCTCGACGCTGCAAACAGGATCCTGGATCTGCTCGAAGGCAAACGGCGTAACAATTAGGGACCATTATGATCAGAAGAGTAAACCATATCGCGATCGCGGTTCCCGACCTGAAACTGGCCGGCGAAACTTATCGCCGTCTTGGCGTCTCCGTTTCAGAGCCGCAGGAGCTTCCAGAACACGGAGTACAGGTGTGCTTTCTGGAATTTCAAAACCTCAAGATCGAGCTTGTTCAGGCGCTCGGTGAAGCGTCCCCGATAGAGCGGTATATGGCGAAGAATCCCGCAGGTGGCATCCATCACATATGCTTCGAGGTCGACAAACTTGACCCTGTGACATCCGTGCTTCGAGACAATGATATTCGGGTTCTAGGCTCGGGTGAGCCGAAGATCGGCGCTCATGGCAACCCAGTCATATTCGCCCATCCCTCCGATCTGTTCGGGGTGCTGACAGAATTCGAGGAGGTGGCCGAGCCAAAGCAGAGTTGAACGGAACGCGACCCCGACGATCCGTTCGATTTCGTCGCACTTGACGCCCCCGAGCCTGTCCTAGCATATGAACCTGGGTCCCCGTTTCGAGTCAGGCTTCAAGTTGCAAGATAACACCAAAAAAAAATTATCCCCTCCCTCGCCAATCGGTGTCAAAGACGACGCCTTCGTGCAGGGCTTCGAAATTCCGACCTATTCTCCGCATGAAATCCGCATTATCCGCGGGACCTACAAGGCAATGGCGACGATCGGTACGCAGCAATTGTCTCTGCGCCGGATCGCGAAGGAACTGGAGGTCAGTCCGGCGCTGATTGGCTATCATTTCAAGTCAAGAGATGCCCTCGTCATGGATACCATGCGATGGGCGCTCGCGGGGACCGTGCGCCGTATCTCGAAGAAGGTTGCCGATGCAAAGGATGCGCGCGAGGCTTTTTCGGCCCTCATGGACGGCGTTTTCCTTGGGCCCAAACCCAGCCGCGATTTCCATCTGATCTATCTTGATCTCGTACAGTATTCGACGCGCGAGTCGACATTCGTTGAGCTCGCCGACCTGCTTCGGACCCATATCGACGGCACCTATGCCAGCGTGATCCGGCAGGGTGTAGAGGCCGGCCTGTTCGAGGTGGACGATCTTGCCGGCGCTGCCAAGCGCGCGCGTGCAGTCGTTGAAGGGAGCTTCATCCAGTGGCTGCAGGACAAGAACTGGGAGCGGAGCTACGGCGCGCTGCGTGAAGATTGCGAAACTGCGCTGCTCAAGCTCTTTCAGCCCCTCAAAACCTGAAGCAGCCCACTCCTACGTAACAATCGCGGGGAACTACACATCTTGCCGCGTCGCTCCCTTTCGTCTTCGACACTCCATAACAGTCCTTGCGGCACGAAACGCTGATCGGCAAAAGTCGACTGAAACGACTTGACAAGTGTACAGTCAACCGTACTATCGCTGAACAGTTGTTCAGCTTAGTGGGAGGAGACTGGACAGGAGCATAGTCACGGTTTGCAGGGAGCGAAGCGAGAGCACCTGCACCGCATTCGCCATTCATTGACCGATTACTTTAGAGCAAGCGCATCGTAGCGGATCAGATCCACGCCGAACGCTCCTGCTCGACCAAAAATATCCGCGCGGATGATTGTCATCCTTCGCGAATTTAACTGATTGGGAGGATCAGATGACACATGTGGAAACAATGACCCGGGCCGAGGGCATATCCGCGCGAGACCGAAAGGTCATACTCGCGGCGTCTCTTGGGACAGTATTCGAATTCTACGACTTTTTCCTTATCGGCCTTGTCGCGACTGAAATCGCGAGGGCATTCTTTTCGGGTGTTAATCCGACGGCTGGGTTTATCTTCACCCTCCTCGGATTTGCCGCCGGCTTTATGCTTCGGCCGTTTGGCGCCATCGTCTTCGGACGTCTCGGCGACCTCGTGGGTCGCAAATACACCTTTCTCATAACCATCGTGCTCATGGGCAGTTCCACATTCCTGATCGGTCTTCTCCCTGCCTATGCGACTATAGGTGTTGCGGCACCTATCCTGTTCGTGACCATGCGAATGCTTCAGGGTCTTGCTCTTGGCGGCGAGTTCGGCGGGGCGATGGTTTACGTGGCAGAGCATGCGCCAACCGATAAACGCGCAACTTACACCGCTTATATCATCATGACTGCCGCCATCGGATTCCTGCTCGCGGTTGCGGTTATCATTCCCTTGCGGCTTGCTCTGGGGCCAGATGCTTTCACGTTGTGGGGCTGGCGCGTTCCGTTCCTGATTTCGATCGTGCTGCTCGGGGTTTCTCTCTGGATCCGTCTGAAGCTGGACGAATCCCCGGAATTCAAGCGCATGAAGGCAGAAGGCAAAGCCTCCAGGTCTCCTTTGGCTGAAACATTCGGCACCTGGAAGAATGTCAGGCTCATCATCATTGCGGCCCTGTGCATTCTACCTGCACAAGCCGTTATCTGGTATACGGGCCAGTTCTACACGCTGTTCTTTCTGACAAAGGTTCTGAAGGTTGAAAACCTGTCGGCGAACCTGATGCTGATCACGGCAACAGTGCTGACGGCCCCGCTCTACGTGGTCTTCGGCAAGCTTTCGGACAAGATTGGAAGAAAACCGGTCTATATCGTTGGCTACCTTATCGCCGCAATCGTGACCATCCCGGCTTTTCAGGGGCTTACCCACTTTGCCAATCCGGCGCTCGAGGCTGCACAGGATCGTGCGCCGATTACGATCGTTGCAGATCCTCAGGATTGCTCATTCCAGTTTAACCCTCTCGGAACCGCGAAATTTGTCAAGTCGTGCGATGTCGGAATTGGTGCAGTCACGGGGCTTGGGCTGAACTATCGAAGCGAGGAAGCGGCAGTGGGAACCGTCGCGGCAGTCAAGGTCGGTGACCGCACGATCTTGAGCTACCCGGCTGACGCTGCTGACGCCGCCGCGCAGAAAACCCGCCTCGATACCGAACTGAAGCAGGCTCTGACTGACGCCGGCTATCCGCTGGGCAACGCCAATCCGGAGGAGGTCAATAGTCCGGCTATCATCGCGTTGCTTTGTGTGCTGCTTGCACTTGGTGCTATGGTGTTCGCGCCGACGACGACATCCCTGCTGGAGATGTTCCCGTCACGCATTCGATATACCGCGATGTCCTTCCCGTACCATCTGAGCGCCGCCTGGTTTGGCGGGTTCCTGCCAGCTACGGCGTTCGCGATCGTAGCAGCGACAGGAAACGTCTATTCGGGTCTCTACTATCCAGTTGGCATCGCCGCGACCTGCATGGTGCTGAGTCTGATCTTCGCGCGTGAAACACGCGGGACTGACATATCCAAGGGCTAACCGTCCAAGCACAAGCACAAGCACAAGCAAGGGCCGCGGCGCACGATGCCGCGGCCTTTTTTTGTTTCTTCATTCGGTGATGGACAGGGCTTTCCCAAGAGCCGTGACGTGGACGACGTCGCCGCGCTTCAGCGTCCCGGCCAGGTGAACAATGTGGCCACCAAGCTTGTCGTTTCGCACCACGTCCGTGATCGTCCATTCAGCGTGCATCGTAGATTCAGCCGGGACAGCTTTTCGGAATTGAAAGCTGAATTCGAGGCCTACCATCTCGCCCGTGCGTGAAAAGTGATCCGCTACCAGTCCCATCATGAGCGCGGTATAGTGAGTCCCACTGGCGATAATTCCGCCAAAACGCGAGCGTTCTGCGACCGCTCCATCGTGATGCAGCGGGTTAGTGTCGCCCGCTGCCAACGCGAACGCGCTTATACCCTGCTCATCGAAGGTGAATGACTTGCTAAAGGCATGTCCTACCGCAAACTTCCGTCCGCCACTTTCCTCGCTGTCGGCGTCCATCAGCATCGTCTCCCATTACATCGGCGCGGCTGCAGCCGGATGATCGTGTTCATTGTTATGAAAGCCAAAACGATACTTGACAAGTGTACAGTCGAGCTTTAGCGTCCTGAACACTTGTTCAGTCAAGTAAGGCGAGGTGGAGCTCGCCGTCACACGGGAGGCCTATCATGAGCTACGCTCAATCCACGCAGGACCGCGTCCTGGAACTCGTCCAAACTTATTCTTCAGCAGACTTCAATGTCGCATGGCATCTTTGCGACCGACATCCGGCAGACGCCGTCGCGCACACCATAATCGGGGACGATCTCTCGTCTGCGAAACTCACCTACGGCGAGCTTCGCGTTGAGTCCGAAAAGCTAGCCGCATCTTTTCTCGACCTCGGAGTCGTCCAGGGAGACCGGATTGCGACGCTGATGGGCAAGGGACGCGAGTACCTCGTCACCATCATCGCCATCTGGCGGATCGGGGCGGTCCACGTTCCTCTCTTCACGGCCTTCGCGCCTCCAGCCATTCAGTTCAGACTGGCATCCTGCGGTGCAAAGCTCGTGGCTTGCGACGCTTCGCAGCGGACCAAGCTGAGTACCCTCGAAAAGGAACATCCGGCTCCGACATGGCGCGTCATGACCACTGGTCATGGCTCGAATGGAGATCTGTCGTTCGATACGCTATTGGCGGCGGGAACAAGCGGTACACCGAGCGTCGCGGTGGGTGGAAATGGAGCTTTCATTCAAATCTACACGTCCGGCACGACGGGGAAACCGAAAGGCGTGGTCGTTCCGGCAAAGGCGCTCGCGGGTTTCCATGCCTATGCGGAATTCGCACTCGGCCTGAAGCCGGATGACGTTTTCTGGAACTCTGCAGACCCTGGCTGGGGTTATGGCCTGTACTTTGGTGTGCTGGCGACGCTCACCACCGGAACACCGTCCATCATGCTTTGCGCCGGGTTCTCGCCCGAACTCACATACAAGGTGCTGTCGCAGTTTCACGTCACCAACTTCACCGCGGCGCCAACGGTTTATCGATCGCTGATAGGTTCGGGCATCACACCTCCCCTGGTAAGCCTTCGCTGCGCAAGCAGCGCGGGCGAGCCGCTGACACCCGAAGTCAACGCCTGGAGCAAGGATGCGCTCGGTGTTCTGGTGCATGATCATTTCGGACAGACGGAAGCGGGCATGCTGGTCAACAATCATCACCATCCGGATCTCCATGGTCCACTGAAGGAGGGATCGATGGGGTTGCCAATGCCCGGGTGGAGGGCCGTTGTGCTTAAGCTGGACGAGGATGAGCTTGCCCCGGCCGGAGAAGTCGGCCGTCTGGCTTTCGAACTCGGCGAGAGCCCGTTCGCCTGGTTCTCAGGGTATGTCGAGGAGCCGGTCAAATCTCAGGAAAAGTTCGCGGGCGATGGCAGATGGTACTTGTCCGGCGACCTCGCCAGGATCGATGACGAGGGCTACGTGTATTTCAGTGCGCGTGACGACGACATCATCATCATGGCAGGCTATCGAATCGGCCCTTTCGAGGTCGAATCTGTCCTGGCGACCCATCCCGCTATAGCCGAGTCTGCGGTTATCGCAATCCCTGACCAGGTCCGGGGTGAAGTGCTCGAAGCGGTCGTCGTGCTGCGAGCCGGCGTGGTGCCTTCGGAGGCTCTGGCCAAGGAACTGCAGTCACACGTCAAGCAGAACTTCGCCGCCCACGCTTATCCACGCCGGATTTATTTCGTTGAGAGCCTGCCTAAAACGCCGTCCGGAAAAATTCAGAGATTCGTGGTCAGGCAGCAGGCACGCGAAGGTACGCTTGAAACGCTGAACACCAAGGAAACCGCTCATGCAGATTGACGGAAAGCTGTGCGCTGTTACCGGTGCCGCCTCAGGCTTGGGACGGGCGACCGCAAAAGCCCTTTATGACGCCGGGGCCAATCTTCTTCTACTCGACCTCAACAAGGACCGACTGGCAGAGTTCCAATCTGAGCTTGGGCTTGAAAAGACCGTATCGGCATCAGTGGATATCAGAAATCCCGATGAGATCGAGAACGCTTTCGACAAGGCGATTGAACAGTTCGGTGCTCTCCGGGCCACCGTGAACTGCGCTGGTATCGCTTCCTCCGCCAAGATCGTCTCGCGGGGCGATCCCCACGATTTCGATCTCTGGCGCAAGGTGATCGACATCAACCTCAACGGGACCTTCAACGTCATGCGGCTCGCTGCGGCACGCATGGTCAAAAACGATCCGTTGGGAGAGGCCGCAGAACGCGGGATTATCGTCAACACGGCGTCGGTCGCAGCCGAGGACGGGCAGAAGGGCCAGGCCGCCTATGCCGCCAGCAAGGCGGGGGTAGCAGCACTCTCCCTCCCCGTTGCGCGTGATCTCGCAGAATACGGCGTCAGGTGCGTCGCGATAGCGCCGGGCCTATTCGGCACCGAACTGTTCGAGCAAATACCTGAGAAGGGGATCGAGGCGCTGAAACGCGCCCTCCTCTATCCGGCGCGCATGGGACTGCCGACGGAGTTCGCGCTTCTCGTCAGACACATCGTTGAGAATACCTATCTTAACGGCTCTCTGATCCGCCTCGACGGCGGAGCGAGGCTTCCAGCGTGATCATCAAGGAAGACGACACATGAACGACGTTGCAGTTCACATCGCCCCCGCACCGCGAGAGCGCATCAACGTGCTTTGCGAGCGGGAGGGACGGATCGCGTGGATTACGCTTTCGCGGCCAGAGCGCGCGAATGCCCTGAATGTCGAGACCCTTGAGCAGATCCTCGACGCCATCGACCGTGCCGAGGCAACGCCGGGCATCGAGGGGATTGTCCTGCACGGCTCAGGCGCACATTTTTGCGCGGGAGCCGATCTCAACGAACTGTTGGGGAACGGTCCTGGTGGGGTGCGCAAGCTGCTCGACCTCTTCCGTGAGGTCACGATCAGGATTGAGCGATCGCATCTCATCGTCGCGGTCGCCGTACACGGTGCAGCACGTGCGGGGGGCATTGAAATCGCACTGGCCTGTGATCTCGTCATTGCCGGCAAATCCGCCACCTTCGGCGACGCCCATCTCTCGAAGGGTCTCCTTCCAGGCGGGGGATCAACTGTGCGTCTGCACCGCGCGATCGGTTGGCAGCGCGCCAAATGGATGATCCTGAGTGCGGAATCGATCGACGCCGGGACGGCCCGCGAGTGGGGCCTCGTATTCGACGTCGTTGACGATGCCGATCTTCTGGCCACCACTGAGCGCCATGTTCTGGCAATGACACGCGGCGATACGGAATCGATGGGCCGGGCAAAAGTGCTGCTGTCGATGGTCGATGAACAGAACTTTTCCGATGGCCTCGAAGCAGAGATCGCGACGCTCGAAACGCACTGGCAGTCGGAAGCCTTCCAGCGAGGCGTAGCGGCATTTCTTTCTCGCCGAAGCGGCAAATAGATCTCGGAAGATAAGGAAACTAACATGGACACTGAACGGGACCCGATCGTAATCATATCCGCCGCCCGCACTCCAATCGGCTCTTTCCAGGGTAGCTTGAAGAACTTTCAGGCGACCGAGCTCGGCGGGATTGCGATAAGCGAAGCTCTACGACGCGCCTCAGTCCGACCGGACGATGTGGATGAGTTGTTGATGGGCTGCGTCCTCCCGGCAGGGCTCGGACAGGCGCCGGCGCGGCAGGCCGCCCACAATGCGGGCCTTCCCTGGTCCGTCCCATGCTCGACCGTCAACAAGGTGTGCGGATCCGGCATGAAGACGATCATGATGGCGCACGACGCTTTGGCTGTCGGGACCGCAGGCCTCGTTGTCGCGGGTGGCATGGAGAGCATGACCAATTCCCCTTATCTGCTGGAGAAGCATCGAGGAGGAGCGCGGATGGGGCATGGCCGGGTCATTGACCACATGTTCCTCGACGGTTTGGAAGATGCATATGATCGCGGGCGGTCCATGGGCACGTTCGCCGAACAGACGGCCGAAACCTACCAGTTCACCCGGGCCGACGTGGACGCTTACGCAATGGAGAGCCTCGATCGTGCAACCAGAGCAATAGCAGACGGCTCTTTCAAGAAGGAAATCGTAGCGGCGGGCGATCTTGCTGCCGACGAACAGCCCGGAAAAGCAAAGCGGGAGAAGATCCCTCAGCTCCGTCCGGCGTTCAAGGAGAACGGAACGATCACAGCCGCAAGTTCTGCTTCCATTTCGGACGGAGCGGCGGCCGTTGTTGTAACCCGATTGTCCACTGCGGAGAAGCTGGGCGTGCAGCCGCTTGCTTATATTCGCGGGACCGGCGGGTTCGCACAGGAACCCAGTCTGTTTACCACGGCTCCGGTCTACGCCATCGGCGGTCTTCTGGAAAAGCTCGGTTGGAGCACCGATGACGTCGATCTGTTCGAGATAAACGAGGCTTTCGCAGTCGTTCCCATGCTCACCATGCGCGATCTTGGAATCCCTCATGAAAAACTCAACGTCAACGGAGGCGCCTGTGCCCTGGGCCATCCGCTTGGCTGCTCGGGAACAAGGGTCCTCGTCACGCTGCTCTCGGCACTAAAGGCGCGCGGCCTGACAAAAGGGGTGGCCTCACTGTGCATTGGCGGTGGTGAGGCAACTGCACTTGCCGTCGAGCTCTTCCGCTGATTGCGGAGGGCTGCATGCGCCGTTTGACCGCGTTTGAGCTGGGATCCCCGGAAAATTTCAGATTCGAGGACGTGCCGGATCCTTATCCCGGCCCGGGACAGGTGCGCATCAGAGTGCACGCGGTGGCGCTCGGTTTCGTGGACGGACTGATCGCCGCGGGCCGCTACCAGATGACACCGACGTTGCCCTTCACTCCTGGAGGCGAGATCAGTGGAATTGTCGACATGATTGGCCCTGATGTGCGTGACCTTGAAGTGGGAGCGCGTGTCGTCACCTGGCAGTTAGGTGGTGGTCTCGCCGACAGTATTGTCGTGTCGGCAGCAGAAACCGACGTCATTCCGGACGAACTCGACCTGCGCGTAGCTGCTGCGGTGCTCGTAGATTATCAGACCGCTCGTTACGCATTGAGCGAACGAGGCCAACTCCAAGCACACGAAACGGTGTTGGTGGCCGGGGCGCTCGGAGGCGTCGGTTCGGCCGCTGTCCAGATGGCGCGAGACCGAGGCGCCCGGGTCTTCGCGCTTGTCTCGGATCCGCAGAGCCGTGCCCGTGCGTTGCAGCTTGGCGCCATCGCCGCGATCTCACCCACAGATCCGCACCTGCGTGACGAACTCAGGCGACTGGCGCCGCACGGGATCAATGTGGTTGTAGATCCAATAGGGGGTTCGTTAAGCGAAACCCTGTTCCGCTCTCTTGGCAAAGAGGGCCGTCATCTCGTCATCGGCTTCGCGTCGGGATCAATCCCGGCCATCCCATCAAATCTGGCACTCTTGAAAAGCGCTTCGCTCGTCGGTGTCGACGTGAGGCATTTTGTAGCTGCATATCCAGAAACCGCAAAGCACGCTCGCAACGAGATCTTCAAGACTTGTCATCGGATCCCTCACGCCGCCGCCTTTGATGACCTTTGAGTTCGAGCAGGCAAAGGAAGCGCTTACCGCAACATCCCTCCGGTCAAAGTCAGGAAAGCCGGTCGTACTGCTCGGAGGGCACGATTATGGGCAATCGGTCAGAGACCGAATCAGAGGAACATTAAGTTGATGAGTGCCCAGAGCGCGCGTAGCCGAGTTGGATCTGATCCGCGTATTCCATATGGGCCCGCGGCTGGCGTGAAGGTTCAGTCGTTTTTCATTAATGGCACGATCCCTCAAATTGAAAAAGGAGCCCGCACATATGTGGTCGCACTTCAAGGTCACATTTCCACGACTGGCGAGATTGAAGTCGCCGTTGCTTGGAAAGGGTGCGCGGGGCCGCTGATGTTACCGACGGACATGGAGCCCGGCAGGAGTATATCAAAGCATTTTCGGAAGTTGCGCTAGCTCGGTTGCAGCTTCAGCGTGGTGCGCCAATTCCGTCATCGGTGTATGTCTGAGCAACGGTGATGTTTAACAGCCCGGCGGAGCGAGTCACACTCTACCGCGAAGTCATCGAATACGCGACAGAAGCCTTTTGTGGATGGCTAGGGTCGTTTCAAGAAGCCGATCGAATCCGCATACGGAAGGGGAATATCGAAAGCGGGCAAACAACTGCGGCCTGATCTCAACAGACAAACTGCATGAGCGATCGCCGACGCAAACCGTTAAGGGAAATGCACCGGTCGACATTCGAAGCGCTGGTGAGGTCAGATAGAAATACCGAGACCGCCCAACAGTTATGACGGGATCGAAAACCTCCTGCACGTTTTCGAAACTGTGTTCCTTCGCTTTCGCAAATTTTTCCCTATAAACTCGCCTGGATATGAACCGGCGGACCGTAAGATCAGCATCATCCTTGTTTTTGCGCACTCCGGATTGTCGGACGATGTTTCCAGGTCTTCCGCAAAATAGGTTATTTCACCCGACGTCACCTTCCATCGATCTACGACAGCCCGGTCCTTTTTCCATGGATAGAAAGACTCGAGGCCCTTGGTGCCTGAACTCTCTCGGTCCAAGAAAATATGGTGATCGCCTGTCCCATTGAGTAACTCTCCGTACGAATCCGAGATCGCGCCTGATGTTCCTCTCCATGCAGTTCGAGCTCGTTGCGAAAAGCTGGTCCCAGATCGCCGCCATCGCCGAATGGTACGTCAAAAGCGCCATCATTTCGGGACTGCCGCAAGTTGCTGCAGGCGTCGTGTCGCTGAAGTGTGGTGAGTCTTGGGTCGCATGCCTGAGTGAATAAATGCTCCAGATGTGCGGTCCTCATCTACTGTACAGGGAACAGGATATGTATTTACCGCCTTGACAGGATCTGAACTCACGACAACCGACAAAATGAAGATATTATCCAGCGAAATCAACTTATTGGAGCAACCATTAAACCATCGGACGAATGACTGCGCAATTGGCCAGTTTCCTTCGAAAAGATCCAGCAATCGCTATCCGCCTATCAAGCATTTGGATGGGGTAATCGGTGGCGACAAGCGGATGCAGACAGTAATAACATTTGTCGCGATTGATGAATCGCGGTCAATATCCGACCTGCACACCTTTCCAGAAAGCCACCCGGTCTTTGATCTCATTGGCGGCCGGTTTGGGTTCGACATAGAACCAGGCTGCGTCCGCGTTTTTCTGGCCGTCGACCTCCAGCGTATAGTAGCTGGCTTGCCCTTTCCACGGACAGCTCGACTTGGTCTCGCTCGACCTCAAATATTCATTTTTGACAGAGCCAATCGGAAAATGGTGGTTGCCCTCAACGATGACCGTATCGTCGCTCTCAGCAATTATCGCCCCGTTCCATGTCGCTTTCATAACCGAAATCTCCTCTGTGTGGGTCCAAATATAGGAACGTACCAAAGTCGTAGCCGCCTCCGACAGTCAAGGTGCCAGAGTTTGTATTGATCTGAACTGCGATCAGCAGAAAACGATTGGTGTTCGATCTAGACGCACGGACCTTCGTCCGTATCAGCCTAAATGATGTAAAAATGGGGAACTGCTTCGTCTTCCAATGCGAGACATCGGCAAAGGCACAGCGCTCGATGTGTCGGCCAGGTGGTCATCGATTGCATCAGATGCAACGCGCGGACTAAATTTGGGGCGGAGTTTCATGCCGCCATGACCAAGGCGCTGCCAACGGGCCGGTACGCGACTTCGAGGTTTCCAATTTCTGTCAATTTCTGATTGACAAATACAAAGAATTTTAAAGTACACTTGATATTCACTTTGAACCCGTGCGATGATGTCTATTATGAATGAACATTTGCCGTCAAAGCTAAAGTACCTAATCCAATCGGTTCCGCCGGGTTTTCTTGTCGATTCGGCTTGGACGGCACGCCATGCGATCTCACGGCAGTCTGTATCGGCGTATATCAAACAGGGTTGGCTTGAACGGATCGCGACAGGCGTCTACCGACGCCCATTTTCGGCAAGAGAAACGCCGCAAGCCCTCACGGGCTGGAAAATTCCCTTGTTATCCGCGCAGTGGATCATGGGACATGTTTTCCACGTAGGAGGTTGGACCGCACTTGGGTTGCGCGGACATTCCCACTACCTGCAGCTCGGCGGCGATACACGCGTGTACCTCTACGGCTCCGATATACCTGATTGGCTGATGAAGTTGCCAACCGATGCCAGGTTTGTCCGGCGAGGTCATGGACTGTTCACCGACGAGAACAACGGCGTCGAGGACAGCGAATTCAGCCTCTCCGATAATCCAGATGAGGAACTGGCCATGAGCCCGTGGCGCTGGCCTATCAAAATGTCGTCTGCGGAACGGGCGATACTGGAAGTTCTCGATGAACTTCCGAAGAACGAAAGCTTTCACAACATCGACATTGTGTTTGAAGGAATGGTCAATCTGCGCCCGAAAATGTTGACGACGCTGTTGACCCAGTGCCGCAGCGTAAAGGTGAAACGCCTTTTCTTCGTCTATGCCGACAAGCACGCGCATGCGTGGCTCAAGCATATCGACAAATCGCAAATCGATATGGGACGCGGCGACCGGTCACTTGTCCCCGGCGGCCGGCTTCACCCGATTTATCGCGTAACGGTCCCTGCAGACCTGTTGCCAAAGGAGATTATCGATGGCGCGTGATCGCTATATGCGGCAGGTCGAGCTGCTCGTTCGGACGTTGCCCTATATCGCGCGGCAGGATGTCTTCGCCCTCAAGGGGGGAACGGCCATCAACCTGTTCTACAGGGATATGCCTCGTTTGTCGGTCGATATCGACCTCACCTACCTTCCCATCCAGGATCGGGAAACGACGCTCAGCGGTATCGACGCCGCGCTTGACCGCATTCGCGAGGACCTGCTGAAAAATCTGCGCGGCGTCGACGTCCAGCGTATCGCCGGTGGCGGCAACAATGACACGCGGGTGCTCGTCCGGCAGGGCACCACCGAAATCAAGATCGAGACCTCGCCGGTCGCGCGTGGAACGGTGCATCCTCCGGAACTGCGGACGGTCACGGATGGCGTGGCCGAGGCGTTCGGCTTTGCCGAAATGCAGGTCGTGTCATTCGAGGATCTATTTGGTGGCAAGCTTCATGCCGCCGTGGACCGCCAGCACCCGCGCGATCTCTTCGACGTGAAGCTGCTCTACGATAACGAAGGGCTCACCGATGCGTTGTTTCGGACCTTCCTCATCTACGTCGCAAGCTCGGGCCGCCCGCCGCATGAGTTGATCAGGCCGTCATTGTCCGAAATCGATGACGCCTTCGTGAAAGAATTCGAAGGCATGACCATCGAACCCGTCAGCCTGATCGAACTGAAAAACGCACGGGCACAGCTGACAGATGACCTTCGAACCCGCCTCGATGATAAAGCGATGCGGTTCCTGCTTACTCTCCATGATACGGAGCCGGATTTCGACGCCATCGGGTTGCCACAGGCAGCGGCACTACCGGCAGTACGATGGAAATTGATCAACCTTGCCAAGCTAAAACAGCAAAACCCCGATAAACACGCCATCCAACGTGCGGAGATTGAAAATATGTTTGCGTAAGCTTCCGCAGGCACGTGCGGCCGGCAGTCATTTGCCGAACGTTGAGGTACAACGGTTAGGCGCTTCCTTGAAGCGTAGGAGCGGAACGGAACGCTTGAAGCGCGGGGATTGCATCGCCTTTCGCAAAGGCTTCCAATCCCACAGGTCCGCGATAACCCAACGATTTCCGAAGGACGATGGAGAAGCCTGGACATGATGAACTCCAACTGTTTTATCAGACGAGACCAACCCTGACGGCGGCGGCTTTCAACGCATCGAGGCCGAGCGACTGGTACTGGAAGGAATTGCGAACGGCTGGATCCTGCTCGGCTTCGATGCCGATCCAGCCGTCGTAGCCGGCATCTTTCAGGATTTTTAGCAGCGGTTCGAACTCCACCCCGCCCTCCTCGTCTCGCGGTACGGTGAACACGCCGGCCCGAACGCCGTCCATGAAGCTCATCGCATCGTCGCGCACCCGCTGCATCACGACAGGGCGAACGCTCTTTGCATGGAAATGGCCCACACGATCAATATGGCGGGTGAGCACCGGGGCCGGACACGGCCGTTCTTTAATACTGTTATTCGAAGTGCTCCCCGATCATCTCTTCGCTCTTGATCCAGAGGGCCTTGGCCCGCTCGGCATCGAGCGCATAGGCGCAGACATCTTCGCTGATGCGGCTTGCCGGGTTCTCCGTTACGGTCGCGACACGGCAATTGTGGCAATAGAGACCACCGACCTCGTCAGCAGCGGCAACAAAGCCAGCCCATAACGAGGTGGCGGCTCCCTGCGGGATCGACTTCAATTCGAAAGGCGACTTACCTTGGGCTGCGAGTTCCTTGTTGACCTTGTCGATCATCGCCTCAAACGCTCCGTCTCCCAAGTGACGGGTGAGCTCCGTGCGGATACCGCCTGGATGTACCGCCGTTGCGCGAACCCCGCGCGCCTTGTGCCGTCGGTCGAATTCGACAGCGAACAGAATATTGGCAGTCTTGGAGCGCCCGTAAGCAATCCAGGGATCGTAAGCCGTGTGTTCAAAATTTGGATCTTCAAGATCGACATCGGCGTAGCGGTGGCCGGACGATGCCAGGTTCACCAACCGCCCGCCGGGTGCGATCAGGGACGCGATGCGATTGACGAAGGTGAAATGGCCGAGATGGTTGGTGCCAAACTGCGTCTCGAACCCATCGGCCGTATGACCGAAGGGAGCCGCCATGACACCGGCATTGGCAATGACGACATCGAAGGGACGGCCATCCTTGAGCAGAGCGTCCGCGCAGGCGCGCACGCTTGCCAGCGATGCCAGATCGAGCTGGATCAGATCGAGGCTACCACCATTGGCAGTCTCGGCGCGAACGGGCGTCATTGCGCCTTCCGCCTTTGTCAGGTCACGGGCAGCACCGACGACATCGGCCCCGTGGGCCACCAGCGCCCGCGCTGTTTCGACGCCAAGGCCTGCGGACACGCCGGTGACGAGCACGCGTTTGTCGCTGAGGTCGATCCCGGAAAGCACCTCTTCGGTGGTGGATTTCGATCCAAACAAGTTTGTCATCAAATAATCTCCTTGTGCTTTGCACATATAGTCAGTGGTGCTGGCAAGACCCGCTGATCAAGTTACGGGACCGTTGGCGCGCTTGCGCGGGTGCGGATGGGTGTCGGAAAACTCACAATGCGGCGGCGGCGTACAGCCAGCCGACACGTCGGGGCTTGTTGTGCAATATGCGGGATCACCAATGTTTTTAGTGCGCTCCCGCCTGCCAGCATCGTGCTGGCGCTACGCGAACTGTGGCAACTCGTCGTGTATCTCGTACCACTCGGCTTTCGAGGCGACGAAATAATGTGCTGTCGGCGACGTCGGCAGTGGCGTATCGAGCGTCCCCAGCCGCAAGCGAACAACATCCGGCATGGTATCGCGGCGACTTATGATCGATGACCCGCAATTGGAACAGAAAAAGCGGTGAACGCCCGGTGATGAATCGAATGCCTTCAGCGCTGCCTCGCCTTCGATAATGACGAAGTCGCTGGCGGCAACGGCTGCGTTGGTCGCAAACGCGGTTGCGGTTGCTTTGCGACATCGTGAACAATGGCAATAGATTGCGGCACCAAGCTCGCCACGAACTTCGTATTTTACCGTACTGCAGAGGCAACTGCCTTTATACATAGTAGCTCCTATGGCCGAGGTAGCGATTTGCGCATATTTGACGGGACGGAAGTTCATTGCGTTGCGATTGGGGGCACGCGATGAGTTCCTTGCGGACTTGCCTGTTATGTCTGCCGACGTCGCGCATCGTCGCGACGACTATATGTCGAGGCCGGGCAAGTTCCAGCTTCGTGAGCTTCCCGTTCGCGCCGGTGCCGACCGCCACCTTGTTGCTCATGCGTCTTCCCGTCACTGTTGGATAATCGAGTCTGGACATACATGTCTGTCTATATATTGGACTGCGTATACATTCGGTGGATGGGCATGGGAAAGCATGGCACGCAGCCATTGTCCAATTTTCAGGATGTTCGGCTTGACTGTCTCAGTCTCTTTCCGATGTCGACGCCACAGCCATCTCGTTCTCGAGCAACAACCGAGCGGCATCGCGGTTGGCTTCGACAATTCCCTCGCTTGGCATGGATTGAGCGATGACGAAAGATCCCTGAACCAGCGATAGGACTTGGATAACGGCTCGCTCAGGGTTCTTCAAACCCAGCGGCTCAATGAGCCGCGTAACTAATTCATGTAATTCTTTGTAATAGTCGGCAATGGTCGCCTGTACTTCTGGTGTGTTTGCCTCAGGTCCAAATTCTGCCAGCCCTCTTGAAAACGAACAACCGCGGAATGTAGGCGCACGGAGAGGTTCATCAATTGCATCGAAGATTGTAAGGACGCGCTCTATGGCTGACAGGCCAGGCTTTTCCGCCGCCGCTGCAAACATCTCAAAACCAATGGTTTTTTTATCACGGAGATACGTCGCGATCAGGGAGGCCTTTGACGGGAAGTGCTTGTAAAAAGTCATCTTCGCCACGTCGCTCTCTGCAATGATGCGATCTATCCCGACAGAGTGAACGCTGAGCCGATAAAACAGATCTGAGGCAGTCTTCAATATCCGCTCTCTTGGCGGAAGGCCCTCGAGCGACTGGCGCTCCAACTCCACGATTTCAGGCATGCTGCCCTTTCGCATTTGGCATCTCCTATTCATCATCTCAAGGTGGACAGACTATTCTGTATTTTTTCCTATTGCAAGTACATACAGGTCTGTATAGTGAGGGGGAAATCATTTTTCAAAAAGGAGAGTTTTGCGATGAGCGGAAAAGTTGTGGTTGTGACGGGTGCGAGCAGCGGCTTCGGGAACCTTACGGTGCTCGAGTTGGCGAGACGGGGGCATACGGTGGTTGCGACCATGCGAGACGTCGAGGGGCGAAACGCTCGGGTGCGCAAGGATCTCATTGACGCTGCGACAACTGAAGGACATGTGCTGCACGTTCTGGAGATGGATGTTGCCGACGAGGTTTCCGTTAATTCAACGGTCGATAAGGTCGTGAGAGAGCACGGAAAGATCGATGTCCTCGTCAACAATGCCGGATTGATGCCTGTCGGGATCACGGAAGCCTACACGGTTGCTGACATCGAACGGCTGTTTGCGGTCAATTTTTTTGGCGCCGTACGTGCGGACCGGGCCGTTCTTCCTCATATGCGCGCTGCTGGCAGCGGGCTCCTTGTCCACGTCACATCCCTGATGGGCCGGGTGGTGTTCCCCTTTTTCGGAACCTACTCAGCAAGCAAGTTCGCGCTGGAGGCACTTGCCGAGGCCTATCGTTACGAGCTGAAAGGCTTTGGTATTGACTCCGTCATCGTCGAGCCCGGGCCATTTCCGAGCAACCTCATCTCTTCGAGCCCCGAGCCATCGGACCATGCTGTTCTTGCATCCTACGGTGAGATCGCGGCAATCCCGGGCCAAATCAAGGCGCACGCTAACGACGGAGACGATGCCAACCCACCCCGTCCTCTGCGCGTTGCCGTTTCCATCGCAGAGTTGATCGAAGCGACGGAGAGACGCCCGTTGCGGACCGTCGTTATGCCTGAAGGCCTAGACTTCGGTATCCATCAATTGAACGAGGCGGTCCGCCCAATTCAAAATAACATGCTCACCTCGTTCGGCATGTCGGACATGCTCTGACCACGGTGGCCGATGCGGCTCTCGCCGCCCTTCGGAACACCCTTCAATATTTCGCAAACCCCGCGAACGAACAGGAAAAAGGAAAAATCATGAAAATCGGAATTATCGGAGCAGGAATGGTCGGCGCAAATCTGGCACGGATCTTGGCAAAGGCCGGCCATGACGTGAAGCTGGCCAACTCGAAGGGACCGGAAACCCTCAAGGACATCGTTGACGGCACGGCAATTGCTGCTGTCACGCGTGACGAAGCGGTCAAGGATGTGGAGGTAATTATCCTTTCCGTACCATTTGATCGAAATCCGGAACTCGCACCTGTGCTTGCCGCTGTTCTCGCAGGCGTCATCGTCGTCGATACGTCCAACTACTATCCAATGCGGGACGGCATGATTAAAGAGGTACAAGAAGGAAAACTGGAAACCGTCTGGGCCAGCGAGCAGATCGGAAAGCCTCTCGTGAAAGCCTGGAACGCGCTCCTGTCTTTCACTCTCGCCGACTGCGGCGCGAAACGTGGCGCGGCTTCCAGATTGGCCATACCGATCGCTGGAGATGATGCCGCTGCTAAAGCTGTGGTATCGGGTCTCGTTAATGACACTGGCTTCGATGTCGTGGATGCCGGCCCGCTATCGGATTCCTGGCGTTTCCAGCCGGGAAGCCCCGCCTATTGCACGGAACTCGATGCAGCCGGTCTGACGAAAGCACTTTCGTCTGTCGACAAGACCCGCCTTCCTCACAACCTTGAACTCATCACGCAAGGGATTGTCGATGGAAGCGTTGCATTCGAACGCGAAGCCATGGTCGCCAGCATTCGCAAAATCACAAGCTGAACGTAAGCCATAGAACCGAGCGTTCTATAACGGCAAACAACATATATGACCGCAGAGGCGGCAGAGTGTTTCCGCCTCTGCTTAGGCGCCATACGAGAGGTAGGTCGCAAACATGGGGTCGCATGTTAACGGTCGTTTCATGACACCCATTTCGTCGCTGACTACATCCCATTCTCGGCAGGGAGCTGTCGATCAACTTGATGAGGCGGCAATACAATTGTGGGTCGCCTCATGATGTCGCACATGGACGTGGTGCTCAGCCAATCCTCGCGTATGCCGCATCATCGGTAATTGTTTGCGGCGCCGATTGTTAATGCGGGAGTCGCGTGCCACTCCCCCAGAGACTTCATTACTCGGCGAGTTCGCGCATTACCTTGATCAGGTCGGATTTGCCTTCGAAGCCGATGCCCGGCAGTTCCGGCATTGTGATGTGGCCGTCGATAACCTTGACGCCGTCCGGGAAGCCGCCGTAGGGCTGGAAGAGATCCGGATAGCTCTCGTTACCGCCCAGCCCAAGGCCGGCGGCAATATTGAGCGACATCTGGTGGCCGCCGTGAGGGATACAACGCGACGGTGACCAACCGAACTGGCGCAGCACGTCCAGCGTGCGCAGGTACTCAACGAGACCGTAGGACAGGGCGCAGTCAAACTGCAGGAAGTCGCGGTCAGAACGCATGCCGCCGTAGCGCAGCAGGTTACGGGCATCCTGATGGGAGAAGAGGTTCTCTCCGGTCGCCATCGGGGCATCGTAGAATTCCGAGATCGCCGCCTGCAGAGCATAGTCGAGGGGATCGCCGATTTCCTCGTACCAGAACAGAGGGTAATCGCGTAGCATCTTGGCGTAGGCGATCCCGTTCTCCAGATCGAAGCGACCGTTGGCGTCGACGGCCAGACGTGCCTCAGAACCGATCTCTTCCAGCACGGACTCGATACGGCCCCGGTCTTCGTCAATCGAGGCTCCCCCGATCTTCATCTTGACTACATTGTAGCCTCGGTCGAGATAGCTTCGCATCTCCTTGCGCAGCGCGCTATTGTCCTTGCCGGGATAATAGTAGCCGCCTGCGGCGTAAACGAAGACCTTCGGGTTCGCTTCACGGCCCTTCATATCGGCCAACATGCGGAACAGAGGTTTGCCTTCAATCTTCGCGACCGCATCCCAGATCGCCATGTCGAGCGTTCCGACGGCGACCGAGCGCTCTCCATGGCCGCCGGGCTTTTCATTCATCATCATAGTCGACCAGATCTTGTGCGGATCGAGGTTGGTGCCCTCATCGTTGATCAGGCTGTTCGGGTCTGCCTGCAGGATGCGGTCCTTGAACCGCTCGCGGATCAAGCCGCCCTGGCCATAACGGCCGTTCGAGTTGAAACCATAGCCAACGACCCGACGGCCGTCCTTCACAACATCGGTGACAACGGCGACGAGGCTCGCCGTCATCTTCGAGAAGTCGATATAGGCGTTGCGGATGGGCGAAGCGATTGGTTTGGTGACTTCGCAGACGTCGATGATACGCATTTTAACCTCTGTTTTAGTTTAAAATAGATAGCGAATGGTGGCGCTCCGCCGCAACTTCGTAGCGATCAGACGACCGGACTGTTGCCTCCTTGGTAGCCAGCCGCGGCTGCAAATTCCAATGCTCTGACGATTTATATTGATGCCATTTTGGCATTGCCATTTGCAACAAGGCGGCCGAAGACTTTGCTGAGAACTCCAGATTACTCGAGGTTAATGGCTCTGTTCACCTTCACGGGATCGCATATTCCAATGCAAATTCAGCTTCATGGCTCTGTTGCTGGCACATTCAGTGCTACAGCAATGCATATTACCCGAGAGTGTCCGCAACGGCCTTTCCGCACGTTACGGTATCCGCGTCTCCGCCGAGATCGCGCGTCCGAAGCCGCTCGTCTGCCAGAACGGTCTCGATCCCCGCCGTGACCGCGGCGCTGGCTTCGTGCTCTCCCAGATGTTCAAGCATCATCGCTGCCGACCATATCTGTCCGATGGGATTGGCAATGCCTTTGCCCGCGATGTCCGGCGCCGATCCGTGGACGGGCTCGAACAGGGAGGGGAATTTCCGCTCCGGGTTGATGTTTCCCGATGGCGCGATGCCTATCGTGCCCGTGCAAGCCGGTCCCAGATCCGACAGGATGTCGCCGAAGAGGTTCGAAGCGACAACGACATCGAAGCGGTCCGGGTTGAGCACGAAATGGGCGCACAGAATGTCGATATGATACTTGTCCCAGGTGATATCGGGATAGGACTTGGCCATCTCCTCGACCCGCTCGTCCCAATAGGGCATCGAGATCGAGATGCCGTTAGACTTGGTGGCGGATGTCAGCCGCTTGCGGGAGCGGGTCTGGGCGAGATCGAAGGCGAACTTGAGGATCCGATCGACGCCGATGCGCGTCATCACCGTTTCCTGCAAAACAGTTTCCCGCTCGGTTCCCGGGAAGATACGCCCGCCGACCGATGAATATTCACCCTCGGTGTTCTCGCGCACGACGTAGAAGTCGATATCGCCGGGTCCTCTGCCGGCGAGCGGTGAGGTCACGCCCGGCATCAGCCGCACTGGCCGCAGGCTGACATACTGGTCGAACTCGCGCCGGAACTGAATGAGCGAACCCCACAGCGAAATATGATCGGGCACGATCTCCGGCCAGCCGACAGCGCCGAAGAAGATGGCGTCGTGGCTGCCGATCTGCGCCTTCCAGTCTTCTGGCATCATCTGCCCATGCTTCACGTAGTAATCGCAGGAGGCGAAGTCGAAGGTGTCGATTTGCAGATCGAAGCCGAACCTCTTCGACGCCGCTTCAAGAACCCGGAGGCCTTCGGGGACGACTTCCTTGCCGATGCCATCTCCGGCAATGGAGGCGATCTTGTGTATGCGGTTGGTTCTGTTTTCCAAAGTCATGCTCCAATTCGATCAGTCTTCCTCGACGAAGACCTGGTTGCGACGTCTCGCGATATTGGGGAGAAAGGCGACGATCAGCACGATGAGGGCAACCGTCAGAAGCCCTGCGCTGATGGGTCGGGTAAAGAAGACGGAAGCGTCGCCGTGCGAAATCGTCATTGCCCTGCGCAAATGCTCCTCAAGCAGTGGCCCGAGGACGAAGCCCAGCAGCATGGGTGCAGGCTCGAAATCCAGCTTCGACAAGGCGTAACCGAACACGCCGAACGCGGCCATCACATAGAGATCGAACGTGTTGGAGTTTACGCTGTACACGCCGATCGACGCGAAGGCGAGAATCGCAGGAAAAAGCACCGTATAAGGGACAGTGAGGAGCTTCACCCACAGGCCGATCAACGGCAGGTTAAGGATGACGAGCAGCAGGTTGCCGATCCACATCGAGGCGATGAGGCCCCAGAACAGAACGGGTTGCTCGGTCGCGACCTGCGGTCCAGGCACGATACCCTGGATGATCATCGCACCGATCATGAGCGCCATGACGGGATTGGCGGGCACGCCAAGGGTCAGCATTGGAATGAACGAGGTTTGCGCCCCGGCATTGTTGGCGGCCTCTGGCCCGGCGACGCCTTCGATCGCGCCATTGCCGAAGCGTCCTGGGGTCTTGGAAATCTTCTTCTCCAGCGCATAGGAGGCAAACGACGCCAGGATGGCGCCGCCACCCGGGAGGACGCCGAGGGCGGATCCCAACAGCGTGCCGCGGCATGCTGGCCCGATCATAGCCTTCAGATCGGCGCGAGTTGGCCAGAGGCCTGCTACACGGCTGATGACGGCGGTCCGCTCGATTGTCGTCTCCAGGTTTCGCAGGATTTCGGCGATGCCGAACAGGCCGACCGCTACGGCCACGAAATTCAAACCGTCCGCCAGTTCCGGTCGGCCAAGCGTGAAACGCATCGCCCCCGTATTAATGTCCGTTCCGACAAGCCCAAAAACGAGGCCCATTGAGACCATTGCGATCGTCTTCAGCACCGATCCGCGCGCCAGAACGATGGAGGCAGCGAGCCCGAGCACCATCAGACCGAAATACTCCGGCGACCCGAACTTCAGCGCGATCATTGTCAAGGGCGGCGCAAGAGCGGCCACGACGACGGTCGCGATGGTGCCGGCAAAGAAGGAACTGAGAGCCGCAGCTGCAAGCGCCGGCCCTGCCCTGCCCTGCCGGGCCATCTGGTATCCATCTAGAGCTGTCACGGCCGACGAGGATTCGCCCGGCAGATTGATCAGGATCGCGGTCGTCGAGCCGCCATACTGCGCGCCGTAATATATGCCAGCAAGCATGATCAGGGATGTCTCGGGCGAAAGAGACAAGGTGATCGGCAGCAGCATGGCAATCGTCGCCGTCGGGCCGATGCCCGGGAGAACACCGACCAGCGTTCCGAGCAGTGTGCCAACGAAACAGAAGAGAATATTGTAGGGCGTCAGAGCCGCGCTTAGGCCCATCCCTAGATTTCCGATAAGGTCCATCATAGCTTAAGCTCCCAACCAAGGGCCGATAAGACGGACGGGAAGCCCGAGGCCATAATAGAACACAGCCAGACAGAAGACGGTGATGCCGAGCGTTATGGCGAGAACGACGAGCGGTCTCTGCCCGGTCGCCGCGGTTGCCGCAGACAATGAAGTGAGCGCCACTGCCGGCACAAACCCCATTCCTCTAACAGTCAGGCCGAACAGGATAGGCGCAACGATAATGGCGATGAGAGCCCGCAAGGGTGCGATCTGCGGGTGAAAGGCTTCAGTGTCCCTCAGAGCCTTGATTCCGATAACGACGCCGATCACGGTAATGACGATCGACAGGATCAGAGGGAAATAGCCGGGGCCCATTCTGAGCGCGGATCCGACATCCATTGTAAATATGGATGAAATGCCGAACCCGATCCCGACAGCCAGCAGCGTGCCGGAGGCGACAATATTCTTGATATCCATAGAAGCCCTCCGTTCGACTGCGGGCTTTACTCCGCAGCCGAACCATCATCGTTAATCTGCGAACTGTCCGGCAGCTTTGATGATGGGATCCCATCGCTTGATTTCGCTATCGAGCTTGGTACGGAGCGCGGCCTGGGTCGCCTGCTCTTTGGTTGCAGGCATAGTGGCGATCTGCGCGAAGCGTTCTTTCAAGGTAGCGTCTTCCATTGCGGCCTGGAGTGCCGTCGTCAGCTTGTCCAGAACGTCTTTCGGAGTGCCTTTGGGCGCGTATACGCCATGCCAAACGCCAACTTTGAACTCGGGCAATCCAGCTTCAGTGGTTGTTGGGACATCGGGCAGCGTTTCAGCCCGTGCCTCACTTGTAATTGCATAGGCTTTCACTTGCTTCTGCGTGATCGGCCCGACGGTATTCGTCGCCTGGTCGCAGGTCATATCGATCTGACCGCCCAGCAGGTCGGTCATGATCGGGCCATTTCCCTTGTAGGGAACGGTCGTCATTTGCGTACCGATGGTTGACATGAACAACGTGCCGCACAGGTGGGACGCGGCTCCAATTCCGGCATGGGCATAGGTTACCTTGTTACCGTTCTGCTTGATGTAGGCGACGAGTTCCTGAAACGTCGAAGCCGGGAACTCGTTGCGCGCGATCACCGTCATCGCAGCGTCGCTGACGAGGCCAATCGGCTCAAAGGCTTCCGTGGGTTTATAGGGCAACTGCCGATAAAGTGCGGGAGCCGTGGCCATCCCGATGTGGTGGACGAGGATCGTATAACCGTCTGGATCCGCGTCTGCCACACGCCGGGCGCCAATCGTTCCACCCGCGCCCGCAACGTTCTCGACGACGATCTGCTTGCCGAGCGACTTTGACATCGCGTCTGCGGTAAGCCGGGCGATGGTATCGGTCGGTCCGCCCGCTGCGTATGGGACCACCATGAATATATTGCGTTCGGGGTAGTCTGCAGCAAAAACCGGGGTGACGGATAGTGTAAATACAGCTATGATCGAAAGTAACTTCATTGTCTTCCTCCCATTTGCCGTCGTCTCCAACAACGGCTCTCCTCAAGGCGACATTCGCGAACAAGCGATTGACGGTCCAATGCCGTTTCGGCTTCAAATGATGCCGTAAGTGATGAGGATGAGATGGATACCGCCTGGCTTTTAGATCTGCGAGCACTCGCCGACACCCTCAATTTTTCGAGGGCTGCGGAGATGCGCAACATTACCCAGCCCGCTTTCGGTCGACGGATAAAGGCCTTTGAGGACTGGAGCGGGTCCGTTCTGGTGGACCGATCGACGCACCGCATGAGGATTACGCCTGCCGGTGAAATCATGCTGGATGCCGCAAATGATATTCTTCAAAGGATAGAGAGGGCAGTCCAGGACTTGAGCCAGGAACGGTCAGCCACTGCGACCCTCACCTTTGCGGCCACGCACGCCTTGTCGTTCACCTTTTTTCCAGGTTGGGTTCAGAGTCTGGGGTCTTCGGTGGCGACTGTCCCGATCCGGCTCCTTTCGGATAATATGAACGAGTGTGAAAGGATGATGGCGGAAGGCCGAGCGCAGTTTCTGCTCTGCCATTTCCACCCAAACAGCGAAATCCGCTTGCATGAATCGGATTTCAGGCACGTGGAACTCGCCACGGACGTTCTTCTTCCAGTCGCGAGCAAAGGTGAGGATGGCTTGCCGATCCATAGATTACCCGGCACGTCTGAGGCTCCCGTTCCTCACGTGTCATTCGACGAGAAGTCAGGCATGGGTCGGATACTTGCCGCCAACCTGCCACACACCGAATTGCATCTCGTTCGCGTGTTCACATCTCATTTGGCCATGGTCTTGAAAGCGCTGGCACTCGAAGGAAAAGGCGTCGCCTGGATACCACGCAGCCTTGCCAATTCCGAATTGGAGCCACAAGGAAAGCTGGCGATCGCGGGTGACGAGAAGTGGGTGGTCCCGGTCAAGATCGTGCTGATCCGACCCATGAACCGGATGACTGAATTGGCCGAGAAATTCTGGACAACGGTCGAAAGCGCGTCGAAACGAAAGCCAGTTTGATGAAGGACGCTGCGCTCGAGGTTGGGACGATCCGCAAGTCTTTGGGCGAGTACGACGATCTGGAGACTCGAAGCACTTTCGAAAATTCCGAAGTGGTCAAATTACACATCGTTAATTTTACGCTTTACCGAGATTCAGTTAGGAGAGGAACGATTAGATCTGAGCTCTCTGTATCCCAAACAGCGAGCGCCGCAATACGCGGCTTCGCGCCGCAGGATCAAGTGCCTCGTCCCTTCCTGTGTTTTGAACTTTGAAAAATCCAGCACTTATTTAAGGAGAAATTGACATGAAGCCTGTCCCCCTACTCATTGGCACATTAATGTTAGGAGTATCGATGCTGACGACCACCCTTGCCCAAGCTGATGATAAAACGTCGCTTCCCGGCTACGCAGAGGGTGCGCAGATCGTTCGCGTCGAGAAAACACAAGGCCAGATCGACCAAATCAGTGGTGTCGTTTTTACGCAAATCAAGCAGGTTCGAACCGTTACCCAGCTAGAGATGTCGCTGCTCGTGCCGCGGAACAACGATCTGAAGCCGGCGATCGTTTATTTTCCGGGCGGCGGTTTTATCTCGGCGGATCATGAGAAATTCATCGAACTGCGCATGGCGCTTGCCCAGGCGGGGTTCGTGGTCGCAGCCGCGCAATACCGCACGGTTCCCAACAAATATCCGGCACTTGTCGAGGATGGCAAGACGGCTATCCGCTATCTGCGCGAACACGCCAGCGAGTACGGTATCGATCCTGCCCGCATCGGCGTGCTCGGGGATTCCGCTGGTGGATATGTATCGCAGATGATGGGCATGACGAATGGCGAGAAGGCCTTCGACAAGGGGCCGTTTCTCGATAAATCCTCCGACGTTCAGGCAGCTGTGACAATGTACGGCATCTCCAATCTGCTTGAAATCGGCGACGGGTTTCCGCAAGCGATCGCCAAGGTGCATACGTCTCCTGCTGTGACTGAAGCGCTGCTAGTGAACGGCACGGCTTTTGCGGATTTTCCCGGCGCATCGATMGGTAGCAATCCCGAAAAGGCGTTGCAAGCAAGCCCCATGGGTCATGTTGCCGGCAACAAGCCACCGTTCCTCATCATGCATGGAAGCGCCGATACACTCGTGTCGCCTCGTCAAAGCGTGCAGCTCTACGAAACATTGAAGAGCAAGGGCGACAAGGTCGAATATGTTCTCGTCGAAGGCGCCGGTCATGGCGATCTGACCTGGTATCAGCCGCCGATCATCGATCGGGTGGTCGAGTGGTTCACGGCAACTTTGGGTGGTCCTATCAAGAGCAGTAAAAGCGAACCGGCTTCCAACGCTGGCAATCTTTAGAGGCCTCACCACACCGGCCTTAAGTTTGCGGTCGCGCATGGACAGCCTTTGATCAGCCGTTGATCCAGCATTTACGGCGCGTGCGCGACGCGAGCAATCATCTGACATTTTAAGCCGACATAGAGCACCCGGCGTCATGTCGACCACGTGACGCAGCGCTTGAAGCGTCATGTCAGGTTCTCAATGGCCGCTTCGGCCAACGCGAATAGAAAGTTGCTCCAAACTGCCAGTTGCTACTTTGGTTGTAGCCAGCCGTCTCGCAGGACGTCGCGAAGCACGTGTCGTGTATCCGCCTTCGCGACCATAGACCCGCTTGCCCAGGCAATTGCCAATGCGCCCAGAAAGACATCCCTGCCGGTGACTGTTCTTCGTGCTGATCCCGCTTGCTGTGCAGCACTCAGTATTCGTTCCGTCGTCGCAATGACCGTGTCGCAAGTCGGGGTAAGGGGCGAGTCCTTACTGCAGGCAGCCCGGAGTGGCTCGGCCAAGCCTTCATAAGCCATCATCCAGTCTCCCAATGCATCAATCCAGCGCTCCAATACGCGCGCTGGGTTCGACTCCTGTTCTTCGATCTCGATGCGACGAATGTCCAGTGCCTCATAGTGATCGACGAGCAGCGCGGCCAGTAGAGCGTCCTTGTTGGGAAAGTGGCGATAAAGCGTGCCCGGTCCCACCCCTGCCAGCTTCGCCACAGCATCCATGGAAACATCAACACCATCGCTTCTGAAGGCTTGTCGCGCCACATCGAGAATATGCGCTCTGTTCTGTTGGACGTCTCTCCCGCGCCGCGGCGGTTTTGGCAAATCTTGCATTCTGACTTTCGACCCTTGAACATCGGAGAGTCTCTCCGTATATGCAGATCATATCGGAGACACTCTCCACATATATGTTCTGTCGGGCCCCTTTAACAGATGGTTCCCGTCAGGGAAAAGAGAATATGATGAGCAAACAGATGATAATTGGCATGCATCTGGGCAATGGATACGGGAACCTGCCGGGAGCCTGGCGTGCCTCGACGGTCGATCCCAGGAGTTACACCAGTTTCGATGCGAAGGTACGGCACGCCCAGGCGGCCGAACGCGGAAAGCTTCAGTTCCTCTTCCTGCCGGATGGTCCGACACATGTCGGCGACATCGAGAACGAGCCACCCAATTTCAATCTCGACGTCATGGTCACCCTGGCGGCTGTCGCGTGCGCGACCGACCGGATTGGCCTTGTCGCGACTGGCTCGACCACGTTTAATGAACCCTTCAACCTCGCGCGCCAGTTCAAGGCGCTGGACGTCTTGAGCCATGGACGGACGGGCTGGAACGCCGTCACGTCAAGTGGAGAAGACGTCGCAGCGAACTATGGCAGTCGCCTGCCGTCCAGCAAAGACCGGTACGGAAGGGCGCATGAGACAGTGCAGCTCGTCCAGGCACTCTGGGGCAGCTGGGGTCAGGATGCCTGGTTACACGATCAGGCAATCGGACGTTTCGCAAACGCCGAACAGATTGCTCCCATCAACATGGGCGGCTCGTTCGTCGCCTCGCGTGGGCCCTTGTACATCCCCCCGTCCGAACAGGGACAACCGGTCATCTTCCACGCTGGCGACAGTCCAAACGCCCTTGAACTCGCCGGTCGTTATGCCAACGGCGTCATTGGTGCCACATTCACAATCGAAGACGCACGTCGGCAGCGCACAGCGTTTCGTGACGCGGCTGAACGTGCTGGGCGCAGCCCGGACGAGATCAAATTTTTTGCCGGCCTTATGACGACGATCGCCAGCGATCGACGGGAAGGGCTCGATCGCCGGATCGCGTTAAGCGAGAGGACTTTTCCTCAACGCGCGGCATATCTCGGTCAGATGCTTGGCCTGCGCCTCGATCCTTCCCGGCTCGACGTGCCGTTATTGCCGGGCCGACTGGCCAAAGCTCGCCCATCGCCGGGTGATCCGCGCTCAGAGCACGCGCTTAGAATCGCACGCGAAGGCTGGACACTTCGCGACGTGCTTGCCCACGGCGTGATCGATTATCACCCTGTTATTGTCGGCCCCGCAGTTGAGGCTGCCGACCACATGCAGGAATGGTTCGAGGCAGACGCCGTCGATGGCTTCTGGGTGTCGCCGGACATCTACGAGGACGGAATCGACGCTTTCGTTGACGGCGTCGTGCCGATCCTCCAGGAGCGCGGGCTGTTTCACCGGGACTATGAAGGTGCCACGCTTCGCGATCATCTCGGTGCTCCCGCCCAGTACGGGATTGATCCACGCGTAATTCAATGACCTCAATCCACCATCAATCAGCAAACAATAACTGGAAGGAAATGACATGAAAATCGGTATCATCGGCGCAGGAAATATCGGCGGCACCATCGCACGAAAGCTGGCGGCCGCCGGACATTCGGTGAAGCTGGCGGGCGCGAAGGGACCTGACGACATCCGCGACAAGGCGACGGAGATCGGCGCTGTCCCGGTCGCCGCCCCGGATGCGGTCAAGGATGTCAAGGCGATCATCCTCTCGATCCCGTTCGCGGAGATCCCCAAGGTAGCCGGCATCTTCGCGGACGTGCCGTCGAACGTGGTCGTGATCGACACCGGCAACTATTATCCCTTCCGCGACGGGAACATCGCGGAGGTCGATGGCGGCAAGCCGGAAAGCGTTTGGTCGAGCGAGCAACTGGGCCGACCTGTGGTCAAGGCGTTCAATGCGCTTCTCGCCGAAACGCTGGCGAATGGCGGCACTGCGGCGGGCACGACAGGCCGGATTGCGATCCCCGTCGCGGGCGACGACGCGCAGGCAAAGGCGATCGCGCGGCAACTGGTCGACGAGGCCGGTTTCGACACGCTGGATGCCGGCGGTCTGGCTCACTCCTGGCGTCAGCAGCCGGGCACGCCGGCCTACTGCACCGAACTGACGTTGCCCGAACTCAGAGACGCACTTTCCAAAGCCGACAAGGCGCGTGCACCGAAGGACCGTGACGCGCTCATCAAGAGCTTCATGGCGGAGACCTCACCCCTCAGCCACCAGCAGATCGTCACCCGCAATCGCGAAGTCACTGCTCCAAAGTAATCGTCAACGCGGATCGGGGTGCAGCGAGCACTGCTGCCTCCCGATTGTGTTCAAAAGGAAGGAAGAGATATGAAAATCGGAATTCTAGGCTCCGGCCACATCGGCAGAACTCTTGCTCGAAAGCTGGCCGCAGCCGGCCATGAGGTAAAAGTCGCCAACTCGCGCGGACCCGACACGGTCGATGCAGATGCTCTCTCCACAGGCGCCCAGGCGGTCACCAGGGAGGAGGCCATCATCGGCATCGAGGTTTTGATCCTCTCTATCCCCTTCATCGGCATCCCCGCGATCGCGCCGCTGGTCGCCGACCTTCCCGCCGAAACGGTTGTCATCGACACGTCGAACTATATCCCCGCGCGCGACGACAGGATCGCTGAGATCGAGAACGGGATGGCCGACAGCGTATGGGTGACGGCGCAACTCGGCCGTCCGATCGCCAAGGCGTGGAACTCAATCTATTCGGTCACGCTGGCGGAAAAGGGCAGACCCGCCGGCGACCCCGACCGGATCGCGGCCCCGGTCGCGGCCGATCGCCCCCGCGACCGCGACGTGACGATGGCGCTGGTCGAGGACACCGGCTTCGACGGCTATGATGCCGGGCCGATCGCGGAATCGTGGCGGCAGCAAACCGGCTCGCCATCCTATTGCACCGAGGTCACGCTCGCCGAACTGCCGGACGCGCTGGCATCGGCGGATCTCGCCCGATCGCGCAGGCGGTCGGACCTGGCCTCCAAGGTTTACCTCGAGCGCTTCGAAGCCGGTCACAACCCCGGCCGGGACTTCATCGTCCAGCTCTCGCGGCTGCTGTACGCGGTTTGAATGGGCCCGGGAACGCGGCAGGACCACGGGGTGAACGCCAGTGCGGCGATGCCGCACCCTCATAGGTGATCGAAAAGGAACGAGACGAATGAACAAAATTCTGGAAGGCAAGGTCGCCCTCATCACGGGTGCAGGATCCGGTATTGCTGCTGCGGCAGCAAGGCTGTTTCACAGGGAGGGCGCCTGCGTAGTGCTTGCGGATGTCAGTGGGAAAGAGGTGGAACTTGCCGCCGGACTTGGCGAGCGCGCGGTGGCTTGCCGGGCCGACGTCAGCAAGAGTAGCGATGTCCAGGCGATGATCGACATGGCCATCACCGAGTTCGGGCAACTGGACATTCTGTGCAACGTCGCAGGTATTACAGGCCCACAGGGTTCGCTGGAAGATGCGCGCGAGGACGACTTTGACAAAGTCATTGCGGTCAACATCCGCGGCTTGCTGCTTTCCATGAAATACGCACTTCCCCATCTCGTTGCGGGGAATGGCGGTGTCATCGTCAACATCTCGTCAGCCACGGCGCTCGTTGGAATGCCGGGCCTTGCCGTCTATTCAGCGACGAAGGGCGCTATTATCGCCACAACACGCGTCATTGCCGCCGAATATGCGAGCAAGGGCGTTCGCGCCAATGTAATCTGCCCAGGTGGGATTGAAACTCCGATCTATCTGGAGCATCTGGCCAAGGATCCGGCGTCGGTGAACAAGACCGTAAGCCTCATCCCGGCGGGACGTGTCGGGAAGCCCGAGGAAATCGCACAGGCCATGCTGTTCCTCGCGTCAGACGCATCCTCCTACATGACCGGTGCAGTCGTTCCCGTTGATGGCGGCCAGACGGCCGTCTGAACACCGGGTCAATCTGACGCCTGCCCATACATCTCGTGTTTACCGAGTCGCCCCGCCGAGACCGCTCGCTGCCAGTGCGAGCGTTCTCGGATGCTGGAACATGCAGAATTACGAATCACCACTCTCGAAGGAAAGGAAAGATTTATGAAAATCGGCATCATCGGAACTGGATTGATCGGAGCCAATCTCGCAAAGAAATGGGTGGCCGCAGGTCACTCTATCCGGATCTCCAACGACTTCGATCCCAGTGCTCTTGACAATCTGGCCCGCGAGACCGGCGCGCAGGCCGTGCCAGTAGCGGACGCCGTCAAGGACGTCGAGGTGATCGTCACCACGATCCCGCTCCATGCCATACCATCGCTGCCCGACGGCCTGTTCGACGCCGTTCCCGACGATGTCATTCTCGTCGATACCTCGAATTATTTCCCGGGGCGTGACCAAACGATCCCCGCCATCGAGGAAGGCATGGTGGAAAGCCAGTGGGTTGAGCAGCAGATCGGGCGTCCGATCATCAAGGCGTTTAACAATCAGCTGGCCTACACCCAGGCGCACGAGGGAAAGCCGGCGGGCACACCCGGCCGGATCGCCATGTCGGTTTACGGCGACGATAAGACAGCTAAAACGAAGGTCGTCGGCTTGATCAACGATCTGGGCTTCGACGGGATTGACGCTGGTCCGTTGGCGCAATCCTGGCGGCAGCAGCCAGGCACGCCTGCTTACTGCACCGAACTGACGGCACCAGAATTGGAGGCGGCGCTAGGCAGGGCTGTCAAGAGCAGATCACCCAAACTGCGGGATCTCTCGCTTAAGCATCTTGAGGCCTTTGGCGATGGGTTTCTAGCATCCCTTGGAAAGGGCGAATATACTCTCGGGTATACAAGCAAAGACGTCGTTGAGATGTATCGCAGGCTCGAGTCGCAAGACATCTGAAATAGGATTTGGAAGTGGCGCCGTTTCTATGCCTTAGCAGAGTCGGCGACTTTACGGTCGAAGTATCGCGACGGCGTCGTTCCCAGGGCCTTCCGGAACATTGTGATAAAAGAGGTCGCAGACTCGTAGCCAAGCGCATCGGAGACTTGCTGTACGGGCACTCCGTCTGACAGCTTGGACAGCGCGACAAGCAAATGAAGCTGCTGCCGCCATCGGCCGAACGTCATCCCCGTTTCCCGGAAGACCAAGCGGGCCAGGGTTCGCTCGCTGGTCGCGGTGCGGCCGGACCATTCGGCAAGCGTGGTGCGGTCGCCCGGATGCGCCATCAGCGCCTCCTGGATCACCACCATCCTCGGATGGGACGAAACCGGGAGCTTCAGTCCGCCTGTCGGCATTCCCTCCAGTTCCTTCAATAGGACCTTCATCAGAAGAAGTTCGTGCTCGTCGGCGTCACTGCCTACGGTCGTGCCAACCAAGCGCAGCACTATCTCCCTCACCAATGGGGTGATCTCGAGGGTGCAACAACGATCGGGCAGGCAGGCGGCATCCTGCTTGACGAACAGGATGCATATGCGCGAGTGCGGCGATGCCGGGCTGCGGTGCCGAAGGCCGGCCGGAACCCACACGGCGCACCCGGTCGGTACGATCCATATCGAGCCGGGAACATGGCACATTACTGCACCGCTCAGCGCGATGATGAGTTGCCCACTCGCGTGCTCGTGCAGCGGCAGCTCAACCCAGTCCTCGTCGTACCCGACAAGTAACGCCATCGCAGGTGTCGCGAATGCGACGTCCCACGCGGCTGCCGTCGGCACCCGAACGGGTGCGATTGGCAGATTTTCGATATCGATTGTCATTTCGAAGCGTATCACGCCATTAGTGGACGCGATACCAACAATCATGCCGGCGTACTTAGACTTTTCCCGCCGCCGGATGGAGAAAACGAGATCATGCGTATCATTGCGTTAGAGGAGCATGTCATGCTCCCTGAAATGAGCCAAAGAATTCCAGTTTCGGTTGCCGTAGAAGCCGGCTGGGTGCCAACGAGCGGTCATTGGGGTCCGGGACCTCTCAACGAGGCGCTAAGCGATATACAGCAGGGGCGCATCGATGCGATGAACCAGGCTGAACTCACCCTGCAAGTGCTGTCGGTCATAGGTCCGGGCGCCGAATTGCTGGCTGGAGAAGAAGGCATCGGCTTTGCGCGTGATTATAATGATCGACTTGCTGTTGCTGTCGAAAGGCATCCCGATCGTTTCGCGGCATTCGCCCACTTGCCCATGAAAGAGCCTGCGGCGGCGGCAGACGAACTGGAGCGCTGTGTGAAAAGGCTCGGTTTTCGCGGGGCCTCCATCAATGGCACCACGGATGGACTGTTCCTGGACGACCCGCGGTTCGCTCCTATTCTGGCGCGTGCCGAGGCGCTCGGGTCTCCGCTTTATCTTCATCCCGGACCGCCGCCACGTGCGGTGCGGGATGCTTATTATAGCGGACTTCCGGGCGAGATTTCATCGTATCTGCTGTCCAACGCCGGCTTCGGCTGGCATTCTGAAACGGCGATTCACATTCTTCGCCTCGTTCTGTCCGGCACGCTAGATCGGAACCCGGGCCTGAAGCTCATCATCGGTCACTTGGGTGAGTTGCTCCCAATGCTGCTCAAACGCGTTGATGAGACCTTCGGGACGGGAACGGAAGCGGGACGGCAGCGCACCGTATCGCAAACTATTCTGGATCAAGTTTGGATCACGACCAGTGGCTTCTTCGACACGTCCGCATTTCTCGCCGCTCTGACTGCCTTCGGTGCGGATCGCATCCTGTTCTCGGTGGACTATCCTTACGCCACGAATAGCGCCGGCGTAGCGTTTCTCAAAAGCCTGCCTGTTTCCCCCGCGGATAGGGCGCGCATCGCGAACGGCAACGCCGACGCGCTCCTTGGTCTATCAGCAGCTTGATAAACTTCACCCGGTCCCATAGCCATCGTCGTGACCGAAGTTCAGGGACGGCGACCGACGCAAAATGTTCCATGCCCGAACACAGGTCTCGACGCCGACGAGCACTAACAACGCCTAATAAGTGGACTGGAGCGGGAACCAACGGGCGACTGAGGCTTCTGGTTTCGCAGCATCACAAGCTGGTGGCGTTCTGGGAGGCGCTGATGGAGCAGCCCGGCGCATCACAATTCCGGTCAACTCCGTCGTAGCGGAAATTGTTTCCGCTTACCTTTCGTGTGCCCCTCCTACGCCTTGATGAGATTCGAACTCGTGACCTGTGCCTTCCGGTAAATCTTACCAGAACACGCGAATATTCGAATCAACCTACTGCTCACGATCTCGGAAGCATAAATCTTCCTACAATCTACAAGCCGGCTTCAGCTCCGGTCATTAGGAACGAGCCGAGAAGTTGAGCAGTCGTAATCCACAGGCGAGTACGTTGCTCCTCGCTGTTGGCGGGCGCGATGGGCGTCAACGATCTGGCATTCTTAACGGAGACGTAGAGGCCAGTCGTCACTTCGAATTCCGGATCGGTCGCGAGCCGCGCGATGATCCCAGCACCACGGTTCGAATCTCCGATCCCAAGCCAGTTCAGGGCCTTGGCGAGCGGACCTGAGAATCCAAGCTCGCGGCCGAGGCTCGTAACATTGAAGCCGGGATCCAGGCAGTTCACGGCCACTCCGGTGCCCGCAAGCTGTCGCGCAAGCTCGATGGAAAACATAATATCCAGCAGCTTGGTGCGACCGTATATCTTTGAAGACCCCCGGGCCGTGAAGGGTGCGGTATCCAGAAGATCCGTGTCGATTTCGAGTCCGCCGCTCTGACGAGATGCTTCCGATGCGACTGTAACGATGCGGGTGGGAGCCGACCGCACTAAAGTCTCGCGCAGCACCGACGTCAGAAGCCATGGCGCGAAATAGTTCACGGCCATCATTTCCGCAAAACCGTCCTTCGTAACGCGCTGCTGGAACGCATGCAGACCAGCGTTGTTGATCAGCACGTCGAGTTGCGGATGCCGGGCGGCGATAGCTCTGCCAACGGCGATCACCTCCCTAAGATCCGAGAAGTCCGCATAGAACACATCAACGCCGGCGCCCGGTGCGGCAGCCTCGATCAGCGCTCTCGTGGTTGCTGCCTTCGACTGGCTTCTCGCCGTCAGGATGAGGTCGGCACCCCGGCGCGCCAGCTCGATTGCTGCGAGCTGACCGATACCGTCAGTGGCACCTGTTATGAGAACTTTCGTACGCTGAGGCATTTGCAGAACCGTATTTGGTTGATATATATCCACCATCTGCATTTGGTTGATATATGTCAACTATATTTCTGCTGAGGTGATTATGAAAAAAGTGCGTACCGAACATCTCAGGGAGCTTGGACTCGAGCTCAACGCGCTGCTCGCTGCCTCACGCGCGATCACCGCCGCATCGGCGGAACGGTTCCACCCGAAGCTTCAGCCGGCTGCCTACCAGATCGCCACGATCCTGTCGGCACGAGGTTCTGCAACAGGCAGACAGCTTTCAGAACAGCTCGATATGGACAAGAGCGCGGTCAGCAGGCTGTTGAAGTCACTCTGCGATCTGGGGCTGATAGAATCGGTGACCGACCCCGACGACCGACGTTCGACCATCTATCGGTTGACGCAGGAAGGACGATTGAGGCTTGAGGCCTCGATCGAGGTGAAGGCCGGAGCGTTCCACTCACGCACTGATGGCTGGAGCGAAGCCGAGCTTATCCAGTTCACAGGATTGCTTCGGAAGTTCAACCGTCCCGAATAAGCGAGATCTGGTCGTCAAGCGGATTGAGGCAGCGGGACTTCGAGCCCAACCTTGATCCGATCCATTGCCACGAATGTCCGAAAACGCTTGACGTTATTGTTGCCGAAAAACAGCCGGCGGGTCAGCGCCTCATAATCCGCCATCGACGGCACGACAACGACCAGCACAAAATCCGCCTCGCCCGTCACATAGAAGCATTGCTGGATCTCAGGCGTAGCCGCGAACGCCTGCTTGGCGCTTTCGATCTGCCCGGATGTCTCGCTGATCACTTCGACCTCGACGAAGATTGTGATCGGGTGTCCTAAGGCTGCGGGATCGACGACGGCAACATTGGCGGTGATAATTCCGGCTTCAGTCATTTTCTTGATCCGGCGCTGAACGGCAGGAGCAGAAAGGTTGACCGCCTCGCCGATCGTTCGCTGCGGGGTGAGATTGTTCTTCTGAAGGATGCCGAGGATTTTGCGGTCGAAGTCATCAAGGGTCATGAGGCATTCTACTCCGGCATTGGGCAAACGAAACAAACTTGCAAATCGGGCCTCGATATTCAGCGCTCAGTGCGCTTCCAATGCAATATGGTTTCATGGCGAATATCGGAGCAAATCATGTTTTTGCCAAACACACTTACGGACTACAGATCTCCTCTTGATCCTCGTGATGCCGAAGCGCTTGGCGAAGAGGCAGCCAGGGAGGTTGAACGATACCTGACATACCGCGAACAAAACGCAGCCACGCCGCTGGTTACGCTTCGAGGTCTCGCCACCGAGCTTGGAGTGTCGGGCATCCACGTGAAAGATGAGGGTTTCCGTCTCGGCCTTGGCAGCTTCAAGGCACTGGGTGGCTCCTATGCTGTTGTACGGCTTGTTCTCGAAGAGGCCTCCAAGCGACTGTCGCGACAGGTCGATATATCAGAACTTCACGCGCCGGATGTTAAGGCGGTCGCGAGCACCATGACTTTCACCTGCGCCACCGATGGCAATCACGGACGATCCGTGGCCCAAGGCGCTCAAATTGTTGGCGCCCGGGCCGCGATATTCGTTCATGCTGGCGTCAGCGACGAACGGGTCGCGGCCATTGCCCGCTTCGGCGCGGACATGATCCGGGTCGCGGGCTCCTACGACGACTCCGTCAGGGAAGCGACCAGGGTTGCAGGCGAACAGAACTGGACCGTCGTATCGGACACGTCGTGGCCCGGATATGAGCGTATACCCGGCCTCGTCATGCAAGGCTACACGGCGCTTGTCCGCGAGGCCCTCCGAGAGCTGAGTGAACCTCCAACCCATGTCTTCGTGCAGTCTGGCGTCGGCGGCATTGCCGCTGCGGTGGCTGGATATCTTTCGATAGCCATGGGTGAAAACCGGCCGATGTTCATCGTTGTCGATCCGCAAAGAGCGGCGTGCATTGTCGAGAGCGCCCGGGCGGGACATCCAGTGGTCGTCCCTCATGGGGAGCCCACCGTGATGGCGATGCTCGAATGCTACGAACCATCGCTGGTCGCCTGGCGCATTCTTTCGCGCGCCGCTGACGCCTTCATGACGGTGGACGAGCAGGATGCGATCGACGCCATGAGGAGATTGGCTCGCTCCGCTCGTGGGGATCATGCAATCGTCGCAGGTGAAAGCGGCGGTGTTGGGCTGGCTGGACTGATCAAGGCTCTTGCGGATCAGTATATCAAGCAGACACTTAAACTCGGTGACCAATCCCGTATTCTCCTCATCAACACTGAAGGGGCAACCGATCCTGTCCGGTACGAAGAACTCGTTGGCGAGACACCCGCATCGGTTCTGGCGAGAGCAGCGGAGGCGAAGGTATGACTGGAGCAGCAAGGGCAGCGCCAGTGAGTGACATCGGCCAGTTGATCGCAGAAATGACGGCGTGGCGCCGACATCTTCATGCCCACCCGGAGTTCGGCTTCGAGGAGCGCGCCACTGCCGCCTTTGTCGCTTCCAAGCTCCGGGAATTTGGCCTCGATGATGTAACGGAGAACATTGGTGGCACCGGCGTCGTCGGCACTTTGAAGCGGGGAAGCGGTAATCGTGTCGTCGCCCTGCGGGCCGATATGGATGCGCTGCGGATTACCGAGAATGGCAGCGCAGACTACAAATCCACAAACGAGGGGGTGATGCACGCCTGCGGACACGACGGTCACACGGCCATGCTTCTCGGTGCTGCAAAACTGCTGGCCGAGGAAGGCGGTTTCGATGGCACCGTCCGCTTCATCTTCCAGCCTGCGGAGGAATGGGGAAAAGGTGCGCTGTCAATGATGTCGGGTGGCCTCTTCGAAAAGTTTCCGTTCGATGAGATCTATGGCATCCACAACATGCCGGGTCTGCCTGTCGGCGTGTTCGAGACGAAACCCGATGCCATCATGTCGGCCGAGGACAATTTCGAGATCACGCTCACGGGCATCGGAGGTCATGCCGCCCGGCCGCATTCCGGCAACGAGGTGCTTGTTGCCGCCTGCGCACTGGTCACCAACCTTCAGACGATCGTCGCGCGCCGTCTCGACCCTGCCGATATCGCAGTGGTGTCGGTCACCGAACTCATCACCGACGGGACGAGAAACGCGCTTCCAGGGACGGCTCGCATCCTTGGTGATGCCCGAAGCTTCCGAAATRAGGTAAGCGCCGACATCGAGAAGCAGATGCGTATTATCGCGCAAGGTACCGCCCTCACCTACAATGTCGATGCGCATGTCGACTATACGCGGGAATTCATTCCGCTCGTCAACGATGTCACCCTGGCAAATGAAGCGATTGACGTGGCGCGAGATCTCTTCGGTGCCGCCAAAGTTCGGGTCAGCGCGAAGCCAATGACGGCGTCGGAAGACTTCGCCCAGTTCCTTACCAGGGTGCCAGGGTGCTTCATATTCCTTGGTAATGGAGAGAAGTCTGCACCGCTGCACAATCCGAATTATGATTTCAGTGATGAGGGACTGGTTCACGGCTTGCGGTTTTATGTGGGGATAGCGCGGCGTCGTTTGGCCATGTCAGATGGAGCCGAGACAAACCTAGATTCCGCGGAGATTTGAACACTTATATCAACCGTCCAGCTAGCGGCCATCCATCTTCTTTCGCCTTGAGTGGGGTCGAACTTAAAAGCCCACGGTTGTTAGTCGTCCATCTGATCTGAGGTGTTTGAGACGTCAGAGACCTAGACATGCCAGTTCTCGTCCTCGGTCGCCGCGACTTGGCCGGGCTCGTTGCATCAGCTTATCGGGGCTTGCCAAGGCAGCTTAGTGATGCGCATCTAGCCGCGTATTTTCTTTCCAATTGTATCCGGCGGCCCTCATGTCCAAACTCTTTTCACCAATCACCCTGCGGGGAGTCACGTTGCGCAACCGGACGGTCGTTTCTCCGATGTGCCAGTATTCGGCGCAGGATGGCTTTGCCAATGAATGGCACTATGTGCATCTGGGGCGCTTCGGAATCGGAGGCTTCGGCTTGGTTCTGATTGAGGCCACAGGGGTCCTGCCCGAAGGGCGCATTTCGTATGCCGACCTGGGGCTGTGGAGGGATGAGCACATTGCCCCGCTTGCCCGGATCGTTAATTTCCTGCACGGCCAGGGCGCCGCCGTGGGCATTCAACTTGGCCATGCAGGCCGCAAAGCCTCGACACCGGTTTGGCGGGATAAGGCAGATCAGCCCGCAACAGAGAAGCAGCGCCGCGCCGTTGGTTTCGAGCACTGGATTCCCGTAGGCCCGAGCGCTCAGTCGAACGATCCATCAAACGCTGACTATCAGGTTCCCAAAGCTCTCGACGCGGACGGTATCCGCCGTGTGGTCGGCGGATTTGCGGCTGCTGCTACGCGCGCCAACCAGGCAGGCTTTGACACGGTTGAAATCCATGCCGCGCATGGGTACCTGCTCAATCAATTTCTGTCGCCGCTCGCCAACCATCGAACTGATGAATATGGCGGTAGCCGACTAAATCGAATGCGGCTGGTTCTGGAAGTCACCGAAGCCGTCCGCAGCGTGTGGCCAGCCGAAAAACCGCTCATCGTTCGCCTCTCGGTCAGTGACAACAATGCCGACGGCTGGCAGGTGGACGACAGCGTTGCGCTGGCAACGGAACTCAAGGCACGTGGTGTTGATGCTATCGACTGCTCTAGCGGCGGTTTCGCTCAGGGCCGTATTAGGTCTGCTCCAGCCTATCAAGTCCCGTTCGCTAGGGCGATAAAACAAGGAGCCGGTATCCCGACTATCGCAGTCGGACTATTGGGCGATGCCTTTGAAGCCGAAGCCTTCATTGAAAACGGCGATACAGATTTTATAGCTTTAGCGCGGGGCGCGCTCAACGATCCCAACTGGCCGCTACATGCCAATCGTGAACTCGGCGGCGACTACGCTCTTTGGCCGGTCCAGACCCGTCAAGTCGCTGAACGTGACCGCATCCTTTCCTCTCCTCGGTAAAATCTCACCTGATCGGATCTAAGAGCGCTAGGAAATAAGTTCGATCAGCTGGACTTACGTGCCTTGAAAGGATACGAACCTACCGCCCAGCAATTATCTTGACCCCGAAAAGGTGATATTTGCTATTTTCCAGTGGCTTACAGATTCCAGTCCTCGTCTGCGGTCGTCCGCCATCTCGGCGTCACGCATGGCTGCCTTCGACCTCCGGTCGGATTGTCAGCGAACGAACGCTTTATGAGGACGTCCTTGTCTGTCGAATAGAGGGTCGCTTCCCGCTACGCGTTGTATTTTGGGCGGCCGCGCGGACGCGGGCTCGGGTAGGCTATCAATCTCTTCTGCTTGACAGATGGGATGTCCCATCTGTCAACTCGATCAGGCGTAGGCGATCTCTCCAGCTGTTAATGAGCCGCGCAACGCTTATTGCTCGGGATGTCAATGTGCCGTTGGGTCCGACCGATTTCGGCCCCTGGCGAAGCTCTCATCCGCCAGGTCAAAAAGATCAAGCCAATATGGACCAAAACATGATGGGGAAAACTCTATCCCCGCCAATTCATGCGAGACGCGACGCGGGATTTTTACTGACCGCTGTGCAATCCTCAGTCGTAACAACTCAAAAGGTTCAGAGATTCTCCGATGTATAAGCCTGGCGGCACAATCAAATCGCTCCTCGAAAAAATTGCGTCCCAGGATTACGTGTTGCCGGCAATCCAGCGCGAATTCGTTTGGTGGCCGGAACAAATCTGCGAGCTTTTTGACAGCCTCATGCAGGGATATCCCTTCGGCACGTTCCTCTTCTGGAAGATCGCCCAGGAGAGGCGCACGGAGTACAAGTTCTACGATTTTGTTCAACACTATCACGAACGCGACCGGTTTCATTGCGAACTATTGAAAAACCCGCCCGAGCGTGAGCTGATCGCTGTCCTTGATGGGCAACAGCGCATGACCGCGCTCAACGTCGGCCTGCGGGGTTCCTATGCTTGGAAAATGCCAGGCAAACGGTGGAGTTCAGATGCAGCATTTCCCAGCAGGCACCTGTATCTTGACCTCTTAAGCGAGGCCGATCTCGAAAGCGGTTACCGGTATCATTTCGAGTTCCTCACGGAAAACCAGGCCAAGAACCCACAACCCGGCACGGTATGGTTCCGATGTGGCCGGGTAGTGGAGGAGGAGTACGACGGGCTGATTGATAGCCTTGATGAGCTCGATCTCGAAAAGGAAGCCATCAGGACGGCGCGCGCGACGTTGCGTCATTTCCACAAGACCATTCATGACAAGGATCTCATCACTTACTATGAGGAAGAGAACCAAAGCCTTGAGCACGTCCTGAATATTTTCATCCGGATGAACAGTGGCGGTACGCCCCTTTCCTATTCCGACCTTCTCTTGTCGGTCGCGGTTGCGCAGTGGGAAAAGGTGGATGCACGAGAAGCCATCCATTCGCTCGTGGACGAGATGAACGACCAAGGCGACGGCTTCAAATTTACGAAGGATTTGGTGCTGAAGGCTGGCCTGATGCTCTCCGATATCGGCAGCGTCGGCTTTAAGGTCGAAAATTTCAATAAGACCAACATGGCGGTGCTCGAGGCAAATTGGCCAAAAATCCACGAGGCGATGCTGATCGCTGTTCAGCTCTTGGCATCCTTTGGATTCAGCGGCCAGAACCTGCGAGCGGAAAGCTCGATCCTCCCGATCGCCTACTACATTTACGCGCGCAAGGCCGATGAGGCCTATCTGCATCGTGCGGAATTCGCCTCGGATCGCGAGAATGTCCGGCTTTGGTTGATCAGGAGCGTTCTCAAGGCATCTGGCATCTGGGGAAGCGGCCTCGATACCCTGCTGACCGCATTGCGCGAGAAAATCAGCTTGCACGCCACCACTGGGTTTCCTGTGAATGAGCTTGAGACGGTCATGGCGCTGCGCGGTAAGTCGCTGACCTTTACCGACGTCGAGATCGACGAGCTCTGCGACCTAGCCTACGGGGACGCTCGTACGTTTGCGCTTCTCTCCATGATATTTCCGGGCTTCGATCTGTCGCGGCATTTCCATGTCGATCATATCTATCCGCAGAGCCGCTTCACGGACGCGCAGCTGCGCAAGGGCGGTGTGACGGAGAAGCTTTGGGCGTCGCTGCAGGAAAAGCAGAACAGGTTGCCGAACCTCCAGCTCCTGGAAGGCCCGATCAACAATCAGAAACGACAGAAAATGCCACACGAATGGTATGCTTGGACGAAGCCGGACGAGATCGCCCGGCGGCAATACCTGGCAGGCCTGGAAATCTCCTCCCTGCCGGAAACCATCGAAAAATTTCCCGATTTCTACGACCAACGACGGGCGGCGCTGAAGATGCGCATTGTTCAGGCTTTGGGACAAAGCCAGCTCGCTTCGGGTTCAGAAACGAAAGCGGTCGAACAAATCGCATGACAATTAAGGTCTGCTTTCCGGTTTTACGCAATCATGGTGCCTGTTGATGCAGCGCGTCTACTGCATCTTCGAGGGAGCCGGCGCACGTGGGCTGGGCCATATAGGTGCCTATCGATCTATCTCGAAGCAAAGTCTCGACATCCGAGGCTTCGCAGGCACATCGGCCGGAGCAATTGTCGCGGCACTTGCCTGCAGCGGATACTCCGCCGAGGAACTCTTTTCAGAAGCGACTGGAAAAACAATCCTGGATCGTCTCGACCTTGAGACGACCAATGCGGACGCCAGTCAGGTCCTTCGGCCAGCGATCACGCCGGCAAACTTGTTCGGCAAGAGCCAGTGGTGGAAGATCAGGCTGATTCGCTTCTTGCTCGACAGGGTCTGGATTGTCTGGTTCCTCGCTCTGAGTACCGTCGGAATCGTTCTTCCGGGCCTGTTTCTCTATCCCCGGCCGGCGCTGCTGCTGCTGGTGGTGATGCTCGGGATCGCCGGTATTGCCGCGTGGATGATTGCCCGGGGTGTTGTCGAACTCGATCCGGTGAGAGTCGGCATCGATCAGCTTCTGCGCATCAAAGTCCGCGGAAGCCGGCTCGGCCCGCCTGTCACTTTTTCGGATCTTGCGGCCGCAGGCTGTGCGCCGCTGAAGGTGGTCGCCGCCAATATCTCAGAGCAGGAAACGACGGTGTTTTCCGTCGAAACAACCCCAGATATCGCCGTTGCCGAAGCGGTCTGCGCCTCGATTGCCATACCTGGTGTGTTCAAACCGCGGAAGATAGGGACAAGTTGGTACATGGATGGCGGTTTGGTCTCCAACCTCCCGGCATGGACGTTTGACGACGAACGCGCCATCGATCGCGATGCCTTGACCGCGGCGATCGAAATAGGAGAGACCTCCCACGGTTCATCCGAGAGCGGCGACTGGACCCTCGGTTCGGCTTTCCGCACCATGCTCTTCGGGGCTGGCGTGCTCAACAAGCGCGGCGTCGATCGGTTGACGCCGGAACGACTGGTCGTCGATATCGGCCTCCTCGACTTCGACATCGGCTTCGAGCGGACTAAAGAGATTGTTCGGGACTCCGAGGCGTATTGCGACATCAATCTCATCGACCGGATGATCGAGCTTCCTTTCCTGATGAACGAGACGTGCAACAAGGTCGCTGTGCGTTGTCACGAGATCCTGTCCGCGGCGTTCGACGCCGCAGGTTTTGTTCACGACGGCTTTCGTACCAGGCTCGCGGTTGCGCTTCCCGTTGGTCCTCGGGTCAAGACCCTTCGCCTGGAATACAGTTCCGGCTATGACGATCTCTCGGACGAGAGGATTTCCTTGCCGGTGGAGCGGTCTTTTGTCGGTCGCGCCTGGAACGAGAACGACACTTTGTACATTTCGAAGAGTGACGCCGTGACCTGGGGAGAAAGTCTGTCTGCTCCGGAAGATCGATGGCTTCGCAAGCTGATCTGGAAGGACCTGTCCTGGGTTCTTTGCGTACCGGTGGAGCTTGCTCCGGGATCAAAGGCGGTAGTAACGCTTGACGGGGACAAGGAGCTGGAATTCGACGAGCAGGCGCTGCAGGAGTTGCTGGACGAGATGGAACGCATTATATTGGATGAATTCCAGTCACTGGAAGGTGGAAGGGAACTGGTTCATGCCCGTTAAAATGTTGTCGCGCCCGAAAAAGACTGCTGAGTCTACAAGCTCGAGTGCGGCTGTGCGATCGGCTGTGCGTGTGAAGTCAGCTGAATACAAGACGCAAACCGATAGCGGCAAGAAGGTTTCGGAGCTGGCGAAGAAAATTCGCGAGTTCGATGCCAAGGTCGAAGCAAACCCTCGCTCGCTTGTTCGCGGGCGCGTTGCCAAAGCGGGACTTTTCAAAATCTAAGCCGCTTCAATTTATCCCCTCGCGCGCCGCGATACGGCTGACTGTTACCACCGAAGGTTTACGGTTTTCGATCCGGCCAATGCCGGTCATACAAGAGGCGCGCGCCGTCATGGCAACTCGATCGAAGGGCTGGATCTTCCGGCCCCGCAGATTTTCCGGAACCGGTCTGCGGGGGAATATTCAAGGCCGGTGAAGTTTACCGCGCAGGTCGGCGCCGGGACGCTCCCGCTGTTTGGCCTGGTCGAGATACTCAGCCGGGCTATTTCGAAGGCCTAGCAACTAAGTCGTGGATGAAATGGCCTCGCGCGAATTCATGCATGTACCGCTCCCACATAGTTGCTTGCCAAAAACCAACCAAGCCGTTGTTACGAAGAGCATCGAATGCCATTTTCGCAATTCTCACAAACAGCCGTGTTCCATCGGGGCGTCTCAGGAGACCATTCAATAGGTCGCTGAAATAATGCTCACGGTCTGTCACGAAACGCGTTTGAGTCCAAAAATGGAAAGCAAGCTCAGAAGCAACCGGCACCAGCGACGACGCGTCAACCCGAGCGTCTGTGACTATCTCGGCTAACGTCGAGAAGACAGGCGTATCCATCTCGGTGGCCGCGAGCAACTCGGCCGGCCCAACGGACAGGAATCCAATACGCTGGCGGCGGAGATTTACAACCAGTCGGACGTAATCATCATTCCTCAAGCCCGCATTGTCCCTTAGCGTCATCAGCAGCGGCTGAGTCCAGGATGACGATTTCACACCAAGATCGACTGCAAGCATCCGGACACGCCGGTCCTCTGCAATCATTGGAATTTCGGTCTCGCGAGCCGTCGCGATGGTGTCGATCGTCGAGGAAGATAGGAGATCGTCTATCTTCTCTTCCCTTTCCGGAAGCGCCGACGTCGGGAGGAGATTCGTATGCTCGCGAACCCACCCGAGAACCGAATTACTTGCCTCGCGAAGTGCCTGCCGTTGTTCAGGTGTCGATTTGACCATGATAACACTGTCGCCATGTGCCTCTAGGGAACCTCCTTCCTGGTCGATGGCCTGTTGAGCATCGTCCGCTCGTTGCGCAAACTCGTCTATGGTGGCTTGGACCGTGTGAATCGTAATTGGAAGCCTTTCGACGAGGTCGAGAAACTCGATCTCCTGCCACAAAGAGAGTGTCAACGCATCAACAATGACGGCAGATTGACCCCGAAGGCCCTCCAACGCCTGCTGCCTCTCTGCGTGATCGCCAACGCAGGCGTCCAACCACACATCTGACTGAAATCGAAGGCCACGCGAAGTGTCGATAGGATCCGATCCCAACGCCTTCGCGATGGTATCAATAGGGATGAGGTTGTCGGTGTAGATATGGACCGCTTCCGATACCAGCCGAGCACGTTCGCGGGCCTGCTCGAAGATCGGCTCAAAAGCATCCTTGCTCTCGACGTCTATCGTATAACGCCCAAGCGCACGGCTCTTGGGAAAGAGCCTTGAATGTGCCTCCATCGCACGCCGGAACAGTGCTACAAATTTATGGGTAACTTCCGCGATCTTCCATTGCACCGGCTGCCCTATACCAGCAAGAACAACAGTGGCACCGACTTTTTGCCCACCCAGGCTTTTCGCGAAGGCATGATCGGGCCTAAGGGTTTCGATGCCCGGCAATGCGCCGTTCCCTATAAGATAGATCGCCTTCTCACTGTGATCGTTTTCCAGATATACGACCGTATCCTCCTGAACGGTCTTGACCCCGAGAAATCTATCCTTGCGAACTTGGAGCAGAAAAAGAGACAGGTACCCCATGTGGACCCGCTCGCTTGTGCCCCAGTTAGCGGCGAGGGCATCGAAGCCAACGCGCAGTGCGTCTTTTCGCCGACCATATCGGTTCAAAATCTGCGCGAATTCGATGAGCTCGTCGCTACTCCCATCAAATGATGCGTGGGTCTTCTTTGCCCAAGCAGACATTCGGTTTTCCTGGCCTGCCCTGATTGCCATCCGTACCCAGTCAAGCCGCGACCGCAGATCGGTTTTGTCGAGCTTAACCGCTGTATCGAGAACCTTTAACGCATCATCGACAAGACCGGACCGCTCATAGATTGCTGCACCGACGCGCAAAATTTCCGGTCGGGCAAGAACCGCTGGGCCGAGTGATGCAAAGAGCTCCCGAGCTTTGGAACGCTCATCGGCCCGATATAGGTAAAAAAGACGGCGTCGAAGAGGCTCCGAGGGGCGGTCGACCTGATAGAGGCCGTCCAACAGGCTGGCTGCCCCTGACCAATCGCCGTCGTCAGCGAATGCGTCCGCCAACTCGAAACGCTCCGTCGCGTCGAGTTCACGAAGATTGAAAGCTCGCAACCGCGCAAGCGCTTCGGCTCGAGTCGGCTCGTCTCCTGCCCTTCGCGCAATCTCTGCAACCTGCGCTTCGAAACCAATACTCGTTAGAAATTGGGGCCGAAGACTATTTGCCAGCTCGATAGCTTTCGCCGGTGTCTCCGTGCGCGAGACGCCCAGGATCATCAGCGTTGCGGCGTTGGGGTTAGAATTTCCTTCGTTCGTTGACGAAGAGAATGCTTTCTGAGCCCACGAGATGGCCTCCTCCCATTTGCGATGGGAAGCTGATACCGACGCGGCGAGAAGCCATGTCTCTGCATCGGCATCACTACGTTCGGCCAAGCCTGTCGCAAGCTCGTAGGCGGCGTTGACATTGTTCCTGTGCATGTGCGCGAAAATGCATCGCTGCGTGAGTGCTGGATCCGCCGGCTCCAGTGAATGCGCTTCGATCGAAAAAGCATCAGCCTCGTCGTCCCTCCCCGTGAGGCGAAGAGCAGCGCAAAGATTTGCGGCAACAAACGTCCAGTTTTTCCGATCGGGCCGCGTCGTTACCTGTCCCCATGCGCGGGCGAGACGGGTTTTCGCTTCCTCGAGAAGAAATTGTTCGGACGCCGCGATCGGCGCGCCAACGCGGACATCTTTATTATCCTCGAAGCATGAAAGTATCGCTTGCGCGACAACAGCGTCTTTTCGCCAATCTTGCTGTGCGATGGCGCGGGCCGCGCGTATGGATGCCTTCAGGTCTTTCTCGACGGTTGCGAAACGGCGCTGCAGAGAGCTCGCGACGTCAACATCAGCCGCCACTCCTGCGACCTTTAATTCCAGATCAGCTGTCGCCATGGTCGCTGGCGCGCTCTCGATCAATATGTTTGCGGCGGAGAGATTTGATGGATCGAGCTCTATGGCGCGCTGGGCGGCAATGAACGCTTGATCCGTTTGTCCTCGCAACAATGCCGCCCTTGCCTTGTATGATTGGCCTGCCGCTGTGTCGGGGTCGCTCGTTGCAGCTTGGGCAAACGCGTCTTCGGCGGCGTCGAAATCTCCAACCTGTGCTAACGCTGCACCGAGATTGCCGAACACTCTTAGCTTCAAGCGGCCTGGCGTATCTTCGGTAACTTCATCGAGAAGTGCCCGCAGATTGTCGACGATCAGAGGGCCGCCACCGTTCCGTATCTGGTCCCGGAAGACGTCGAGCTTGGCGTCGAGCGCTGTTGTCTCATCCTTTGTTGCTACTTCCGCTGAGGAAACGCGGAGGGCCTCGATAGCCGACGCGATCTCTGCCTGAAATTTCGAGGTCGGGTCGGAGAGCGGCCGCGCGGGATTGAGGACCGGAGTGTCTACGGCGACCTGATTATGAACGAGGAGCTCCCTAGCAACATCAGGGTAGTTCTGGCCGCGTGAAACTATGTCCGGCCACGACCAAACAACAACGCGGAATAGGCCCTCGCGAGCGTGGTCGGCACTGATTTCCTGTGCCCTTTGTTGCAGGGCAACGTCGCGCTCGCCTGCGTAAGCGACAATGAGGATGTCTAGATTCGGCCTGTATTTTTTTGCTTTCACGACTTCAGTTTCAAGCTCGACAGTGCTCAGCTGACGTGGGTCGTCGGTTTCCGACGCCTTGCATTGCATGCCAGCGTGGCTATACCCATTGCGATTGTCGCGCCCGACAATATCGACGCCGCGTTGATTTTGACCGCTTCTGCCGAACGCCTCAGCATAATCGTCCTGCCAATAGTGCCGGATCAGCTTGAGACAAAACTCTTGAAAGACGAGCTCGCCCTTCAATCGAGTATGCTGAATTTCAGATGTAGTTACCATCGCGGGGCAGTACCGGCCTTTCAAGAACAACCGCTAGCCGACCACTAGAATCTTGACAGCCGTAGACGGATAGGATGTATTTATTGCCAGAGCTCAATAGTTTTTTCCATCGCTATGGCTTGTTTGCCTGTGCAAAAGCCGGCCTATTCACTGCTACTTCAATGTTTGGATAGAGTGTCTATCGAAGCTGCGCCCCTTTTTCCAACAGGTCGTCCAGCAGCTGTTCCCGATCGATTGTTGTGGAGTTCACAGCGACGCCAATCAATTCGCATACAATCTTCCGAGCGAGCAATCGGGCACTCGTCCTGTCTCTCCCGGAAATGGCCGCCATGGCCTTGCCGTGGAGGAAGTCGCTCCGAAGCTTGAAAAGGCGGGAATAGGTCTCGCCAAATGTTTTATCTCCCAGAAGACCACTGATCCGCTGGGTCACACGATATGTTGCACCGGGGCTTTTGCCATCGATCCTTTTGCGTGACTGTGCGTGATGGTCTTGCGGCTGACCAAGGGCTGATTCTACCGCGGAAATATGGGCCAGAAATTCGTCAATACCGCTCGTCTGAAAGCCTCGGATAAAAAAGTGGGCAACCGGTCTGGCGAACAGCACCGTCTTCCGAGCTGCTTTGATGTCTTGCCAGGTGGCGTCGTTTGCAAAGGCAAGTTTGTCTTCACTTCCTGGATGAAGCGGATAGGAAATCGGGCGCTCGTACTCATACTCGTTTCCATCAGCATCAAATTGGGTTGCGGGCTCCCAAGCCAGGCTGTCTGGGGAAGGTACCGGCGAACGCCTCGCAAAGACGTCGAAGTCGACGGTGTAGACCCAAGGGATTTGGAAGCCCCGCCAGTCCATCTCCAGATAGTCGACGATTTCCTCCCATGGAAGCACGAGGAGGCCGAAAAGGGCGTCCTCGACCGACACGGGCAATCCAGTGTGATACGGTTCGATTCGGCCGAAGTCTCGGTCAATGGCCGAGAACATGCTTGGCAGACGACGTTGGCCTGGAGCGACGGTCTCGGGCGAAACATCCTCGTCGACGACCAACCAAGTAAACTCCGCGAACCTTTTGGTATCAACGGACCATTGCCGGTTCACGCGCCGGAGCCCCTGAACGTCGAAAAGGTCCTCAAGCTCGCTGGATGAAAAGGTCCTTACCTGATTTGGTCCAAACGCGAGCGCCGGCAGATCCGATGCCAGATCCAAAGGACACAGGTGACGCCGTTTTGATGGGAACCCCCTCAAGGCTTGATCGAGGCGGTTCAGAAGCTCGTACGATGGCACAGCTAGATCGGAAGCTACTCCGCCAACAAGACTGGCCAAGCCAAGCTGACGTAACGCGGTCGCTAGGGTAAAACGCTGCCAGGACCCAGTGCCCATTTGTGGATGCTGCTTCTGCAACAGCTCCGCGAAACGGACGAATTCATCCATGTGCTGCAGATGATTCACGCCTGTGGGTGGTACGCGGCTGAGCTGTTCAAGACTTCCCAGCAAGATCGAAGAGGTCATGCACCTTGCTTTCACGAGGGTTGTAGGGGAAGTAATGTCGTACTTGACGGCCCGCGATTACCGATTGAGTTCATAACTTGCCGCTGACAACGCCTTGAATGAACAGAGCGAAGTTTTTGCTCTCTTCAGTTCGAAGGCGCGCAAAGGGCACCGTCAGCTCGTTTGCGATGATCCGCGACCGAGCCAAAGATAGACTTTGATGCTCGACAAGTTCATCAGGTGAGCGACGAGGACGTGCTCTCGAGTTGTCCCCTTCCCGGTTGACGAAAATCTGCTGCGGATCTGCTTCAAGATGTGCGACGGCGTTCACGCCGAGGCGGCGAAAAATGTCCACATCGATCGTTTCAAGGCCAGACGGGCCATCGATGATCGCATGGCCATCGAGGACGACACACGCCGCGCGGAAGTCTTTTCGGATCAGGAAGCCCTCCACCAAAAGATCCTGGTTGTCCGCGATGTTTTGAAGTCTCAAATGGTCATGGGCGATTTGAGCATCTCGCGCCTGCCCGACCAAGTAACCGGCAGTCAAATGTTGAAACGACATCGTCCTCAAGGATTCTCTAAGGAAGGTGGTCTTGCCCACTCCCGAAATTCCGAGAAAAGCGACGATACTCTGGGTCATACAGCAAACTGCAGATTTGCGCGGTCCAGCAGCTTGCGCAGGTGCATCGGCTTAAGCTGATAAATTGACTGCTGAGGATTGCCGTTCACCACGCCGATATGGCGGAGTTCATCAAGCCCGACCGGCGGATCAATATACGATACAAGCAGATAGTTGATGACTTTCACAGGCCGTTGCGGAGTCGCATTCCAACCCTCTAGTTCAATCTCGCTGTAAACCGATCGACCACCTGTCAAAAGCATGAGCTCCCTCGTTGAGCTTGCGAGCGTGACGCTTTCTAGTATTCCAAGCGCGGTAATCGCCTGTGATGGCTTCTCCTTCGAAGCGCTTTTGTAGAAGAACAGGACGGAGCCTGGCGCACCGAGTTTCGATTGGGCACGGCACAGATAGACTTTTCGGATCGTATTCCCGGGACGGGTCGGACGTTCGGCCCGAGACGCCCCGTTGAAAAGATCAGATTGGCGAGGCTTCCAGAGGTCGGGATAGAGTGTGTCGTGATAATCCTCCTTGATCGGGATGCCGAAACCTTTAACTTCATCGCTTACAACAAAGCGGGGATAGTTTGTTCGAGCCGCGTCGTAGGTAGTTACGGCCGCGTTAGGTAGCAGTCTATCAGCCGAAAACGCTCGCTCGTAGATCAACTCGCCGTCCGATTTAGCGCCGGCTTGATAGAAACCATAGAATTCCAGGAGGTTGATCAGAGCAGCCTGATTTTCGTAGGTTGTCAGATAGGCCAAGTCATAACCATTCGTCTGCGCGTACCAGAGCACCTGCTTGAGCAGCAGCTCCCCAAGTTTCACGCCACGCCTGTCCGGGGCAACCTTGAAGGTACAGATCTTGAGGATCTTGTTGGCCTTGGTCACCGCGTCGGTCTCAGACTTCGTCTCGTCTTTTCGAACGATCAGGCCCGCCAAGTGATCGTTGTCGTAAACGACCCAGCATGATCGATGCTCACTGACGCATTTCTCTTTCCACCATGCATCAAACGCAGGATAGCCATCACGAAGGCTGTCGAAGAAACTGTCCTGGTGGTCGATTGTATGGGCCTCTACCTCGGCGACATGCCGGATCGGGACCTTCTTAGGCTCATAGGTCTGCGTTAGCAGATCGGTCGCATCCCCGACAAACAGGACACGTCGCCCGAGTTCGGTCGAATGCTTAAGTGCTCGTTCGTGGAGCCCTTTGTCCTGCGAGACGACAAAGTCGACGACGTCATTCTTTAGCGCATGCAGTAAGGTCGCATCGACGATATCGTTGGGTTTGCGGAGAGGGCCGAACTCGTTCTCAAGGTCGGCTAGTGTCAGACCCCGCCGCTTCTTGAGAACCTGATACTTTTCAATTTTGCTGAGCGAGATCCGGCGACGCTCGGCATTTTTATCGCGCGAAATATCGTCGCGAGCGGCTTCATGGACGTAAACGTTGATCTTATGTGCAGCGGCAAGACTGGAAAAACGAGCATAGGCGCTCTCTACCGCGCGATAATCTTCCAGCCCAATCAGAATGTTCGTATCAATGAGATACGACTGCTGCCTCATGTCTCAGGGCCTTTCGAAGGTCACGGCTGGCGTAAAGGTAAGATTGAGGTGGCTCAAAGCCGAATTTTTCTCGGAGTTCGTTGAGAGGGATCGGCCGAGAAAACGACTTCACCTCTTCGAAGAGAAGGGCGTAGCCAAACTCGAGTCCTTGGAAATAAGTGTCGAAATCCTCACGCTGAATGAACGCCGTATCCTCGAACTCCGCCCAGATTTGCTCGATCGGGAGTTTGAGCACATCCTTGATCTCCGTCACACCCACCATCGCCCGGACCGGAGATGTGGAATAGATATACGCGACGGTTCCGCCAGGTGCGGAGACCGGAAATCGCCTCCTTAGCTCAACAGTTTTCAGACCCTCCAATATCTTTTCCGAATATTGCGGACGGATCGACAAAACGACATCGCGTTGGGCCCGAAACGGTTCGTCAGCCAGAAGCGGAAATACGAGTTGATCGTCGTGGCCGTGTTCGGCCTCGAACGCATCTTTGATGCGCAGCACGAGACGAGCATCGGCGGGAAAGACAGCGTCAACCCGAAGCGATGCGCCTAAAGCCTCGACATATCTTTGGACGGTAGACAGGTAGACCTCGCCACCTTTCTCGATTTTTGAGACGGCGGCCTGCTGCACATTTAATCGGGCTGCCATGTCGGCTTGCGTCAAACCCGAGAGTAGGCGCAGACGGCGCAGATCGAGGCCATCGGCGTGCCCGACGCGGGATCCCTGTGCTTGCGTCGCCTCGATAATTCTGCCGGCCAATTTACCCATGCGTGTGCTCCGTTTCTCGGTACGTACCGTAACGGCTTATTCCTTGCAAGGAATATTCGGGTTGATTGTTCCGTATTCCAAAGTTAGGTTGATGACTAATTGGAATATCCCTTTGGAAAAGGAGTCGACCTTCGATCTCTGCATCTTTTGTCGCGAGAATGCTTCCTCATCACGTTCCGTAGAACACATCATTCCCGAGTCTCTCGGCAATATCGAGCACGTTTTGCCGGCAGGGATCGTTTGCGACCGGTGCAACAACTATTTCGCACGAAAGATCGAAGGACCATTGCTCGAGAGCGCCTACTTCAGGCATCTTCGCTCTCAAATGTCGATCGCGAACAAGCGAGGGCGAATCCCATCGATGAGGGGCATGCTTCCTCATCTCGGAATGGGCGTAGATGTGTGGATGGATCGGGACTCTATCGCCGTCGAGCCATTGGATCCCGGTCGAAGAGGTGACTTTGAGCGATCGTTGCTTGCGGGACAGCCTGGCCGGCTTGTTCTCCCAGTTTCAAATCCGGACGATGTCGATCGGAAACTCATGTCCCGCTTTCTGTTGAAGGCGGCGATGGAGGCGTTGGCACTACGGACCATGGAGGTAGAAGGCTGGCGCAAACAACTTCTGGACATGGAAGCGCTGGATCCCCTTCGGCGATATGTGAGGGTCGGCGATCAACCACTTAAATGGAACTATCTACGCCGCTCCCTCTATCCGCACGACGCGTTTTTCAGCGAGGATTCCGAGATCTATGAAGTCCTTCACGAATTCGACTTCGTCTATACGGAAGACAAAAGACTGTTCTTTTTCATCGCGATTTTCGGAGAGGAGTATGGGATTGATATGAGCGATCCTGACTCAGACGCCCTAGGTCGGTGTCTGAGCAAGATGGAAGGACGTAGTCCGCTTTATACATGACGTTGACGATCGTAGTTGGATCAGGATCGTCGCCATGCGCCACTGTCGCGTAGGAAATGTTTTCGACGATCCTCTTGTCTTCCAACTAATCCGGTTTTCGAAGACGCCGCCAGAAAACCGGACAATTGGCAAGACATTGCGGTTTCAGCCGTTGGTAAGATAAATCATTGCCTTCTGAGTGATCGCCTCGGTTTGCTCTTCCTCAGGTTCGAACACGTCCCGGCGTTCTTCCTTTCGGCTGACCAATTGCGACACGATAACTTCGGGGAACTCCGCATTCTCAAGTTCATTTCCACCGCCGTCCTCGCGCGGCGACGGATGACTTGGCGCCAAGTTGCTGAGCGTTTCAGCGCGTCCTAGAACGGCGAAACCGTCCGGGAATATCGCGCCTCCAGTGTTCTTTGCTTCGGTTCGGATTCGTTCGTCATATTCGGGAATGTTGTCGAAAATCGCGGACGCCCGTTCTTCCATTTCGATATAGGAAAACAGGCGGCGGGCAGTTTCGAGGTCAAGCGCAAAACCATTCAGGAAAGGCAGCGCCCAAGGTCGGTGGAAGACCAGTTCTCCGTCAGTTCCCGGCTTAAGGGGTTCAATCGCGTTTTCTCCGACAACCCAAGTGCGACCGAGCCAATCAATAGTCGTAAAAGTCTGACGAGAGGGTTTCCAATCTCCTCGCCGTGCCGCCTGCCCAACATCTGGCCCGAAAAGCAGGGTCAGTACCCCGCAATAACTTCCGAACCTGACATCCGACGGATCCGACCTGGCTGCCTCACCACCTGCGTCATCCTTATCCCCGTCGGGTTCGAACTCGCCGGTATGGTGGACAAAGATTTCTGCCGTCGAATCGGATGTCATCCAGCTTCCAACGGCGAACCCGTGAGTGGCGACCGACGTACCGATCGCCTTGCCAAGGTGCGGCTCTACCTGACCAATATAGCCATCTCCGACTGCCTTATCAAAAGCGGGGCGTGTTGTCCCTTTTGTTGCTTTGGCTTCCGCCAACGCAACGAACCTATCGTTGCTTCGGCTGAAAACAAAATCGGGTGTTCGACCGCTTGAAACCGATTTGGCAACAGAAAGGTTCTCGAAATGGTCTACCCAACGGTAGCCGTCTTGGATCATCTGGAGGTACGCGATTCCATCCCCCACCAGACCGGTCATCGCCTTTCGAAAATAGTCCTTGAGCCCGCGAAAAGTTGACATCACAGCAAACTGCCCACCGTTTTCATCGACATGCTGGGCGATCAGGAGCCGGCAGGCCTCTACCTGCGCCTTAGCCGCATTCTGATCCATATTCCGCCTGCTTGAGCATTGAGCCATTGCTCCAAAGAGCTCCGCCGGCGTAAATTCGACGACACGGTTTTCAGGTGCGCGACCCATAATCAATCGTGAGTGCTGAGGGGCATGGGCCTTGACCCTCGCTACACCCAACCCCTTGCGACTGGAATTCCACTGCACCTTGGTCACGCATTTCCCCCATTTGCCGAATCAGGCCGTATTTAATGGATCACATGTTTAGTGCGAAACCACGGGAGCCCCAGATTATCGATGCAATATCGCGTGGATATCGACACGATGGTCCCTGCTGCCTTTGACCGAATAATCGTCGACATCCTAGAGTAACGAGTGCGCCGCTGGAATCGCTACTGCATCGGATATGTTCGCTACACCTTTGAGGTGGAGCAAGAAGCCGAGTGTGTTGGTGCCACCGTTGCGTCCTGGCGTGTAAATGTTGGTGGGGAGCGAGTTGCGTGAGGTTTCATGAAAATGGACCAGATATTCCGGACGAACTGCTTGTCGCCCGTGACGAAGGCAACGTTCTGTTTTTCTGCGGTGCCGGCGTTTCTCTGGCCAATGCCAAGCTCGCCGATTTTCTGACGCTGGCCAAGAACGTTATTGATGACCTCGGCTCATTAACCGGTAGCCAGGCACGACGTCTCTATGATGCGGCAAGGCCTCAGTCGGGTGCCAAGTCCTACGTGCCCGTCGACCGAATGTTCAGTTCGCTCGACCTTGAGTTCGAACCGCAGGAGGTGCGGGATGCCGTGGCAAAAGCGCTCACGCCGAAGCCAAACGCAGATCTGCGCGCTCATCGAACCCTGATCGATCTGTCCAGAGGTGCTGACGGGCGACCGCGCCTGATCACGACCAATTTCGACCGTCTGTTCGAGGTGTGTGATCCCGCCTTGAGAAGCTGGGGTCCATCCAACCTTCCCCTCCCGGATCGGCATGTGGACTTCGAAGGCATTATTCACATCCATGGTCGGGTGGATGAAGACTATGCCGGCATATCCGAAGCGGTCGTCCTCTCCAGTGCCGATTTCGGCAAGGCATATCTCTCTGACGGATGGGCGACCCACTATATCCGCAGTCTTATGAACCGGTTCAAGATCGTTTTCGTCGGCTATTCTGCCGATGATCCGCCGGTGCAATATCTTCTCGAGGCACTGCGCGAGGAGCAGTCCCCGGTCGCGAATGTCTATGCCTTCCAGTTTGGCGGGGAAACGGATGCCCAAGAGCAATGGCTTCAAAAAGGGGTAGTCCCTATCGCCTTCGGCAGGCAATACAGCAATCTCTGGGATACATTAGAGGCCTGGGCCGACCGGGCGCGAGATCTGGATGCCTGGCGCCGAGAGACCATAGCCGGCGCGGCTGGCGGACCTGCCGAAGCTTCTCCAGTACTTCGCGGCAAGATCGCGCATCTGGCATCGACCGCGGCCGGAATGAAAACCCTCTTGGCGGGCGAGCCAACTCTTCCGGCGACATGGCTCTACGCATTCGATCCTCACGTGCGATATATGAAACCTCTTCCGCTCAAACGGTTCGATTCCGAAGCCGGAACGTTCGATTGTTTCGGGAACCTTGGGCTGGACCGCGACGAGTCGCCCGCGTCGATCGATCCAGACAATCCTCATCGGGATCGGGAAGTGCCGAAGTCAGCTTGGAGCGCATACATGGCGCATCCGCACGACTTGGAGGGTATCGCAGCAGAAGAGGCGAGCAACTTCTTCGGTCGCTCTGCTATGCCTCCCCGGCTGTGGTTGCTTGCGCGATTCCTAATCAACAGGATGAACGAAACCCCTGCACTATGGTGGGCCGCGGGACTCCGTGCGGTTCATCCCAACCTGGCGAGGGGACTGGAACAGCATCTGCGGTATCAGTTGAAGAAAAGCGGCGGGAAACTCCCTCAATATTGGCGATATCTGCTTGCGCGGCGGAAGGAACCAGAGCGAGAAGCCGATTTGATGTTTTTCCATATTCAGGATCGCGTCAAAAGCGAGGGATGGTCGACAAGCCTGATCAGGGAAGCCGTCGCGTTGTCGCGACCCGTGATCATCGTTACTCGCGCTTCCGGCATTGCGCCACCGATGACGGCCGATGCGGATCCCGCCGAGTTCTTGACACTCGATGTCGAGTATCCTGCTCCACATGAAGATATCGATTTCCAGGCAGCTGACCTACCTTTCGTGACCTCACTATGGCGCGCGCTCCTCGTCGAAGCCGAGCAGATGGAAACGGAAATCGGCGCTTATGTCAGCCTCGACACCACGCGGCCCGAGGATGGTGAGAAGCTTGGCGGCGGCGCCTATGGGCTCACAGGGCCGCTGGTCCGCTTCACACAACTGATGGAGGCTCTGGAGGCGTCGGACAAGAATGCCGCGCGGAAGGAAGTGCAGAGCTGGGATACCTATGACGGCCTGGTTTTTGAGCGGCTTCGTATCTGGGCGGCCGGCCGCGCCGGATTGATGCCAATCGAGAAAGCCGAGAGCGTTTTCACGACGATGAGTGACAGAACGTTCTGGGGTTTCGAACACGAGCGCGATCTGTTGTACTCCATCAGGGATCGATGGGCAGAGATGTCCGAAACAGGACGAGCCTTGATCGAGGCCCGAATCCTACAAGCTCCGATCTCGCAATTTGATGGATATGAGCCGGATGAAGCCAAGGAGAGCGCCGCGCATGTGCGGCTCAATGTACTGCAATGGCTTTCGACCAATGGCATCGAATTCGGATTCGACATAAACGCCGAAATGCGCCGACTTCGGACGATTGCGCCGAGCTGGCGCGAAGAGGCGGCTGAGTACACCGCTCAGCCAAGAATTGGTCCCGTCCGTTCGGTCAGGATGGATAATGACCCATCCAGCATCCTGGATGTTCCTCCCAATCGGCTTTTGCCCATTGAGGCGGAAGAACGGCGAGGGCGAGACTATACAGAACACAATCCGTTCGCCGGATACTCAGTCAAAAAGCCGGCGAGCGCCATTCTGGCGTTGCACAGTGCAATGCGGCGCAACGTTAATACGGCTTGGCACTACTGGCATAGTTTCCTCAGAGCAACGAGCGAAACAGCGACCACGCAACGGCAGGACGCGATCGTCGTCGCTCTGATCCGGAAGCTGTCCCCCGACGATATTGTTCGATTATGGTACCCGTTAATCGAGTGGCTTTCGAAACGTGCGGACCGGTTCGAGGCACGCGGGCAGGGCGAGTTCGATGCGATCTGGGACAAGATCATCGAGACAGCCAATCTTCATCCATCCACTTACAAGCAGAAGCCGGGGCGAGACTGGGCTTTCGAGGCTCTGAATGCTGCTGTCGGTCGGCTGGTAACCGCGCTCATGAACGTAACTTTGCCGGAAGGACAGAATGAAGTTCCAGCCACCTGGATTACTCGCTTGACCAAGGTGCTCAAACTGCCCGGCGATCACGCACGGCACGCGCTTTATCACGTGGCGCGTAACACGAACTGGTTTTACTTTTATCAGAAGCCTTGGATGGAGGAATATGTGCTGCCGTGCGCCTTCGACGACGGGCCGAACAGCGATGTCTTCTGGGCGGGATTCTCGGGAATGCGCCATATCCCTGATCCAGCGCTGCTTGCACAATTGAAGCCTGCGATGCTTGCTAGGATCGGTTCAGGCGGTAGGTCGGAACGGAACCTTGTTGGATATTTATTGAGCGGCTGGGGTAGTAAACAGCATGATCAGATCGTCTCGGACGCCGAGCTTCGCGACATGTTGATCCTCGGCGATCATACGCTGCGGCTGGCAGTGCTGAATTTTGTCGGTGACTGGGCAGCCGACGCACCGGAATGGCGAGACATGGTGTTGCCGTTTATCAGCAGGATCTGGCCGAGACAACGCACAGTGCGGACGCCAGAAATGTCCGCTGCCCTGCTTCGATTTGCGTCTCGCTTCCCCGATCAGTTTGCAGCAATCCTCACCATGGTGAACCGCCGCCTTGTGGCTGTCTCAAGCACACATAACCTGCATCTCAAATGTGAAATTGCAGATCTTGACGAAGAGGCGACCCTCGCATTGATCGCCGCTCTGGAGAAACTGCTCCCGGACGAGCGGAGTGCATGGCCCTACCGTTGTAAAGAGATTGTCGACGCTTTGGCGGCGTCCGGGCGCGGTCGCGGCCCAAGCCTTGACGGTCTTATTCGTAGGGCGGCAGAGCGAGAGGCTTAAACCAGACGGAAACAGTTTGGTCATCATCAGAGACGAGGAGGTTTCCTTTTCGAAAACCACCCGTATAAAGCTTCAACGAACACTTACCTCGGTCGAAAGTGTCAGAGAGATCGACCGCGTCCGCAAGTAAGCACGCTCCGTGATGTGATCATTCTAAATAATTCCCCACGCCCGAAACCTCCCCCTCCCGGTCATCTCGCGCAGGCCCAGCTCCAAAACAATCCGCCGCGCCGCCTGCGGCGTCACCTCGAGCGTCTTTGCGACCATGCCGGCCGACACCAATGGCTTTGCCATGACAAGCTCAACAAGTTCCGGGAGTTTTGACGACGTCCGCCGTCCCTCCAGCTTTCGCTCCATCATCGTTCTCGCCAGCGTCAGCCGGTCATGTTCTTTCATCCCGATCTCAGCCGTCACCAAAAGTCCGTGAGCGATGGCGAGCAGCCGGGTCTCCCGGTCGCGATGCCGGCGCCGATCGATGGGAATCGTTTTCAGGCCGAGGTTGATGGCGGCCAGATGGGTGCCGGTGGTGATGCCGGCCTGGCGCAGGATCGAGGCGGCCAGCAGCCGGCCGAGCCAGGGCGCGTGCTGCAAGACAGCGAGCTCGTTCCAGGCATCGAGGGCGACAATCGCCTGCAGCACCGCCGGCAGGCCTTGCGCTTGCCGAAGCACGCCGCGCCATTCGTCCAGCCGCTCGTCCTCGTCCCAGTCGAGATCATAGACCAGCGGATCGGCCGGAGCCCGGCCGGGCTTGCTGGCCGCCTCGATCGCGGCGTCAGACCGCGCGAGGATCGCATCGATGGCGGCATAGTCGACGCCGGGAAGCCCTTCGGCTCCATCGATTTCTTTCGCCTCCCCTTCCGGATCGAATGCAGCTCCGCTTCGCACTGTACTGACGGCCTCCGCCGGCTCAGTGCCGGTTGAGGCATTCTCCGATGTCTGCCGAAGCGCGCGAATGCCGTCAGGCGATAACGCCCAATCCGCCGACTGCACGGCGATGCGCCGGCGAGTTCGCAAAACGTCGCGGGCGATGGTGAGCTCGTGGGTCGGTGTGCGGATATCGCGGGTGGCGTCATGGAGCACGAGATCCTCGAGATGCACCAGCTCGCCATCGATCCAGAGCGAGGCGCAGGCATCGGTAAAGTTTTGGCGTTCGATCCACCCTGCCCCGACGGCCGAGCGAGCAATGCGCTCATCGAGACGGGTCAACGCACTCGCTGCGTCGCAGATGGGCCGTAACAGGGTCTGGATGGGAAATTTTGTGAAATCGTAAGCCATTGAAATCATGGTAAACGATCTTTTAAAGGAACTCTATATCAAAGTTGAGGTTCCTCACATGGTATGGTCGTGGGTTGAGGCTCTAACCATCGATAAGTATCCCTTATCGATGGTAGTTGATTTCGCGGCGCAAATCGAGGAAAATCGGGGCAAATCACGGTGCCAGCGGCCGCCGAAACCCGCGATTCTGGAGCCTATCGTGCCTAAAACGAAGACATCACACACGTCCGTCGAGTGGCGCGCCGAAGAGCTCGATACCATCGCGTCCGTTTTGCCGCTCGAACGCCGCGACGAGCTTGCCGAGCTGTTGACCGATGATGACATCGAGACGCTGCGGCATCTCGTTAATCAGGGCATGGGCGACAATACGCTAAGGGCCCTGACGTCTGATCTTGCCTACCTGGAGGCCTGGGGTCTCGCTGCCACCGGACAGTCCCTGCCCTGGCCGGCGCCCGAGGCGTTGCTGCTCAAATTCGTAGCCCATCATCTGTGGGATCCGGAAAAGCGCGCAAGTCACCCCAACCACGGCATGCCCGATGATGTCGACAAAAATCTAAGGCGTCAGGGTTTCCTGAAGTCCGTTGGCCCGCACGCGCCTGACACGGTGCGGCGCCGGCTGGCCAGCTGGTCGACATTGAGTAAGTGGCGCGGCCTTTCGGGTGCCTTCGCCTCCCCTGCTCTTAAGTCAGCCATTCGTCTGGCCGTGCGCGCCGTTCCGCGAACCCGTGCGCGCAAGAGCGCAAAGGCCGTCACTGGCGACGTTCTGGCAAAGCTGCTGGCGACGTG
>NZ_JBFTGV010000016.1:0-37076 GCF_056393925.1 Agrobacterium sp. 10T429
CTGCAGACTGCAAAGATGAATTCTGTCGATCCCCAGGCTTGGCTGACGCAGACGCTCGAGCGCCTCGCAAATGGCTGGCCTAGCAGCGAAATCCATACTCTTATGCCGTGGAGCTACAAGGCCTGAACGGCGTCAGCTTGCCGCTTACGAATTGCCACCCCTTCCACATAGCTTTGAAGTGCTGGGCCAAATCAGATCGAGACGCATAGTCGTAGGCGTTTTGGCGCATCCGCCTTGGGTCTGCCTCGGTGAGCGATATTAAATACTCTGACCTTGCCCCCAAGTTTTATCCAGTTTTGAGTTCGCTCCAGCGGTTTTTTGAGGTGCTCCCCGTTTTTGGGCCAGCGGGAGCTGGAATTTTCCGGGGTTATGGCTCAGGTCGGCGTTGATGCCGATGAGCCGTTCATGAGCAAAATCGGCACCTTGTTGCCGATCGCGCTGTGTGGCCGGAACTCGTTGTGGTCTCTACGCCAATCCTCCATCTTTGCCCGCGCGTCGTCAAGACTCATGAATCAGTGGGCGTCCAGGCACTCGGCGCGGAACTTGCCATTGAAACTCTCGATGTAGCTGTTGTCCGTCGGCTTGCCAGGCCGGGAGAAGTCGAGCATGACACCCTTGTGAAGGGCCCACAGCTCGAGATCACGAGAGATAAACTCACTACCGTTATCCACCAATTGTAAAACGTTGCATCCGAAATGCCCGCCTTGCGGCACACCTCACCAATCGGTGTTCCATCCTCCGCCCTGCTTCAACACAAATGCGATCTGCGCTTCCGAAAACTTGGACGCCTTCATCGAATTCTCCTCTTCTTCCCTTCATGGATCATAAGTGGAAAATTCCAGTTCAAAATGGCCCAATTTGTTGGGGGCACGTCAATCGGCAGAAGATGCGCGGGCGGCCTTTATCGATGCAGCGCACGAAGCGCTCCTGTCGGTCTCGCCAGATGATAACCTAGATTTCTAGCTACTATTTTTCTTCATCGGATCTCCGCACTATTCGGCCGCCATGCCTCAACCGTACGATGCCGTCTATATTGTGTATGAAGACCTGGTAAGCGGCATTCGCCGCCATAATGCTGCCAGCGCCGGCAAGCTCCTTTCTTCGAAAGCCGTCGCCCGTGATTTCATCGACGGTGAAAGGAAATTTGGTGTCGAAGAAAGGCACCTTTTTGGGGTCTGGCAAATCCACCATATGCTGTTCCTGCCCGACTTCGCAAAAGAAGACGCTTCCCGCCCGTAGACCCACGCGGTGATCGTTTGCCAGTCAAGTTTCCCCTTTGCTTTGTAGCAAACCTGCCATTCACCTTGATGGCAAATCAGCATCGGCCAGCTTAGTGGCTTCCTGATTGTCATTTGAATTTCGGATGATTTCAGGAGCGGCGCTGGCATTGATCCTTCCTTTTTGTTCTGTGAACGTTCTCGTACGCAAAAAGTGACGAGCAATCGCCGGTAGACGCCAAGATACAAAAAGCCGCTCATGAAGCTGAGCGGCTTTCTTGTTGGCTCTCTATTTGTCGTGTTCAGGCGACTTCCAAAGTGGGTACGTCTTTTAAGTCGATGTTATGTTCAGCCTGCCACGCGTCGTAAGCTGCCTGCATCCTGAGCCAAATGGCGGCTCCGTCTCCAAACAGCTTGCCCAGTCTCGCCGCGACATTCGGCGATATCGGCTTCTTCTCGTTAACGATGTCATATAGCTGCTGTCGGGAAATCCCCAGCATATTTGCTATCTCTACCTTAGTCCTCCCTGTATCCGGGATGATATCATTGAGTAATGCGCCCGGATGAGAAGGGCACCGCATAGCACGCCTCTCTACCTCATAAGCCATTCTCGTCTCCAATCTCTCTTGCTGTGTGTTCACTTCTGTCTTTTTTGGTGCCAGCCGAAAACTTATCCGGCTGGCACAGGTTCCTTAATGATACTGCTCAAAATCAACATTGAATGCGTCACCATCCTCAAATTCGAATGTTATGCACCAAGGCCCGTTGATATGAACTGTATATCGTGTCGGGTCGAAACCCTTGAGTGCATGGAAGTCAAAGCCGGGAAGCTTCATTTCGCTAATCGTGGCTGCTTGTTCTAGCCGGTCTAATCTAAGGAGGATGCGTTTATGCATCTTCTTATCGATCTTAGATGTCTTCCCTTCCTCGAACAGTTCGAGCAACGCTTTGCTCTTAAAGGTCTTAATCAATTTCTTAGCATCCTTGTTTTCACCGAAGCATTTCATGCCCTTTCGTGTTGATCCCCATGGAAGCGAATGTAAGTTATCTGCTTACAAACATCAAGGGGTAGCGTAAGCTTTTTGCTTACAAAGCATATCTCGCTTTCGGATTGTCCCGCTCGATCTAACTGGATTTTTTTTGCAATCACCGGTGAAAATTGGCTTTGTCGATCATAAATATTCGACAGGCGATAATGCCATAACTGATAAGAGAAAAATCGATATGCCACATTTTGAAGTATTAACTGACACCGAAACTGCAGAACGGATTGGCGCTAGCGGCACGTTTCAAGTTGTTGAAATCTTGGACGAAGACGGCAAAGATGCCTCCGCCCAGCTTGGGATTGACGCCGGCAGGCACTATCATACTGAACGAGAGCTTCAGGAGGATATTGCCTCGTCCCTTGGTGTGCCGGTTGAAGACGTCTCGCTCGACGTAGAATAGTCCATAACCAAAAAAGAGGCCGCTTACTAAGCGGCCTTTTTGTATGACGCGCGTCGACGCAGATGCGTCAATCCACCTTTTCACGGTCCATATGTTCTTTGAGGGCCTCTGGATAGCTCAACCCATTGTCCATCGCCCATTGAAAAAATCGATTATATGTAGATACGGGCGGAAGAATGTTAAGGTTTCCTGACGGCACAGTCTCTTTACGCCTGACAATCTTCTGCGTTGGTTGGCGAGACACAAAGTATAATGCTTCATATATGACTTTGATGCGTCAAGGTTGACGCATTTGCTATTTTGGGTGACCACCTTAGTATTGGCCAAAAACGGAGGCTGGCTAAGTGAAGTACGATTATAACCCTTTCAACGCCCCATTTGAGAACGTGACAGCCGAAGACCTGGCTGTATTGCGAAATGTCGCAGAGGGGTGGTACGTCGAATACAAACGTGAGCCGGCTAACGCAAACGCTGTCGCAAAATCAATCACCGCCCTTGCAAACACTTATGGCGGGTGGGTCTTCTACGGCATAGACGAAAAGTCAAAATCAGAACCCGTCGCAGGTGCATTTTCGGGAATCCCGTCAGAGCAGGCCGACGCCACTCTTCAAAGAATAAGACAAGCGGTCGCTAACCACGCTCAGCCAACGCCATTTTTTCAGGCGAAATCTCTGGCGGGTCCAGTGGATGCCATCGGTTTGGCGCCTGATCGCTGCATCATTGTCGTACATGTCCCTTGGGGTCCTGCGGCTCCGTTCGTGCACAAGGATGGAAGAATTTACCGAAGGGTCGGTGACGGTTCTGAGCCCAAGGAAGAAACTGATCGCTTTTTGCTCGATCAACTTTGGAGGCGGTCGGATAAAATTCTGGATGAGTACGCTAGCTGGATCGATGAAGACCTCGAAACATCCGAGGGTGAAAAAAATGCGCCTTTTTTGCGCTTGTTCCTGGTAGCGGACTTTTGGCGCGACCATCCCTTGCTCAAAGACGTATCTCTTCGAGCAGTAAGGGATATTTTCAGCAGGCAGGGCGCTTTCCGCACGCCCTACATGAACGTTTTCAAAACTGTCGATGGTTTCATAGCGAGGCAAGTAGCAAATGAAGACCCTGAGGCCATGGGGTTGACATGGAAGTGCACAAACGACCTTCAGACGGAGGTTATAGTGCCGCTGTCAATGTTCTCGGGGCGCGATCTAAAAAGTCTACGAGACCATTTCGAAGGATATGTAAACACCGACCGGTTCCTAGAGGTTTGCCGTCAGCAGCGCTATAAAACGCCAAGAATACTCGACCTCAACCTACTCTTTTATGTTCTCCTTGGGCAGATGAGCCTAATGCAAGAGTTGGCGGCCGAGTTTGGTTGGAGTGGTCCATTTTCCGCGAAGATAAAAGTATCAGGCGTGTGGAGAGCGATACCATTCCTAGATAACGCTGATTACGTTGACGAGGTAGCAAAGCATGGTCTGCCGCTACTTCAGTCTGACGAAATTTCCATTTGCAGAGGCAAAGAGAAAACTACGTTCATAGCCCTACCGCCTCCCGCCGAGACAGACGACCAATTCGATTATGTAATTGTTACCGCGACCCGGCTTTTTTATTCAGTTATTTCGGCAATGGGGGTGCCTTCCTTAATCGAGGACGAAGCTGATCCGGAGGGGCGGATTCTCAGTTACACGGACGTCGGGGAGCGTGCGATCAAAGTGATGCGCCTAAGAACGGAAAAGCAAAAAGAGACGGCGCGCGATTAGCTTCTTTAGGCCGCTCAAAACGGTCCGCTTACAGACAGGGCTGGGCCGTTATGCTCAAAAGAGTCATCCTCGACTTTCTTGCGTGCGCATAAGAGCAGGCCCGCTTTGAACAGGGAAACGGCTATGTCACGCACATTTTCTTATGGCAGGGTCTTACCAACCGGGTAAACAGTCCAAAACCACCGATGCCATTCGCCCGCCGGCCTGCTCTTCTGCGCGAGTGCTAATTGTCGCGTTGGTTAGCGGCTGGTGTATCGCGAGGCGAATGATCCGGGCTTAAGTTGGCCTGTCCAATCCGTGGCAATACTGGCACCGCCAGCGCCTGTTAATATAGCTTTGTTCGGTCGGCATCTTCTCCAGATCGACTTTGACGACGCGGTTGCACTGGTGCAGTAGGCGGTCACGTTGTAACACTCTACCCGTAAATAACCGTTGGTGCCGGGCTTCGGTTCGTAGGTCAGGGCCGATCCCTCTTCGCGCGCGCAAGAACAAAACTGTTTTTCTCGCGATTGCCGCAGCCAAGGCACCGTAACAGCGGCTCCATGGAGATGATCGGCCGGAATTTCCCATAACACCGCTGTAGCGCCCACCTATCCAGCATGCCGACGCGCTTGCAGTGCCAACATTGCGCCCCTATGACATACCATTGCGGCAGATCGGCCAAGGTCGCCGAGTGGTCCCGCTGTGGCACAAAGATACCGGTCGGTCTCGGCGGCATGTTGTAGTTATTGCCGCCGGTCAAATCGATACCGCGACGATGTCGCATCATTCCCGCTCGGCGCTCGGCTTCCATCCGCGTGTGTATCCCCGACCCATCGGTGTGACAGCCATGGATAGCTGATTTTGCAGATGGTGAATTTCGTCAAGCAGCGTTTCCACGGCGGCAACAGCGTTTCCGTCATGGCCCTGGATGAAGTAGGCGGCAATGTCGTCCGGCTGTTTGATCTCGTTCGGGCGCACGTTTCCAACTTCCTGTTTCAGAGCCGCAAAGTTTCACCTGTAGTGAAAAGATTCCCGCCCCCGCGCCGGTAAATTAGTCTGGCATCAAGTCGGCGATTTGCCCGTGCTGGACAAGCAGACGAGGGTTAGCCATGCTGCCGCTTTCTTCGTCAACGGTAACGGCATATGCCGCAACGCCGATGTGGCGCGGTGACATGGCGCTCGCCATTTTCTCGGCGGATGCCGCGTTGTTTGCGGGGCGCATATCGCCCCGCATGATCCCGTAGCGCCCCTTTTTGAATTGCACCACGATAATCTTTTCGGCGTCTGACATATCGGCTTCCCTCTCGTTTGTTCTATAAATGTTCTCATTTAAGAAAGAGTCAACTATCACAGTTTTTCGCTGAAACCCTATGGGCGATACAGCTGAGTCCGGTCTGGTATGGAAGTAGCGCAGGGCTGGTCTGTCACGTGTGTCATTAACTTTCGCAATCCCCAACTCCCTTGCTTTTGGAAGACGGGGGCGAACGGGTGGCTTGCTAGAAGAGTAATATTATATACAACTTACAGAAGAATCGCTTGGAGATTATATGATGCATGTTAGCGCAGTAATTTATACGCCTTTGATGGAAGAGTTCTCGAGCCTCCAAGTACGTTTCAAGCCTGAGACCGATGTAAACGGCGATTGCTATACCGGTTATCTTTCAAACATGAGCGATGGAAAGCAGGTTCTCATTGTAGTTGGCTTCGAGTGGGGAAACGATGCCGCGTATGCGGTTATGCATGAGGTGCTGAAATCTTACACCTGCGACATGGCAGTTTGTATCGGCATCGCGGGAGGAATATCTAGCGACGCAAAATTAGGGGACGTCTTCTATTCGCGGCAGGTGCTTGATCTAACTCAGCGAATGAAACAGGAGAAGGTCAAAGGCGTCACACGCATTAGGTACGATCCAGAACCTTATCCAAGTACTGAAGCGATAGCCAAATCGCTCGACCGCTCAAGACTCAGCGCGACCGGGGCGGCGCCTTACAGCGCATGGAAAAAAGCATGCGCTCTTGTCAACGAGGGAAGACTCGTAGGCATCAGCACAACTTCCCTAGGGCATCCTACGTCACATTTTTGGACCCCAGAAGCCTACAGCGGTAAGGTGGCCTCGACCAACATGGTTTTAGCGGACTCACAAGCCGTTGAGGATGTGAAAGAGTGCGGGCGCAAAATGGCCTGTGTAGATACAGAAAGCGCAGGCTTCGCACGGGCATGCAGCACCATTCCCAATCTGCCGAATATTGTTATTCGAGGAATCTCGGACACTGCTGACGAGCAAAAAAAGATTACTGAGAACGAGTTTAAAAATGTTTTTCGCGCTATTGCTGCTAGTAACGCCACACTATTTCTGTTTCACAACCTAGGTAGGATGTTAGATAGCGTCAAACTGAAACCCACTTCCGAGATTGCGGTAAAGGAAGATCCTCAGGCTGCCGCTATTTCATCAAACGAAAAAATCATAAAGGATGAGTTGACTAAGCGTTCCCTTGTTTTCAAGACCCTCGAAAACGAACAAAAAATGCCAGTACCTCGTTTGAGGAATATCGGAACTCTTTCTGATGCCGAGAACAGTAAGCGCCCACCTGAGCTCGAAATCGAACAAGTTTTGTCAGAAAATAACCGCGTGCTTATCCAACTTCCAAACCACTACCCTGACGCGGCGTTACCCTGGCTATTCGGTCATCTTTTGACCGAGGCAACCCTTCACAATCGTTACACGATTCCCGTATTCGTTAAGTGGTTGGAATTTGGACCTCCTAAAAACAACCTTGATGCTCAACTTGATGAAAGGGGCTTGGCTTTTGCCAAGAATTCGAAAATCCATCACCTCGTTTTTGTAATCCTCGACGTCAAGCTTGGCTCAAAATCAAAAGCGCAATATCTAACAAAAGAAGCTTCAACATTCGAAAACGCGACGATAGTCCTATTTCCTGATCGCAATGAGACAAACGTCGTAGAGAACGAAATAGAACAGCACTTTTCACCTGAGGTATTCCAAGTCGAAGGCATCTCTTTCACCTCCGTAACGAGATACGTTCAGAACAACTTTGGGATGCCTATGGACGAGGCGGAAATGGTGGCCGCGAGGCTGATGTCCACCTTCAGGAACTACAGGCTAAAAGTCCACCCGACCTTCTTGGTTTCAATACAAAAAGACACGGTTGTATCTTTCATCGACGCCAATCAACGCGGAGAGCTAATCGAGCTTGCGGTGGCCGGTCTTCTCTCTCTTCTCGTTGCTGATGACCCTTCTCGGGTAAAACTGAAGCGCGGAACCCGAGAGCGCTTCCTCGCTCAGCTGGCGGTAAATATCTACAGCGAAAAAATTCAGTACGACAAAGACGGGTTGGAGCGGCACGTTGAGAATTATGCGAAAGAAATGGGCTTTGATATTGAACCCAAGCAATTCATTGGCGTGTTCGTGGATAAGGGCATCATTGCCTTCGAAGGTGGGAAAGCAGAAATCGCCGTTCCCGTTATCAGGACATATATGCTGGCTAAAGGTCTCGTAGCAAATGGCGCGAAAGGACTAAAATATTTTGATTTCAATCAAAGTAAATTTGACTACGCGACCTTCGATCTGTTTTCAGAGTTTAATAATGATCCATCTTTGTATTCGCTAATTTCGAAAAAATTAGACGAGTCAATTTCCTTTTTTGAAGAGAAGATTAGCAAATACAATTCAAAGATTGAGGATGGTAAGTATAGAAGTAAACTGTTAAGTCGCACGCTGGACTTCTCTAAAATGTCTGAAGAACTTACAAAGGTCGCAGAACAACTTCTAGAGGTGACAAGCCTTGTAAGCGAGAAGCAAGCAAAATTGGACGTCCAGTCAGAAATCGCACGCAGCAGCACTGCCAAGAGCATCGACATTTCCGACCCAGAATCTTTTCAAGCAGAGCACATTGCGATCACTAGGTTCTTCGCAGCCGTGGTCATGTTGGGCGCTGCGGCGGAAAAGATGTTGGACACAGACAAAATAGAAGTGATCCAGAAAGTACTCAAACTCACCGCCTTGATATCAACTGACCTTCTGACAATTTATTCCTCGTTTGATGTGGAGAGCGCAGTTAAGGAAGCCATCACAAAAATTCGGGAAAGCGGAGCTATCACGTTCGATGAGGACGGCGCAGAGGAGCAATTCGAGAAGTATGTTGAGATGGTTGCATCGGAATGGGAGTTCAATATGGCTGCCCATCCGATTCATACCATGCTTGCAGTGCTTTGCGAAACAGGCCGAACAAACGTTCTCATATCGCCCATCTCTCGGTCAACTACCACCAGTGACCTAGAAGAATTCTTTCGCGCCTCATGGGCTTTCGATATGGACCCAATCGGTCAAAGCAACCTTCCTCGTGAGCTAAGCAAATCCTTGGGCAGTTCCCCCTTCCTGCGGATGGTATTTGGTATCTCGACAATCAACCGGATTTACTGGTTCCATCATGGCAAGTCGAAAAAGGAAGCTCTGCTTAAAGGAGTAAACGAACTGTTCAAGCCTCTCTCGATTGAAAGCAAGCTTGATAAAAAAGACCTAAACGGAGATGCCTAGGACTGGTCGCGCACTCCACGACTAGTGACGCTAAGCGGGGCACAGGCGCTGTTGGACACATTCTGAGAAAGCCTAATGATTATGTAGAATAGCTTCACGTCCAATTATCTAATAAGCCGCTGATTTCGTTAAAAATCAGCGGCCCGGCTTGGGATGCCACTCCAGACCATTTATACCGCAGAAAGTCTCTATTTCGACTTTTTTATAACCATATGCCTGCCAGCAGAATCACGGGATTATTGTAGAGGAACTCGCTAAGCGTCGAATGCAAGTGCAACCAGATGCCAGCCCCTACGTCTACGTATACCGTCTTACTTGCCTTGGTGGCTGGTTGGCAATTCCATCTCAATCATCGCGGTCGACGGGCTTCTGCGAACGTCACCTTCTTCGCTTTTCTGCCGGAGACCGGACAGTCATAGGACGGCACTAAACCAGCAACGCTGCGCGAGCATGCGCGGCTCCGGGCTGTATTTTTCGCAAGAAATCCGCCAGTCAGCGTACTTACTAGGTCGCTCGCACAAGTAATCGGGACAGTCCCATGATGTTCAGACGAAACAGCCCAGCCTTCAGCTCCCGTTTTCCACGGTCTGGTGCAGCCTTTCGATATGACTGCGGCAGAGCGTCTCGATCAGGGCGTGAAGTTCTGCGGTTCGCTCCTGAAGCCATTCAAGCGCTTCCTCCGATATCTCGAAACGCTTTGAATAGCGCGCCTTGACGTAGGCCTCGTTGAGAATGTTGTACCATGCCGTAAAACGCTGATGGTCGCGCGGCCAGATATTTACCAACCGGCGATCACGATCCTCCGAAAGCCCGCGCAGAAATTTGAGGTTGTGTGACGCAGGTGAATAGTTTGTCAATGTCAGGAGAAAGCAGTTGTAGGCCGTCTCGACCGCCTGATGGAGTTCGAAGGCGGCCCGCCGAGGATTTCCTCTCTCGAGAAAGAAACCAACGCTTGCGAGTAGGTCGCCGATTTCTTGATTGTGGAGAGCGAAGTGCTCCCGTGCGACACGGAGTGCATCAGCAGGACTGAGAGGCTTGGGCTCGGCGAGCGGCCGGTCGTCGAATTCGTAAAGGACAACACCTTCGCGGGCGATATCCACGAAGAAGTACTGGCCGTCATGCAAGAAGTTGCTGATCTCGCGGGCGCCATGCGCGATAAGACCGACAGGTGTCTCGATCTCCTTATCCCACATCAGCCGGTCTGTCGCCTTGTCCCAGTATTTGGGATCGGCCAGTTCCTTGTTGCTGACTATGACGAGAATATCGAAATCCGATCGATAACCTTTCGACGTGTGCGGCTCGTCCACCCAGGTGCCACGAGCGTAAGAACCGAACAGGATGATTTTATAAATCCGCCCGTCTTTCTTGGCTTCGGACTTCGAGCGCTCCACAATGCCGGCGAACTCTTCTTGGATGATCCGGACGACCCTTTCCAGTTCGCGCTGCTTTGTCTGCGGAAGATGTCCGATATCCGATTTCATGGCCTCACCATCGATTCTTCTGGGTAGATATTCTAACCGCTACCGACAGGCGATTTCTACTCCACATTGTCGTAGTCCCAATCCGCCTGCATCCACATTATGCGAGGCTCAACCGCGCTCAGCAACCATTAATCGTACAAACCTATCAATGTCGCATCTGGACCGACGCGCTCAACCACTTTATCCTTCCTGGTATTCGAGGCCTCCCTCGATCTTAATTGCGCCGGCGGCGGAAGGAACTGAAATGGATCTGCGCCAAATGAGCACATTCGTTGCCCTCGCAGAGGAGCTGCATTTCGGGCGCGCCTCCATCCGGCTTAACCTCGCCCAGCCTGCCGTCACTGCCCAGATCCAGGCGATCGAGAAGGAACTTGGCGTTCCCCTTCTAATCCGTTCCACACGCCGTGTTCAACTCACTCCGGCAGGTTCAGTTTTCTACGAACGTTGCGTTCAACTGCTTCGCGACGTCGACGAAACTTGTGCGATCACACAGGCGGTTGCGGGCAAGGCTGCCAGTAAGATCACCATCGGTACAATTCACCCGGCGACCTTCGGTGTTCTACCCGATTTTCTTGCCCGAATTGGCCGACGTTATCCGGATATCCGCATTCATATCCGCAACGGCACAACCGAATCCATCGTACGGGACATTGAGCGCGGACAGGTCAATATCGGGTTTGTCCGGCCTTTGGACAACAACGGCGCATTGCGATGGCAGGCAATAACAGAGGAGCGCTATTTACTCGCCGTCTCCAAAGAAAACGCTTTGGCTGAGGCCGAGACCGTCACGCTGGAAGACCTTCGCCGCCAGAAGATCATTTCCTTCTCGCGTTCAAACCTGTCCTACACGGAGCGGTATTTTCTCGATACATTCCGCGAGCACGAACTCTCCGATCGGATCGTCTATACCTGCGACGACACACTTTCACTAATCGCGCTCGTCTCCGCAGGCGTCGGTGTCGGCTTTGTTCCGGAATGGGCGGCAAACCTGCCGAACAGAAACTTTCGTTTGAAGGCAGTGGAGGAGATTGATCTGCGTATCGGCCTTGGGCTCGCCTGGAGCAACCAGGACCCGACCGCCAATCGTGATGACATCATCGAGATCGGCCGCCAGCTCGCATCCAATATGGCGAAAGGGCCGGCTCGTAAACAGCACCGCAACTGAACATCCGAAGTAGCATGCGGCAGGCCGGGGTTTTTGGTTTGCTGAACAGTCGTGAACGCACTGCTACGTGCGGACCTTATTCTCGCGCAACACAGCAAACACGAAGTCTGTCGTCGTAAATCACCGCGTGACATCTCGGGGACCGGTGACCTTCAGGTCGGCGTCATTGAAAATGTTTGTGACGCGGGTGTTGACCGTCAAGCCCCGCGCAACCGCGGTGCCAGCCATTTTACTACCCACCGGCCGTTACGCACTTGCTGTCTCGTTTGCCCGGCCATGAACTGGACAAAGGTCTGCCAAGCGTTGGGGGCCGAAGGAGGAACCCGTTCTGAAGAATCGGCAGAACCTCTCTTTCCAAGTTATCCTGATAAATTCTATCCCGCCCGCCGCACGGTGTAGCTGCGAGGTACGCCGATCGCATCAATACCCCTCATATGAGGGAGCGCCGTTGTGGGTATTTCCCATCATACGGACCAACTGCATGTTGTCCTTCATACCACCGTTGGTCGTCGCTTATGTTTTATGTTGGGCAAAGCGGATGGAAGACACTTCTGAGGAATGATAAATGGGGTATCAAAATGTCTCAGAGGCCTTCATCGAGCTAGAAGCTTCACTCACCGTAGCGAATAAAATCTGCACGCTGAGCCGAGATATCTGCTCGTCGATAACCGACAGGTGCAACGGCAGGCAACTGAATTTCGAAAATGGGTGTGCCATCATCACGGTCGTTGACGATGGTCTCCTTGTAAGGGTCTCCGCTGGAGACCTGCTCACGTTCTACGGCATTCAAACGGTGATCGAGGGTCGCTTGTGGGAGATAGCACCCAGCGCCGCAAGATCAATGACATGGCTACCAGCACGAGAGTCCCGCTCCGGGCAATTCCCTAGAACCGCGACAACGGACATGAGAGAATGACGGTCTCTAGCTCCGTTGGATCAGTGCGAAAAATTTCCAGGTCGTAGCTGTCGAACCACGGTTTTTACCAGCGCCATGCAATATGTGCCTGGGCACCTCCGTGCGCTGCTGCGGGCTGCCCCAATCACTCTCGAGCAGACCGCGGAACCTCTCAAAGTCGAGGGGTGGGGCTGGGTGCAACCCTCCCTCGATGCCTCGGTCATATATGTACGAGGATCTTTATCTTCCGATTTCGCTTCCAAGACGATCAGCGGCTTGCCGTCGTTACCCAGCAACAAAAAATCGATGAATCCCTTCGCGCTTTTCTCAAAGTCCGCACCGAGACTTTGGATGTGCTCAGGCTTCAGCATGACGTTCGGCTCGAGAACGACATTCGCGGGACCGCTCTCTTGTCATCGAAGAAGCGCCAGCCAGCGGCCTCCAGCAGCCGATTGATTTTGATCCTCGCCGTCGCTTCCTTGCGTAGTACCAACGCCCATCCCCCGAGAAAATTCAGCCATCATTGCGCCTTCGGAATAAACCCCACAGTAAATCCTAACAATCGGCCAATCTTCCCTAAAGTTTCGAGCGTTGGGTTCGCCGTCCCGGCTTCGATCTCAGCAACTTGGCGCCTGGTGAGCGATAGCGTCTTGGCGAATTCGTCCTGCGTCAAACCAAGCCCCCTTCGGATTTCAACAACAGCCTCAGGTAACCTCAAGTCGCCAGTCCGAGCGCGTTCCGCCAGTGTTCGCCGGTTCTCAAGAATTTCCTCTTTCGTTGGCTTTTTCCATCGAGCCATTTAGATGTCCTCCGGCATCACTGACACGCCGCCAGAACGCTCTCCGCGATTTCAATGCAGCGTCCCATTGCACGCTCTAGAATTTCCGGAGACCCACCCATATCTTTCGCCATAGCCGGTGTTTGCCGGAGGTATTCGGCAAACACGGAAAGCTCAGCTGCGAGCGCATTCTGCTCATCAGGATCGGGGATCAGTTCAGCGCAAATGCGTTTCCAATCGGGAAGGTGATCGCGACCACCGTCCCGCATCATGGCCCAGCGGGTGGAACGAACGATCCCCTCTTTGGCAAGCCGCATTGGCGCGAAATCAAAGAGCGAAGACAGGCGGATCGTGCCGTCCTGGTGCTTACTCAGTGCAGAATTTCGGCCATGATTATCGGGATTGCCGAGCGCCAAATTGGCGATGTCCCGCTTCAGGTATTCGACAATGTCCGCGAAGGGATTGGCAGAATATTGGCGCAAAACGTCGATGTAGGCCTCGTGCGAGCCGACATGACCGAAATCAGCAACGCCGATCGCGGATACCAGGCTTTCTTGGCCCAGCCTAACGGTTTCGCCACCTTCTTTTTTCTTCCGGTCGAACCGAGGAATGATCAGGACACTTTCGGCATAGGTCGAAGGTTCGTGCACATTCAGGCCGATCTCTTGAGCGATCCGCGAATAGAGAGCTTCGCCTTCGAGTATAAGGCGGTCCACGGGCTCGTTGCTGCGGACCAGCTTGACAATGACGTGGCGCACGGCCTCATCATCAGTTACAAAGCTGTCGGGATAATAGAGACCGTCCTTCGCTTGGGTCATCGAGACCTTAGGCCATTCGCCTTGCAGGCCACTTGAGCCAGAGGCGAGCATTCCGAAGCGATCGGCGACTTCCATGAAACGATCCGAGCGCTCAAGGATTTCCGCTTCTGTAACCCCTTGGCGCTCAACACCGCGCAGCCGGTCCGTCTCGGCCTCCGCCGCTTCTTTGATCCGGATATTGCCTATGCCGCCCGTCGCCGATCGCAGAAGCAGCGGGAGATCGGAAGCGCGCGAGCCTTCAGCAAGACTGAGATGCTCGGCAAGCTTTCGCCTTGCATGCCCCTGGGGCATAAGATCCAAGAGGAAGGGCGGCCAGCTGCGGCTATATCGATTTTCGAGATCAACGGGATATCGGACAGATAACGCGCGATGGTCGCGAACCGTTTTTCCACCCGCGAACTCCGCAGATGCAACTGTGACGAAATAGTCGAGATCGTAATCGACGATGGACGCGCCCTGGAAGCCGGCCGCGTCATCCTTAAGTTCTAGCGTCGCGGCGTGATGCCACTGGCCATAAAAATGGGTTTGGAGCGTTAGGCGCATTAATTGACCCTTTCAATGGTTCAATTAATGCATATTTTCAATTTATTCAACCCATCAAAGTGGGTTGAATAACTGCCCTTGGAACTGCCAGCTAACGAAGCGGTCATTAAAGCTCCTGATCCGGCTGACCATCTTCCGGCCACGCAACGCATTGCCGCAAGCGAACAGCATGAGGGACAAGCTCAGCACAGGTGTTAGCCATTCATTGGTTAAAGAGGATAACGCCGCGGGCGCGGTCGAGTACACGCCGGTGGCGCTCTGCTACGATGTTGTGGCTTGCCTGCATGCGGACCACCTGCTGCAGCACCTTCAGCTGTTCCCGCATTACCTCGAACGCACGGCGCTGAGCAGGCGGCACGCGATTGATAACATCCAGCTCTCCACGCAGGATAGCATTGCGGCCGAAGCGCTCGTCGAGGGCGCGGCTCACGGTTGCAAACTCCTTACTAATGGCGGGATCGAGCGAGCCGGCAGCGACGTCGAGCCTGCCGTTCTTTTTCTTCATCGCCACTGAGAGTTCTCTCAGTGCATCTTCGGCGGACGGCGACAGTCCCGGGATGGCAATGCTCATGCGCTGGCGCTCCTCAGTGATCGCCTCCCTCTCTGCATCAAATGCGGCCCTAAATGAGGTGGCCAATAACCGCACACGGCTTGCCGCCTCCGGGACGGCACGGAAAGCCTCCTTCCGCTCCTGGCCGACAGCGAGCAATTTGTCCATGATACGGCCGGAGCCTCGCAACGCGCCGTAGGCAGCGGGATCATTGCTGATGGCCGCAGCGATCCGCTCACCGGCAAAGCCCTTCAGGATCAGATCTTCAATCTTTCCGACAGCACCTGCCGGATCGCGCCAGATACGCGCTGCCGCGTTCGCAAGGGCGGCGCGATTTTGACTGTAGTGAGGAACAGCTCGCGCCCTCTCCCGCGCCTCGTGGTCGATCGGGGTTTCAAACTCTGTTACAGCTGCAAGCATTGGCAACACCGGCACCGTCTCTTTCCCAGGCAGGACGCTGGCGCCGGTAACGATCCTGGAGCGATCTTTCCTTTCGGCAAGATGCTGTTCTTCGGCAAAGCGGCGTATGGCGGCAAAAAGACGATTGAGCTTTTCGCGCCGGTCGAGGTCAAGGTCGTCCGGCATGCGCTCGATCATGTTGCGCTGGGCAACAGTGTCTGCCTTGTCGGTGAAGGCGGACCAGCCGAAGCGAGCGTTGAGAGCGTCGTTGACCCCCCTCACCTCTTGAACAAAAAGGCGATCCTCCGCCGCGTAGGCGAAGGCCGTCTTGTAGGCATCCTTGCCACCGCGCTCGCGTACGGCTTCGATTTCGGCAAGGCGCGCCATAGCCGGTTTGGAAAGCGCCGGGATCGACAACGACATATGCGCGCGCCGTTGCTCCTCTCGCATGCCGAAGCGTTCGACCTGGCGGCGGAACTCTGTGGCATGGGAACGCGCCAGCGGCAGCAATTCGGACAAGGCCGACACCGCCGCATCGCGCTCGAAGCGGGCCGCGCGGCCATCGACAAGAAGATTCGATCCACGCAGACGGCCGAGACGCTGCGGCGAGGCCTCAAGATCGTCGGCAAGCTCGCGGGGCGCAATCCGCGCGTCGGAGGCAAGCGCGTTCAGTCTTGCAAGCGCACCTTCGGGATCGCGATAGATCTTTTGCAAGACTGGGCGAAGAATGGCGTCGCGTTCCTTCCAGTGATCCGAGCGAAGCTGCGCTCGGCGGGCATCCTCGCCGACACTACGGGAAAACAATGTTTTCGGCGGGATGAGATATTGTCGATCCGTCGGAATTTTTGCCGTCCGGGTTTCGGCTCGTTCCTCACTATAGGAAACACGCTTCTCGCTTTCGATCGCGAAGCCGAGCGCCACGCTCGCCCGCTCCCAAAGCTTCGCCACTTGCTCGCGCTTCTGCGCCAGCCACGCCAGCTGCCGCGCCGCTCCGTCCTCCATCCAGGCTGCGACCCCAGAGAGCGTATCGATACCGCGACGCTGGGCAAAATCGCGGGCGTGCGCCCGGTAGCCGGCCTCGCTCTCGAAATCGAGGGTCGTCGTCTTGGCGCCGGAGCGGCCAAGACGCTCCACCAGTTGCTTGAACAGTTCCGGCCGATGGCTCTCCTCCTCGAGGCGCTGCCGGCGAACCTCTGTCGTTTCAATCCGTTTGGCAGTCCAGACGTTTCGATGGACCGTCCGTTCCTCGAGCCTCTTCTTTCCCGTTTTTTCGTCGATGACGGGCACCATCACCGTCACCCGTTCGACACCGTCCTTGCGCAGCGTCACCGTGTCGCCTTCCGACACGCCGGCCTCCTCCAGGGCGTTCGGAAGGCTTACGCCCCAGAGCCGATGCAAGCTTCCGTCGTCCGTTTTCACATCGGCGTAGGGGCTTTTATCGGCATCCTCGTCTTGCGGCCTGAACTTCGCATTGCCGGTTCCGACCAGCTCGCCCGTGACGCCTGCGGCGTGATCAACCAGGGATCTTTTCCCCCATTCCGGCTTCGGCACAAAGTCCTCGCGAGCGGCATAAAGATCGGCCCGGTCGCGATGGCGGGTCATCGACACGTATGTCAGGTGCTGATCCATCATGCTGGTTGCGAGCACGAATGTCCTGTCGACGGTCGCACCTTGGGACTTGTGAATGGTCGCAGCATAACCGTGATCGACATTGCGATAGCTGTCTTCGCTAATGACGACATCCCGGCCATTATCGAGACGGACCGATAGTTGTGGGTCGCCGTGCGTGTCGCCGGTGTAGACGACCGTGCCGAGCATGCCGTTTTTGACATATTGGGGTCCAAGCTTTTGCGCACGCGGCTCGAGGAACCGGGCGTTTTGGAGGAAGATGATCCGGTCGCCGACGGCGAACTCCCGCACGCCTCGTTCCGTTTGAAATTCACGAGAGACGGTCAGGGCGCCTTCATCTTTCATGACGTTGCGCAGCGCTTCATTGAGCCGCCTTACGTCGTCATTGGTATGGGCGAGAACGAGCAGTTCGTCACCACGCATGCGAACCGACTGTTCTTTATCGGCATATTGCTGGATGAGGTCGCGGCGAGCGCTCGTCCAGTCAGCAACGATGCGCTCCACAGCTTCAGCCCGGCTCTCCGCCTCGACAATATGCCCCCGCTGCGCATAAGCATCCAGCCCCTCCTCGACCTTGCCGCGGGCGAAAAGACGGGAGGCCTCTCGCGCCCACTCTTCACGCTGGCGCCGCACACCGGCAAGTTCGGCAGAACCAATCCGTTCGGAAATCGCCCGAAAGGCTGCGCCGGCCTGGATTGGTTGAAGCTGCATTGCATCGCCGACCAGAACCACCTTGGCTCCAGCCTCCTCGGCGCGCTTGAGCACACGCGCCATCTGCTGCGACGAGACCATGCCAGCTTCATCGATGACAAATATGTCCCGCCGGTCGAGGAGATCGCGTCCGTTCTCCCAGGCTAGTTCCCATGAGGCGAGCGTGCGCGATCTGATGCCGGAACTATCCTCAAGCCCTTCGGCCGCCTTGCCAGCAAGCGCCGCCCCGAAGACGCGGTAGTTGCCGCTCTCCCAGGCGATGCGCGCCGCGGCAAGCAGCGTCGATTTTCCCGCACCGGCATGCCCGACCACAGCGGCGATGCCAGTGTCGCCGGCGACATGATGGACAGCCTCCACCTGTTCGCGATCAAGCGTGAACGGATTTTCCGGATTGGCGGTTTCTATGGTTCTGACAGCCGCCGCAATCTTCGCCGCGGCGACGCCGAACCCCTTGCGCCGGGCCAGAACTTCCGCCGACTGCGCCATGTCATATTCGGTGCGCAGGATATCGCGTGTGGTGAAGACCGCAGGTTCGGCCACCTTGCCGGTCTGCAGGTTAGCCTGTTGCGGCTTCAACAGCACGAGGTCATTGGAGGCCATCAGCTTGGCACGTATATTGGCGAAATCAGCGGGATCGTCGACGTAGCGGTGCAGTGCCTTGGCGATGTCACGTTCGTCGAAGGTGGAGCGCTCGTTGCCGAGTTGTTTCAGGAGTAGGTACGGATCGGCCAGCAACCGGTCGGCCATCTCCTGCCGGCGCGCGAGATCGGCCGGCGCGAAATGCATCGCGACACCCTTGCGGGCAAGCGCTGCCTTTTCCGGCCCGAGATGTTTCTGGGCAATCCCGTCGAGCCCCTGTTCGGCATAGGAACGCCCGTCGAGGCGGATCTCATGGCCGGCAAGCGCCAGATGCCGATTGGCCGTATCCGCCCAGGCGATCTTCCATGCCTTCATGGTTTCCTTGTCGCCGGCCCAGAGCCTGTAGACGATCTTGCCCTTCGGTCGGTCCGGCGTGACGACCCGCAACGGCTCGCCGTCGGCGCCAAGCACCGGCACTTTCTTCGGCCCGAAACCCTGTTCCGTCAGAGGTCGAAGCGCGGTCATCAGGTGGATGTGTGGATTGCCTTGCCTGTCATGATAAACCCAGTCGGCGATCATGCCCTTGGACGTCAGGTTGTCCCGGACGAACTCGCGCACAAGGGCGATGTTCTCTGATCGCGTCAACTCTTCCGGAAGCGCGATGATCAACTCGCGGGCAAGCTGCGCGTCGGCACGAGTTTCGAATGCGTCCACTGCATTCCAAAGAGCCTCGCTGGCCGCAACGACGCTCTTCCCATCGATGGCCGCGCGCAGCCAGGCCGGTACCTGGTCCGGCAGCGCCAACTCCTCGTGTTTCAGTTCGGCGCCGCCGCCACGGTAACTGAAGGAGGTTCCGGCCTGTTCGTCCATCATCCGCGCCCGATGACGATAGGCGGCGGCCGAAACGATACTGCGTCCCGCTCCCCTGCTGATCACCTGCGCTCTGACGAACATGATCGCCACTGACGTCTCCAGTCCTTCCAGGCACGTCGCGTCAGCGACGTATATTGCGCCCTCAAATCAATCGGCCTGACAAGACCGATGCTGCTTTTCCGGAAGACGGCCCAGCTGGGATTTCCAATACAGACGTTTGGGGGCTTGTGTACGGTAGTGCTTTTGACTAACATTTTCTAGTCAGTTAAATGACGGAATAGAAATTTCCAAAGAGGTTGAGAGGACTCAATTATGACTACCAAGCCTGCGCTCATGGATATTGATGCTCAAATCGAGAAGCTTCGCGAACGAAGAAAAACTTTAATAGTAAAATCAGCTGATCGTTTCGCGCGTGCGGCGACGAAGTCGGGATTGGCGGAGATGGAGATCGCTGACGAGGAGGTGGATCGCATCTTCGACGAGATCGCAGCGCGATTTCGCAACGGCGAGAAGAAGCAAGCCGCTGGCTCACCTGCTTCGCCGCGTGGACAGGCAAATGGAGCGACTGGTTCGGAAACGGAGGTTCCTCATGACATCTGACCGAAAGAAGGGAGCGAGAGAAAAGTTCTTGCTCGGTGACATTGTCGTTCGCGCGGGCCTGTCGGACGCCGATCGGGCTTTCCTGCTTGGCGGACTTCTCGAAATGAAGCGGGTCGTGCAGGGGACACCTGAACATCGGCGTCTGTGCGATATCGGAGAGCTGGCCTTCAGGGATGCGGCATCCAACGGCGGGTTAGAACGCTTTTTGAAGGTGGCGGAATGAAGGGAAAGGCCAAACAGCATCCGAGCCTGTTGCTTATCACCATTCCCATCGCCGTCACCGGATTTTCCTTTTACGTCGCCCACTGGCGTTGGCCTGAATTGGCCGCCGGCATCACAGGCAAGACGCAATACTGGTTCCTTCGGGCGTCACCGTTGCCCGTCCTTTTGTTCGGGCCGCTGGCTGGATTGCTGGCAGTTTGGGCGCTGCCCCTCCATCGGCGAAGGCCCGTGGCATTGGCAAGCTTTCTATGCTTTTTCCTGGTGGCCGGCTTTTACGGGATGCGCGAGTTCGGTCGGCTTCAGCCGCTCGTAGAGAGCGGTGTGCTGACCTGGGATCAGGCGCTATCATTCGTCGACATGATTGCGGTCGTTGGCGCAGCGATGGGATTCATGGCGGCCGCGGTCGCGGCGCGCATCTCCAGCGTCGTGCCCGAACAGGTGACGCGCGCCAGGCGCGGAACATTCGGAGATGCAGACTGGCTGCCGATGTCGGCGGCGGCACGGCTGTTTCCCGATGATGGCGAAATCGTCATCGGCGAGCGCTACAGGGTCGACAAGGAACTCGTCCATGAGTTGCCGTTCGATCCGAACGATCCGGCCACCTGGGGACGTGGTGGCAAAGCCCCGCTGCTGACCTACTCCCAGGATTTCGATTCGACTCACATGCTTTTCTTCGCGGGCTCCGGTGGCTTCAAGACCACCAGCAACGTCGTGCCGACGGCGCTCAGATATACGGGTCCCCTCATTTGCCTGGATCCGTCCACCGAGGTGGCCCCGATGGTCGTTGACCACCGAAGAGATAAACTCAACCGAGAGGTTGTTGTGCTCGATCCGGCAAATCCGGTCATGGGATTTAACGTGCTCGACGGAATCGAGCACTCGCTAAAAAAGGAAGAGGACATTGTCGGCATTGCGCACATGTTACTCTCGGAAAGCTTGCGCTTCGAATCGTCGACTGGCTCTTACTTCCAATCGCAGGCGCACAATCTGCTGACTGGTCTTCTAGCGCATGTGATGCTGTCACCGGAATATGCAGGACGGCGAAACCTGCGCAGCCTGCGCCAGATCGTCTCCGAGCCGGAAACCTCCGTGCTCGCCATGCTGCGCGACGTACAGGAACACTCCACGTCCGCCTTCATCCGCGAAACGCTCGGCGTTTTTGTTAACATGACCGAGCAAACGTTCTCAGGCGTCTATTCGACGGCATCGAAAGATACGCAATGGCTGTCGCTCGATAATTACGCGGCACTGGTTTGCGGCAACACGTTCAAATCGAGCGAGATCGCTGGCGGAAAGAAAGACGTGTTTATCAATATCCCCGCATCGATCCTGCGGTCCTATCCCGGTATCGGTCGGGTGATCATCGGCTCGCTGATCAACGCGATGGTCGAAGCGGATGGTGCGTTCACGAGGCGAGCGTTGTTCATTTTGGACGAAGTCGATCTGCTTGGCTACATGCGCGTGCTTGAAGAGGCTCGCGATCGCGGTCGCAAGTATGGCGTCAGCATGATGCTGATGTACCAGTCCGTCGGGCAACTGGAACGGCACTTCGGAAAGGACGGCGCGGTCTCATGGATCGACGGCTGCGCTTTCGCGAGCTACGCAGCAATCAAGGCACTGGATACCGCCCGCAACGTCTCAGCCCAATGTGGAGAAATGACTGTCGAAGTCAAAGGCAGTTCTCGCAATCTCGGCTGGGGTGCGAAAAACAGCGCATCGCTCAAATCAGAAAACATCAATTTCCAGCGCCGCCCGTTGATAATGCCGCACGAAATCACCCAATCTATGCGCAAGGACGAGCAGATCATTATCGTCCAGGGCCATAGTCCGATCCGCTGCGGGCGGGCGATCTATTTCAGGCGGAAGGACATGGATATGCACGCCAGGCCCAACAGGTTTGCCAAGCTGGGACCTTGACGGCCCAGGCGTTTTCTTGCGGACCGTATTCGGCTTCTATTGGCCATTTCGTTGCCTTCATCAGCGCCAGTGCCGCGTCGATCGCCTTCTAGCGCTTCGATCAGGTCGTTGTGTCTCGTTGAAGGATGAGCATGGACACCGAAGAATTCACGATGTGCTAGCTCAACCCGTCCTAATGCTTCTCCAGTGTAGATGACAGATGCTCCTGTATCGTAGTCGTCGCGGCCGCCGCTTCCTCAAAGGGTGCCATTTGATCCTCCTTTTTCGAAAACATGCGATGCCTGAACATGGACCTACTGACGATTGGAAGCGAAGACAGCTCGCCATCTGATTTACCGGCTGTGCTCACCTCGACGATCGCGCCCGGACGTACCGTTCAGACCGGGAAGCTTGAGCGTCAGGATGATCGGACACTGCCGAAACCGCAACAGGCATCCATCACAGAAATGAATCGGAAGCGACCTTTCGATTCATAAGTCTCGTTGGACCAGATCGCGAGCATCGCCGATCATGCGGGGATGGGAACACACCACTACCAGCTTTATTGCCAGAGGATCGACGCCAACAGGAACATGGCCCGATATTACGCGCTTGCGATCCGGCCAACCCTTTTTGGCGAAATAGCCGTCGTGCGAAGCTGGGGACGGATCGGCAAGGCTGGCGGGGAGATGACCGAGGTGTTCGGCAATGAGAATGATGCGATATCGCGCTTTCTCGAATTGTTACTGCAGAAGCGCAAAAGGGGCTATCAACCGGCAAGAAGCTGTGGAAACCCCTGCAGGAGCGCCACTCTAAGGACAACGCCGCATGACAACGTAACGATCGCCTGAAAGGGTTTTCCCGTCTTTAACGAGGAAACCGTCATGACCACAACCAATGAAATCGTCGAAAAGATCGCATCCGAACAGAACCTGACCAAAGCCCAGGCGAAATCGATCGTCGAAACCGTCTTCGCGTCGATCATGACGGCAGCCACGTCCGGAGCGGAAACATCTATCCCGGGATTCGGCAAGTTCAAGATCAAGGATACCCCGGAGCGTGAGGCTCGCAATCCGGCAACCGGCGCCACCATCAAGGTTGCCGCTGCGAAGAAGCTTACGTTTCAGCCTGCCAAAGCGCTGAAAGATGTGCTGAACAAGTGAGCCACACCGCGGTAAGCGGGGTCATCAGGGGGGAGCCGCCAAAGGCAGACGGCGCAGCGTCATCGGCGCTGCTTGCCATCACGCTTAAGCTGATCTCGATCTCGATGGCAATCGGACGGTGGTGGCAGCATTGCGGGTGTATGCCACCCTCAGAAGGGCGGCACGGCCTCAACGGAACCGTCCTGCTCGGCCATGATAACGGCCAGTTCGGCCAGAGCCAGTTCCAGCTCCGCGGCAATCTGGCGACGCTCGTCTGAGTGGCAATGGTTCATCTCGGCGCGCAGTTCTTCGATATGTTGTTCCAGTAGCATCGTCATCTCCTTGACGTTTGAGAAAGATGACGCCGCGGGGCGTGAGGAAATGACGGGGTCAGGGATCGTGTCGGCGACCGCCAGAGGCGGCGAGTGGGGTGCCGGTTTTGTTGAAGCGCAGGGAACCGGAGCGGAAGCAAAATCGGGGGGCCACGCGAAGTCCTTGAGGCCGGCATTTGCTCGCGGCACGATTGGTCACTCTGAGCAGACCCCGCCTCTTCGTATCGCGACCAGAAGAAGAAGCGGGCTAGATGCCCGGTTCCTTCTTGGTTTGAACAAGGGAAAAGGCCCGCCGTTTCCGGCAGGGCTTCGTCTTTGATCAGGCGTCGCGCTTCGGGCGGTTCCAAACCAACGTATAGTCGCCTTCCCTCTCGGTCGGCCAAAGTGCCGCATTGATCGGGGCCGGAAAGCTCGGATCGTCGAGCTTGACCGAGATGTAGGGCTCTCCGTCGCCGGAAACCTGGCTCCAGGCGGCGCCGACTTCGGCCGCTCCGGACATGATCCGGAAGTCGGGAGCGTCGCGGGATGTGCGTTCGATCGGGTTCAGGCGGGCCTTCATGGAGACCGTCAGAGTGCGTACGTGGCCGAGGATGGTGTTGCCGTTGGTGGTGAATTCGCCGATGATTGCCATTGTCGTGATCCTTTCGGTTTGATCGGGCCGCGACCACCGCGTCCTCGATGACTGTCGAGTTGATCGGGGACGATCGGACCGCATCCTTAAGGGACCGGAATGCAATGGAGGGCGGCGGGAGACGGCTTTCTTGGACCGCGAGGAATGCGAACGCAGGTCGCAGGGGAAGAAAGGGGGCGATGCCGTTGCGGGAGAACGATCGAGGCGCAGCCGCTCTTCGATCAGACATGTCAAATCGAGGCCGCGTTGGCCGCGCCCACTTCCTATGCCCGAATGGATGGCAGCAATGGCCACATCGATCGTTTGGGCATTGCCGGGCCAATGCGACAAGTCCGGTGAGCGTCGCCGACCTTTCCTTCTCCTTGGCGGCTCCGGTTTTCAATCGGGCACATGTCGCCCATGCTTGCTCGTATCCGCAAACATGACCTGTTGCTGATGCGCAACGCATGAGGGCCGGTCGCAGCAAAACTGGCTCGCGCCCGCACGGAACAAGATCGCCTTCGCTTTCCTCCCGAACGGTCAATCCGCGCTGCCCGGATTCAGATTTTGGGAGCAGTACCAAAGGACGCTCTAAAAAGAGAGGGGCGCTATTACACTGCCTCCCTCGTCGCGCAGGCATCCGCCCTTGGCTGAAGACCGTGGAGATAATTGACCGCCCGCTGCGCATGCGCGGCCGCCTGGAAAATTGCCCGTTTGTCGTTGGCCAGCACCGAGAGCCATGACTGCAGATAGGACGCGTGATCCGGCCGCGGCTCAAGTTCCGGCGCGATACCGAGGTCAGCGCAGAGGAAGCAACTGCCAAGTTCGGCAATGAGTTCTTCCCGCGCTCGCTCCGTCCGGTCCTTGGCATAGCGCGACAGGTCGCGTCCCACGCGATGTTCTGCCGCCGTCCAGTGGGTCGCCTCATGGCTGAGGACTGCCGCATACCCGGCGGCATCGCGGAAGGCTTCGAACGGTGGCATCTGGATATAGTCCATGGCCGGAGAATAGTATGCCTGGTTGCCGCCGTGCCGAATGACTGCGCCGGTATTGCGGAAGAACTCGTCGGCGTGACCGATGCGCTCGATCGGGCTCAGGAGCGGTTCGGGTACGCTATGATAGTGGTCAGGCAGGCCGTCGATCTGCGCCACGTTGAACACCGTGTACGATTTAAGGAACGGAATATCGCGCTCCACCTCGCCGCCATTGCTGTCGGTCTCCGACTTGGTGAAGCGGCTTGCATAGATGACCGTCGTTCCGGTCTCGCCCTTGCGAACAGCTCCATCCAGCTGCAAGGCCTGTTTGAACGTCATCCATGTCGGCGAGACATAGCCCGTCGCTGTGCTCTCCGACCACAACAGCAGCACGTTGAGACCGCTATAGGCTTCGCCGTTGTGGCGCAGCGGCCGGGTGATCCGTCCGGTCGTGTTTGCGGCCGACCAGGGCTTCATCCACGGACGGACGCCTTTTTCCAGATCCGCAACGATCCTGTCGGTGATCCGCGCATAGAGATCGGCGCGCGCGCCCTGCCCTTTTCTTTTCATACCCTTGAACCTCCGTTTTCGGAGGTCGCGACCATCGCGACCCCGTCACGTCGGTCAAAAGCCGGGGAGATCAGGGATGAGCGCACGCGGAACGCGCCGTAACAACGTGAAGGAGGGCGAAGCCCTTGCGCGAGACCCTCGGCCCGGCAGACCGAAGGCGGGACGGGGTCGCAATGGACAGATTCCCGATCTTCATCCGCAGCCAATGCGAGGGCTTCGCCAGCAGGGCCACTTTCTGCCGCACGGTAGCCGATGGAATCTTAGCAACGGCGCGGTTGAGGTTGGGACCTTCCGTCGACGCATTGAAGTCGCGTCCCGTCGTTGATCCGAGCCGGTGGCCGGCACAGGCCCTCGTGACTTCGAGCTGACGAGAACAGGACACCTTCGTCGACGTGAACAAAGGCGGGGCCGGAGCCCCGCCGTGATGGATGTTATTCGAAGGCTGACAGCTGGACTGCTGCCGCCTTGCGGTCGAGCGTCTGGCCGGGATTTTCGACCGGCCGGTCGAAGGGTTTCCATGTTTCGCCCACCACCTGCTCATAGGCTGCGACAGCGCCGACGGCCGCCATTCTGAGCGCATATGCCTGGATGCCCATGTCGGCTGCGAATTCGCGCTTGCGCTGGGCGGCGCTCTCATAGCCGACCGGACCGTCGAGATCCTCGTCGCGGGCATCCGCAGCGCTCTTGGCGGTGGCGTTCCGCGCCTCAATGACGGCGCGGGAGTAGAACTGGCCGGCGCCATGGGCCGATCCGACATAGGCCCCGACGATGCGCTGCAGATGGATCTGCATCGCCCGGTCGCCAAGGCCATCGGAAAGTGCGGTGGCGGTTTCGACGATCAGGCGCTCGTGCATGCCACGGATGCCATCGCTGTCGACAATGGCGATCCCGAAGCTTTCGGCGATCCGAAGCGCCTGTGTTTCATCGGGGCATGAAAGGCGGACCATTTCGAGGGTGGCGCCTCTGCGCAGCGGCACGACGCGGGCGGATTGGCGGATTGATTGACGGGATTGGGTTGCTGACTTTGCCATGGTGGTCTCCTTTGCTTCGCCGAAGTGTCGGCCCCCTGGCCGTTCTGTCCTTCGGTGCGGTCGAAAGGAACAGGCGCAATCCGGGCGGATCAGGGCCCGGGCAGGCCAGATCGAGCGAAGCAGGCAGGCGGTCAAGCAGGGGTGACAAGCCCTTGCGAAGCCCGCGTGCCTGCTTTGTCGAGAGCGGCATGACCGGCCGCCCCGCGGCGCGACAGCGGCCTTGAACCGAACGGGCGCCGGTTCAGACGCCACGAAACCGAAGGACGGAACGGCCAGAGGCAAACCTCGGATGCCGAAGCTGAGAGGAAACCACGCTAGACCTGCGCCAGGCCGCGCCGATCCAACGTCCAAGCCGCAGCTTGCCCAGTCATCACAACCGCCGACGTCACTATCGGCTCGTGGTCCCGTTTGGCCTGAGCCACCCGGCAGATGTGCACGGGCACGCAATGATGCGATTGCATCCTCCTGTCGCGCGAGCTTTCACGAAAGTCCATCGACGGAGGGATTACGCCGCATAACCGCGATAATCGTCGGCGGTGCTCGACCAGATATGTTCCAGCTTCTCGTCGTGCGTCATCACAAGGGAGGGCCTGGATTCGCGTTCGATGACAGCGCTTTGCATGCGTTCGGGCGAGCTCTTGTCGGCCAGGTCGCAATAACCGCGGAAGTGCCGGATGCACCCGTCGACCGGCAGAGAGAAGAGGATGCTGGTGACCAAACCGTTCGGGAATTCGCGCATGGCGAATATCCCGGCCTTGATCGAGAGCGGCGGCAGTATCTCCAACGTGTAGTCGTGGGATGCCTCGGCGATCTCGAACCATTCGCCGCTGTAGAGCGCGCTGTCGTCCCACTCCCATACATGCTCAGCCTCGTTCGGTAATTATCGCGCTGATGTGGCACCCATGGCTGCACGCCAACTCTACTGTTTTCCCAAAAATGCTGCGGGGGCCCTCGAGGGACGCCAAGCGACGCGGCTCCCGGGATAGCGAAAAATCACTGAAAATTCCGACTTTTTATCTTCAGCGTATCGATATGGAGATCGGGTGTGAACATGTCCCGCGGGACAACAGGCTTTTGTCGATCACGCGAATCCGGCCCGCCGCCGCCGTGGGCAAACTCGTCGCCCCGCCCCGCCGGCAGCCTGAACCCGGTATCCCGATCAGCCAGACCGACAAGGTCCGCTGACAGGTCGAAGAGTTGCTGCGCGACAAGATGCACGACCTCCCCTTCCCGCTGAATCCGCCCATTGATTGCCATCATCGAGGATCCGAGCACGACGCTCCTGCGCTTCTCGAACAGTGACGGCCAGACGACGATGTTGGCAGGGCCTGTTTCGTCCTCGATGGTGATGAACATGACACCCTTGGCCGACCCGGGCTTCTGGCGCACTAGCACCAGACCTGCAGTATAAACCCATCGCCCATCCCGAGCATTCATCGCCTCCGCACAAGGGATGATGTTGCGTGCCGACAGGTCCCTGCGCAGGAACGCAACCGGATGCTGCCGTAGCGTCAAGCCCGTATGGCTGTAATCTTCGATGACGTTGTGCCCGTCCGTCATCTGCCGAAGGGCGACCTCCGGCTCCTGCTGCTCAGCAATTGCCGCCATCTCCCGCTCAGTCGCGGCGGCAAACAACGGCAATGGCTCATCACGCAGCGCCTTGATGGCCCAGAGCGCGTCGCGCCTCTCGAGTTTGAGCGATGGCAGAAAGGCATCGGCCTCTGCCAGCTGGACAAGGGCCTCCGTCGGCACGCTGGACCGGCGCCACATGTCATCGACGGATAAGAAAGGACTATTCATTCGTGCCGTCACGATCCGCGCTGCGTCAGCGACAGCCAGTCCCTTCACCTGCCGAAATCCGAGCCGGACAGCATGCCGATCAATGCTGCCGATTTTTTCCAGCGTGCAGTCCCAGCGCGAGCGGTTGACGCACACAGGTCGCACTTCGACGCCATGCTTGATCGCATCACCGACGATCTGGGCTGGAGCATAAAAACCCATCGGCTGACTGTTCAAAAGCGCCGCGCAAAAGACATCCGGATAATGGCATTTGATGTAGTTCGATGCATAGGCGATCAGCGCAAAAGATGCCGCGTGACTTTCCGGAAAACCGTAGCTGCCGAAACCTTCGAGCTGGGAAAAGGTCTTTTCGGCGAACTCCGCCGAATAACCGTTCTTGACCATGCCGGAGACGAGTTTTTCCTTGAAGCGGGAGACCCCGCCGGTGAACTTGAAGGTCGCCATCGACTTGCGCAGCTGGTCGGCCTCGCCACCGGTAAAACCGGCGCAGACCATGGCGACGCGCATGGCGCTCTCCTGAAACAGCGGCACGCCCAGCGTCTTGCCGAGCACGGCCTCAAGCTCGGGTGTGGGATATTCGACCGGCTCCTTGCCTTCGCGGCGGCGAAGATAGGGGTGCACCATGTCGCCCTGGATAGGACCGGGCCGGACGATCGCCACCTGCACGACGAGATCGTAGAAGGTGCGGGGTTTCAGGCGCGGCAACATCGCCATCTGGGCGCGGCTTTCGATCTGGAAGGTCCCGAGAGTATCGGCTTTTCTGATCATTGCGTAGGTGGCTGCGTCCTCCTGCTGGATCGTAGACAGATCGAGATTCTCGCCCTTATCCTCACGGATGAGATGAAACGCCTTTGCCATGCAGGTGAGCATGCCGAGTGCGAGCACATCTACCTTCATGAACTTCAGCGCCTCGACGTCATCCTTGTCCCATTCGATGATCTGGCGGTCCTTCATCGTCGCCGGCTCGATCGGTACGAGATCGTCCAGCCGGTCATGGGTGAGGACAAAGCCGCCAGGATGCTGGCCAAGATGTCGCGGCGCCCCCATCAGCTGCTGCGCCAATTTCAGGGTGAGCGCTAAGCGCCGGTCGTCGGGGTTGAGGTTGAGTTCCCGGATATTTCGGTCGGGCACTTCCTCCGACCAGGACCACATGCCTGATGACAGCGCCTTGATCACGTCTTCCGGCAGGCCGAGCGCCTTGCCGACATCGCGGATCGCTCCCTTGGCACGATACCGCGTAACGGTGGCGCAGAGGGCTGCCTTGTCATGTCGGTAGGTCTTGTAGATCCATTGGATGACCTCCTCGCGCCGTTCATGCTCGAAGTCGACATCGATATCCGGTGGCTCGTCGCGTTCCTGGCTGACGAAACGCTCGAACAGGAGGTCATTGGTCGAGGGGTCGATCGATGTGATGCCGAGAATATAGCAGACAGCGCTGTTGGCCGCCGATCCCCTGCCCTGACAGAGAATGCCCTGGCTTCTGGCGAAGCGCACGATCGAAAACACCGTCAGAAAATACGGCGCGTATTTCATGGTGCGGATGAGATCGAGCTCGTGCCGAACGGTCTTTAAAACATCCGGTGGCAGGCCTTCCGGATAACGGTCAGGCGCGCATTCCCAGACATAATGCTCCAGCGAGGCCTGCGCATCCTTGCCCGGCACAATGGCTTCCTCCGGGTACTGGTAGGTCAGTTCCTCAAGCGAGAACTTGCAACGACGCACGATCTCCATGCTTCGTGCCAGGGCCTCCGGATAGCGCGGAAATAGGCGAGCCATTTCTTCCGGAGGCTTCAGATATCGGTCGGCATGACGCTCGCGCTCGAAGCCGACATCGTCGATCGTGGTATTGTGCCTGATGCAGGTAACGATGTCTTGCAACTGCCGCCGACCCGGCTCATGAAACAGCACGTCATTGGTGACGACGGTTTTGACCCTGAACCGTGCCGCCATGTTGGAAATCTCATGGAGCCGCATCTGGTCGTTGGGTCGCCGGCGCAGGCAAAGCGATACATAGGCTCGATCACCAAAAACGTGCGCCAACTTGCGAAGCTGCGCGGCGCATGTGGCGTCCGGCAGATCCGGCAACAGAATGCCGATCATGCCTTCCGAGTAAGCCATGACATCGTCCCAGTGCAGAATGCAGTTGTTCTTGCCGCCGCGCGACTTGCCAAGCGTGATGAGCCGGGTCAGGCGCGAATATGCCGGACGATCCATCGGATAGACCAGCAACGACATACCGTCGGCGAGGTCGAGGCGACAGCCAACGACGAGGCGGAGACCCGTCGCTCGGGATGCTTCAAGGGCGCGGACGATGCCTGCGAGCKAATTACGATCGACGACGCCGATCGCACTGATCCCAAGGAGTTTTGCAGTATCAAACAACTCCTGCGCCGACGAGGCACCACGCAGAAACGAAAAATGTGTCGTGACCTGGAGCTCGGCATAGCTCATGCGAATATCCCGTGGCAGAACCAGCGGTGTGACCCGGTATCCGGATCAATACCGTCGCCGGAGCGGAACACCCAAAGGCGCTCACCGGATTCGTCCTCGATGACGAAATAGTCGCGCACGGCGTCCATTTCGGCGTCGTGCTGCCACCATTCCCCGAAAATGCGTTCCGGGCCGTCGGCACATTTGACCTTGCGGCGTTTGCCACGCCATGCGATGGAGACTGGCGGCCGGTCCGGCATCAGCGCGATCGCCTCGATCAACTCAGGTCTCGGCAAGAGACGAACGGGGCGGCGCCAATGGCTGATCCAGGCAACGGCGATCGGTTCGGCGACAGGGCTGATGCGCTGGACAGAGCGTTCCGGCACATCGGAGGCGACCGGTGCGACGCGATAGACCCTCTGCCCCCGGTTTCCATAGAGGTCGATCAGCGGCGTGACATCGGTGACGTCATCTTCGACCAGAACAGAGGCTTTCTGAGCCTCCTCGAGAGGCTCGGCTATCACGGCGAGCAGGATCAGCTTTTCGATCCCGAAGCCCGGCTCGATCTTTTCCGTCCGGTCCCGAAACAGTTTTGTCAGCCAGGCGACATCTCGGGCGGGCCTGGCGGTTCCGGCGCGGATGGCCTGTCTCGTGCCATCGACCTTCTCGACGATCAGGTCGGCACGGCGAACGCCAAGCCCGCGCTTCTGGAGTTCGTCAACGAGTTGGACGACCAGACGGCCAACATATTTATTGATTGTTTCCGCAGCCCCGATCGGTTCGGCGAAGGCCTTGGAGACTTCAACCAGCTCTGCCGTCCGGATCGGTTCGATCGGCTCGGCGACACGACAGAGCATCTGGTCGAGACGGCGGCCGACCTCCGGACCGAAGCGCAATGTCAGCGGGGCCCGCGGGGTATTGGCAAGCTCGCCGATTGTCTGGAAACCGAGAATGCGCAGATCAGAGACGATCTTTGACGGCAGGCGCAGAAGCGAAATCGGCAGTTTTTCGACGGCACGGGCCGTCTCGCCAGGAGGAACGACAATCGTTTCGCGATTGATTGCGCGGGCGCAAGCATGGGCAGCACCCCAGCTGTCGGCAACCGCCACGCGCGCCGTCAGTTTTCGGGCAAGAAACTGGTTGGCGATCTTCGTCACCATCGGCAGTTCACCACCCTGCAGATGATCGGCGCCTTCCGTATCCATGACGATACCATCAATCCCGTCGACGGCGACGATCGGCGAATAGATCGTCAGCGCCCAGAGCGTGATGCGATCGAGCGCGGCTTGATCGGCTTGCGAATCTGCGTCAACCAGCATCAGGCCGCGAAACAGCGACTGTGCCTTTGCCGCCGCCATGCCGGCATGCACGCCCGCCTTTCTGGCAGCCGGATCGGCGGCAGACACCCATCGCTTCGAACCGCTTCTCGCGATCACGGCGATTGGCTGTTCAGGCGGAATAGACGGATCGGCCCGACGAATGCGATCCGTCGGCAGATCCGGAAGATAGATCGAGACGACCCTTGTCATCGCACGCCCTCACGAGAAACTCAGCACACTCACCCGCTTTCACGCGCATCAATTCCAGAAACCATTGCGGCCTGCCCACCCCCGGTACCGGCAACTGCTCTGACGGCATCACGCTGACACGCCATCGCGTGGTCGAGGCCGTCGGCTGCCCAAAGTCATTGGCCTCCGTCTGTCGCCGCCATCGGCGGACCGCGAGCGCCATGGTCCCGGTTCGCTCGGCTGCAAGCTGCAGGCGGCGGGAACTGACCATAGGCAGGCGAACAAGTTCACCGACGACGGCACCAAGTCCGCCGAAGGAAAGGCCCTCCTCCATATTGGCCAGCACATCCTCTTCCTTGTCGGATTCAACAAAGATGACGCGGTCGGGATGCAGGCCCACATGGGCAAGAGCCGGAAAAAAAAGATCCGGCCGCGTCAGACACCAGATGACGGGGCCTTTTGTTCTTGCGGCAATGCCGGCAACACAAAGGGCGGCCGCTGCACCATCGACAGTACCGGAGCCACCGCCTGCAAACTCGTGCAGCGCGCCATAGGCGAGGCCCCCGCCAGGCAAGGCCGCATCGATCTCGGAAACGCCAAAAGAAAGTGTTCCGGCCCGCTTCGCGGATACCCCTTCCATCGACGCGATGCGGTCTCGCAAGTCGCAAATCACCCTCTGACGGGCAGCACTCATCGTTCACGGCTCCCTTCAAGGTCGTGTTCAAAGGATCGACATTATGTCTTACGGGCTATATGTTCATTGTTTGTTCTCGGAATGCAAAAGAGTCAAGCACCACATGGTTGAGGAATATTATCCCAGTATTAGCAAAGTCGAAGATTCGAATAGGATTCAAGGAGGTAAGGGGAAACAGAAATTTTTGCAGCCCTTGCGTCCGTCGGGTTCAAAACGGTGGATAGCGGGGATAGATGAACGGCGTCACAATCTTCTTAAGGTTTTCGTGCTGAACTCGTTTACATGACGAAGCCACCGAGATCAAAGCCGCTCCTTCGTGATACCGAAGCTCCGCTACGGTCAAAGCCGCGTCGGAAGCGCAATCCCGCACAGCCACAGCTGCTGTTTGATCCGATGCCCGATCGCGTCGAGCCGGCGCTCGCCCAATTGAAGGCACACCCTCCACAAGGCGACCAATGGAGCTGGGAGCTGAAATGGGATGGCTATCGCCTGGCTATCCATATCGAGCCGACAGGGGTCCGCATCCTCACGCGTGGTGGCCATGACTGGACGCACCGGTTTCCGGCGATCGAGCAGGCTGCCCGGGCGCTTGGTCCGGCAACGATGATCATTGATGGCGAGGCGGTTGTGCTTGACGATGAAGGGCGGCCGGATTTCGGGCTGCTGCAGAAATCGTTGGGTGCGTCTGGAAAGACGGCTGGCAACCGAGCTTCGGACGCCATCCTCTACGCGTTCGATCTTATTTATCTCGACGGCCATGACCTGCGCAACGCGGAGTACCGTTCGCGCCGGCATCTTCTCGAGGATACGCTGAAGGGGCACGACGGCGCGATCCGCCTTTCGGAAACCATTGACGCCAATCCCGCGATCCTGCTGGAACACGTTGGCAGCCTTGGTCTCGAGGGCATTGTCGGCAAGCAATTGGATCAACCCTATCGCTCCGGCCGGACCGGCGACTGGGTCAAGATCAAGTGCGTTAAGAGCGAAGCCTTTATGGTTGTTGGCTACGAGCCATCGACGGCATCTCCCGACGGCTTCGGCTCTTTGGTGCTTGCTGCCTATCGCGGTGACGAGCTCGTTCATGTCGGGAACGTCGGGACGGGCTTCAGGCAAGCCGAGATGAACAGGCTGCGCAAGATGATCGACAGGCTGCGCTGGAATCGGAAACAGCCGCCTGTTCCCTATGCCGAAAAGGCAGACATCGTTTGGGTCGAGCCGACTTTGATTGCCGAGATCGAGTTTCGGGCCTGGACGGCGGACGGCAAGCTACGCCATGCTTCCTACAAGGGATTGCGGGAACGACAAGACAATGCCGACGTTTACAGGCTCCAGTAGCGAAGTAGGCGCGATGCCGTGAACACACGGCATCTGCTTCAAGCGGAGGGCTTTCCAGCATGTGCAACCTTTATCGGATGGAAGACAAGGACTGGGTCTCCAAATGGGCTCAGGACGCCGAAAGCCTGATCAACCTGATGCCAGCCTATCAGATGAACCCCGACCAAATGGGGCCGATCGTCCGCAACACGGCGGAAGGCAAGAAGCAGCTTGTGCATGCGCGATGGGGATTACCTTCCCCTCGCTTCGCCTTGGAGAAAGCGGCCAAAGCCAAGGCCGAGAAGCTCGCGGCCAAGGGCAAGCCATTTGATCTCGAGGAGCTGATCCGCATGGAGGCCGACCGCGGCACGACAAACGTGCGTAAGCTCAATTTCCCGCACTGGACGCGATGGTTCGACGTCGAACACAGATGCCTTGTCCCAGTCACCAGCTTCGCCGAACCGGATCCGGCGAGCAGAGAGGAAGGCGGCAATGTGCCCAATGCCTGGTTTGCCCGCGATGACGAGAAATCGCTGATGTTTTTTGCCGGCATCCATGTGCCGCAATGGAAGAGCGTCCGGAAGGTTCGGGACGGACTCACGATCGACGACCTCTATGGTTTTCTGACCACAGACCCCAACGATCTCGTGAAACCGATCCATGAGAAAGCCATGCCGGTTCTGTTGCTGACGAAGGAGGACACGGACATCTGGATGCGGGCGCCGTGGGACGAGGCAAAACATCTTGTCCGCCCGCTTCAGAACGATGCGTTGATTATTTCGTCGCGAGAACCGTACGGGTCCACCGTCGTGTCGAAATCGGGCGAACCGGTTGACCAAGACTGATTTATGTAGTGTCTGATCAGGCGGCACTGGCGCCGAGAGGCCGTGGCTGCTCGTATCCCTTTACTGGCACCTGTTACAAGGACGATAGATCGAGGCGGCATTTACGAAGAACTCTCTTGTATAGCTGCTAGCTGGACAGGTCGTGGAGATCGGTAGTGATCGCCGCACCGACTGAAAACTCCGAAAACCGGACATCCAGTCCGCCACGCTCAGGCGTACAAGCAGTCAACCCAACGAAATAATGGGAAACTTTAGGAAACGGAGCAAGCCGCAGCAACGGCCAAATGCTCCCATTGGAGGATGCCTGAATACGCATCGTGCCTTCCTTCAATGTAATCCGGATATAGAAATCTTCAAGTTCCTTGAAGGGCTGGGACACTGACCAGTCGGATTTTCCATCGGTGATGACTGTGCTGAGAAACCGTTCGCCATCTGTAAACTCAACGCCTGACTTCACCCATCGATTTTCATCAATGCGCACCATAAGACCGGCCTGATCGTAGAGAGACCGGAATTCGCCTTGGACGCGGACACTCGCTGTGAAACCATCCACGACCATTACACCTAGGAAATGGCCACTGTCGCGCGTGAAGCCGTAATGTGTTTCACGCCAGAAGTCAGTGTTTGCTTCGGTGGTTAAAGAGAGACCCGTCTCGGTGGCTTCCCACACTACAGGTTTATTCAGCCACTCAGCTTCTTTGAGATTAACGTCCACGGCACTGTCTCCGGAATTGCCCTTACATCACTGCTGGTGGGGCTATTGCCCGACTCAACGGATACCCGTGATCATAAACTCGGTAAAGTGAGTGTTGGCCTGCTGCCGGTTTCGTGGACACCAAGTTAAGGTGCTTCCAATGAAACTGGAGTGCATAAATGCAACGAAGGGAGTTCAGCCGCGAGTACAAGCTTGAGGCAGTGAAGTTGGTTAGGGAGCGTGAGGTCACACCCTCACCGAAGCGCTCGGCAAAAATCTTTCGATGGCAGTTGGTAGCACTATAGACAAAGCGCCTGACGGACAGATGCAATGCGATCCGTCGACCCGTACGCGGCAGATCACCGATCACCCGAGGGTAACGGCTATGAACTCGACGGGAAACGGTCCCGCAACGGGGACATATGGAGTCCGTTGACCCGGCGGACGCAGTGACAACGATCGCATCGGTGGCATCATGCATCGATTCAACGTTCAAACTGGCCGGGATCAGGTCGGAAGTCAAAACTGGGCTCGCATGGCGCTGATTCCACTTCGGAAATCACACCAATTGAATCCGAAACATCATCGAGAATGAGTCCGTGCCCAAAAAGATCCCCACGGCCATAGTCGCGACGCGCTGCGTGAAGGATAATGTATTGCGAAGATTGCCAGACATGTTCGTCACCGCCCCTCTGGCATAAACTATGCCACGCAAACGATTTCCGATTGCGTGGCATAGTCCTTGATTGGCGGCGGGGATATCCCCCGCCGATGCTCATGTCGTTGACCGATCGCCGATCAAAACTCCTGCCAGTCGTCCTTTGACGTATCGACAGCAGCGTTACCAGAGAATGCGGATGCAATCTTGCGGCCAAGCGCGCGTACGGGGGATGCTACGTATCTGTCGTTGCCGCCGGCATTGCGAACCGGAGCGGGCTGGCTCTTCTGCTGATAGGCGGTATCGGCGAGCTTGAACTGCGCGAGAAGCTGGTTGAGCGAAGCTACCTCCTTGGCCAGATTGTGGCTGGCGGCGTTGGTCTCTTC
>NZ_JBFTGV010000017.1:0-35098 GCF_056393925.1 Agrobacterium sp. 10T429
CTCAAAACGTTCCGGAACGGCCTCGATCATATGAAAGTTTCTAGTTCCAGAGATAGGCGCAGACATAGAAGCTCACAGCTGGTGAATAGTCATTACTCAATAGCTGAGCCCGCGCTACTGACGCCAGATGGGGTCAGCTTGCCGCTTACTACGGTGCGTCCCTTAAAGGAGACAAATCGCCTTCGGCAATTTGCTCCGGAAGTATACATCACAGCGTCCCTGTGATGCAGTCGCGATAAATCCAATACGGATTTACGCTGGTCGCGATAAATCCAATAGGGATTTACGCTGGTAACGCGGGGTGGAGCAGCCCGGTAGCTCGTCAGGCTCATAACCTGAAGGCCGCAGGTTCAAATCCTGCCCCCGCAACCAATATCCCTGGGATGCCACTAAAGCCCCATCACGAGGCTTTTTGCGTTTTTGCCTTTCGATCGTCCTGGCTCGGCTCAACAATTTTTCGAGTATTGCCCTCTCGTTCAGGCACTCTGTTTTCCTCTTGCCAGAAGCAAACGTCAGGATCGCAACCAGATTGCCGCGCAGTACGATCACCAGTTCCGCACCATCGGCCACGAGATCAATGCGGTTTACCAGCGTGCGAAGCTTGTCGGCCGCCTGTGCCCTCGTCTCCTCGTTGCCAAGCTGGTCGTGAAGAGCAGCGATCTCCTCGTGATAAAATTTTGCCAGATTGGGATGCCGCAGGGGAGGTGGCTCCTCCGCATTTGGGATTTAGGATTACATAGAGGTTTCCGATGACCATGACACGTTTGTCCTGCAGTGAAGTCGATCTTGACGTTAGCAAGGCAAAGAAAGCCGCCCAAGCGGGACCTGTGATCATCACCCATCGCGGCAGGTCATCTCATGTGTTGATGACGAAACGCGAGTTCGAGCGCCTCACCGGAAAGCGCCGCAACCTCGTCGACGACGCAAGAGCACGAGCGGCTGATCGCCACCAAATCTCGTCGCCATGTTCCGCACTATGAACTGGCAAATGCTCTGGTCTACAATGCCGGCGCGCATCGCTCCCGAAACACTCCTAAACCCGCGCTTCCAGAACCATGTTGAAAGGCCCGGTGAAGGCTCGCCTGACGCTGGAAAAGCCACCCGAACGAATGACCTCTGAGAGCTTAGCTTCGCCGGCCTGAGCTCCCAATCCTTCACCAACCTCCTGGTCAAGTGACGTTGGCACGCAGATCATGGTTGATGCATTGTAGTAAAGGCGGCCGACAGGATTCATATTGTCCGCCGGGCGGTCGCCCGCGATAGGTTCGACAATCATCCAGGTGCCGTCCTTTTTAAGGATACGAGACATGTGCCCCGCACACCCACGCGGATCACCCATATCATGCAGACAGTCGAAACTGGTGATGAGATCGAAATCCGTATCCTTGATGTCTTTGGCCGTCGCCGCCACGAATTTCACCCGGTCGTCCACCCCATGGCTTCGGGCATGCTTGTTGGCCTCTTCTATGGATGGCTCGTGGAAGTCATAGCCTGTGAAGCTGGCGTTGGGGTATGCCTCGGCCATAAGAATTGTCGAGAAGCCGACGCCACAGCCGACATCGGCGACCCGGGCGCCTTTCTCCAGTTTGTCCTCGACGCCATGAAGGGCGGGCAGCCACGATTGGACAATATTGTTCACGTATCCCGGCCGAAAGAACGCGCCCGTTGCGCAGAATAGGCAACCTGCAGTGTCACCCCATCGCACCCCGCCGCCGGTCCGGAAGCTGTGCTCAACCTTGGGCTCTCCCTCGATCATCGCCGCGACCAGATCGAAAGCTCCTTCGAGATAGACGGGGCTGTCCTTAATGACGAACACCATGGCCTGCTCGGGTGAGAGACTGAACATCCCGGAACCGCTGTCGTAGTCGATGTAGCCGTTTGCCGCCTGTGCCAGCGCCCACTCCCTGACGTAGCGTTCCAACAGGTTACCGGAGGCTGCCGCAAGGCCTGTGGATGTTAGCGGTCCGGCGCGGCGCAACGTATCGAACAGGCCCAATCTCAAGCCAATCCTGACAGTTGGAACACTGAAGGCTCCCCCTAGATCGCCCAGCATTTTGCCAATAAAAGAATTCAGTTTTGTTTCGTCGAGCTGTGTCATTTCATTCCCCCCAATTAATTGAGTTGGCGGGCAAAGGCTGACCGAAAATTTACGCGTCAGTGAATGCTCGTAGGCGACGTAAGATAGCCGAATACCCTGAATTTGTCACGCAAACCAATATCGCTCTATCGGTGGTCCGCTCCTGACTAGCGTTACAGGTAAGAGTGATGGACGATGGCGCGGGGAAGTCGTAAACTGGCTTCAAGACCAGGCAACGATATACTCCCGGGAGGAAGCAATGCCTATCTTCATGGACCGGCACGAGCTTGCCGGAGTTTCAGCGGCGGATATCGCCGCGGCACACCTTAAAGATCTCAACATTCAGGATCAGTACGGCGTCAGGTTCCTGACCTACTGGTTTGATGAAAGGCGTGGTACGGCCTTTTGCCTTATCGATGCTCCAGACGCTGAAACTGCGCAGTGCGTACATCGGGAAGCCCACGGATTTGTCGCCAGTGAAGTTGTGGAAGTCGCTCTCTCCGCTGTGGAAGCGTTTCTCGGGCGAATACAGGATCCCTTGTCGCTTGCTACCATCTCGAAAGATATGGATGCCGGCCACCGTGCGATCCTGTTCACTGATATTGTCGGTTCAACCGAGATGACGGCCCGCCTTGGCGATCGTATGGCGGCGGAACTAGTCCGCGCACACGATGCCCTGGTTCGCGGTTGTCTCGGGCGACGGTCGGGGCGGGAGGTCAAGCACACCGGCGACGGCATAATGGCTGTATTCTCGTCCGTACCGTTTGCCGTGGATTGCGCCATTGATATCCAACGCGAGTTCCATCGCTACAACAGCGGCAACGGTGAGCCCATTCACATCCGCATTGGACTGGATTGTGGTGAGCCGATCGAGGACAGCAATGATTTCTTCGGTGCGACAGTGCAACTGGCAGCCAGGCTCTGTGCCGCGGCCGAGAGCGACCAGATCCTGATATCGGACAAGACCTTCCAGGAATATGGCAGCGCCGATGTCCTCGTCCATGGCAATCAATACAGACTGAAAGGATTTGCCGACCCGGTCATCGCCTATCGTTGCGAGTGGCTGCACTAGCGACGTGATTTGAAATCTGATGTAGAAATGACCATCAAATGGTGATCTGCGCGGAGCCACCGTGCGGTTTGTTCGGTCGGGCAACACCGCCCTGATGTCTGGCGAGGTGTGGACACCTGCCCCACCGCCGGGCGGCCGCTCTGCGAAGCCGGAAAACTCTAGCCTCAGCTGGTCCAGAAACCTGGGGCGGTTCAAAATGGGCCGGACTCTAATTTATTCTCGAGGAAATTCTCAGTGGCAGGTCACGGTCACTTTGCAATTCAATGTCGCCTTGGTTGGGAGCCTATTGATGAAAAGTGCGGCATTAGATAGAAAAACTACAGAATTACATTTCAGGCACTGATTTCCATGGCTAATTTGGGAAATCTATAAACGTTGCATGGCATCGGCCGCAAATAATGTACGTTGCGCCGCCAAGCGGTACGCTGCAATGGCGCTGGCAAGAGCGCGATCAAGGATCGATGGAATGGACTTGGCGTATCGCCTCCCGGAGGAATTCTTCACAGAGCGGTTTCTAGTCAGGCGGGTTCAACCATCTGATGGCGACGAAATCTTTGCTGGTTGGGCAACTGATCGTGAAGTGACGAAATATCTCACTTGGCGTCCGCACACAGACCTTTCCCAGACGCAGGAAGCTGCGGAACGCTCCTATCTGGAGTGGGAAGGTGGCTCCACGTTTCCAGCGGTCATTTGCCGACGCGAAGTGCCGAGCGAACTTGTTGGAAGGATTGACGCGCGACTGGCGGGACCGCGAGTTTCCTACGGTTGGCTTGTCCGGAAGGATCACTGGGGACAGGGCGTTGCGACTGAAGTGGTAAAATGGGCAATCGAGCATGCCCTTACCCATCCGATGATCTATCGCACCGAGGCAGCTTGTGATGTCATGAACGTGGCCTCAGCACGTGTGATGGAAAAGGCTGGTATGACCCAGGAAGCGTTGCTTCGGCGGTATCTTTTCCATCCAAATTTGTCGAACGAACCAAGGGACGCTTTCCTGTATTCCAAAGTTCGCTGAGACCGTCCCGGGTTACCAATCCGGCTGTAGCTTCCCGCATAAACCAACTGGGTCTCTCACGAGCGACTCCTATGCGAAATCCAAGGTAAAACCTGGATCATGTTCAGGATGATACGCATACAGCTCTAATCTCCCCGCGGCCTTCAGTCGCCGGACGGTGTCAACATCAGGATGCGCCCGCCCTAATCGTGGCGATTCTTCACGAATGAATGGATCTCATGAAGCTGTTGGCTAATCGTGTGAACGAATGATATTTCGGTGAAGGGAGATTATCTGCGCGAGACGGAAAAATCGTTTTTATAGCATGGTCGCAAAGATGGGCGCCTGTTTGAACCCGCCTCAAGGCGTAGTCTTCGATTAGAATTGTTGGATAGCATCGCTAATTTCACTTCTCGCTCATGACGGCTCCGCCATCGCTGCGTAGATGGCCCGACTGACATCGGTAGAAAACCGCCCGGCGCCGGACATGCCCTCAAATGCGGTATTGGTCAGGGCCACAACTGTCAGGCCGTTAATTGGGTCAGTGAACCAGCTATGCCCGTAGGCCCCGCCCCAGCGCCAGGTGCCTGCCGGCTCGGTGACGCCTGCGGCCTGGCTGTCGCGCAGCACCGAAAAACCGAGACCATAGCCCCAGCCCGGCGATCCCTCGATGTCGATCCCGGCTATCTGGTCGCGCGCCATCACGGAGGCATGATCGGCAGTCATCATATCACCGCCGCCCTGCCGTAACGCTTCTATCAGCTGCAACACATCGAACGCTGTGCCGACCATACCGGCGCCGCCTGAAGGAAAAGCGATGGTATCAAACACCCGTGATGGATCCATCATCACGCTTGCCATACCGGGGAGCAATGGCAAGCAGTCCGGTTCGTGCATCCGGCGGGGACGTGGCGTGGCGTCCGCGTATGCAGCCGTAACCCGGGATGGATCGGAAGGCGCGAAACCGGTATCCTTAAGACCGAGCGGCTCGGTGACGAGCTTGCGGATGGATTCCGGCAAGGCGAGCCCTGTTGCCGCCTCAATCACCGCACCCACAACATCTATCCCCAACGAATAGCGGAATGCCGACCCCGGAGCGAAGGAGAGGGGGACGCCGGCAAGGCGCCGGATGTTGTCGGCAAGCGTCAGGTCGGAGCGGTCCATACCGTCCGACACGCCTGCTTGGGCGAGAGGCCCGCCTTCCGGCTCAAAAAAGCCGTAGCTGAGCCCTGCGCTGTGACTGAGCAGATGACGCAAGGTGATAAGAGCCGGTCGTCCCTCGAAGGTCGGCGTGAACGCCGGTAGCCATTCCGTGATTGGTCGATCGAGATCCAGTATCCCGCGACTGACCAGCGCTAGGGCAGCCGCAGCGGAGAAGAGTTTCGAGACGGAGGCCAGTCGGAAGATAGCGTCAGTTCGCATCTCCGTGCCGGCATCCCGGTCGGCGAGCCCTGCTGCGCGGCAATATATTGTTTTGCCGTCGAGCGCGACAAGGACGACAGCACCGACGATGCGTTCGGCTGCAATCGCGCCGTCTATCACAGCGTCCAGGCGCGATACGATCGAAGAATTTGAGGATGTCATGAGAATTTCCTTTGGATCAGGGATTGGTAGCCGGTGGGAAGGCATGATGGCGTGCAAGAAGTGTTGTGATGAAGGCGGGGACGAGGAGGATAAGAATGGCTGGCGCGAAGCCGCCAACGCCACTCTGCTGCAGGATCAACCCGCCGACGATACCGCCACCGGCGATGGCCAGGTTCCAGGCGGTGACCAGCATGGATTGAGCAACATCGGCAGCATCGCCTGCGGTGTTCGAAAGAGCGGTCTGAAACAGCGTGGCAGTTCCGCCAAAAGCGAGGCCCCAGGCTGCGATTGCACCGTAGACAACCGCTGGGTTCTCACCCCATAGCCCAAGTGCCAGCGCTGCAAGCCCGAACAAAGCGATGCTGGCGAGCGACAGGCTTCGCAGTTGACGGTCAATCAGGACACCGACGATCCAGATTGCTGCCAGTGCTGTCGTGCCGAAGACCAGAAGCACAAGATCGGTCCGCGCTGCCATGCCGGCCTCGACCAAGAACGGGGCGATATAGGTGTACAGGATGTTGTGAGCGAGGACGAAGGCAATGGTGACGAACAGGACCGGGCGCACGCCGGGCAGAGTAAACACCGTGCCGAGCCCGCGGCGACGCTCCATAGGCTGGCCTCCGAAGTCTGGCACCTTCGCGATAACCCAAACAACCAGTATCATAGTCAAGCCGCTGATGAGGCCAAAACACGCCCTCCACCCGAGGAGGGTGCCCAGAAAAGTACCGGCCGGAATGCCAAGCGACAGCGCGAGCGGCGTGCCGACCATGGCCACCGCGATAGCCCGTCCCTTTAGTGCCTCGGGCACCATGCGTGCCGCATAGCCTGCGAGCAACGCCCAGAGCAACCCGGCAGAAACGCCGGCACAAAATCGTGCGACCATCGTCAGCAGATAGCTAGAGGAGACGGCTGTAACTGTATTGGCGATTGCGAAACCGGCGATGGCAGCGAGGAGTAACCGCCGCCGTCGTATGCCTTGCGTCGCCGCCGTCAGCGGGATCGCGGCGATGAGCGATCCAATCGCGTAGATCGTCACCATCTGGCCCACCAGTGCGTCCGACACGGCAAGGCCCGCGCCGAGCTGCGGCAGCAAAGCTGCGGGCAACGCCTCGGTCAGAATGGTGATGAAGCCGGCCATGGCGAGTGCGAGCAGGCCCGAGAGCGGCAGACGACGAGGTTGGGGCGGGTCGACGGGGGACGCGGCGGATAAGTGCATGTTTGTCATGCCCTGACCATAAGCCGGTCGCCGCGATTGGAGAATTATGCTAGAGTTCTCATCATATCGGACATATATGTCCGCAATAGGGACCAGTGGATGGAACATCTCGGCGCATTGAATGCCTTTGTTCAAACGGCAGATTGCGGTAGTTTTGCGGGTGCAGCCGCGAGGCTTGGCGTTTCTGGCTCGGCCATCGGCAAGGCGGTCGCGCGGCTGGAAGAGCGGCTTGCCGTTCGCCTCTTCCATCGCTCGACGCGCTCGTTGACGCTGACTGCGGAAGGAGCTCTGTTCCTCGATCGCTGCCGCCGTATATTCAGCGAGATCGAGGCCGCTGAACTGGAGCTGTCGCAAATCCGTCAGGCGCCGCGCGGACGTCTTCGTGTCAGCCTGCCACTAATCGGCATGCTGATGATGCCCGCAGTCATGGCCTTCATGCGTGCCTATCCCGAGATCGAGCTTGACCTCGACTTCACCGACCGGCTGGTGGATGTGATCGACGAAGGTTTCGATGCCGTGGTCCGCACCGGCGAAGCCCGGGACTCGCGATTGATGATGCGTCGGGCAGGGGCATTCTCGCACCGGATCGTCGGATCGCCCGATTATCTCGCGGCGCGTGGCGTGCCTTCGACCCCCGACGATCTGCTCGGTCACGCCTGCCATCATCACAAATATCCGTCCACCGGCAAGCTGGAGCGCTGGCCGATGGTGGCGGACGGCGCGGCCCTTGAACTTGTTCTTCCCGTGACATCGGTAGCAAGCACGCTCGAGCCGCAGATCTGCCTAGCCGAGGGGGGCTTCGGGCTTGCATGCCTGCCGCAATTCGCGATCCGGGAGCAGCTCCGGCGAGGTACCCTGGTCAGCGTGCTTGAGGACTATATGCAAGAGGTCGGTGCCTTCCACATCCTCTGGCCGGCAAACCGGCATCCCTCGCCGAAGGTGTCCGCCTTCGTCTCCTTTATGGCTGAAAACCTTCTGCGTGAGCAACATAGGTGATTTGTCATTCGCGCGTTCGCACCACGCCTCGCGGCCTTAGGCCTCACTGGCGGCAACGGACGTTCGCTTGAAAGGATCAGGAGATCGTCCGCGCCTACGTGGCCAGCGCAAAGGCAAAGGGGCGCGACGACATTTCCGCCCATTCCGAAAGCCGCTCGCCAGCACTCGGCCAGCCGCCTGAGGCATGGCGTTCAGCGGTCGATTCGAGGCGGGTTTCGATCTTTTCGATCACCGATGCGCTTGCATACGGCACGATCGAACGTCAATGGGGGCGCATCATCATCATCATCATCGGTTCATCGGGCATCGAGCGACCCATTGCCGGTTTCGCCCTGTCGAAAGCGGTTCGCGCCGCGGTCGCCGGGTGGTCGAAAACACTGTCGACGCAACGCGCGCCTCACTGGGTCACGGTCAAAATGATCCTGCCTGGCCGGAGTGACACCGACCGCGTTCGCGTGCTGGATGACATCAGGGCTAGAAACACCGCGCTTGAGCTAGCTGCCGTGCAGGAAGCGTCGCGAACGGACATCCCCCGGAGAGAACGAGTTCAATCATGGTCGGTCAAATATGCGTAGCTCGGGCTTGATCTCAAACTAGTAAGAACACCGATACCATGGTCAGCAACCAAAAATTCGAATCTTCCCGGTTCAAGACTAAGGGGGACATAACCGGTGTCGTTTCGTTGACTGCGGGTCGACCACTTTGGCCCGGAGTCCGTAAAGCGCTGCGACGAATTTACTACTGTGGTCGCTGGAAAAAAACCGGCGCTGGTACTAAGCCGCTTAAGTCGATTGACCATGTCTGTGCAAGCGTCGGGGTTTGAAACCAACATGGTGACGGGCATTAATCCGAACGGATGTAGTTCTTCGAAAAACCACGTACCTCCCCGATGAGTAATAAAGTGACCGAAATGCCGAGGGTCCAACCCCCTCGACCCGTTGCGTCCCCGCAGGTGCGCGGGAAAGATATGAATCAGCTAAGGAATGCGCCTAAGGACGGTACCCGATGGCAGGTCGGCCACGTCCACTGCGCCGTTCTGCAGGGCCAAGGAAACATCGTCGGTGAAATCGTTTGTGAGCGCTTCGGTGAGTCACCTTTGGACTGATGCCGTATCTTGGTCATGGTAGCGACCGCGAATAAAGAGGACCTCTTCGTTAAGGTTGTGCTCCAGCAACTCGGCGCTAACACGAGCAATTCATCGGGAACGTGCCGTGATGCTTCGGAGACGATTTCCAGCCCACGGTTGACGGCAAGCTTGTTCAAAGTCCGCTAATGTCTTACCGGTCGTGTGGCTCTGAATGCCTTCAATTTCTTCCAGCATTTCCGCCAGAACAGGCTCTACTTTTCGCTTTACCATCAAAATGCTCGAACAGCCGATTGGTCGTTGTCGCGGCGAAGCATGGGATGGTGGCTATTGCGAGTGGTCACATCGACCTCTATGGCCAGCTTTTCTTCAAGAAACTGCTTAACCCCAAGTAGGTCCAGAAGCGAGAACTTTTTGGAAGGGTCTTAATCAATGAAAACGTCTAAATCGCTGGAAGAGCCGGCTTCATCCCGCGCTGTTGATCCAAATAGATAAGGCCCGTCGCGCCCATGCCGTTTATGGCGCGATCGTGCTTCTTTAAGCGTCGGATGGCAATTGTTCGGTCCATGACCCAAATGTTATTTCAACCTCCGAAAACCATCTACATGCTTTACCTATTACAGACCGGGCGACATGATCGGGTCAAAGAGAGCTGCTGGGCAGCCTGCCCGGTCTGATCCTGGAGTGAATTTAGTCCATCCCGTCTTTCTCAGCCCGGTTCACGATATGGGTAAAGCGGCGGTGGATACCGATTTCCATGGCCAGCATTCGGCCGACGATGCGTTGATAACTGTCGATGTCAGTGGTTAACACCGTCAGGAAATAATAGACGCCACCGCCACTGACTAGCAGGACACAATTTCCGCTTTGGCGCTGACAGCGCTCTAGAAGCGTTTGAAATCCACCGGCGATGGCTGGCCAGTGTTACGTCCATCAGCACCCAAACGGGCAGTTGTTCAGCCCTTGATAAGCGGGCGTGAAAACCAGTGACCAAACCTTGTGCCTTAATCCGTTTCAATCGCGCCCAAGCCGGGGTGGTCGACAAACCAAAGGCTACGCCGGCGTCTGTTTGGACAGGCGTCCGTGGAGCTTCATTGCCTCGATAATGCGCAGGCCTATTACATCCAGTTTCAGTTTTTCCTCCATGGGCCGCCGCAGACAGTTGCAGCATGATGTAAGTGGGGTGGCTCGAACATGTTTCCATGATGCATATCGAAACATGCTTGACTATGATTTTTACATATGAAATGTTTTTTGCATCAACATAAAACAAGAGGGCGAACTTATGTCACTGTCGAAACCGGCCTTGCGTGCATTATTTGCATCTGTGGCCCTGACTCTTCCCGGATTGGCTGTAGCCAATACGCTGAACGTGCAGATCACCGCTGATATCAGAAGCTCCCAACCGGGCATAAACCGCGATGCTGGCACGGATTCCGTCATGCTCAACGTGGTTGAAGGGCTGGTTGCTGCAGGTGAAAAGGGTGAAGTTCGCCCGATGCTGGCTAAAGAATGGACGGTATCCGACGATGGAAAAACCTATACATTTACGCTGCGTGACGGCGTGAAATTCCACAATGGCGAGACGATGACCGCTTACGATGTGCAGTGGAGCCTCGAGAAGCTCATTCGTGACCCGGAATTCAGCTGCAAGACATTTTTTGATGGGAGTCGCGACGCAAAGGTCCAGACAATCGTGGCGAAGGAAAACACGGTTATTGTTACGCTTGATCGTCCCGATGCGATGTTCCTGAACTACATGGCGCAGGCGCAGTGTGGATCCACCGGTATCGTGCACCGTGCCTCGTTCGGAGATGACGGCAAGTGGAAGGCGCCAGTCGCCACCGGTCCGTTTGAGTTCGGCGAATGGAAACGCGGGCAAGGACTGACACTGAAGAAATTCGCTGACTATTCTATCTCGGGAGAGCAGCCCGACGGTTACGGCGGACGCAAGGAAGTTCTTGTTGATGAGGTGAAATATGTTGTTGTGCCGGACACCGCAACGGCGGTGGCCGGTCTCAAGAGTGGCGCTCTTGATGTGCTGCCCTACCTGCCGCCGGGTGAGGCCGCAAAGTTGAAGGACGAAAAGGACTTCAACATTGTTGCGGCTCCTCACGGTGGCCTCGTGACCATGCTGTTCCAGACCGCCGATCCGTTGATGTCGAAGGTTGCAATGCGTCAGGCTGTCATTGCCGCGCTGGATACACCGCAGATCGTTGATTCCGTAACCTACGGGCTGGGTGTTCCCAACAATTCGCTCGTTGCGTCCGGCTCGCTTTATCATACGGCGGCACATGACAAGGGTTACAGTTATGACCCTGATGCCGTGAAGGCACTGCTGGCCAAGGCCGGTTACGAAGGCGAGAAGATCAACATTCTCACCAACCGTCGCTCGGCCATCAACTATGATACCGCAATCATCGCGCAGGCCATGTTGCAGTCTGCCGGTATCAATGCGGAAATCGAAGTACTTGAATGGGCAAGCCAACTCGACCGCTTCAATAGCGGTAAATACCAGATCATGGCATTCAATTATTCCAACCGCACCGAGCCGGCGCTCGCCTATCAGACGGTTGTCGGTTCGAAAGCCAAGAAGGCCAATGCTGTCTGGGATGATGCTGATGTTAGCAAACTCGTCAATCAGGCGCTGCAGGAAACCGATCAGGCAAAACGTCAGGCGATCTTTGATGACCTGCATACCCGTTTTCTGGAGCAGGCACCTTTGGTCATGCTCGCCAACGGTCTCGATGTTGGCGTGTCCGGCCCGAAGGTAAAGGGATATCGCACCTGGCAGGGGTTCGCCCGCTTCTGGGGTGTTGAGAAAACCCAGTGAGAATGACTGGCGGATACTGACCATGCTGAAATTTGCCCTGAGCCGATTATTGTCGGCAGTCCCCACCCTGTTCATCGTCTCGGTAGCGGTGTTTGGCCTCATCCGGCTGATACCCGGCGACCCGGCCAGTCTGATGCTCGGCGATCTCGCCGATGCGGATGCGCTGGCCGCCGCCCGCAGGTCGATGGGACTGGATAAACCCGTGCCACTGCAATTTGTCATCTGGCTTGGCAATGCCGTGCAAGGTGACCTCGGCTACTCTGTGCTGAATGGCCAGCCGGTGCTTGATCTTGTGTTGCAGCGTTTTTCGACCAGCGCGTGGATGGTGCTGATTGCAGTTGGTCTTTCCGTTCTTATTGCCGTGCCACTCGGCATGGCGGCGGCATGGAAACAGAATGGGGGACTTGATCTTGCTATTGTTGCGATGTCCACTCTGCTGCTTTCAATCCCGACCTTCTGGTTGGGATTGATGATCCTGCTCGGCTTCGGTCTCAAACTCGGCTGGTTACCGGTACTGGGTTATGTTTCGGTCACTGACGACCCGATTGCCGGATTGATCTACCTGATCATGCCAGTGGCAACTCTGGTGCTACATGAAGTAGGCATTATCGTTCGTATGGCCCGTGCCTCGACGCTTGATGTGCTGCGGCTAGATTACATTACTCATGCCCGCGCCAAGGGGTTGGGTGAGGCGGCGGTGCTTCTGCGCCATGCGGCACGTAATGCTTTTGGCCCGACCTGGACGCTTATTGGCTTGGTTCTAGGCAACCTTCTTGGCGGTGTTGCCGTGGTGGAAACCGTGTTCACCATTCCAGGCCTCGGTAGACTGATCGTCGATTCCATTTACGCTCGTGATTACGCCGTCGTGCAGGGTTGCTTGCTGTTTGTGGCCGTCACTTACCTGCTCGTCAATCTGCTGGTTGACCTGCTCTATCCCCTGTTTGATCCGAGAGTGAMTGCAGAATGAAACGCCATCAACGAAATCGTATTCTCGGCGGCGCCCTTCTCGCCTGTTTTCTCGGGGCGGCCCTTGCCGGACGCATCTGGACACCTTTCGATCCGATGCGCATCGATCTGCGCTCCAAGTTGCAGGCACCAAACGCTACTCACTGGCTTGGCACCGATGAATTCGGTCGCGACGTGCTGTCCCGGCTAATGACAGCAGCAGGAACCAGTGTCTCTATTAGCCTCGTGACGGTGTGCATTGCAGTTCTCGCCGGCGTGTCGTTTGGTGTTCTGGCGGGTTATGCCCGTGGCTGGACGGACCGCGTCATCATGGCATTGAACGATGCGCTACTGGCTTTTCCCAGCATGTTGCTGGCGCTGGCATTGCTGTCGATTACGGGTGCCAATATGTACGGCATCATTCTGGCGCTCGGCATTGCCTACACGCCCTCCATGGTACGGGTGGTGCGCGGTTCGGTGCTGTCACTGCGTGAACGGGAGTTTATCGAAGCGTCTCGCATCATGGGCAATTCGGCTGTCTATACCATGTTCCGCCACATAGTGCCGAACTGCCTTGGTCCGGTAATCGTGTTGGCAACCTCCATGTTCGGATCGGTCCTGCTGACTGAGAGTGCACTCAGCTTCCTTGGTCTTGGTGTGCCGCCGCCAGCGCCGACTTGGGGCAACATGCTGGCCAGTGGCCGTCCCCACATCGCCGAAGCTGTCTGGCTCGGCATCTTCCCGGGTCTCTGCATCTCCCTGTCACTACTTGGCATAAATCTGTTCGGTGATGCGATCCGCGATCGTTTCGACCCCCGCATGCGAGGATTGTAAGCAATGAAACAGCCTCTTATTCAGGTCGAAAATCTTAGCCTTTCCGTAAACGGTATTGATGACCACCGTATCGTAAGCGATGTTTCGTTCAGCGTTGGTGCGGGTGAAATCGTCGGTATTGTCGGCGAAAGCGGTTCGGGAAAAACCATGGTGGCACGTAGCCTCATGGGTCTCCAGCCACCCGCTATCGCCATCTCGGGCGGCGATATCCGTTTTGAAGGCCGCTCTGTACCACTAATGAAAGGTAAGGAAATTCGCGCATTGCGTGGCTCCCGGCTGGGCATGGTGTTTCAGGAACCAATGACCTCGCTCAATCCGTCGATGGCCATTGGTAAGCAGCTTGAAGAGCCACTGAAACTTCACACACGGCTGGACGCCGCTGCACGGCGCGCCAAAATTCTCGAGATTTTGCGGCGGGTCGGCATTCATGATCCCGACGGTGCGTTGCTGGCATTCCCGCATCATTTTTCAGGCGGCATGCGCCAACGCATGATGCTGGCATCTGCCATGCTGCTGCGACCATCCCTGCTGATTGCGGACGAGCCGACGACAGCGCTTGACGCGCTGGTACAGCGCGAGGTGCTGGAACTGATGCTCGAGATGGTGCGGAGTGAAAACACGGCACTGTTGATGATCAGCCACGACCTGCCCATGGTGGCGCGCTACTGCGACCGCGTCATCGTCATGCGGCAGGGGGAAATTGTCGAGCAGGGTCCGGTTGCGGACATCATTTCCAATCCACGCCATTACTACACACGCGAATTGCTGCAATCCATGCCGATGCGTGGGCCGTTGAGAGACATTGATCCGCAATCAAAGCCCGTCATGGAAGTGCGCGGCATTGAGGTCACATACAGTGCCCGTGCAGGTTTTATGGCGCCGCGAAAGACCAAAAAGGCTTTGCATGGTGTCGACCTTGTCGTGCGGCCGGGTGAAATCGTGGCGCTGGTCGGTGCCTCCGGTTCCGGCAAGACAACGCTTGGCCGTTGTATTGCCGGGCTGGTGCCTGCCTCTGCCGGCCGCATTTTCTTTGCCGACGAAGAGGTGAAGCCGGATTCGCCCGTGTGGCGCAACTACCGTCTCAATTGCCAGATGATCTTCCAGGACCCGTTCGGCTCGCTCGATCCGCGCATGAAAACACGCGATATCGTGGCGGAAGCCTTGCGTCACGACACCACATCGACGCGGGAAGAAAAGCTGTACCGCACCCGCACCATTCTGGAAGAAGTGGGGCTCGACGGGCGTTATTCTGACCGGTTCCCGCACGAGCTTTCCGGCGGCCAGCGTCAGCGCGTGGCAATTGCGCGTGCCATTGTCGGACGGCCGCAGTTCGTGATCGCTGATGAGGCGGTGTCGGCGCTCGACGTTACTGTGCGTGCCAGAGTGCTGGAACTGCTGGCTGATCTTCAAAAACGATATGGTTTTTCGTGCCTGTTTATCAGCCATGACCTCGGTGTGGTCGAACAGCTCGCCGACCGGGTGGTGGTGATGCGTGATGGCGCTATCGTTGAGCAAGGCAATCGCGACGACATTTTTGATGCTCCGCAGTCGGAATACACGCGGGCCTTGCTGTCGGCCATTCCAACCCTGACCCGCACCGAAACCGGCGTTTCGCTGAACTGGCGTTTCGCAGAAACGGAAAAACAGCAGGCGGACGAATTGCAATGAAATTGACAGCAGTAACTACGGATCTGCCAAGGGCAACACCCGCCTCGCGGGGCACAGACCCAGCGATAATCCTCGCCATGCTAGACGAGATCGAACGTCACGATCTCGAACTGCATAGCCTTCTCGTCTGGCAGGATGGTGCACTGATCACCAGCGCTTACTGGGCACCTTATTCACTTGCCCGCCCGCATATGATGCATTCCGTGACCAAAAGTTTTACCTCTATGGCTGCTGGTTTGGCCGTGTCGGATGGTCTGCTGTCGGTCGATGATGCGGTGCTGCAATTTTTCCCTGACTATGCAGGACCGGTCGACGATAACCTGCGGGCCATGAAGGTACGGCATCTGCTGACCATGACCAGCGGTCATGGGCGCGGCATTTCTGGAGGCTCCTGGCGGCGGGTGCTTTCAAGCTGGGTGGATGATTTCCTGCGCCAGCCCACACCCCACAATCCTGGAGAAGTTTTTGTCTACGACAGTGCTGCAAGCTACATGCTGTCAGCCATCGTGCAGCAGGTCACGGGACGGATGATCGCGGATTATCTCTCTGAGCGGATATTCCAGCCGATGGGCATGTCTACGAATATGACATGGGACACAGGCACTGACGGCGTCAACACCGGCGGTAATGGCCTCAGTTGCACCAGTGAGGACATGCTGAAGCTGGGCATACTGCACTTGCAGGGTGGTGAATGGCAGGGCCGACAGCTTCTGCCCCGGCAATGGGTGCAGGCCGCAACCGGCATGCAGATCCGGGACGTGGTACTCGGTGTTTTCACAGGAGACCACTATCTCGGCCCGGACGAAGTCGGAGATGGTCAAAAGGTTAGCCGGCGTGAAGGCTACGGATATCAATGGTGGCGTGGCCCCCATAACAGTTTTTCCGCCAATGGCCTGTTTGGCCAATATTGTATCGTCCTGCAGGAAGAAAATGCCGTCTTAGCGTTTACCGGCGGGTTGGAAGACAGTGATCGCCGTGTCCATCAGCTTATTTATGACGTGCTGCGTCCAGCACTCGGCAAAGGCGGTGGCACCCCTGAGAGCGCCGAGAAACTGGACGAACGTCTGGCTGGATTGCGGCTAAAAAATTTTGCAGACATGGCGTTTTCGGCGGAAAAAGTGCCGTGCGGCATATGGATGGTCGAACCCAACGATCAAGCTATCGAAAGCATCGCTCTTGCCGCCAACAATAACGAACTGAGTGTCACTCTTCGCGATGCGGATGGTGAACATCAAGTACGGGCAGGATGCGGTTTTTACATTGAAACTGTTACCACAATACCCGGCGCAAGGCTGCACCATTCCTACCAGCCAGTCGGCGGATTGAGGGTCTTGGCCTCGGCCCGGCTTCTTGAAAATGACGGTGCCGACACGGTTCTGGAAATGGATTGGATATTCGTTGAAACGGCGTTTCGCGATACTGTTCGCTTACGCTTTACAGACGGCTCGATGATCCTTTCGAGGCGGGTAAATGTCAATTCATCCGAGCTTGAATTTCCTGACATCAAGGGGCAACTGCTGGAGCAGCATGCAAGGGAGAAACAGCATGGTTGACAATGAACCGGTTGCGATTTCTCACATGACGCATGAGACATTTGCGGAGCGTATGAAACGCCCCGCAGTCATTCTCATTCCGCTTGCTTCGCAGGAAGAGCAGGGGCCGCACGCGCCGATGGGTGATTTCATGCTGACCGAACGGCTAGCGGAAATGAGCGCCCGGGCGGGCGACGGGCTGACAGCGCCTGTGCTGCCGTTTGGCCATGCTGAATTTTTCCGGGCGATAGCCGGTGGAATTCAATTGCGTGCCGCGACGTTCACCGCTGTGCTTGAGGATATCMTGACCTCCTTCCTTGATCACGGTTATGAACAGCTGCTGATTTTCAATGGTCACACAACGAATGCACCGCTGATCGATCAGGTTTGCCGCAAGTTGCGCCGTGAAAAAGGGGTGCTGATACCGGCACTGAACATTTGGCAGAGCTTGCCGGATGGCCTGTGGAAGACACTTTACGGTGATGACGCCGCGCGCGCGCGCGGTCACGGCGGTGAACCGATGACTTCGGTCTATATGCATCTTTTTCCCGAACTGGTTCGAACAGAGGCGATGCGCGATCCCGCGCCGCGTGGCAGCGTGTTCGGTCTGCCCGTTGGTGGTGTCTCTGCCACTCGTTTTGAGGGAATACCGGTCCAGATACCGCTTGACTGCACCGAGGTCGATCCGGCCGGTATGCTCGGTGGTCGGGCCTCATTGGCAAGTGCTGAAAATGGTCAGGTGATTTGTGGCCATATAGTTGGCCACACTGCGCGGTTGATGCGCCATCTCGCCGGTTTCGATCCACGAAATGCCGTACAGCCTTTTGAGGCATCCGTCGCAGGGCCGTCGCAAGGAGAAAGCCATGACTGAATTACGTATCGGTGCAATGCCGGTTACGCCTCCCCAGGTGGTTATCGAGGCGTTGCAGCAGATTGAAACGGCCAGTGTCGGGCATCTGCGTCATACCGGTTTCATGACCGGTTCTATTCAAGCGGTCTTGCCGCAGCAACAGGCCCGTGCCGGTGTTGCCGTCACGCTCGCCATTCCCGCCATGTGCTCGACGCTGTTGCATTACGCGCTAAGCCAGGTGCGCCCCGGCGACATGCTGGTAATTGATCGGTTGGGTGACAGCCGCCATGCCTGCCTTGGCGGTGCGGTTGCACGGGCTGCGCGCATGGCAGGTGTTGCCGGTGTCATCATTGACGGGCCCTGTACCGATGTCGCGGAAATCATCGCCGAAGGGCTGCCCGTCTGGTGCCGCGGTGTTTCGTCTGTCACCACCCGCCAGCTTGATCTTGGTGGCACATTCAATCGACCGATCGCCTGTGGTGGTGTGCCGGTTTTGCCGGGCGATATCGTATTGGCGGATGCTTCCGGCGTGGTGGTGCTGCCCGCGGATGAGGCGGCAGACATAGCTGATATCTGCATAGCCCGTGAGACACGTGTTGCCCGCACCATGCAGCGGCTGCTCGATGGCGAAAAGCTCGGTGACATCACCCGCGCGGTGGACAAGTTGAACGCGCGCCTCAAGCCAGGCGCAACGGAAGGAACACAAAAATGACCCCGCTCTATGGCCAGTTGCAAGATATAACGCTGGAGGGCGTACTTTCGGTGATTGCACCCCGCACGCCTCTGGCTCCGATGGTGTTTGACAGCCCCCATAGCGGTCTGGACATGCCTAGGGGATTCCACCCTGCTGTTTCCGCAGAGCGAGTGAGAGTAGCCGCAGACACCCATATCGATGATCTGTTTTCGTCGGCATGTGATGTCGGTGCGCCGTTACTGAGCGCGCGTTTTCCCCGCAGTTTTCTCGATGTGAACCGGTCCTTGCTCGATATGGACACCCAGCTTGTGGACGGTGATTGGCCTCATCCAGTGCGTGAAAGCGCAACGGCGAAACGCGGCATGGGGTTGATGTGGCGTTACGCCTGGGGCGATGAGCCAATGTATGCGGCACCCATGAGTGTGGCGGAAGCTGAGACGCGGATCGTCACCTACTGGCAGCCCTACCATGAACATTTGGCTGGCCTGCTGAATGCCGTCTACAGCCGGTTTGGCCGTGTTTATCACATCAACTGCCATTCGATGACCGCCGTTGGCCATGCGATTTCGTCTGATCCGGCGGGAACGGTGCGGGCAGATATTTGCCTTGGCGATTTGCACGGCGGGTCAGCCTCCAGCGAATTTATAGCGCTGATCACCGAAACTCTTGAAGCGCAGGGGCTAGTCGTTGCGCTCAACAAGCCTTTTCGTGGGGCGGAACTGGTTGCAGCCTATTCGAATCCGGCCCTTCAACGCCACAGTGTGCAGTTTGAAATTAACCGCAAGCTCTACATGGACGAGGCAACTCGCGAGCGCAACGATGGTTACGAGGCATTAAAGGGCGTGCTTGCCCGTATGAACCGCGTGCTGGCTGATTACGCCAGCCAGCAACCACCGAAAAAACTTTAAAGGGAATTGTCTCATGTTCGTCCAGCAAAAGGCCGTGCCACTCAATTTTTATCGCCGTGGCCGCACACCGATCTTTGCTTCGCGCATGGATCAGCGCTTTTCGTGGTGCTGCTATATTCCCGAAGGATATGATCCGGCCGGTGAAACCGTGCATCCGCTTGCCGTCCTTGTTCATGGCAGCCTGCGCGACGCTGATATCCTGCGCGACGAATTCATCGACTTTGCCGAACAGCATCAATGCGTCCTGCTGGCACCGCTTTTCCCGGCGGGTATTGATGATGCTGATGATCTGCACAATTACAAACACATGATCTATCACGGCATTCGTTACGATCTTGTTCTGCTGGACATGATTGATGAGCTGGCGACGCGTTACCGTGTCGAGAAGGAAAAGGTGTTGATGCACGGCTTTTCCGGTGGTGCGCAATTTGCCCATCGTTTTTTCTATCTTCACCCGCGCCGACTTCGTGCCGTTTCGGTGGGTGCGCCCGGTACCGTCACGCTTCCCGATGATCGCGCCAATTGGTGGGTCGGTTTGAACGGCATGGAAGAGATATTCGGCCAGCCCATTGATATCGACGCGATGCGTCAGGTGGCCGTGCAGCTGGTGATCGGTGACGCGGATGTCGAAACCTGGGATGTCACCGTCGGGCCAAAATCACCCTTCTGGATGGAGGGCATAAATGATAGCGGTGAAACCCGCGTTGAGCGTTTGCGCGCCTTGGAAAAGGGCCTGAAGGCGGTTGGTGTCGAACCGCGTTTCGATAGGGTTGCCGGCATCAGCCATAATGGCACCGGTATTCAGCCGCCCGTCAAGGCATTCTTCTCGGCAGTTCTCGAAGGCTGAGGAACTATCGGCTTGGCCGGAGACTACGACGTCGATCAGTCTTCGGGCCGAACAGATGTGGCGACCCATCGCGCCACATTTTTTATGCCCTCGGGTTGACCAATCGTGACGCAGCGTGTGTTGACCGCAAACTCGGGTCTGTCAACGGTTACAGTGGCGTGTTGCGTGCCGATCGTTGCGCAGAAATGAACTTGGTCCGCGTTGGAAATGCCGCTCTCCGTCTTATGAAGTGTCACCGCCCCTGTTGTGCCGCGCTGTCCTGCCCATTCCAGCAGCGCGATTTCCGCCGTCTGTGCAGGCGCGTCGTAGTAGGGGTTACCGCGATAGGCGGGCAGGTAGGGAGTGCCCTGTTCAAGGCAGGTGAGAAAATCGCCAACCTGCGATGGCTCTAGTCGGCTATAGCGGGCTCTGTGCGGCAAAACGACAAGTGAGGCGGCAAAACGGCATCCGCCGAGATGGGTGGATTGCAGGATACGGAAGCGACTTGGATTTGCTGCCTGTCGCAGGGCCTTCCACGTCGCAAAGCCGTAACGGGCGCAGCAAGGGTCCTGCTTGCCATCGGTGCAGCACACGATGGTCATGCGTGGGTCATGTGTACCGTCAAGCACGCCTCCACCGGCAATATGCAGCAGCAGCCGTTCGGCTTCCTCAGGTGTCACATGGTCTCTGACAATACCCTGATGCGTGAACCCAACGTCGTCGCCATCCACCAATGCAACGTGAATGCCCACCGCATTGGCAGCCAAAATTGCCTGCCCGAGCCCTTCTGGCATATTGTGCGATTTGATGCGTGGCACACGCCATTCACCGCGCGGCCAGTGCAGCAGCACATAGCTTTTTGACGATGGGCCAAGTCCCGACGCCGGTTCGCCGCGCTCAGTACACAGGTCACGACAAAAGATACGTGCAGCCATCTGCGATCAATCCCCGAGGCGGGCAGGGCGCGCCTCGCCACTGACGGAAGAACGGCTGAGATGGCGGAAGAGGATGGCCGAAGCCAGCTTTCGGTCATCGCTTTTGATGGCTTCGAGGATTGCCAGGTGGTCTCGCGCCGCCTTGCGTACGCCCGCTTCACTCAGTTCAGCAAATTCCGCATATTCCGTCATGCGCCGCAGGCTGTTTTGGCGGTGGATCGCCTGTTCGAGAAAGCGATTGTTTGCCCAGGAAACCACGGTTTCGTGGAAGCGGGCATTTGCCTCAAACCAGGCCGATCCTTCAATCGATGCCAATGGGGCGTTAAGCAAAGCCGTCTGTTCACTTTCCAGCGCCAGCAGCATCTCCATGTCCACCCGGAATGTATCTTCCATTACGGCGCCGCATTCGATGATGGCGCGGAAGGCGTAACTTTCATTGACCGCCTGACGGTTGTCTAGGCATTCGGCAAAACGCCAGCCGTGCCCGTCACGCCGTTCTGCAAGTCCTTCAGCAGACAGGCGCATGAGCGTGCGGCGCACGACGCCGCGTGACGTGCCGAAGTGTTCCAGCAATTCTGTTTCGGACGCTTCGCTGCCGATCAGACCGTTTGCTCTCGCATGCATAATCTGCCGGTACAGCACATCCATCCCAGATGGGGGCACAACTTCTTCAAAGCGATCATCGCCGGTTGGCACTCGCACCAACACAAAACCACGATTATCGGTTTGCGCTAGAAGACCCTTTTCAGCAAGGAATTGCAGTACCTGTCGAACTGGCGTACGCGAGATGCCGAATTCGCGGGCGAGAGCCGCATCCGAGATCTTCCCACCGATTGGCCACTTACCCGCACGGACAATCGGTATCAGTTTTCGAACAACTTCAATCTGTAAAGGACTAAGAGCGCCGTTCGCAACACTCTTTGAGCCTAGGATGCCACTTCTCATAGCCACTTACTACACGCCCAATCTATAAAATGATTTATGCGTCATCATAATACAAATCGACTGTCAATCTGAAGCGAATAATTGGTTGTAAGCCACTTTTCGTCGCCTTTACATTTCGCGAAAGCAGATAGTCGCTTGGAGGGTTAATTCTAATGCCGGACTGGACGCCATATCGACTTATACATAGATCAGGCAACTGAATGAAATGAGCGCGGTTATGGGGAGGTTTTATCACTATCGTTAGCCGTCAACTACACCCAACTCGAAGTATGGCGTCAACGATGAACGGTAGCCGCAGGAATCGTGTGTTGCGAGCCCCCGCAACCAATATTCCAAAAACCCCTGGCATCAGCCGCGAAGGTTTCGCGGTATGGGCATAAGCACAATGCTCACACAAACGGGTCCTTAATTCGCCACAACGACGGGCCTCAGTCAGCAGCCAGATATTCAACCGAGCGAAATTCTTGACTGCGCAAGTGCGCCAGGTCTTCATCCAGTTGGCTAAGTCGCATCATATGTGCGGTGATCTGTAATGAGATGATGTGCCGGTCGTCTATAGAGAAACGTTCCCACCTCTTGAGATTGTCAATGACCTCAATGAGGTCGAGACGTTCTTGTTCAAGTTTCTCCAAATTCCAGATCATCGCAGCCGGCCTCCCGATTTGACTTGCGTGAAACGTAGCATGGCCGGATCGGTTCAAACCGATAAGATTTAGCGTAAATTTTATCTAAATCGCAAGTTGCTCCAAGCTGCGGTTGGCGTGCTTAAGCAAATCCAGGGGATCCGTCAGCTAGCCACCGCGCTTGGTCGCGAATAGTGTCGTCGTCGAACGCATGGAACAGGCTTGTACCGATCCAATGCCTCCAGGGAACACCCGCATCATCCGCGGAACCTTGCCGCGCGGCAACGGGAGCTCGAGGTGCGGCTGAAAGTGCCGCTTGGCACATGGATTCTTAACCAACTGCAAAAAGCCGGCGGATGGAATGGATGCGCAGATGCTGCTCCACTTACTGCGGTGTAAGCTGACGCAATTGGCGCTGCGGGATGCCGATCGTGTACTGCTTGGGGATTTGCTCAAAGGGGAAATCGTGGGTGAGGCTGGCTGATCGTTTGCTGGAGGGAGAAGGAGCGTGTCCGGTCGCGTCCGGGTCCTGGTCGGCATGTTCAGTCATTGTGGTGGCATTGCAACTGGCCAACAGGTGGCCCGTACTTGCCCACCCCTGTTTGTCGCTTCCCGCCTTCGGAAAAGGGACAAGAAAAAAGCCCGGCACAATGGCCGGGCTTTTGCTGTTGCTGTCCGGGTGAATCAGAATTTTACGCCGAGGCCGACGCGTATTGCATGCTGGTCGACATCTGCATTGATTGCAGCGCCGCCGAAATCGAAATCCTTGTCGCCGAAATCGGTGTAACGATACTCAACGCGTCCGAACACCATGTCGGTAAACGCGTAGTCGAGACCAACGCCGACGGTGTAGCCGTTGAACGTTTCCTTCACGTCGGCAATGCCCGGAACTTCCGCGTAGCCGCGAGCATAGGCCCAGCCTGCGGTGCCATAGACCAGGGCACGGTCAAATGCGTAGCCGACCCGGCCACGAACCGAACCCTGCCAGTCAAACCCGTAGTCAAAGCCCGTGCCGAGTATAGTGGCTGAATCATCGCCCCAGTTCTTTTCGAAGTCTGCTTCGATGCCAACGACCCAGCTGTTGCCAAGGTCGTAGTTGAAGCCGACGAAACCACCGGCAAGAGCACCGTCGAAGTCTGCGAACGTTTGGCCGGGAAGGCCGACGATCGAAGCGTCATTGTTGTTCCAGCCGTAGCCGGCCTGGACACCGGCGGTAAACCCGGTCCAGCTGAACAGCGGCGCAACGTCTGCTGCCGGGGCTGCAGGAACTTCTGATACGGCATCGGCCGCCATTGCGGTCGATGCCGCAAGCACGAATGCAATAGTCGATACGATTTTCTTCATAGTCTCTGAACTCCCTTATATGAGAGATCATTCATATGCTTTTTTCCCGAAATATGATCTAACCTTTGTGCAACGCCCGCGACCTCAGCAGCTGTCTGCATAAATTGAGGCTGTCCGGCTTCAGCGAGCGTCTCGTGCAATCACACTCTTTCGGCTCATTTTTCTGGCGATGGCGGGCCACAGATACCTTCGACCGGTGAGGGCCGTCAGCCGAGCTGGCGCTCAATTGCGGCCTTGTCGATGACCGACCAGACCCTGCGGATTTTTGTCTGTTCGAACTCGTAGAAAACATGCTCGCAGAACTGAACGCGTCGGCCATTGACCGGAAGGCCCATGAAGGTGGATTTGGGAGTGCAATCGAACGAAAGCCGGGCGCCGATCCGGGGCACGTCGCTGACAAGGATCTCTGCCTGAAACCGAAGGTCTGGAATATCAGCAAAGTCCCTGACCAGCATGTCGCGATAGCCCGACAGGCCTAACGCCCGGCCGTTGTGTTCAACAGTATCGTCGACGAAAGTGCCGAGCTCATCGAAGGCCTGACGGTTGAGGCAGTCGAGATAAGCCAGGTAAATGACGTTAAGTGTATGCATGTGTTTGTCCCTTGTCGACGTGGCGAATGACGTCCTTGGCCCTTGGCTTTCTGGATCATGACGGTGCGGGTCAAGCTGTGATGAGATCGCACCTGCCATCATCCAGTCGGTACAACACATCCTGCGGAACGGGCAGTTCGAGCATCTCCAGCTTCGAAAGTCCGAGAAAAACACCGCGAAGAATCCGCCCGAACAGGCCATGGGAAATGGCGATCGTCGGATGCCGGAGATCCGAGATCCATGACGTCGCGCGCTTGCAGGCGTCATCAAAACTTTCGCCATCCGGTGCCCTGAAATACCAGTCGAATGCGTTGGATCCTTCAAGGCGGCCAGGAAATTCGGCATCAATCTCAAATCGCGTCATCCCGTCCCAGGAGCCGGTGGTGACCTCAACGAGCCGGCTATCTTCGAGACACGGGAGCGCAACCTCGGCCTGGACCCGTTCTGCTGTCTGTTGCACGCGCCCGAGCGGGCTGATTTGCATCCGGAAAGACTGTTCATCGCCGCAGAGAGCGTCACGGAGCAGGCGCGCGACTTGATCGGCCTGTTCGATACAGCGCGCGGTTAGCGGGGAATCCTGTTGTCCCTGAAACCGGCCAATACAGTTCCAGACTGTTTCGCCGTGGCGCAGGAGATAGATTGTCGGGACGGCCACGCTTGCTTCACCTCTATGTTCGTAATCGATTGCCATCGTTCGTGGCATCAATACGGAAACGTGCCGATTGCAGCGCATTGATGATCGCCTGCAAGGCCTGATCCCTGTCCTTGCCCGACAACGATAGTACATTGTGCTCGAAAGCCCCGAGATTGGCGAACTGGGCATGAAGATCGGCCACGACCAGCGGATCGCCGAGGCTGTCGCCGCCGCGAGCCTGACAGCGTTCGATTGCTTCTGTTACTGTCGTGCGCAGCACGATGTAGTGCAGCGGGCATGCAAGCGCCAGGAAGGCCGGGAGCCAGTCCGGTCGCACGACGCCATCGACAATGACGAAATAACCCGCCTCGGCATAGCGACCTGCGACATCGGCGGCGATCTGCATGATCATGCGGTTTTGTTGATCGGATTCGGGAAGCCAGGGATCGATACGGCCATGCTTGATGTATCCCCACAGATCATCGCTATGAAAATGAACCTTTGGCACGCCGCGCAAGTGCGCAAGCGTTCCGGCGATTGTGGACTTGCCGGAGCCTGGGTGCCCGGAGAGAAGCAGGATATGGCCGCGAAGATCGTCTGTCATGGTCATTCATTCACCCGAAGCAGGCATTCGGCGGCTTATAGTACGGTCATCGACCAAAGTTCCCAGGCTGGCGTTTCTCGTCCTCGCCGGTAGACGGGTGGAAGAACCCGCCCTATCTGGCAAAGGTTGTCACGAGGTATGCGGACGCCAGAAGCAGGCTGACGATTGTGAAGAATATCAGGGCCGCCGCCAGTTCATCAAACATGCCTTCGCGTTCATTGCGATTCCAGTCGTAAGCCAAAGCCAACCTCCATCGTTGCTGTGGGACGAAGGTGGTCGCGTATGGTTAACGAAAACCTAAAATCAATAAGCTGAATTTCGCCGGTACGAAGTGCCATTGACGGCGGGAAGATGACACATGACGTCAACCGGCGGGTTCGGAAAAGCTGATTCCGGTTTTGCTGTCGAGGACGATATGCAGGTCCCGGATCATGCCGGCTGCCTGCAGCAGGGCCTTTCGCACGTCGTCATCGCTGCGCCATCCGTGTTCGATGGACAGGGCGACGGTGTGGATGTCGACGACACTGTCGCGACCGGGACCGGAGGGGATTCCGATCGTTTCGCGCATGTCGCGGATTGTCGTTACTGCCCGTTCAAGCATGCGGCGCTTCTGATAGTCGTCGAGGTTCTCGAGCCTGTTGGCGTCGCGGACGAGTTCGGCAATGAAACTGTTGGTCAGGGTCATGTTATGAGGTTGCCGGGTCGACCAGGCGGCGTCACCAGAGAACCGGCAGCGTGGGCTTCGGGCTACGGTTTTGAGGTGTTGGCGTGATGCCCGTGCATCAGGGCCCAACGCGCGGCGAAATGGATTATGCCATTTATCATCGTGATACTTATGGTTATATATCATATAATTAAGTGTTTTTTCGGATGTAAAATATTAATACGATAGTAATGGCCGGTGTATCAATTTATCGGGCAATGATGATGAAACAATAGGCCCGTGAGACGAGGCAAATACCCTGGCTCCTGCCAGGTGCGATCCCACAGAGATTCCCGATCAGGATGATTTGGCGCGATCAAGCGTAAGACTTACCGATCGGGAAGTTATTTCTTGATTCTTTGGAAAACTTCCTGTACGGTAAGTGAAACTATGGAGGTTGACGATGTTCAGGTCCGCGCGTGATTTCGGCGCTGCTATCAAGGAGAGACGCAAAGCACTTGGCTGGACGCAAACCGGGCTTGCTGCCCGTTCCGGAACGGGGGAACGCTTCATCGTCGAGCTTGAATCGGGCAAGCCGAGTTGCCAGCTCGAAAAAGCCCTGATCGTCGCACGCGCAGTTGGAATCGATCTTGGCGATCTCAAGACGGTTCAGACTGCGCAAGTCGCGCCGGACGATGACCTCGGCTTTCTACCGATGTTTGGTGCTGATCAATGACAACCATCTACTACGAGACCTTGCCTGTCGCCCATCTGACTTTTGAAGGCGAATGGAGGTTGGACTATGATCCGGGCTGGAAAGCACGCCGCCCGGCCTTTCCGGTGTCGCTTACCATGCCGCTGCGTTCCGGATCCGTGGGTGCAGCGAAGCTGCTTCCCTGGCTTGCCAATCTGCTTCCGGAAACCCATCTTGCCGAGATCGGTCAGCGCCTCAAGGTTTCCCCGCAAGATATTGTCGGTCTACTTGCTCATATCGGACGTGACACGGCGGGGGCACTGTCGATCGGGGAGCCGCGGAAAGCTGGCGTCAACCTGCAGCGCGTGCCGGACGAGCAGGCGCTGGAGCGTATTCTCAATGAACTTCCTGCCAAACCCTTTCTGGTCGGAGAGCGCGGTGTTTCTATGTCCCTGGCGGGCGTTCAGGAGAAGCTGCCGGTGTTTGGTGATGGGAGTGGCCGTATTTCAGTTCCGGTCGACGGGACGCCGTCCACGCATATTCTCAAGCCGGATACGAAACGCCTTGCGGGGAGCGTGGAGAACGAAGCTTTTTGCCTGTCGCTTGCGCGTGCCTGCGGCCTGGATGCCGCCGAGGCGACGATCGGAGTAGCTGGCAAGCGACGTTACCTTCTCGTGAAACGCTATGATCGCTTTACCGACGCTCAAGGCGAGATCCGCAGGCTGCATCAGGAGGATCTTTGCCAGTTAACGGGTTACTTCCCCTCGCAGAAATACGAGCGGTCCTCGACCGGCGGCGGTGTGACCATGAAGATGATGTTTGATGCCGTCAGCGATCTTGTTTCGCCTGGCGAGCGTTTGAAACTTCTCGATGCGGTGATCTTCAATGTCCTGATCTGCAATTCGGATTCGCATGCCAAAAATTACTCTATCCTGATTGGTGCCGGTGGGTCCGCGAAGATGGCTCCACTCTATGACCTGATGTGCGCTGCAGTTTATCGCCAGGTCGACCAGAGCCTGCCGCAGGGGATTTCCGGTCGGTTCCATGCGCCTGACCTGCGGCGTGCCGACTGGCAGGCACTGGCTGATGACATTGGATTGAGCGGCGCATCGACACTGAAACGGGTGGAGGAGCTTGCAAAACTGGTCAGCGTCGCATGCGATGAGGTGGCACCACATATCGTCGCCCTCTCCAGCGATCCGACGAGGATTCTTGAGCGAATTACTCACAGCGTTCAAAAGCGGTGCCGGCGAATTCAGGAGCAGATGCATGATCGATGAAACGCAGTTTGACTATAATCCGACCACTGATCTGGAACTCTGTGCGAAATGTTTTGACCGCGAAGTGCTGTTTGGGAAGCAGTTCTACGATGACATCATGTTTCGCTATGCAGGTGTGCCAAAGCGATAGCCAGTAAGCGGGCGAACTTTCGTGACATGACGCCTGTTGTTTCAACGTTCGAACCGCTAACGAGACGCGAGTTTTTGCCACAATGCTACATCGGCAGCACAACGATCCGAAGCTCGACGCATTCAGGTTTGTGTAGCCTGTATTGATGGTGTGCTGCTTTGCTATCGTCGGCGCTCTAGTGATGGGCCTACGAGCGTGGCGCTTCAGTAATTTCCCCCCACTCCATCGCGACGATTCAGAAAGTATGGGATCAACAAGTCAAGGTTTCGGGCCGCGGAAGTGAACCGTTATTTGAGCCGCACTAAAAGACCTTCAGTTTTGGCACGATTGTTTTCGAGCGCTAGCAAAAGGGCATTACGCATACCTGCATGCAGACGGTGAGACTTGGTAGGCCTAAGGATAAATATACGGCTGGTGAAAAATTGGATGTCGTACCCGCCACCGGGACGTACGACCGCGTGGATGTGATCGGCCAGCTTCGAGAGCAGTAGCCGGTGTGTCAACCGACAGAGAAGACTGATGGCTCGGAAGGCGGATCATCATGCTCGGGCGCTATATTGCGAACACATCGGGACCATGGAGAGGAGCGGTCTTCTTCCTAGCCATGTGCGGGGGGTGAACTCGCAGTTTGTTTAAATATGTATTTTATTATTATAATACAGATAATTGAGATTGTCTATAAAAGTATTTTATGAGGCTTATGGCATTTTCGCTGCTGCTGAAGTAGCGTCCTCTTGCTACAGGAAACTTGTCGCGCGCGGAATGTCTGCGTCGAGATCACGATCGATGACGTGATAATCGTTCTCTGAAAACTCGGCGTTATTTCCTGTTTGCCTGCTGATCCACAGTACGCACTGTGAAATATCGTCGGTTTCGACAACAGGCTCTTGCCTGTCAGGCCCGACCCACATCAACACGTACCGCAATGATAATGCTCCAGCTTGATTACACGGCAAATTTAATATCGAGCTTACCCCAGGTTTGCGTACCCCAATTGGGGTATGTCTGGCTGATCAGGTTCGGGTTTGCTGCAGGACGCTGACTGATGTCGTTAGGTGACGATAAGACGGCTCAGAAATGCAACGAGTATCTTGCCGGGGATTGAGCGCGCACATCGGTCCGGACCGTCGTAGAAGCCCCGTTGCGCCTAGAGCGTGCCACATGCTCCAGGTTGATGGCTTCGGGAGGTTGATGAGAAACGGGCCGCTTCCAGCTCGACAAGTGTGTCTTTTCAAGTATGTACGAAAACAACTTCTGGATCTGGTGCTGTATTCTGGCTATACAAATATACTTTGGTGGGTGAGGGGGAAAATGCCGGTTGATATCGCGGTTTTTCATAATCTGCTGAATCGGTTCCAGGATGCAGCGCTGGAGCCCTCGCGTTGGCCCTCGCTTCTGGAGCAGATTGCTGAGGCAACTGGCGCCGGCGGCATCAATGTCATGGCACCGGCAAGCTCCGGCTCGGTCGGAGGTGTTCTTTTCACCGAGAGTTTATCCTCGATCATGGAAGCCTATATCAACGACGGCTGGAACACGCGAGACCACCGGGCGAAATTCATACCGTTGATGAAGCGTAACGGAGTTGTCCTCGAGGAGGATTTCGTCCGTAAAGGTGATCTGGATAATCTCGAATACTATAAATTCATGGCGAAGCATGGATTCCAGCATACAGCAGTCGTCAATTTTTCCTCAGGTGAGGACGATCTGTTTTTCGTTCTGCAACGCAGGCTCGGCGATGGCGGGTTTGGGAACGATGACCGGGTTCACCTCGCTAATCTCAGAACCCACCTTCAGATGTCCGCACGGATCATGGCACTGTTTTCGGCTGGCGACATGAGAGGACGACTGGCCGCGTTTGAGCGTGCAGATGTTGCGTGCGTTTTCTTTGACCATCGTGGTCATGTGGTAGCGGCTAACCAGAAGGCGGATTCGCTTCTCACCGGGGATGTCAGAATAGCGCATGGAAAAATCAGGGCAGCGTCGTCACGGGAGACAGTGGTCTTTGAGGCGATGCTGAACAAGGTCATTCGATCGAATGATCTGGCTCACGGCGAAGTCGTGACGTTGACCCGTGGTGAGAAGAGGCCGTTGCTTGCGCGGATCGAAAGGGCTGGGCCAAATTTGCGTGACGTTTTCGCCAGGTCGTACGCGATGGTGCTGCTCGAAGATGTGAGTGATAAACGTTTCATTTCATATGACGTGCTTCATCATCTGTTTGGGCTGACGCCGTCTGAATGTAAAATTGCGGCACTTCTTGCCGACGGTGCCGACCTGAGAACCGTCGCCGGTCATTGTGGAATTCAATATGAAACGGTTCGTACCCACATTCGGTCAATCCTTCGTAAAACCGGGACCGAACGACAGGCGGAGCTATGTGTCCTGCTTGCTGGCATTCGGCTAGGGTGACACGCAAGGCTACCCCAATATACGGTGCTCAGCCGCATGATGCTGATGCCTGGTTTTTTGCATCGTGCAAAAGTCATTCCAGATCCTGCTTATAGGCCCGTAGCCCCGGATCGCTCAGGCATTGTTGCACGAGCCGCAGGCTTTCGGTGTAGAGAGCCACACCCGCTTTTGCTGTGCCGCAAATGCCGATTGCATTCCGGGCACGTGTTGCAAACGGATGGATCTTCTCACTCATATACGTGTCCGAGCAGATATCCTTGCCAAGTACCGCGTGTTCGCTTGCGGCGAAAGCAATCAGGGTTACGGCGCTGGTTCGGATGCATTTTTTAAATTGCATGTTTGAAGTCCCCAAGCTGAATTTTCGCATCTGGGAAGCTTGCGTATTGTCCGCGTCCTGGATGTGAGCGGTTAGAGACAAACAAAAAGACGGAGCTGTCGCATTCTCCAATTAGGGTACGATTATGGTGCCCGTTTATGATGGTGTCTGGCGCATCGTCAGCGCATCGGGCGAGGGATATAGCCTTGCGCTGAGGAATGATTCATCCGTTCAGCGAGAGGTTAGAATGAACTGGCGTGTAACTTTTCTTATCCTTATGTCATCACTTTCCGTGTTTCCTTTTTCCGGACAGGCCGATGCACGGTGTGAACTTGCCCCGGCTAACGGTGGCCGATCTTACGGGTGCGGCGGTGGCGCTGCGCAACGACAATCATCTGGAGCTGATGCAGCCGCATTGCTGGGGCTCGGCATTGCTATACTGAACGCTCTACCGGAACCCGAGGACAGACCTGTACAGACATTTCGTCCACGCTCGTCGGATAATATCGATCGGATGAGCCGGGCATTTGGCAGAGCAGGCGCAATTGCCAACGCTGCAAGTACGCCCGATCCCAGACCGTCGGTTCAGAGGCCGATTAAGAATGGCCAGGCGCCTTACGCGAATGATGATTGCGTAGCATTTAAACAGCGCAGTCGGGGCAGGATCGATTGGGACTACGTTGACGTCATCAACAAGTGCAATATCCCCGTACAGGTCGTCATGTGCTACTATATGCCCGGAGATGAGCGAAAATGTGCCGGAAAATCAGCTTGGGGTACAACATCAACAATCGGTTCTCGTGGGAAAACCGTAAGCGTCTCGGACACCCGTTCGCACCCATACAAAGTAAAGTACTTTGTATGTGACATGAGCGGTGTGCTCAACAACAGCAAACTGTGCTTGCGACCCACGGTGTGATGTCTCATGGGCAGCGGTTTCTGTACGAGGAGCCGCTGACTGTATTTGATTATGTAATTCAAATTTTTGTATTGAGATATACTACTTAATACTCGGTACGGTTCTTTCTTTTGCACCGGCTCCCGGCGGCTGAGTTATTCTGCCACTTTTTCCAACACGGCTCGAAAATTTTGGAGCCTATCATCACGCTGCAGTCCGCGAGCCCGTCATTATCACCAAGAACGGTCGGCGTCGCCCCGTTGTGATTGCCTATGAGGACTATATGCGCCTCGCAAAGCGTGATCGCCGAGTCGAACTTTCGACGACGCTCGGCGACGATGACCTCGCCGCCACTGAAGCATCGCAGATGGAGCCGGGTCTGGAACATCTCAACGCCGAACTGTTGACGGACAAGCATTCTGCCGACTGAACCAAAGGTCGGCGGGCTGTTCAGATATTCGCACCTTTGGCATTGGCCGCATCTCGAAGGCCGTGAGGAGGGCGACAAGGATCGACTGGTGCTGGTTCTGGCGATAGTTGACGAAAGCTTCGATGAAGCGGACGGGGTTGTCCGGGCCGACGTAACCATCAACCGCTTCCGGCAGAAGCAGCAATTGCGTGCGATCTGTTCATGAGAGATGTGCCATGGCAGAATCCAGCGCAATATAGTGCTGTGTGGAATTAGCCAAGCCGTTTCAAGAAAGATTTACGTGAGCGACAAACTACATCTGGAATTACAGGCGACCGATCTTCTGAAGATGTTCAATCAACTCCCACCTTTTGGGGGTAAAGTCATTTTCCTTATAACGGCTTTATATGTGTCGGCTGCCGGATTGCCGCCAGCGGCGGTCTCCGGCGGCGATTGGCTCAGTCAGGTTGGCGTTGCTTATCTGGTGCGGGATGTTTGTTGCTGCAGTTGATGTGGTTTGAGCGTCCGTGCACTCAGTACGATCCTTTCTTTGGCGCTGGCTTCCGGCGGCTAAGTTATGCCGCTACCTTTTCCGGCATGGCTCAAATCACCGACTTGCGATTTATTTAAATGCTATTATATTGGCAGTAATGTCATTTATTTGTATTTGGGTGATAATATGTTAGCATTTAGGATGGCATCCCCGGTGGAAGTTATCAGAGGTTTGGCGGACAGAATGAAGCGCCGACGGATTGAGCATGGATTGACCCAGCGTGAACTGGCTTCGAGATCGAATGTGTCCTACGGATCGTTGAGGCTATTTGAAGAAACCGGTAAAATTTCGCTCGAGAGCCTTGTGAAAATTGCGTTTGCCCTTGAGGCGGAGGCGGAGTTCGAACGCTTGTTTCCAGGTCGGCCGCCGCAGAATATCGATGATGTCATTGATCGTCCTCTCAAGCAGCGTGTGCGCCGGAAATGAAGTTCAAGCCAATCCAGCAGATTAAGGTTTATCTGAATCTCGAAGGGAACGAGAGGAAACTCGGTACCCTCGCCTGGAGTGGCAAGGAACGGAGGGCTTACTTCGAGTACGCGGCGGAGTTTCTGACATCGCCCCTTTTGATTTCTCCATTCCATATGATGGCGGCCACCGGGTTGATTGCGGCGCCTCGCGATCCGTTCGACGGGCTCCATGGGCTATTCAACGACAGCCTGCCTGACGGGTGGGGTCGTCTGTTGCTGGACCGCCGTCTACAGCGAGCGGGCATTGATTACACCCGGCTCACGCCGGTTGACCGTCTCTCGGCGGTGGGCAGAACGGGAATGGGGGCACTCTCATACATTCCGGAATTGCCAGACGATCAGAAACAACAGGCCGTCACTGATCTCGATTGGTTCGCTGATCAGGTGGAGTTGGTACAGACGGAGATGGACATCGCCGACATCGATCGTTTGCAGGGCGCACAGGGCGGATCCGCGGGTGCACGTCCGAAGATTATGATCGGCTTCAACCAAGTGGAAAATACCTGTGTTCTGGACTACGGCCAGCCGTTGGGCGCGGGGTTTGAAAGGTGGATGGTCAAGGCACCTAGTTCCGATGATCCGCGGGAGATTGGCGCTGAAGAAAGAGCCTATGCGCTTATGGCGGTAGCTGCAGGACTGACGATGGCTGACACGCAGCTGTTGGAGACCCGGAAAGGAAGGCGGCTTTTCGCGACGAAACGTTTTGACAGGACACCTACCGGCAGGCTCCACATGCACACGGCAAGCGGCCTGTTGAATGCCAGCCATCGTGAGGCGAGTGTGAACTATGAGCAACTTCACAAGCTGACCCATATGATGACCCGCGACGCTGCGGAAGTCCTCAAGATGTTTCGAAATATGGTGTTCAATGTCTATGCCAGAAATCGCGACGACCATGCTAAAAACCATGCATTTCTTATGGACGGGAATGGTAGGTGGTCTCTGGCACCCGCATACGATCTTACGTTTTCGTCCGGGCCAGGCGGTGAGCACAGCGCTGCAATAGCCGGGGAAGGTAGAACCCCCGGCATGTCTCACCTTTTGGCGGTCTCCAAAGCGGCTTCGATCCCGGATCAATATGCCAGGGAGGTTATAGAGCAGGTTCGAGAGGCCGTAGATCGGTGGCCCCAGTTTGCGGAAGAAGTTCGGCTATCCAGATCCCGTACTGCTGAACTCGACAAATTCCTGAATGGTAATCGGCTGGCTGATCGGCAATTTTAGTGGCCCTTGGCGGCGCTCATCGGTTTAGGTGAACGTCAAGCCGTGCCTTACACGCCTTTTATGATGTCGCAGATGCCCTTGCGGATGACATCCTTGTCGGCGATCTGTCCTGCCTGAATGTTGAAAACAGCATCGATCCGGACAGCTGCGCCTTTCTGGCGGGCGACAACGCGCAGCGTCTGAATCCTGCCACTTCCGCTGGTTTCCTGGTGGGCATCGATTGACGACAGTGCCTTGTTGATCTGGATACCTGAGAAACCTTCTGCTGCGACGGCCTGGGCGAGCTTTTGAAG
>NZ_JBFTGV010000018.1:0-22973 GCF_056393925.1 Agrobacterium sp. 10T429
TCGGCATCCGCATCGGCGTCGGCATCCGCATCCGCATCCGCATCGGCGTCAGCATCTGCGTCGGCATCAGCGTCAGCGTCCGCATCGGCATCTGCATCCGCGTCAGCGTCAGCGTCGGCGTCAGCATCCGCATCGGCATCGGCATCGGCATCGGCGTCAGCATCAGCATCAGCATCCGCATCGGCGTCCGCGTCGGCATCGGCGTCCGCGTCAGCATCGGCGTCGGCATCCGCATCGGCGTCAGCATCTGCGTCGGCATCAGCATCGGCGTCAGCGTCGGCATCCGCATCAGCATCCGCATCCGCGTCGGCATCGGCATCCGCGTCGGCATCGGCATCAGCATCCGCATCGGCGTCAGCGTCGGCATCAGCATCCGCATCGGCGTCAGCGTCGGCATCCGCATCTGCATCCGCATCCGCGTCAGCGTCAGCGTCGGCATCAGCATCGGCGTCAGCGTCAGCGTCAGCATCACCGTCATCGCTGGAAGATCCTCCAAGAGCGAGGGCTCCCCCGCCAGCCAGCAGGCCCAGAGCGACAAGACCGAGGACGGAGCCGTCACTTGTAGCGGCGCCAACCAGTTGATCTACGCCCTCTATTTGTGAAAAACGAAAGTCAGCCAAGCCGTCGCTATGCTCACCCAGCCAGAGGTTGCCATTTTCATCCTCCAGCACCAGCTCGCTGTGCTCACCATCCATCTCGCGGAAAAAGTGTCCGATGCGGATGGTCTCGCCGGAACGCATCCGAAGAAGGAGATCGTCACCGTCGCGCACGAAGTCGGAGACCTCATTTTTATCCGCGCGAATCCGCACGATGCTCGGTTTTTCGATATCAAGTTTATCGAGCGACACGGTCTGAGAACCACCGGCGGCCTTGTCGGTAACGATCGCAACCATGAAACTGTCCTCCTGCAACGCGGTAACATCGGCGACAGAAATTCCTGCCGCCCGTGACATCAGGCAACATGTAAGAAACTGGATTTTCGCAAGCGACGACCGCTGAGAAGCAAGCAGCCCCAAAAACAACGGATCGGTTTATCTAAACGTCGGAAATAGTCTTCCGATCGCCTCTCCCACCCTCATAATTGCATAAAAAATCGACTCTGCAAGAAAAAAACAACCGGGAAGAGCATTAGGAAATTCTTTTGTAACGGTAATTCCGAGATCTAATATATGTTTTCCCCTCTTATATATGAGGGTGGCAACAGTGCGAAGTCATGGTCGATTTCTCTTCGGGACGGCTTGCATTATCATCGGTCGGCAATCACGTGTGAGACCAATTCTATTTTTGGTCAACACCCGTTATGGTCGTATCTTGCGGCGATCCGACCTTCCCCGTGATACTGTTTAATCAAGCCTAGGCGCGAACCAGGAGAGAAACTTTGCGTTTAAAAAATTGATTAAAATCAAATATATGTTGCTTAAGGGCCGGCCTTTGCTACCGTCCGCTAAAGTGAAATGCCCTGGACGGTTTGGCCTTCCAGCGAGAAGGCTTCCCGCATTCGTCCACTATTGAACGTGCAGTCGATGTTCAACCTGTGCAGGTCATACTTGATGTTGCTGATATCAAACCTGGCGGCATGGAGTTCCTGGTCGGCGTTGAGCAGATCAAGCAGTGTTCGCGTCCCGAGTTCAACATATTGTGTTCGATAGAGATCACGCGTCTGTCGCATCGTTGACTGACGCGTCGAGAGCGAGCGGCGCAGACTTTCTTTACTTGAAATCTGACTACTGGCTTCCGTCAGGTTCCTCAAGATATCAACCAACGCGCGCGCTTCTGCAGCCTGTGATGCTCCAAGCGCCTGGACGGCCATGTTGCGTCTAGCGCTCGTCGCACCGCCATTGTAGAGGCTGCCCGTAACCTTTAGCCCGACACTGTAGTCGGGATCAAATGAGCTGAGTTCCGTCACGTCGACACCAATTCCAGCGTCGAGCGACAGTGTCGGCAACCCTTCGGCTTTCGCAAGAGCAATCTGCGCGGTCGCCGCTTCGCGATCTGCCGCTGCCTGCATGACTGCCGGCACGCGCGACCAGTCCGGATTTGTGGAACTGCAGGACTTAGACAGCCATGCCGGCAGTGTGTCCGATACATCGACGGGTCCGTCGATACCGCTTAAATTCGCGAGGATCGCTTCCCAGCGCGATAATTGCCCCTCGATCTCCAACAATGTGGCTTCGGCGGCCTGAACACGCGCTTCGGCTTGCAGCAGATCTGAACGCGTGCTTGCGCCCTTGTCGGTGCGCGACTTCACCAGGTCCAAGATCGCTTTCACATCCTTTATCTGGTCACGCGCAACACTTCCCAATGAGCGATTGCGCTGTATTTCGATCACTGAATACGCCGTTTCGCGCGCCAGATCGTCCACAGCCATCATAACCTGCGACTTCCGGCCCGCAATTCCCGCAGTGGCGATTTTGACCCGGTTGTCCACTTTACCGAAATCATAAAGCATCTGCGAGACATTGAAGTTCAAATCTGGACTGTAGCGATCCGATCTATTGGTGCTATAGGAAGAGTCGAGTCCCCAACTCATATTGGGAAGATAACCGGCACGAGCTTCATTGACCGACTCGGTCTGCTGACGAAGCCGACCTATGGTTTCCGTTACAGCGGGATGCCAATCGACTGCCTTTCTCACAGCAGTTTCGATTGACAAGGGGCCCTTGTGTTCGGTTCGTTCGCGTTTCGCCGACCTGATGGGTTCCGATTTCGTCCCGATCACGCCCGGAAGATCCGCGTTACCAAGGTGCATGTCTTTGCCGGAAGCTTCGGGATTCCCGGGGCCCGCTTGTCGGATGTTGGCGCTGGAGCGATTTGCACAGCCAGTTGTCACTATACTCGCGGCGATGACGCAAACAAACGCTGGAAGCCAACTAAATCGCATTTAACGTTCCACCTTCTGACGGGAAGAATGAGCAACCTGCCAGTACGAGGAACGAGACCATGGCTTTGATTTACCGATATAAAACCGGCTTTGGAGACAGAACTAGGCAAACATGGTTAACGATTGGTTAATCAGGTCAAGTGAATAATAACCATGTATATCGCTTAAGGCATGATCCAGGGGCGATTGTTCAACCAGTTCTCTATGCTGCTGTTACCTGATCACCTGCTTTGGGGGGGGCGCAATAGTGATGCAAACCTGCGACTAAATTTAATGTTTATTCCAATTGCACATGCAGGTGCGTGCTACTAATATTTGGCGTCGCAAGATAGGTTGTTGATGCAATTACCAGTTTGACCGACGTCGTAGCCCGCTACGGATGTGAAGCTATATGAAGGCGCATCACGACACAGCGATCCAATCTGCGACCCTGACCTGATACCGATGAGTCCGATTTTGCCAGCATGATTTCCCATCCTGAAGTCAGGATTGATCAGTTGGACCAATTTCGAGGGCGGAGAGCGATCGTGGTTTCGACCGCTTTGTACAGGCATTCGATTTGCGTGCGTTCGCATGATAGGTCATCGAGTGTGGGAGTAACGCTAGTTTCTAGGCTATGTTGGCCTCGTGTCGGTCTGCAGAGAGCGTCCTCTGGGTCCCCCACGTTGAAATTGGATGGCGGGTTGTCCGCAAAGTATTGGGGCGATTTCTTGCGACCATGCCGTCTGAACGCCCCGGCACGCAAGTTACGAAGCTGCATCCTCGAGGGTGCTCGCGCAATGGCACGCAGTATCGTCAAACTGAATCCTATGTTACGTTGAGGCGTCACAGGAAAAAAGCAGAGATTCTATTTGCCTAACTCAAACTCATCCTGTGACTTGATCGCCTTCGATTAGAAGGCCCAACGGAGCGTGTGATAGATTCCATCCGCAGCCGTAGCAAAACCTCCTGAAAGTCGCAAAACTTGTTCCCACGACGAGGTCCAAATTGCCATGAACGGAAATATACCTAAGCGCGCCACAGATAGCGTGAAGTGCACTGACGGTCGCAGTTCGACATGGACTCGCAGGATGGTCTATTTCTTTTGATTGCCAGCAAAAGCGGCCGTCAAGCCAAGACCGATATACACGAAACCACTGACCCAGCGTTCAGCCTTTAGGTACACGGGACTGCGCTTCAGCCACTTGCCGGCCGTGCCGGCGGCAAGTGCGTAAGAGCTGTCCGTCAGAACGCCAATCGCTGTGTAAACAAGCCCGAGAAAAGCGATCTGCATAGCCACATGGCCACGATTGACCTCAACGAACTGTGGCAAGAAAGCCAGAAAGAATAGTGCGGTCTTCGGATTGAGGAGATTAACGATAAAGCCCTCACGAAAGAGGCGCATGCGGCTCCGTGTGGGTAAATTGCCCTCGACGCCGGGAATATCCGAGGGGCCAAAAAGCTTTTTGAGGCCAAGCCAGATCAGATAGGCCGCGCCGGCATACTTTACGACGCTGAAGGCGAGCGCCGATGATGCCAGGAGCGCCGACAACCCTACAGCGGCGGCGGCGACATGCACAAGCGTGGCCGTATGGATGCCAAGGATTGAAACGAGCCCCGCAGAGCGACCCTGCTCGACCGAGCGCGCGAAGAAGAACTGCCGGTCCCGGCACAAGAGGCAGCACCAGTGTAGCGCTGACGAACAGGCTGAGATTTGTTGCGCTGGGAATTGCCAAATCCATAGTTATTTTGTCCCGTTTTTTATTGCGCTACGAATAGCATGCGGCGGCCTCAGACACGAGGTCATCCTCTTTTTTGCCTTTGGTGTTCGAGTCGACAAGAACGGCATCCAGATGTCAGACATCGGAACGGACGTCTCAGTCTCAGTATCGTAGAAAAACCGGCCGCGGCGGCGGCCGGCTCATTTTGGCGATATCTGCCTCACATTGCTCAATTCAAGGGGAAACGCTCAGGTCGGAAGGTTGCGAGCATGGGATGTTCGGTGCCTGTCGCAATCTCGAACGCGAGCAGCTCGCCCACGATGAGGCCGAGTGTAGCACCGCTGTGGCTGAAGGCCACGTAGTAACCGGAAATACCCTTGATGGCTCCAATCACCGGCTCGCCATCGCCGGGGATAGGTTTGCCACCAACGCCGATGGAAGCCACCTCCAGTTTCGGATTGCCTTCCATCACCCGCGCAGCCTCAACCAAAAGCTCTGAAACCACGCTATCGTCGATATCATAGCTGCCGTCTGCGCGCACTGTCACACCCTCATCGGCCGCCCAGTCGGCATCCAGGGAGAATGTGCGGCCCGGCGCCGGGCGAACGGCGACGCGCGGTGTATTGAGAACAGCGCGCAGGGGATGGGCGAGCGGCCTCGTCTGCACGAGAAGGGCGATCGGTGTCCCGTCGGCAATGGTCTGTCCGCTTTCCGCAGCCATCTTCGGGACGGCCGGACCGGTGGCAAGCACGACGGCATCCGCCCGATGGAGAACAGCATTTGCAGTTTGCGCGCCAATGACACGACCACCCTCGATCACCACCCGTGCGGCACCCTGGTCCGTTACCAGAACGCCACCGAGTGCGAAAAACTCCTCAAGCAGCACACCAATCAGCGTCGGCAAATCGACCCAGCCTTCGCCGGGATTGTAGATTGCGCCCTGTCGAGTGATTGCGCCGGCGTCGACACCGGGGACGACGCGGGCGACTTCGGCTGCTGAAAGGCGCTGCGCATCATAGGCAAGCGAAACTTCGTGGCGATAGGCCGCGTCGATCTCGTTTCGCTCGTCATCCGCGTCCCAGGTCAACCCGCCATCAAAGCGAAGCCATTCTGCGCCGGGATTCTGCGCCGCGAGTGTGCGATACCGGTCGATGCCGGCCATACGCAGCCGATGATAGGGCTCAGAGCGCATGCGTGCCGAGTTCAGCCAGGACAGCGAGCGGCCGGAGGCACCATTGGCCGGCGGCCCGTCATTGAGGATCGTCACCTTAATGCCGCGCCGCGCAAGCTGTACGCCAGTGGAAACGCCGAAGATACCGGCGCCGATGATGACGGCCGAAGAGATGGTGTTGTCGGTCATGGAATTGGCTTTCAATCAATTGTCATACGGATGGGGGTAAGGCATCGGGGATCTCCCAGCGACCGCTGGCTGCGGAGCGGAACAGCGCGTCAATCGCCGTCATATTCGCGATTGCGTCGCCAAGCCCCGTCTCGAGTGGTCCGCCGGAGAGGACAGCCTCGGCGAATGCATCGGCCTGTTCGCGATACTGGTCGACAGGCCCGATCGCGATCTCCTCGCGGCCGCCGCCGGCAAGATCGCGACCATCATCAAAGACAAGAATGGTCGGCTCATCAGCCGGTGCATTGAAGGGAATGGGGATTTCCAGACGCCCGCGCGTTCCAAGCACCGTGACCTTCTGCGTGAGGCAGAGTTGTGTGGAACAGGTGAAGGCAAGCTGCCTTCCCTCTGGAAACGCCAGCAGCCCGCTCGTCAGCCGGTCCGTGCCGAAGACGGGATCGCGCTCCATGAGCGCGATCGCCCGTACCGGTTCCGCGTCGAACAGGAGCCGCGCCGTGTTGATGGCGTAACAACCAACGTCGAACAGACCGCCGCCGCCAATATCAGCCTGGTTGCGTACATTCCCGGGGTCGTCGAGATAATAGGAAAAGATCGTCTGGATGGCCCTCACCTCGCCGAGGCGCCCCTCGGCAATCAACGCGCGCGCCTTTTTCCATTGCGGATGGTGGCGCACCATGAAGGCTTCTGCGACCGGCAGGCTTGCCGCCTTTTGTGCCGCTGCCAGTTCCCTCGCCTGCTCGGCATCAAGCGCGATCGGTTTCTCGCAGAGTACGGGTTTGCCCTGCGCCAGTGCCTTTATCGTCAGTGGCACGTGCAGATGATTGGGCAAAGGGTTGTAAATTGCGTCTATTTCCGGATCGGCAAGCAGTTCCTCGTAGCTGCCATAGGCCTTGGCGATGCCGAAGCGGGCCGCCATCTCCTTCGCCTTCGCGGCATCGCGCGAGGCGATTGCCGCAACGCGCCCCAGGCGGCTGGACTGGATGGCGGGAATGACCGCCTTGGCAGCAATGCCTGCGCAACCGAGCACACCCCATCGTATCGTTTGTGTCATTGGTTTCTCCTCCCGGCGCTCAGAGCACTTCCGCTAGGAAGCGCTGGAGACGCGGGCTTTGCGGGTTGTCGAATATTGCCTCTGGCGTGCCGGCTTCAACGACGCGCCCCTCGTCCATAAAGACGACCTGATCGGCCACCCGGCGGGCAAATCCCATTTCATGCGTGACGACGACCATGGTCATGCCACGCGTGCCGAGCTCAGCCATGAGGTTGAGCACGCCCTTGACCAATTCCGGATCGAGCGCACTCGTCACCTCGTCGAAGAGGATAACCTCCGGTTCCATGGCAAGCGCACGGGCAATGGCAACGCGCTGCTGCTGCCCGCCGGAAAGACCGCCCGGACGGTGGTGCTGGCGGCTCGCAAGGCCGACATCGGCAAGCCTTGCCTTGGCGATGCGCTCGGCCTCGGCTGCGGGCAGGCCCTTGATCTTCGTAAGCGACAGCATGACGTTTTCCAGCGCCGTGTGGTCGGGAAAGAGGTTGAAATGCTGGAATACCATGCCGACCCGGCGGCGCAGCGTTTCCGGCTTCATTGCGAGAATGCTTTCGCCATCGATAAGAATATCGCCGCTCTTCGGCTCGACCAGACGGTTGAGCCCACGCAGCAAAGTCGATTTTCCGGATCCGGACGGGCCGATGATGCAGGTGACGCTGCCTGGCTTGACTAAAAGATCGACACCCCTCAGCACATCAAGATCGCCATAGGCCATACCGAGACGGCGCACATCAAGGCTGCCGCCCTTGAACGAGACGCCAGTCGCGCGAGCTGCACTGTCGAGTTCACTGACTTCCTCCAGTCCGCTGGTGATGACGGCGGGGCGCTGCTTGCCAACCCGCAGACGATTGTCGATCGCATTGACGACATGGGTAAGCGGCACGGTAACGACGAGATAAAATACGCCTGCCAGCAGGAGCGGTGACAGATTGCCGGTCACCACCGCCTGGTCCTGTCCCACGCGAAAGATCTCACGCTCTGAGGCCAGAAGCCCGAGGAAATAGACCAGGCTCGAATCCTTGACGTTGCCGATGAACTGGTTGACGAGGGCCGGCAGAACGCGGCGCACGCCTTGCGGCACGACGATAAGGCGCATGCCCTGGCCATAGCTCATCGACAATGCCCGGCAGGCCTCCATCTGCCCACGGTCGACGCTCTGGATACCAGAGCGGAAAATCTCGCCGATATAGGCACCGGCAATCAGGCTGAGTGCCAGAATGCCGAGCGGATAAGGCGATGGACCGAAGAGCTCGCGGCCAATGCGGGCAAAACCCTGGCCAATGAGGAGAATTGTGACGATGGCCGGCAGGCCGCGGAAAATATCGGTATAAAGACGAGCGGGAATGCGCAGCCAGGGCGAGCGGGAAATGCCCATGATCGCGAGCATCATTCCGATGGCGACGCCAAGCACAGTCGAGGTCGCAGCCAGGATCAGCGTATTCTTGAGACCAACGGTGATCATGGTCGGCAGCACTTCGGCCATGGCATTCCAGTCGAGGAAGCTACGGCGCAGGTTTTCAAGCCAGTTCATCAGGATATCCCTTGAAAGAAAGGCCGGTCCGACCGGTAAAGGCCGGACCGGAAGGTGGCATCACTGCTTGGGAAGATATGCCTGCGGCATCGGCGTGCCGGGGAACCATTTTTCGTGCAGCTTTTTCCAGGTGCCGTCCTGCATGGCCTCTTTCAGGCCCTTGTTAAGCGCCTCGCGCAATGCATCGTTACCCTTGCGGATGACGAAGCCGGCGGGCGCGTCGAAGCTCGGAATGTTGACTGCGACTTTTAGCGCCGGATAACGGGCGGAATAGTCCTTTGCAGCCTCGAAATCGAGGAAATGTGCATCGACCGTCCCGTTGTTGAGTGCGGAAACGGCAGAATTGTTGTCCGGGAACTTCACGAGATCGGTGCCGGCAAAATTCTTCTCGGCATAGATCTCCTGAAGTGTACCCTGCACCACACCGAGACGCTTGCCTTTGAGACCCGCTGCATCGGTGATGCCTGGCTCCGAAGTGAGGACGCTCAAGAAACCTGCAAGATAACCATCCGAGAAATCAATGGTCTCCTTGCGCTTGGCAGTCGTGCCGATCGCAGCGGCCGCAACATCGAAGCGGCCGTTGGCGACAGAGGGCATCAGGGCCGAGAATTCCTGGCCGGTGAACACCACCTGTTCCTTCTTGAACCCAAGACGTTCGGCTACGTTGAGGAACAACTCTATGTCGAAACCGGTAAAGTTGCCGTCGGCGGTGGTGAAGGCATAAGGCTTGGCATCGCCCATCGTGCCGACACTGATGGTGGCGGGATCGACGAGGCCAAGCGGATTGTCGGCAAGTGCGGGCGTCGCCGCGCCTGCAAGGACACCGAGTGTGATCGCGGCCGTGGTCGCGCGAATTTTTGCGAAGGCGGATGTTAAGGCTTGGGTAAATTGCATTGGTTTCTTCTCCTCTGGTGTCGTTGTCTGCGATAAATTCAAGGCGCACGGGTCCCACCCGGTCGGCGCATGATGTCACCTGCCCGGCCCACGCAGTTCGCATGTCGGAAGTCTTTTTATTTTTGAGACCGGTCTCAATTAGAAAGAGACCGGTCTCTTTGGGTATTGGCAATTGTTATCTTCGCATTTGCCAGTCGTCAAGTTCTCTTGTAAGGCTACCGCTTATGGACAAGATCCCGCCTAAAACTCCTTCCGTGACAGTCGCTGACGTCGCACGCCAAGCCGGCGTCTCAAAGGCAACGGCTGCACGCGTGCTAGGTGGCTACGGAACTGTTAGCGACCGGGTGAGAGAGGCGGTCCTGGCCGCGGCTCAGTCCCTCGATTATCGCCCCAATGAGCTTGCTCGCAGCATGACGACAGGTCGTTCAGGCACCATCGGCGTCGTGGTGGGAGATATTGAAAACCCCTTTTTCAGCCTCGCCGTGCGAGGCATCACGGATATTGCCCGGCAGGCAGGCTTCACCGTCATCCTCATTAACTCGGGTGAAGACGTCGTTGCGGAAAGAGCGGCCATCCGCACTCTGCTTGCCAAGCGTGTCGACGGTCTCATCGTCTCGCCGGCCAAGGAAAACGATGTCGAGCATCTGCATGAGGTTATTCGCTCGGGGCTGCCGCTCGCGTTGCTCGATCGTGGAAGCGACACGCTCGATGTCGACACCGTTATTGCCGACGACCGGCATGCCGCCGAGAATATTACACGCCGGCTGATTGCGCTCGGCCACCGCCGCATCGCCTATTTAACCGCCTGCGACACGCCGGATCATCGGTTCCGCAGTGCAGACGACATCAGTACCGGTTCGGTCAGGCGACGCATCGAAGGGTATCTTGGTGCGTGCAGTGAGGCTGGTCTGACCAACATGGAAAGCTGGGTACAGGTCGGTGCCGTCACGCAGCAAGAGACGCATCGCATCGTTACCGAAATGCTCCAGTCGGCGCAGCGTCCGACGGCAATCATTGCATCGGACAGTATAATCGGCCTGGAGGTGTTCAAGGTTCACCGTCAACTGGGGCTTAGCATCCCGGACGACCTGTCGCTGGTATCGTTCCATGATGCGGATTGGACGTCTGTAACAACGCCTCCAGTGACCGTCGTGCGCCAACCCGTCTACGATCTCGGCGCGACGGCGGCCAGGTTGCTGGTCGAGCGGCTAAATGGCAACGATCAGACGGCCCGCAAGGTCGTTCTGAAAACCGAAATCGTTGAACGTGCCTCCATGCGGGAAGCACTTTGACTCGGTAGACGGTGTTGAAAAGCTGCTTTGATCCCTCCGTCGTTTTGTGACGGCCCTTCGCCGATCGATCCGCTGTCACTATTATCGCCAACGTAAAAACGACGCTGGTCCTCGGTCAGACAAAAACCGGTAGATCGGCTCGCAGCCGGCCCTTTTAGTATTGCCGAGTGGTTGCCTCTTGAGATCGAATGTCGTTCGATTCGCCATGGGGTAGATTTTTTGCAGTGAAAATTTCGTTTCGACCGACGCTGATGACCTTGATTGCCGAGCAAAAATGCAGTTGCCGCCGCAGGGGCAGGATGTCCGAAACATTCTATAAGTATCTGATTATAATTTATAAAATGGGCGCGTCTATTCCCCTGTCAACCACGGACGTCAATATCCGGTTAACCGTAAATAACTGGACGGCGAAACAGAATCATGTTGTACCTTTGGCGGACGATGGTCGGCAAACCGGCGAATGCCCGCCAAGAGGAAAATATGGCGATAGCAAAACACGCAGAAATGACGAGCGGTCAGAAGGAAGACGCGGGCGCCAAGATTATGCGCCATGCGGGTCTTCTGTCTCAGCAGTTGCAGGACCTTCGCACCCGCATGTATCCTCCGAAGTCGGAGAAAAGCCTGCGACCGTTCCTCACCAACGAAGTCTCCAAGCTGACCTCAATACCCGATTCTACGCTGAAACTCATGTCGAGCGAAGGCCGTGGACCGATCCCTGGCCGGCTCGAAAATAACCATCGTGTCTATACGCTTGCTCAGATCAATGAATTGCGCGAGCTCTTTGCCGCCCAAAAGCCTTCTGAAGCGCTGAGATTTTCTCCTCGCCGACGCGAGGGCGAGCATCTCCAGGTCGTTGCGATCGCCAACTTCAAGGGCGGCAGTGCCAAGACCACGACCTGCGTCCATCTTGCGCATTATCTCGCGCTGCAGGGCTACCGCGTCCTTGCTCTTGATCTCGATCCGCAGGCATCACTTTCTGCACTGTTCGGCGCGCAACCTGAGTTTGACGTTGGTGCCAACGAAACGATCTACGCTGCTCTTCGCTACGACGACGCCGAGCGCCGGCCAATCCGCGATATCATCCGCAAGACCTATTTCGACGGGATCGATCTGATACCCGGCAACCTCGAAGTGATGGAATATGAGCATGAAACGCCGCGGGTTCTGGCGCAGAAATCGGGCTCGGGAGCGATCTTCTTCGAACGGTTGAAGCTTGCTCTTGCCGAGGTTGATCAGGACTATGACGTCGTCATTCTCGATACGCCGCCGTCTCTCGGGTTTCTGACGCTGAGTGCGATTTATGCTGCGACCAGCATGATTATCACGGTACACCCGGCGATGCTCGATGTCGCATCCATGAGCCAGTTTCTCCTGATGATGGGAGATCTGATAAGCGTGCTCAACGAGAGCGGAGCACAGCTTGATCAAGATTTCATCCGCTATCTCATTACCCGCCATGATCCCAACGACGCACCACAGTCTCAGGTCGTTGCGTTGATGCGCCATCTCTTCGGAACGGATGTGCTTCTTCCGACGCTGATTGAAAGCACTGCTGTCGAGGCAGCAGGACTTGCAAAGCGCTCGATTTACGAACTCGAAATGGGCCAGATTGGCCGTGACACGCATAAACGCGCACGCGAGGCGGTTGATGCCGTCAACGAAGCGGTCGTGAAACTCATCAACACCAGCTGGGGACGCACATGACCAACAAGTCATCGCGTAAATCCATCGTTGCAAATTTTGGCCTGCTGTCGGCGGAACTTGAAAACCGGCTGGCGACCGATGCTGCTGCCTCCCCGCAGCAACCTGCACCAACTGCACGTGTCGGTGCCGGCGTGATCGGTGCGGCGCACAGGGCGATCGACGACATTAAATCGGAACGCGACCGCCTCAAGGCGCTTGTTGAATCCGGCGGTGGTGCGATCAGAGAGCTCGACCCGTCAAAGGTCGATCCCTCTCCCTTTCCCGATCGTCTTCCAGATGACGATGCGTCGGATTTCGAGTCTTTCAGGAACTCGATAAAGTCCGAGGGTCAGAAGGTCCCGATCCAGGTCCGCAAGTCACCAGCATCGCCCGATCGCTATCAGGTTATCTACGGCCATCGCCGGCTTCAGGCAGCCCGCGATCTTGGAATTCCGGTCAAGGCGATCGAAGTCGAGATTTCCGACGTCGAGCTTGTCATTGCGCAGGGTATTGAAAATGCCGATCGCCAGGATCTGACCTGGATCGAGCGCACCCTGTTTGCCCGCCGTATGGATGATGCCGATGTGAAGCCTCGTGATATCAAGGCGGCATTGTCTATCGACGATCCCGAGCTTGCACGAATGCGAGCGGTTTATCGCGCACTTCCGCTCGATATCGTCGAGACAATTGGTCGGGCAGCCAAGGTCGGTCGTCCAAGGTGGGTGGAGTTTGCAAAGGCTTTCTCCGAACAGCCTGACCTGCACGATGAACTGCGCAGCGTGCTTTCGGCCGCTACGCAAAGACGGCTTGGATCCGATCAAAAGTTTCTTGCCGCCTTTAACGCCCTGAAACCTGCCGCACCGTCGAAGGCCGGCAACATGATTGCCGGCGCCGCAGGCGAACCACTTGGCAGCTTTTCTCGCACGAACAAGGATATCCGTATTTCTGCGGATACACCGGCCGGAGCAGAATTCCTGCGTTTCGTCGAGGCGCAGCTGCCATCACTGGCTGAGCGGTTCACGCGTGAAAGATCAAAGATTTGAACTGAAGCTGAGAAACAGACTTCGGAACCATTTTAAGTAAGGAAAACGCGCAAAAGAAAAAGGCCCCCGAAACGTTGCCGTCATGGAAGCCCTTCTCGTCGTGTGAGAGCTAGAGAATCGCATTTCCATGAATCCTAGTCAAGAGTCTTTGGCACCGTTTTGGTGAGCGTAAATCTTTTGCCTTTTTGAAGAGGCGAGGGACATGGAAGGTGGACAAGTGACGACGCCGTTTGGGCGGCGTTCGGTAACGCTTGCGCTTGTGAAGCAGCAGATTGCCACGACCAGGATCAAGGAAGGCAAGTCGGCAGACAAATGGAAAGTCTTCCGCGACGCATCGGAGGCGCGAGAGGTGCTTGGTCTGCAGGATCGAAGCCTTGCGGTGCTCGATGCGCTTTTGAGTTTCTATCCTGAAAATGAGCTGCGCCAGGACGCACAGCTTATCGTTTTCCCGTCGAACATCCAGCTGTCAATTCGTGCGCATGGCATTGCGGGCGCTACCCTGCGGCGTCATCTTGCCTTGCTTGTCGATGCAGGGCTGATCATCCGCAAGGATAGTGCAAACGGCAAACGCTACGCCCGAAAGGATGGTGAAGGCTCGATCGAGCACGCCTTCGGTTTTGACATATCGCCGCTTTTGATGCGCGCCGAGGAACTGGCATGCCTTGCCCAGCAGGTGGCTGCCGATAGGATCGCGTTCCGCAGGGCAAAGGAGAACCTAACGATCTGCCGGCGGGATATCCGCAAGCTGATTACGGCGGCCGTCGAAGAGGGAGCTGCAGGCGATTGGGACGAGCTGGAAGAACAATATCTGGCCGCTGTCAGGCGAATTCCTCGAAACCCGACGCTCGACGAACTGAGAGATTTGGGCATCGAGATGGATAATTTGCGGCAGAACATCATCAACCAGTTGAATTCCGATGATTTTTCTTCAGAAATGACCACCAATGATGCTCAAAATGAGCGTCACTTACAGAATTCAAATACCAACCTCCTTAATGAACTTGAACCTAGCTCTGAAAAAGAGCAGGAGGCGAAGCCGAGCCAGAATAAGCAGGCCGAACATGTGCCGATTAAGGCTTTTCCGATTGGTCTCGTCTTGCGCGCCTGCCCCGAGATTTCAAACTACGGGCCTGAAGGCCAGATCAGAAACTGGCGAGAACTCATGACGGCCGCCGTGGTGGTCAGATCGATGCTCGGGGTGAGCCCGTCCGCATATCAGGAGGCCTGTGAGGTGATGGGTCCGGAGAACGCGGCAGTGACGATCGCCTGCATTCTCGAGCGGGGCGGCCACATCAATTCGGCCGGCGGGTATCTCAGAGACCTAACCAATCGGGCCAAGCGAGGTGAGTTTTCGCTGGGGCCGGTGCTGATGGCGCTATTGCGGGCGGCCGGTCATTCGGTGAAGGCAACGGGGTGACTTTGACGTAATGGATGAGGGTTCCCGTTGCGCCGGTGTTTCCATCTGGAGACTGGAGCATTTGAGGCATCCACATCCAGGTTTGGGGGCTTTCCCTTCATTTTCCGGCCTTCCATATCAGTTCCTTCCGCCTCAATGTTTACGACCCAACGACAGCTGAACTCTTGTTGGATTGCAGCCAGGTTAAAAGGCCGAGAGAGACTGACATCAGCTACCGGACGTTGTTCACGGAGCTGATGCGGCGGACGTTGGGTGCCTAACTTGCGGCGGACTTCCGTTTGGAAGCGTAGTTCGTGACTGTGACGGTCAAATAACGCGACTATTGGTATTTCGATCTCACTAGCCCCGTGGACAAGGATGAGCGAAGCTATGTCGGGTCACACTACGATAAGCAGATCACGGTGCGGTATGATCATACGGCACCCAGATGAAGATTGTGGTTATCTGCACTAGGGATTGATCACTTTCACCCCGGCAGCCTCGAAAGTGCTTATATAAGGAATGTCGAGGCAAAAAGTTCTTTCATGGCACTTCCTCCCAAGGTGCCATGTTGAATATCTAACCCGTTAATGCCATCGCGCACTTGGACGGGCCGTGAGCGGCTTCGGTATCCTCCTCAGAACACGAAGCTGCCGTGTCCTGCTAACTCGGCAGATACTCTGCGCTCCAACTCTCGCTGATCGTGCCGGATGCAAGCAACCGATCGATCTCGTTATCGGTGTAGTTCATGTCGCGGAGAACGGCGCGCGTGGAGGCGCCGTACTTCTCCGCTGGCGTTATAGCCGTCACCTTGCCGACTGCCGGACGGATGGCGAAGGGGTCGAGCTGAGTGACGGTGTGCCCGCTCGGATGGTCTGGAAAAACCGAGAATGAATAACTGCCCCGGTCGATCCCCGGCGTGCCGTCGGCAATGCGGGCGCTGCGGCTGCGGATCTCATCGATGTTCTCGCAGAGAGATACGCCGATATCGGCTTTCTGCAGGCGCTGTTGCCAGGTTTCAGCAGGTGCCGTCATGAAGGCTTTCGCCAGATAGGCCTCGCGATCGGATGCGGCCATCTCGACAATTGCCTCAAGCCCCTCCGCCCTGCCGAAGCGTGGCAAATCAACTTCCGAAGCACAGAGGAGAATATGATCCCCCGACGCCGTTTCGTAGAGCTGCGACAGGGCGTTATATCCCTTGGTCTCGCGACCGGAAGGCTCATCGAAGGGACCTCGGTTGGTATAGTCATAGCAGAAGGGTATCTGGGCGAGACCGGTAAGCGCTGACAGCGAGGTCCGCGGACGGCCGATGACCCCGGTTCTGGATTTCTGATACGAAGCCGCTGCAATGCCGAGCGCAGCGCCGAAACCGCACATGACGTCAATGGTACCGACATGGGCGTGTTCCTCCGGCGTATCCATGGAGCCGCCGAAACGCAACATGATGCCGGTTGCCGACTGCACGAGGTCGTCATAGCCGAGATAGTCGGTACGCGGACCGGTGCGCACGCCGCCGAAGCAATCGAGCTGGCAGAAGATCGCTTGGGGGTTGAGCGCTTTCAGGCTTTCGGCATCGAGCCCCATCGCCTTGACCTGACGGTCGGTGGCGTTCCAGACAACGACATCGACTGAGCGCACCAGTTCTTCGAACACGATGCGGCCATCGGGCGAACCAATGTCCAGCAGCACGGACTGTTTCCCGCGCATGTGGGACATGCCGAAGATCACGGTGTTCCAGCAGTCATAGAGCGGCTTGGCCGGATCGATCTTGATGACCTCCGCACCGAAGCGGGCAAGATAGGCGACCGAATGCGGACCGGCGATCACATTGCACAGATCGAGAACCTTGACGCCGTCCAGCCAGCCGCCGGGGGCCTCATTCGCTACAACCGGCAAGGAAGGGTGCTCCATGCCGGCGAGCAGTGCTAGCGCCTCCTTGGCCGTTCCCCAACGTCTCGGGCTTGGCGTTAACATAGGTTCGGCGCTCTCCTGCAGCCAGGCCATAGGCCCCGGCTGGGTCATGCGGCCGAAGATCGGATCGTCCACTTCGATCATGAGGCCGGCAGCCTTGGCATGATCGTCGGCGATCCATTCCTTCAGCCAGCGTTGCGGCGCACCCGGAAACAGCCCTTCTCCGAAGACACGTTCCCATTCAAAAGCCGTTTTGGTCAGGAAAACATCCTTCATGCGAGCCGCGATTTTGTCAGCCCAGAATTTTGGGAGCGGATAGACACCGAGCGAAACGTCCGAAGACCACTGCGAAACTGGAAGATAGGTGTCTTCCTCCTCGCGCAGTCCTTCAGCAACGAGCTCGTCGTAAATGCCAAGCGCTTGCAGGCAGCGTTTGGCATGGTTCTTGTGGCTGGGGCAGACGACGTAGAACATCCGCCCGTCGGCGCACCTATAGCTGCGATAGAAGGGATCGAGAAACTCCTGGAGGTCGTCAAAAGACATGTCCATTTGCAGGTCCTCGCCGCGCCGACGCTCGATTTCCCGCTCGCGCTGGGTTTTATAACGCAACGGATAGTCGTCAATCAGAATGGAATTGTAGGACAGGCCCTCCATCACAGCGCTTGCCAGCGGCACCTCAATATGATCGCCGTGGCCGGTGCGCTCACGCGCCTGAAGCGCCAACACCGTCGCGGAGGCCGCAAGCATCGTACCATATGCGGAAGAGAGTGGAAGCGGCGAGAAAGACGGGTTGATACCCATAAGAACGCGGTTTAAGCCCATATCCGTAAAGACGCCCGACGAGGCTGCGATCACTGTCTCGAAGGCTCGCCAGTCCCGGCGGAGTTCATCGTCGGAGGCGAAACCTGGGATAGACAGGGTGATCAGCTCAGGCCGCGATTTACGCAAAGCCGAAAAATCGATCCCGAGCCGGGCAAGCACACCAGGGCGGAAGTTCTCGATCACAATATCAGCCTCGGCCACCAGCGCTTTCGCCTCAAGCAAACCCTTCTCCGTTTTGAGGTTGAGTGCGACGATCAGCTTGTTGCGGTTGAGGATGGCGTTGGCGGGATTGTCCCAGAGCGGCCCGCTGGGGGGATCGATATGCACGACGGTCGCGCCGAGATCGCCAAGGATCATGGCCACGGCCGGGCCAGCAATATACTGCCCAAAATCAACGACTCGAACGCCGGAAAGCGGAAGCGTTGAACGTGCTATTGATGTCATCCTGTAACCTCCCCCAATAGTTTTCTATGCGTGTGCGTCAGCAACAATCCAGCCGGCTGCCTTTTCGGCGATCATCAGCGTCGGCGCATTGGTGTTACCACTGGTGATCTTCGGCATGATGCCCGCATCAACGACCCGCAGTCCCGCGATTCCTCGAACCTTGAGGCGACTATCGACAACCGCCATAGGATCGTCATCCCCGCCCATCTTCGTCGTACCAACCGGATGAAAGATGGTATTGGCAATATCGCCCGCAAGCCGCGCCAGCTCCTCATCGCTTTGGAACTGCGGGCCCGGTTTCCACTCCTCCGGCCTATATTTCGCCAATGCCGGCTGCGACACGATTTTGCGCACTTGCCGCAGACTTTCGGCAGCAATCCTGCGGTCTTCGTCCGTGCTGAGATAGTTCGGCGCAATCGCCGGCGCGTCCGACGCCGTATTGGAGCGAATACGAACGCTGCCCACGCTCGATGGATTGAGGTTGCAAACGCTGGCTGTGAAAGCGGGGACAGTGTGCAACGGTTCGCCGAAGGCGTCGAGGCTGAGGGGCTGGACGTGATACTCCAGATTGGCGTGGGCCTGGCGTTCGTCCGAACGGGTGAAGGCGCCAAGCTGCGAGGGCGACATGCTCATCGGACCACTGCGTTTCAACGCATATTCGAGCCCTATCATCGCTTTACCAAAGACGCTGTTGGCGAGCGTATTCAGCGTTTTCGTATTGCCGACCTTGAAGACGGCACGGATCTGCAGATGGTCCTGAAGATTTTCTCCGACACCTGGCAGGTCGTGTTTGACCTCAATACCGAAACGCTTCAGCAATCCCGCTGGACCGATGCCAGATAATTGCAGGATTTGTGGTGAGCCGATGGCGCCGGCCGACAGAATGACTTCTCCCCGCGCCCCAACCTCCGCGCGCTGCCCTTGACGCTCAACAATAACACCGATGCACCGCTTGCGACCAGATGTCTCGTTCGCAAGGATCAAACGCTCGACATGAGATTGCGTCCAGATCGTCAGGTTTGCGCGGTTTTTCGCTGGGCGCAGGAAAGCCTTGGACGTGTTCCAGCGCCAGCCCGAGCGCTGGTTCACCTCGAAATAGCCGACGCCTTCATTGTCGCCACTGTTGAAATCGTCCGAACGCGGAATGCCCGCCTCCACCGCTGCTTCTGCAAAGGATTCGAGGATATCCCATTTCAGCCGCTGCTTCTCGATGCGCCATTCGCCGCCATGGCCATGCATGTCGGAAAACCTGCTGTTGCCACCAGTCTTCGGGTCTGCGCCATGGTCCAGCCGGTAGTGGTCCTCATGCGCCTTGAAATCGGGCAGGCAATTTTGCCAGGACCAGGCATCGTCGCCGGTTGCCGTTGCCCACCCGTCAAAATCGCGTGCCTGACCTCGCATATAGATCATGCCGTTGATCGACGAGCAGCCACCAAGCGTCTTACCGCGAGGATAGCGTAGCGAACGACCGTTCAGTCCGGCGTCCGGCTCGGTTTTGTAAAGCCAGTCTGTGCGTGGGTTGCCGATACAATAAAGATACCCGACCGGGATATGTATCCATGGGTAGTCGTCCTTGCGGCCGGCTTCCAGCAACAGAACACGTTTTGACGGGTCACGACTGAGGCGATTGGCAAGCAGGCAGCCTGCGGAGCCACCACCAACAATAATATAGTCAAAAACGTCGTGGAAAGTGCCGGAACCACCATTCCTCATTGGGTTACCCTCCAATCGCGATGGAACACCACACAATTATAAGACTGGACACTTTGCATTGGCATGCCATGCTTCCTCCCTGCTTTATATGCAGGCATAGCCAACATTCGATCGTGAAATCCAATGACAAATTCAACCAAGCATTATAAGTGAAATTAATATGCTGGAAGGTATCGATCTGAGAACATTGCGAGCGTTTGTTACCGTGGGGCAAGAAGGCAACGTCACCCGCGCCGCCGAGCACCTGCACGTCACGCAGCCTGCGGTGACGCTTCAGTTGAAACGCTTGGCCGCTGACACCGGGCTAACGCTGTTCCGGCGGACCTCGACAGGTTTGGAGTTGACACAGGAAGGTGCACTGTTGGCGGCAAAGGCCGAGCAAGTGCTGGCGGCGCTGACGGACTTTGGCCAGACAGCCGGGCGTTTATCGACCGGCGTCCGGGGAAAATTGCGGATCGGTACGATCATCGATCCGGAGTTCACACGATTAGGGGCGTTTCTGAAAGCACTTATCGAAAACGGGCCAGGTATCGAGACAACGCTGCGTCATGGCATGAGCGGCGATGTGCCGGAGAGGCTGAAGCGAAACGAACTCGACGCCGGTTTTTATCTTGGTGATCCAAGGGACTATGACCCGCCGACCGATATTACTGGAGGGAGTACCGCGTCGCTTTTCCACTCTCGCGCACTTGCGCAATTGACCTATTGTGTTGTCGCGCCGCCATCGCTCGCCAGCTTTGTTCGAGGGGCCAACTGGTTACAGCTTGCCTCCCTCCCCTGGATCGGCACGCCACCCGCATCGGTTCATAACCGGATGCTGGCACGGCTGTTCACTAATCTTGGCGTTCGCCAACAGATTGTCGCCCAGGTGGATCAGGAAGCGTCAATGATTGCCATGACACGCACAGGGATAGGGCTGAGCCTTTGCCGGGAATCGATTGCCCTTTATGAACAGCAGTCTCATGGACTGGTCATCGCTGATAATGTGAAGCTCTCGACGACCTTAAGTTTCCTCTGCCTGGAAGCGCGTATGAGCGATCCTTCTATCGTCGCTGCATTTGACGCAATCAAACGAGTTTGGGTTCAGTAAACAGACTTAGCGGTCTAAAAAGTCCCTCGTTGATTTAATGGACGCATCGGTCTATTAAAAGCCATGCCTCAGCAAAACCCTTCACTCGCCCAGAGTCAAAAGCCCAAGCGTGGTCGCCCGCGCCTGGCACCGGAGGAATCGACAAGACGGCAAAATCTCATAAGAGCCGGGCTCGAGCACCTCACCGAGAAGGGCTATTCCGCGGTCGGCATCGACGAAATCCTCAAGGCCGCCGGCGTGCCGAAGGGCTGTTTCTATCATCATTTCAACAGCAAGGCCGATTTCGGCCTCGCGCTCGTTGCCGCATATAACGACTATTTTGTCGAGCTGCTCGATCAAACCCTTCTCCAGGAAGCAAGGGCACCCCTCGATCGGCTGCGAGACTTTACGACAAGGGCAGAGGAAGGCATGGCTCGCCATGGCTTTAGACGCGGCTGCCTCGTCGGCAATCTGGGACAGGAGATGGGGGCGTTGCCAGACGATTTTCGCGCCGCGCTCACCAGAACTCTGGAGGGATGGCAGGCACGCACGGCGTATGTGCTGCGTCAAGCGCAAGCGGAGGGCATGATCGATCCCGAGCAGGACGCGGATATCCTTGCCGAGACCTTCTGGATCGGCTGGGAAGGCGCAGTGCTTCGCGCCAAGCTTGAACTGCGTCCGGAGCCCCTCCGCCGCTTCGCCATGACTTTTTTCCGTCTGATCGAAAGCCGATCTCTTCAACCTTGAAAGGAACCCGCTTTGAAAGCCATCCTGATTGAGAATGTCGACGATAATCAGACCGTATCGCTAACCCAAGTCGATGAAGCGCACCTGCCTGAAGGCGATGTGCTGGTAGACGTCTCCTACTCGACTCTCAATTACAAGGATGCGCTGGCGATCACTGGCAAGGCGCCTGTGGTTCGGCGCTTCCCCATGGTACCGGGCATAGATTTCACCGGCACGGTCGCCGACAGCACCCATCCGGACTTCAAGGCCGGGGACCAGGTCATCCTCAATGGCTGGGGCGTTGGCGAAACCCATTGGGGCGGATTGGCCGAGCGTGCTCGCGTCAAAGGAGACTGGCTGGTGCCACTGCCTGATGGCCTCGACTTGCGGCAAGCAGCTGCGATCGGCACTGCTGGCTACACGGCGATGCTTTGCATGCTGGCTTTGGAGCGGCATGGCATCACGCCCGACAAAGGCGAGATTATAGTCAGCGGCGCAGCTGGAGGTGTCGGCAGTGTTGCCACCGCGCTGCTGGCGGCAAAAGGCTATGCCGTGGCAGCCGTGACCGGCCGCGCCTCTGAAGCGAACTACCTGCGCGAGCTTGGTGCGTCCTCCGTGATCGACCGCGCCGAGCTGACCGGAAAGCTAAGGCCGCTTGGCAAGGAACGGTGGGCCGGCGGGATCGACGTTGCAGGAAGCACCGTGCTTGCAAATATGCTTTCGATGATGAGCTATCGCGGCGTTGTGGCGGCCTGCGGTCTGGCGGCGGGCATGGATTTGCCCGCCTCTGTCGCTCCCTTCATCCTGCGCGGCGTGACTTTGGCGGGGGTCGACAGCGTGATGTGTCCGAAGCCCGATCGTCTCGAAGCGTGGACACGGCTCTCCTCGGACCTCGACATGGGCAAGCTCGAGAAGATGATCACAGCAGTGCGTTTTTCCGACGTCATCGAGACGGCGCCCAAGTTTCTCGACGGGGCTGTGCGCGGGCGGGTCGTTGTGCCGATGGCATCCTGACAGAGTTCAAGGGCGGCAAACGCTACGGTCAAAAAACTCATCAAACTGGTACGAAATAGATAATTGGAGAAACTGTAGGCATCGATATGATTGGCCTAGCGCGTGCACTCGTTCTTGACACGGAGCTGCCAAACGGCTGGCTGTTGGGAAGGACGACAGGACCAGGCTTCCCAAAATTCTCAAATCCTCCGGAAGGAGCGGTCACGGCTTGGTACACCATGCACATTACTGCAAGACGACTTGTCGAAACCTCGATATCCAGCTTTATTACTGGAAAATATCTGGAGGATCAGATGGCTAGGTCCTGTTGACAAAGTATGGCAACCATATCTTCGCGGCGGCCAGAGCGAGGAATGCTGAGAAGGATTTTCGGGTTTTGTCGTATCGGGTCGCCACGCGGCGGAACTGCTTGAGACGGTTGAACATCCGCTCGATGCGGTTTCGAC
>NZ_JBFTGV010000019.1:0-20315 GCF_056393925.1 Agrobacterium sp. 10T429
ACGTTGTCGCCAGGCATAACCATTTCCGTGCCTTCTGGAAGCGAAACGATACCGGTAACGTCAGTCGTACGGAAGTAGAACTGCGGACGGTAGTTCGTGAAGAACGGCGTATGACGGCCGCCTTCTTCCTTCGTCAGGATGTAGGCTTCTGCCATGAACTTCTTGTGCGGCTTGACCGAACCCGGCTTGCACAGRATCTGGCCACGCTCAACGCCGTCACGGGTAACGCCGCGAACCAGAGCACCGATGTTGTCGCCAGCCTGGCCCTGGTCGAGCAGCTTGCGGAACATTTCAACGCCRGTAACCGTCGTCTTCGACGTCGGACGAATGCCGACGATTTCGACTTCTTCACCAACCTTGACGATACCGCGCTCAACGCGACCCGTCACAACCGTACCACGGCCAGAGATCGAGAACACGTCTTCGATCGGCATCAGGAACGGCTGGTCGATCGGACGCTCAGGCGTCGGGATGTAGGCGTCAACAGCAGCCATCAGCTCGCGGATTGCGTCTTCACCGATCTTCTTGTCGGAATCTTCAAGAGCRGCAAGTGCCGAACCCTTGACGATCGGGATATCGTCGCCCGGGAAGTCGTAGGACGACAGAAGTTCGCGAACTTCCAGTTCGACGAGCTCGAGAAGCTCGGCGTCGTCAACCTGGTCAACCTTGTTGAGGAACACGACGATCGCCGGAACGCCAACCTGGCGAGCAAGCAGGATGTGCTCGCGCGTCTGCGGCATCGGGCCGTCAGCTGCAGAGCAAACCAGGATCGCGCCGTCCATCTGGGCAGCACCGGTGATCATGTTCTTCACGTAGTCGGCGTGGCCGGGGCAGTCGACGTGTGCGTAGTGACGGTTCGGCGTTTCGTATTCGACGTGCGCCGTCGAGATCGTGATGCCGCGAGCCTTTTCTTCAGGAGCAGCGTCGATCTGGTCGTACGCCTTGAACTCGCCGAAATACTTCGTGATCGCAGCAGTCAACGACGTCTTGCCGTGGTCGACGTGACCGATCGTGCCAATGTTGACGTGCGGCTTATTGCGCTCAAACTTGCTCTTTGCCATGTGCGCTGATCACGATGGTGATGCCACGCGATTCCTGACCCTGGATCTGACCGCGACGCGAGTTCAGATCGCCGATCACGTCACCGACGTAATCTTCAGGGGTGACGACTTCGACCTTCATCATCGGCTCGAGAAGCTGTGCACCAGCCTTCTTTGCTGCTTCACGGAAGCAGGCACGCGATGCGATTTCGAACGCCAGAACCGAGGAGTCGACATCGTGGTATGCGCCGTCGATCAGGGTCGCCTTGACGCCCAGCATCGGGAAGCCAGCAAGCGGACCGGAAGACAGAACGCTTTCGATACCCTTCTGAACGCCCGGGATGTATTCCTTCGGAACAGCACCGCCGACGATCTTGGATTCGAACTTGAATTCTTCGCCTTCAGGGTTCGGTTCGAAGATGATCTTCACGCGAGCAAACTGACCGGTACCACCGGACTGCTTCTTGTGCGTGTAGTCTTCTTCGTGCTGACGCGTGATGGTTTCGCGGTAGGCAACCTGCGGAGCACCGACGGTTGCTTCAACCTTGAACTCGCGACGCATACGGTCAACGAGGATGTCGAGGTGAAGTTCGCCCATACCTGCGATGATCGTCTGACCGGATTCTTCATCCGTCTTGACGCGGAACGAAGGATCTTCAGCAGCCAGGCGGTTGAGCGCGAGGCCCATCTTTTCCTGGTCGCCCTTGGTCTTCGGCTCGATGGCGATCTGGATGACCGGCTCGGGGAATTCCATGCGCTCGAGGATAACCGGCTTCAGCGGATCGCAGAGCGTATCGCCAGTGGTGGTTTCCTTGAGGCCAGCCAGAGCAACGATGTCGCCGGCAAAGGCCTCTTCGATGTCTTCACGGCTGTTGGAATGCATCTGCAGCATACGGCCGACGCGCTCGCGCTTGTCCTTGACCGTGTTGATGACCGACGTGCCCTTTTCGAGCTTGCCGGAGTAGATGCGGGCGAAGGTCAGCGAACCGACGAAGGGGTCGTTCATGATCTTGAACGCGAGCATGGAAAGCGGCTCGCTGTCATCGGCATGACGCTCGATTTCGGCTTCGGTCTTGAAGTCGATGCCCTTGATCGCGGGAATGTCCAGCGGCGAAGGCAGGTAGTCGACGACGGCGTCGAGAAGCGGCTGAACGCCCTTGTTCTTGAACGCGGTACCGCAGAACATCGGGTGGAACTTCACGTCGATGGTGCCGCGGCGAACGAGCGAACGGATCTTCTCGTTGTCGGGCATGATGCCGTTCAGGTAGTCTTCCATCGCTTCTTCGTCGATCTCGACAACGGTCTCGATCAGCTTTTCGCGATATTCTTCAGCCTTGGCCTTCATGTCTTCAGGAATTTCGACGACGTCCCACTGAGCGCCGAGCGATTCGTCGCGCCAGATGAGTGCGTTCATCTCGATCAGGTCGATAACGCCCTTGAACTCGGTCTCAGCGCCGATCGGCAGCTGCATGACAACGGCGGTAGCGCCGAGACGGGTTTTGATCATTTCTACCGAGCGGTAGAAGTCAGCACCGGTCTTGTCCATCTTGTTGCAGAAGATCATACGCGGAACGTTGTACTTCTCAGCCTGACGCCAGACGGTTTCCGTCTGCGGCTCTACACCGGCGTTGGCGTCGAGAAGAGCGATGGCACCGTCGAGAACGCGCAGCGAACGCTCGACTTCAATGGTGAAGTCAACGTGGCCGGGGGTGTCGATGATGTTGAAACGGCGCATCTTGCCATCGCGACCCTTCCAGAAGGTCGTGGTCGCAGCGGACGTGATGGTGATACCACGTTCCTGCTCCTGTTCCATCCAGTCCATCGTGGCAGCGCCATCATGAACTTCGCCGATCTTGTGCGACTTACCGGTGTAATAAAGAATACGCTCGGTGGTCGTCGTCTTACCGGCGTCGATATGCGCCATGATACCGAAATTGCGGTAGTCTTCGATTTTATATTCGCGAGCCATAATGGACTGCCTTTCGATATGCGACCGTTTAAGATTACCAGCGGTAATGCGAGAATGCGCGGTTTGCGTCGGCCATCTTGTGCGTGTCTTCACGCTTCTTGACGGCGGAACCGCGGTTGTTCGCAGCGTCCATGAGTTCGCCGGAAAGGCGATCGACCATGGTCGTTTCGTTACGCTTGCGAGCAGCAGTGATCAGCCAGCGGATGGCGAGAGCCTGGCGGCGCTCCGGACGAACGTCGACCGGGACCTGATACGTAGCACCGCCAACGCGACGCGAACGCACTTCAACGTGCGGAGCAACGTTGTCGAGGGCGGAGTGGAACACGCCGAGCGGCTCCTGCTTCGTCTTGCCCTGAACGACGTCGAACGCGCCGTAAACGATGCTTTCCGCGACGGACTTCTTGCCGTGAAGCATGATGGCATTCATGAACTTGGTGACGACCAGATCGCCGAACTTCGGGTCCGGGTTGATCTCACGCTTTTCTGCACTATGGCGACGGGACATATTCTTTGTCTCTCAATGTTATTGACGCTAAACCACGCGGAGAACCTCGCGCAGCGCCTGATTGTTGTTGCCGAAAATTACTTCGGACGCTTCGCACCGTACTTCGAACGGCGCTGCTTGCGGTTCTTGACGCCCTGGGTATCGAGAACACCGCGGATGATGTGGTAACGCACACCCGGCAAGTCCTTTACGCGGCCGCCGCGGATCATGACCACGGAGTGTTCCTGAAGGTTGTGACCTTCACCGGGAATGTAGCCGATGACTTCGAAGCCGTTGGTGAGACGGATCTTGGCAACCTTACGCAGAGCCGAGTTCGGCTTCTTCGGGGTCGTCGTGTAAACGCGGGTGCAAACACCACGCTTCTGCGGGTTTTCCTGAAGTGCAGGAACCTTGTTGCGCTTTACCTGTGCCTGGCGGGGCTTACGGATCAGCTGGTTTACGGTAGGCATATAACCATCCCTTGCAAAAACTACTTTAGCCACCCTCACGGGTGGCGGCTATGCCGTTTCCGGCGACGAAGCACGCATATATCCTCATGCGCAAAACGTGGCCCGATCCGTTTTCACGGATGGACCACCAAGAGCAGAGGACGCCGGATGAGGCGTCTTGCGTGCAACATTCGTGTCTTCTACGTGCAATGAAGCTTCATTTGAGATGATGTCCGGGAAAAACGTTTCCGAACGGCCAGCACAGATAGAGGCTCCGATGGCGGGCGTACTACTGTTTTAGCCAGCTTTCGTCAAGGGCGAATCCGCATTTTGCGCTGGCACCCGAGGCCACAAAGCCTGCGCACAGGCCCTTTGCCCTCTCCTTCTAACATAAGTCACAGCCGGCAACAGCGATTTTGACCTCCGGCCTTTGGCTTTTCACAAAATCCGTCTATTGATTCCCTCAAGCGGGCCGGAGCTGGCACCGCCGCGCGCAAGACCGATTCCGTCCGGCCCGCATACTCCACAACGACATATCAAGGAACCGCGTCATGACCAACCTCCCCGACAACGACAACGGACGCGACGAGCCGATGGTCTTCATCGTCATCGGCAAGGCTTACGAACACGACAATTCCGAAGGCATCGACATCCACGTCATTCTGCGGGCGCCGGACGACGACACCGCCGTACGCGAAACGCTAAACGCGCTTTCGGAGGAGGGTTTCATCGAAGCCGACCTCGACCAGATCGGCATGCTGACTGAAGTTCCGGACGAAGAGCCGCACGCTTCCGCCTATCAGGGCGCCCTGGAGGGCGAAGTCGCGATCATCCGTTTCGCCTGAGGGACCGCCCTCACCGCGACAAATGCGCCGCCACCGATAAAACGGCACCCGCCCACACCAGGGCGGTTGTCTTCCAGGACTTGATGCCAAGGCCGAAATCTTGCGTGCCAGCCACCTTTTGCTGAGAAATACCTTGTTAATTTTCAATATATTAAGTCACTGATAGATTATATACTTTAAATATAATAGTATTATTTGTATTTCCGTTGAAATATACGAAGATCTAAGATTAAAGTGATCCCGACGCATGATTTTGGTGGCGGGTTGGATAATATATCTTCGGCAGACATTATAGATGACATTTACGAGGCAGCACTTTTTCCCGATCGCTGGGCGAACGTGATAGCCGCAATCGGCCAACGGCTCGATTTCTGGGGCGGCGCGCTCACCTGGGGCAAAGGCGAGGATGAAGCATGGCTCTATCCGCCCAATTTCCAGGAGCTCATGCAAGCCTTCATGAAGGGCGGCTGGAACCACCGCAACGATCGCCTCACACGCGCTGTCCGCGAGGGCCAATTTTCCTTCGTGCGTGATTTCGATATCTTTACCCCTGACGAATGGGCGGGGCTGCCAATCGTGCGCGATTTCCTGATGCCGCGTGGACTGGGATATGGGGTGGCAACGCAGGTTGCGCCGCCGGATCATCCCGAAATGACTCTCCTGTTCGAACGCAAGCTCGACAGAGGAATCATTGGTCCGGAAACCATGGCGGCACTTGGCCGGCTGAGGCCGCATATCGCCCGCAGCCTCACCCTCGCAACAGGGCTGCAACGCCAGAAAGCAGATGCCATCACGCTCGGCCTCAACGCCATCGGTGCGCCGGCGGCGGTGCTCCAGGCAAGCGGACGCGTTCTTTCCACAAACACCCTGTTCGAGGCGACCAAAAAGTGTATTTCCACCCGCGCCCGCGACAGGATCTTAATCTTGGACGAGAGAATAAACCGGCTGCTCTACAAGGCGCTCGCCGGCGGCAGTGTCAGTTCCCTACCCTTGCCGACAAGCGGAGACGGGGTGTGCATCCTTCACGTCATACCGCTGCGCAAGGACGCGCTGGATTTATCCCCTAACGGCAGCGCCATCGTGCTGATATCGCAACCATCGGACACCGTTGCCGACGTCACGCCGCTTCTGAAGGGATTATACGATCTCACCAAGGGCGAGGCCCGTGTCGCGCTGGAAATCCTGAAGGGTCTTTCACTTCCCTCCGTGGCAAAGCAACTTCAAATCTCGCACGAAACGGTTCGCAGCAACGCCAAGTCTATCTATGCAAAGACCGGCAGTACGGGCAAGACCGATCTTGTTCGCCGGCTTTCCGTTTTGACGCGCTACACCATCGGTGAGCAGGAAAAACCCCGAGACGGGACTGGCCATATGAAGGACCAGATCTGACATTCTAACCCGACCAAAACAAAAAACGCCCGGATTGCTACGGGCGTTTTTTTACTGAACTTTGGCGGGGCTTCGTAAAGCCCCTGCCCTTGAGCAGACCTTATTCGGCCGGAGCCGGATCCGTCATGTCCTGCAGCATCTGTGTTGCAGAGCCTGCACCCGTACCCTTGCGGCGTTCCTCGAGAATGAGGTCGTCGCGCGAGGTGGCGATGCGGCGGATCTGCGTCATGGTGCCGCCGGTACCGGCCGGGATGAGGCGGCCGACGATGACGTTTTCCTTGAGGCCCTGCAGCGTATCCGTCTTGCCGGCGATCGCAGCTTCCGTGAGAACCTTGGTGGTTTCCTGGAACGATGCGGCCGAGATGAAGGACGGCGTCTGCAGCGATGCCTTGGTGATACCGAGAAGAACCGGATCGCCATAAGCGGGCTTCTTGCCTTCTTCGATCAGGCGGTCGTTGTTGTCGTCAAGCTCGATACGATCGACATTGTCGCCAACGATATAGTGGCTGTCGCCCGCATCGGTGATCTCGACCTTCTGCAGCATCTGGCGAACGATCACCTCGATGTGCTTGTCGTTGATCACAACGCCCTGCAGTCGGTAGACTTCCTGGATTTCGTTCACGAGGTAGGAAGCCAAAGCCTCTACGCCCTTGATTGCCAGAATGTCGTGCGGTGCCGGATTGCCGTCGAGAATGTATTCACCCTTCTCGATGTAGTCGCCTTCCTGAAGATGGAAGGGCTTGCCCTTCGGGATCAGGTATTCGACCGGCTCGACGCCGTCTTCCGCAGGCTCGATCATCACGCGACGCTTGTTCTTGTAGTCGCGACCGAGGCGGATCGTACCATCGATCTCAGCGATGACAGCATGATCCTTCGGACGACGTGCTTCGAACAGTTCGGCAACGCGCGGCAGACCACCGGTGATGTCCTTGGTCTTGGCGCTTTCCAGCGGCGAACGTGCAAGCACGTCACCCTGGAAGACCTTCGAACCAGGCTCAACCGACAGAATCGCGTCCACGGAGAGGTGGAAGCGGGCTTCGCCACCGCGGCTAAGCTTTGCGACAGCGCCGGAAGCATCCTTGATGATGATCGCGGGCTTGAGGTCCGAACCGCGCGGCGTCGAACGCCAGTCAATGACCTGACGCTTGGTGATGCCGGTGGATTCGTCGGTGGCTTCCAGAACGGAAAGACCGTCGACGAGGTCCTCGAAGTGAACGGTACCTTCCACTTCCGTCATCATCGGACGGGTGTAGGGGTCCCACTCTGCAAGACGCTGGCCGCGTTTTACCTTGTCGCCGTCATCAACGAAGATCTTCGAACCATAAGCGACACGCTGCGAGGAACGTTCCACGCCGCGCTCATCGAGAATGGTGACCGACATGTTACGGCCCATTGCGATGAGAACGCCATCGGAGTTCCGCAGGATGTTGCGGTTCTTGATCTGGATCGTGCCTTCATACGAAGCTTCCAGGAACGACTGGTCGACCACGTTTGCCGTACCGCCAAGGTGGAAGGTACGCATGGTGAGCTGCGTGCCCGGTTCACCGATCGACTGTGCGGCGATGACGCCAACGGCTTCGCCCATGTTGACCGGAGTACCGCGAGCAAGGTCACGACCGTAGCAGACGCCGCAAACGCCGACCTGCACTTCGCAGGTCAGTGCCGAGCGGATACGGACGGACTGGATGCCAGCCTTCTCGATGATTGCAACGTCGGCTTCGTCGATCAACGTTCTGGCCTTGACGATGTTCTCGCCAGTTACCGGATTGTCGATGTCATCAAGAGCCGTACGGCCGAGGATACGTGCGCCGAGCGAGGCAACGACCTGACCGGCATCAACGATGGCGGTCATGGTGAGGCCCTTGTCGGTGCCGCAATCCACGGAGTTGACGATGCAATCCTGTGCCACGTCGACGAGACGGCGGGTAAGGTAACCCGAGTTCGCCGTCTTCAAGGCGGTGTCTGCAAGACCCTTACGGGCACCGTGGGTCGAGTTGAAGTACTCGTTAACGGTCAGGCCTTCCTTGAAGTTCGAGATGATCGGCGTCTCGATGATTTCGCCCGAGGGCTTGGCCATCAGGCCGCGCATGCCGCCCAGCTGACGCATCTGGTTCGGTGAACCGCGGGCGCCCGAGTGGCTCATCATGTAGATGGAGTTCATCGGCTTCTGGCGGCCCGTTTCCGGGTCGAATTCCACAGCCTTGATGCGCGCCATCATTTCTTCGGCGACCTTTTCGGTTGCCTTACCCCAGGCGTCGACAACCTTGTTGTACTTTTCGCCCTGGGTGATGAGACCGTCGTTATACTGCTGTTCGTATTCCTTCACCAAGGCTTCGGTGTCACCGACGATCTTAACCTTGCTGTCCGGAATGACCATGTCGTCCTTGCCGAACGAGATACCGGCGCGGCAAGCGTGAGCAAAGCCGAGCTGCATGATCCGGTCGCAGAAGATGACCGTGTCTTTCTGGCCGCAATGACGGTAGACCGTGTCGATCATCTTGGAGATGTTCTTCTTGGTCATTTCCTGATTGCAGACGTCGAACGGCACGTTGACGTTCTTCGGCAGAAGTTCGCCAATCAGCATACGGCCAGGCGTCGTTTCATGGATCTTGGAAACCGGCTTGCCGTCAGCATCCACGGTCTTGAAACGACCACGGATCTTGGCATGCAGCGTCACGACCTTGTTTTCAAGCGCGTGATGCAATTCGCCGATGTCCGAGAAGGCCATGCCTTCGCCGGGCTCATTCTGGTTCATGATCGACAGGTAATACAGGCCGAGAACCATGTCCTGCGAAGGAACGATGATCGGGTGGCCGTTTGCCGGATGCAGGATGTTGTTGGTCGACATCATCAGCACGCGGGCTTCAAGCTGGGCTTCAAGCGACAGCGGCACGTGAACGGCCATCTGGTCGCCGTCGAAGTCGGCGTTGAAAGCCGTGCAGACGAGCGGATGCAGCTGAATGGCCTTGCCTTCAACCAGCATGGGTTCGAAGGCCTGGATACCCAGACGGTGCAGCGTCGGTGCGCGGTTCAGAAGGACCGGATGCTCGCGGATGACCTCGTCGAGGATATCCCAAACTTCAGGCTTTTCCTTTTCAACCAGCTTCTTGGCCTGCTTGACGGTCGAGGAGTAACCCTTGGCGTCGAGGCGGGCATAGATGAACGGCTTGAACAGCTCGAGCGCCATCTTCTTCGGCAGGCCGCACTGGTGCAGCTTCAGTTCCGGACCGGTCACGATGACCGAACGGCCTGAATAGTCGACGCGCTTGCCGAGAAGGTTCTGGCGGAAGCGGCCCTGCTTGCCCTTGAGCATGTCGGAAAGCGACTTCAGCGGACGCTTGTTCGCACCCGTGATGACGCGACCGCGACGGCCGTTATCGAACAGCGCATCGACGGATTCCTGCAACATACGCTTTTCGTTGCGGATGATGATACCAGGCGCGCGAAGCTCGATCAGGCGCTTCAGACGGTTGTTACGGTTGATGACGCGGCGATAGAGATCGTTGAGGTCGGACGTCGCGAAACGGCCACCATCCAGCGGAACCAGCGGACGAAGGTCCGGCGGAATAACCGGAACGACCTTCATGATCATCCATTCCGGACGATTGCCGGATTCCATGAAGTTCTCAACGATCTTGAGACGCTTCATGAACTTCTTTTGCTTGAGATCCGAGGTGGTCTCGGCAAGCTCGGCACGCAGGTCGCCGGCGATCTTTTCGAGGTTCATCGAAGCCAGCATCTCGTAGATGGCTTCAGCGCCGATCATGGCGGTGAACTGGTCTTCGCCGAACTCGTCAACGGCGATCATGTACTCTTCCTCGGACAGAAGCTGGTTCTGCTTCATCGAGGTGAGGCCGGGTTCGGTGACGATGTAGTTCTCGAAATAGAGAACGCGTTCGACATCCTTCAGCGTCATGTCGAGCAAGGTCGAGATACGCGAGGGAAGCGACTTCAGGAACCAGATATGGGCAACGGGCGCTGCGAGCTCGATATGGCCCATGCGCTCACGGCGAACGCGCGACAGCGTAACTTCAACGCCGCACTTTTCGCAGATGATGCCCTTGTACTTCATGCGCTTGTACTTGCCGCACAGGCATTCGTAGTCCTTGATAGGTCCGAAAATGCGCGCGCAGAAGAGACCATCGCGTTCCGGCTTGAACGTACGATAGTTGATGGTTTCCGGCTTCTTGATCTCGCCGTAGGACCACGACAGGATTTTTTCCGGCGAAGCGATCGAAATCCGGATGGAATCGAAATGCTGCGCAGGCACCTGAGGATTGAAAAGATTCATGACCTCTTGGTTCATGCCTTGTCTCCTTGAGAGGCTAGCTGCTGCCCCTGTTTGCATCTGGACCGGCTTCTTCCCGGGTCACCGTCCAGAGCTTTAAATACGGATTAACCGCACAATGCGGCGAAAGTGTCCCGCGGCAACCATTGGTCGCCGGGGAAACGGCAGGCGCCAACACGGCGCCCGCCTCTCTCATCTTTATTCCGCTGCGTCGGGCAGCTGATCCTCGGGCTGGGTCTCGACCTTCGAGTTCTCCAGTTCGACCGAAAGACCGAGCGACCGCATTTCCTTGACGAGAACGTTGAAGCTCTCGGGGATACCGGCCTCAAAGGTATCGTCGCCACGGACGATCGCCTCGTAGACCTTGGTGCGGCCCGCCACGTCGTCCGACTTGACGGTGAGCATTTCCTGCAGCGTGTAAGCCGCGCCGTATGCTTCCAGAGCCCAGACTTCCATTTCCCCGAAGCGCTGTCCGCCGAACTGCGCCTTGCCGCCCAGCGGCTGCTGGGTAACGAGCGAGTAAGGACCGATCGAGCGAGCGTGGATCTTGTCGTCAACAAGGTGGTTCAGCTTGATCATGTACATGTAGCCGACGGTGACCTTGCGGTCGAACGGCTCGCCGGTACGACCGTCATAAAGAACGGACTGACCGGATTCATGCAGACCTGCCTTCTTCAGCATCGCGGCAACGTCGGGTTCATGCGCACCGTCGAATACCGGGGTCGCGATGGAAACACCGCGCTTGGCTTCTTCGGCAAGCTTGACCAGCGATTCGTCGTCGAAGCGCTTTACCTCGTCATGCGATTCACTCGCATAGATTTCGGTAAGCTCCGTGCGAAGCTCGCTGATGTCCATTGTCTTGCGATACTCTTCGAGCATCTCGCCGATCTTCTTGCCCATACCTGCGCATGCCCATGCGAGGTGGGTTTCGAGGATCTGGCCGACGTTCATGCGCGAAGGCACGCCGAGCGGGTTCAAGCAGATGTCGACATGCGTGCCGTCTTCGAGGAACGGCATGTCCTCGACAGGAACGATACGCGAGACGACGCCCTTGTTACCGTGACGGCCGGCCATCTTGTCGCCCGGCTGGATCTTGCGCTTCACAGCGACGAAGACCTTGACCATCTTCATGACGCCAGGAGGCATTTCATCGCCGCGCTGGACCTTCTCGACCTTGTCCATGAAGCGCTGTTCAAGGCGCGACTTGGATTCGTCGTACTGGCCGCGAAGTGCTTCCAGTTCGGACTGGGCCTTCTCGTCTTCGACTGCAAACATCCACCACTGCGAGCGGGGATATTCGGAGACGACGGCGTTGGAAAGCTCGACGCCCTTCTTGAAGCCCTTCGGACCGGCGATGGAAACGTGACCACGCAGCATGTCGATCAGGCGGCCGTAGACGTTACGGTCGAGAATTGCCTGTTCGTCGTCGCGGTCCTTTGCCAGACGTTCGATCTCTTCGCGCTCGATTGCCATCGCGCGCTCGTCCTTCTCCACACCGTGACGGTTGAAGACGCGGACTTCCACAACGGTACCAAACGTGCCCGGAGGCATGCGCATGGAGGTGTCGCGAACGTCGGAAGCCTTTTCACCGAAGATGGCGCGCAGAAGCTTTTCTTCCGGCGTCATCGGGCTTTCGCCCTTCGGCGTGATCTTGCCGACGAGGATATCGCCCGGCTGAACTTCCGCACCGATGTAAACGATACCGGCTTCGTCGAGGTTCTTCAGCGCTTCTTCCGAAACGTTCGGAATGTCGCGTGTGATTTCTTCCGGACCAAGCTTCGTGTCACGCGCCATCACTTCGAATTCTTCGATGTGGATGGAGGTGAACACGTCATCGGAAACGATACGTTCCGACATCAGGATCGAGTCTTCGTAGTTGTAGCCGTTCCAGGGCATGAACGCGACGAGCGCGTTACGGCCAAGAGCCAGATCGCCGAGGTCGGTCGACGGACCATCAGCGATGATGTCACCCTTGGAGATGATGTCACCGACAGCGACCAGCGGACGCTGGTTGACGCAGGTGTTCTGGTTCGAACGCTGGAACTTCTGCAGACGGTAGATATCGACGCCCGACTTGCCGGCATCGAGTTCTTCCGTAGCGCGGATAACGATACGGGTCGCATCCACCTGGTCGACGACACCGCCGCGGCGAGCCGCGATGGCAGCGCCGGAGTCACGGGCGACGATCGGTTCCATGCCTGTGCCGACGAACGGCGCTTCCGCCCGCAGAAGCGGAACGGCCTGACGCTGCATGTTCGAGCCCATGAGAGCGCGGTTGGCGTCGTCGTTTTCCAGGAACGGAATGAGAGCCGCTGCGACCGAAACGAGCTGCTTCGGCGAAACGTCCATCAGGTTAATGTTGTCGCGCGGTGCGAGCATAACTTCGCCCKAGTGACGGCAAACAACGAACTCTTCAGTGAAGGCGCCTTCGCCATCGAGCTCGGCATTGGCCTGTGCGACGTAGTACTTGGCCTCTTCCATAGCGGAGAGGTAGATAACGTCGGTCGTCACCTTGCCGTCGATGATCTTGCGGTACGGGCTTTCGATGAAGCCGTACTTGTTGACGCGGGCAAAGGTGGCAAGCGAGTTGATCAGACCGATGTTCGGGCCTTCCGGCGTTTCGATCGGGCAAATACGGCCGTAGTGGGTCGGATGAACGTCGCGGACTTCGAAGCCGGCGCGCTCACGGGTCAGACCACCCGGTCCAAGAGCCGAAAGACGGCGCTTGTGGGTGATTTCCGAAAGCGGGTTCACCTGGTCCATGAACTGCGACAGCTGCGAGGAACCGAAGAATTCGCGAACGGCGGCAGCTGCCGGCTTCGCATTGATCAGGTCCTGCGGCATCACAGTGTCGATTTCGATCGAGGACATACGTTCCTTGATCGCACGTTCCATGCGCAGAAGGCCGAGGCGGTACTGGTTTTCCATCAGCTCGCCGACCGAACGCACACGGCGGTTGCCGAGGTTGTCGATGTCGTCGATTTCGCCCTTGCCGTCGCGCAGTTCGACCAGCATCTTGACGACAGCGAGGATGTCTTCCTTGCGCAGCGTGCGCACGGTGTCTTCCGCGTCGAGGTCGAGACGCATGTTCATCTTCACGCGGCCAACAGCCGAGAGATCATAACGTTCTGCATCGAAGAACAGCGAGTTGAACATCGCTTCTGCCGAATCCATGGTCGGCGGCTCACCCGGACGCATGACGCGGTAGATATCGAACAGCGCTTCCTGGCGGTTCTGGTTCTTGTCCGCATGCAGCGTGTTGCGGATATAGGCGCCAACATTGACGTGGTCGATGTTGAGGACCGGAATCTCGTCAAAGCCGGACTGAAGAATGAGGCCAAGCGTCTTTTCGTCGATTTCGTCGCCGGCTTCGAGATAGATCTCACCCGTCGAGTAGTTGACGATGTCTTCGGCAAGGAAGTTGCCGTAGAGATCTTCGTCAGTCGCCTTAAGTGCCTTCAGGCCCTTGTCGACGAGCTGGCGGATAAGACGCGGAGTCAGCTTCTTGCCACCTTCGACAACGACTTCGCCGGTGTCGGCGTCGATCATGTCGGTGATGACCTTGGCATTCTTCAGCGTTTCAGGCTGGAACGGAATGCGCCAGCCATCGCCGGAGCGCTCGTAGGAAGCCTTGCTGTAGAACGTCGACAGGATTTCTTCACCATCCATGCCAAGCGCCATCAGGAGCGAGGTCACGGGCAGCTTGCGGCGACGGTCGATACGCGCATAGACGATGTCCTTGGCGTCGAACTCGATGTCGAGCCAGGAACCGCGATACGGGATGACGCGGGCAGCGAACAAAAGCTTGCCGGAAGAATGGCTCTTGCCCTTGTCGTGGTCAAAGAATACGCCCGGCGAACGGTGCATCTGCGAAACGATGACGCGCTCTGTACCGTTGACGATGAACGTGCCGTTATTGGTCATGAGCGGCATGTCGCCCATGTATACGGACTGTTCCTTGATGTCCTTGATGGACTTCGCGCCTGTATCCTCGTCGATATCGAACACGATGAGGCGCAGCGTCACTTTCAGCGGCGCTGCGTAGGTCAGATCGCGCTGACGGCATTCCTCGACGTCAAACTTCGGCGCTTCGAATTCGTAAGACACGAACTCGAGCATGGATGCGCCGGAAAAATCGGTGATCGGGAATACGGATTTGAATACGGCATTCAATCCCTCGTCGGGACGGCCACCCTTGGGCTCGTCAACCATGAGAAACTGGTCATACGAAGCCTTCTGAACCTCGATGAGGTTCGGCATTTCCGCTACTTCTGGAATTTTGCCGAAAAACTTGCGTACGCGCCTGCGACCGTTAAACGAAAGGGTCTGAGCCATCGTCGCTCCTTTAAAATTGCATCCGGGCCTGCAACGGACGGGAACCGATGGCCAGTCGATCCCGTCAAGCAATGGGTGTCATCAATCTCGTTCCACATCCCGGATCGATCAGGCCGGATTGCCTAGATGAGCCGGTTCGGAACCATTCTCTTGAAGAACCCATTACCCAAAAGCCATTTTCACGCGGCTTTTGGGTAATAAGTTTTAAAACGATGACGACGGAAAGGGGCATGAAGCCCCTTCCCGCCAGCAATCGCAAGATTACTTAACGTCGACCTTGGCGCCAGCGTCTTCAAGCTTCTTCTTGAGGTCAGCAGCTTCAGCCTTGGAAACAGCTTCCTTGACAGCCTTCGGAGCGCCTTCAACGAGGTCCTTAGCTTCCTTCAGGCCGAGACCCGTGATAGCGCGGACTTCCTTGATGACGTTGATCTTGTTGGCGCCAGCGTCAACCAGGATCACGTCGAATTCGGTCTTTTCTTCTTCAACGACAGCAGCAGCGCCAGCACCGCCAGCAGCAGCAACAGCTACCGGAGCAGCGGCGGAAACGCCCCACTTTTCTTCGAGAAGCTTCGACAGTTCTGCAGCTTCCAGAACGGTCAGGGTAGAGAGGTCTTCAACGATCTTTGCGAGATCAGCCATTTTGATAGTTCCTTTTGTTCAGTTCGAACCAGTTTGAATAATTACAGCGAAAAACCGCCTTAAGCGGCTTCGTCCTTCTTGGCGTAAGCCGAGAACACCCGTGCAAGCTGGCTTGCAGGTGCTGCGACAACCGTGGCGACGCGAGTTGCCGGGGCGTTGAGTAGGCCCAGCAGCTTTGCGCGCAGCTCGTCCAGCGAAGGCAGGGTCGCAAGCGACTTGACTGCTTCGGCGTTGAGCGTGGTTGCGCCCATGGAACCGCCGAGAACAACGACTTTATCGTTGGTCTTTGCGAAATCCATGACGACTTTCGGAGCAATCATAGGGTCGACGCTGTATGCAATCAGCGTCTGGCCCTTGAAGAGATCTGTCATCCCTTCCGACTCCGTGCCCTGAAGAGCGATCTTGGCCAGGCGGTTCTTCGCGACCTTGACGGTGCCTCCGGCAGCGCGCATTTTCGAACGGAAGTCGTTCATTTGCGCAACGGTGACACCAGCATAGTGGGCCACGACAACCGAACCGGAAGCCTTGAAGACTTYGTTCAGCTCCGTGACGAATTCGCGTTTTTCCGCTCTTTCCACTGTCTGTCTCCAGTAGACGGGGCCACATAAGTGTGAACCCGTCGGGTTTGCCTTTGCCCCAAGGGACCTTTTTACAAAGATCCCGAGCGACGCTCGAGGATCCTGTCCCCCGCTCTGTCGCCGCAAACGGCTTCAGGCACAGGCACACCAGGTTCGAACCGGACAGTCAGGCATCTGCGATGCCTCAAATCCAGCCTCACCCGTCTCATGCAGGTTGAATGATTAAGGCCAAACCCCGAAGGACATGGCCACCCGCAATCTCGGACAGGAGTTCCGGGTTTCCCCGGAAATCTCCGGCTCCCTGAGAGCCGGAAATTCTTTTAATCACGCTCCCCGACAGGGAAGCACGAGAATTGATTAAGCCGTAACCGACGAAGGTTCGATCTTGACGCCCGGACCCATGGTCGAGGAGATGGCAACGCGCTTGACGTAGTTGCCCTTGGCACCCGTCGGCTTTGCCTTGATGACCGCATCGGCGAAAGCCTTGATGTTTTCTTCAAGAGCCTTGGCGTCGAACGAAGCCTTGCCAATACCAGCGTGTACGATACCGGCCTTTTCGACGCGGAACTCAACAGCGCCGCCCTTGGACGCCTTGACGGCGCCGGCAACATCCATCGTCACCGTACCTACCTTCGGGTTCGGCATCATGCCACGCGGGCCGAGTACCTTGCCGAGACGGCCGACGAGCGGCATCATGTCCGGGGTCGCGATGCAACGATCGAAGTCGATCTTGCCGCCCTGAACGATTTCAACCAGCTCTTCTGCGCCAACAACGTCAGCACCAGCAGCCGTGGCTTCATCAGCCTTGGCGCCACGTGCAAAAACGGCGACGCGAACGTCACGGCCCGTGCCGTTCGGCAGGTTGACAACGCCGCGAACCATCTGGTCCGCATGGCGCGGGTCAACGCCGAGGTTCATCGAAACTTCAACGGTTTCGTCGAACTTGGCGACTGCACGTTCCTTGACCATCGAAATGGCGTCGGTGAGAACGTAGAGCTTGTTAGGATCCACACCTTCGCGGATCTTCTGAATACGCTTTGCTACCTTGGCCATGATCAACCTACTACTTCCAGGCCCATGGCGCGGGCAGAGCCCTCAACCATTGCCATTGCGCCTTCGATATCGGCAGCATTCAGATCCTTCATCTTGGCTTCAGCGATCGTCTTGACCTGAGCCTTGGTGATGGAGCCAACCTTGGCGCCCTTACCAGGCGTCTTGGAGCCGGAGGTGATCTTCGCTTCCTTCTTCAGCCAATAGGTCATCGGCGGCTGCTTCATGACGAAGGTGAAGGACTTGTCCTGGTAATAGGTGATGACGACCGGAATCGGCATACCCTTTTCCATTTCCTGCGTGGCGGCATTGAACGCCTTGCAGAATTCCATGATGTTGATGCCGCGCTGACCAAGTGCAGGACCGATCGGCGGGGACGGATTGGCCGACCCTGCCTTCACCTGCAGCTTGAGCTGGCCCATAACTTTCTTAGCCATATCTCTCTGCCTTTCAATTCAAACCGGTTTCCCGGCTTCTCTCTAGCCGGATCGCTCCGGCGGCTGCGGTTGCGTGGTGCGGCGCCCTGCCCCGGCTATGGGAGCCCGTTTGCCTTCCACGCGATTGGGGTTTCACCCCTCCAGTCAGACCTTCTCGACCTGACTGTATTCCAGCTCGACCGGCGTAGCGCGGCCGAAAATCGAAACTTCCACCTTCAGGCGCGAACGCTCTTCGTCGACATCCTGAACAACGCCGTTGAACGACGCGAACGGACCATCGGAAACGCGAACCTGCTCGCCGACCTCGAACGAAACCGAAGACTTCGGACGCTCGACACCTTCCTGAACCTGACCGAGGATACGATCGGCTTCATAATCCGGAATCGGAACAGGCTTATTGTCCGAACCGAGGAAACCGGTCACCTTCGGCGTGTTCTTGATGAGGTGATAGGCCTCATCCGTCAGGTTGGCGCGCACAAGCACGTAACCTGGAAAGAACTTGCGCTCGCTGTCGACCTTGCGGCCACGACGCACCTCGACAACCTTTTCGGTTGGAACGAGGATTTTCTCGAAAAGATGATCAAGACCCTTCTGACGAGCCTTCTCTTCGATCGACTCAGCGACCTTCTTTTCGAAATTCGAATATGCGTGAACGATATACCAGCGCGCTGCCATTTTTATTCTCCGTTCAATCCGTTACCGGCCGACGTTCAGCACGAGGCTAAGCACCCAGCCGATGAGCTGGTCAGCAGCAAAAAAGAACAGAGCCGCAAAAATGACCATCACAAGCACCATAGCCGTCGAAATCATGGTCTCGCGGCGCGACGGCCAAGTGATTTTAGACGCTTCGGCGCGAACCTGCTGCAGAAACGTAAACGGATTGGTTTTGGATGCCATTGACTGCCCACGCAATTACGGCGCGTAAAGCCGAACTAATCAGCCCCACGCACCGCGTGTCTGTTTTGACCTTACATAAACACCGATTCCAGTTTTAACAAGAGGAAATCGACATTCGGCGAAATTCGCCGGAAAACCGGCACCCATCTGCCATGCAGCGAAGACCGCGCTTGCGGATGGAAAGTGGCAGGGGCAGTAAGGCTCGAACTTACGACCTGCGGTTTTGGAGACCGCCGCTCTACCAACTGAGCTATACCCCTTTAACACCTTAGCCGACCACGAAAATCACTTGGCCGCTTCGGTATGCGTTCCCTTTAAGGCGCACGGAAAAGAATGGCAAGCGCTTTTTATTCGCTTTCGGAAGAAACTGTTGACACCCTCCCCGCCACGTTTTTTCCTCGGCCGCTTAACCGGTTACCCCCAAGCCCGTCACCTCAACGAACCCCTTTGCGGCATCCAAATGCGCTGGTTTGATACCTTTCGCAACCGACCTTTAATCTATTACGGCTCAAGCGCACTGCGATCGGACCTGATCAACTGACGCTCCCGATACTTGCGCTTGAAGTGTGCGACGTTGCGCGTCACGGAACGCCGCCATTTACGGACTGTCGCCAGCGAAAAGAATCTGTCGAGTTCTTGCGCCACACCGCGCCAACCACGGCGTTTCTTAAGACCATAATTGCTGCGGCCAAATCCCGAATGGCTGACGCCGGTTTCGGCCAACCACGCCATGATCGCGCCCTGATCCTTATAAAAGATACTAATCTCCGCCTCTGTCCGGAAACCGGCATAACCTTGTGGTAGTTTTTTATAGCAGGACAACCGCTTGACGGTCGGATTGAAGGTGAAGCTATGCCAGACACGATGCGCGGTCGGCGGTATTCGCCAATACCTTAAATCTTCAACTGCCTGCGCCTTACGCCGAATGTCACGGGGAATGTCGTCATCGGTTCTGAGTTGAACGAGCGCCACCTGCGGGTCCCGCTTCAGTATTTCGATGCCCCTGCCGACAACCTTAGAAACAGGAAATGCCCAGTCGTCTTCGAGATGCAGGATGTAAGGGGTTTGCACTTCCGAATATGCCCGGTCGATAGAGCGGTGCTGCCCAATATTGACGCCGTTCAAAATGACGCGGATCGGTTGCTCTGGATACCGCGCCGGAATCGCCCACACCGATTCGTCGTCAGAGTCCTCGATAATGATAAATTCCCGTAGCGGGTAATCATTAGTAGAGAAGAAGCTATCGAGAGTTCCGATGAGAAGATCAGGACGGCGGCAGCTGGTGAGCACAACAGTTAAATCGGACATGAAGTCGTCTCGGAAGAAAACTGGCCGATAAAAACAAGCCAGCCAAGCGATGATTAATATAGTTTCATCTACTTTGAACGAATTACAGGATTATTACGTCACTAATAAAAATATAATTACATAAGAATAAATCATAAATTACAATTATCTTAAATATATCGCATAATATACGGATAAAATAAGTAAAATATTAGAATTTATACTCACATAATAAAAGTATACGAATCTTTCAACTATATAAATTTACAAAAATGGATTTTTACATAAAAAAACGGCGGTGCCGAAGACACCGCCGTTTTAGAACTAGATTTTTAATTCCGGCGAAACCGCCGTCTGTCGAAAATTACTCGACGATAGAAGCGACGATGCCGGCGCCGACGGTACGGCCGCCTTCGCGGATAGCGAAGCGCAGCTTTTCTTCCATCGCGATCGGAACGATCAGCTCGACTTCAACAGTGACGTTGTCGCCAGGCATAACCATTTCCGTGCCTTCTGGAAGCGAAACGATACCGGTAACGTCAGTCGTACGGAAGTAGAACTGCGGACGGTAGTTCGTGAAGAACGGCGTATGACGGCCGCCTTCTTCCTTCGTCAGGATGTAGGCTTC
>NZ_JBFTGV010000020.1:0-15808 GCF_056393925.1 Agrobacterium sp. 10T429
TTGTAATCGATCTTGTAATCGATCGCTGCCAGTTTTCATCGCCTTTTCAATCCACTTCCCAATCAGATTCCTTCCCGCTTCCCCATATAAATAAATCCACCTCGCTGTAAAAACCTATATAAAATCACATGGTTATAGCGGTCCAAAACTATCTGCGTGCAAACAGACGAGCTTTACCAATCAAATCCCCATTCTCCCCTTAATACGGTTGGTTTATGCTTATTTATATGTTTTGCGTGCCCAGCTGAATAAATTATATGTTTTACCGACACCCTCCAGTCGTTGATCCAATCCTAACCAAACCACCCACTCACCCTCACCAAAGGAAAATCCATTCCCGGAAACAAGTATAAATATACAAATATATGTATTAATAGCGATTACGAAGGTATAATATTCCACCTGTGCACCCTGCAGCGCGTGCTCCCCTCATCGCAATCGAATGACAGGTAAATACGGATCGTTCAGCCTATCAAAAGTTGCAAAAATGATTGACTATCGCGGCTGCGTGAGGGAGCCTCAGCAGGGAAATACGGGGAACATAACAAATCATCATGTCGCCAGAACGCTTTAATGAATGCCTGCGGGTGATCCGCTGGACGCCAATCAATATTGCCTCTGCCTTGCAATGTGAACTCTCATGGATCGAGGCGCTGGAAGCCGGCAACGATACAGTTCCCGATGGCCTAGCAACATGGCTGGAAACGCTCGCGCAAGCCCATGAAGCATTACCACCGCCATCAACCTACAGAGGAAAACGGTCGACATTCTGATGCGGCCAGCAGCTGAAAACCTTCACCAACAACCGGATTACGCAATATGAAACATGCCATCGCAATTCTCGGTCTGATCACCGTCTCCAGCCCGGCCTTCGCAGCATCGTGCGAGAAAAACTTCACAGTCTCAGGTGTGCCGATGGTCACAGCTGTCTCTTACAAATCCTTTCAGGAACTGCCGAAAGCCAAAGCACCCGCKGTCCTTCAAAAGCTMGCCCAGGCCGTCGCAGCRGAAGGTTTCTCAGGTATCCAGATCAACAAGGCACTGTCGTCAATCGATGCCCACCAGGAAACCAGCGGAAGTGGCAGGATTCAGACGCTGCGCGTTGTCGCCCTCCAGAAAGGCGCCGCTGTCCGCATCGATGCTGTTTTCAACATTCAGGCAGGACAGATCGCCGACAAGGACGTCATCCGCAAGGGTATCTGCGACATCATAAAAGGCGTGTAAGCCATGGCTTGAAGACACCCGGTACAGCAGCACCTCGAAGCTGACCTTGCAATCTCCGCAGCCGGCAACAGGCGACGCGAAAGGAGCTAAGCGCCGCCTGCCGGGCTCTATCAGGACTTCATGTTCAGCAACTCAGGAAAATCGTAGTACCGCAACCGCTTGTCACGGCAGCGGTAGTCATTCTTTGAAGCGTCCACGCTTAAATTCTTGTACACGGCTACGCCAATATACGACCAATCGGGGTTGAAACGTTCCGTCGTTCGCGTGCAATAAGCGTAAATCTGCTTTTCAGGGTCGAGCAGCACTACGCTCGAAATCTCGGCTTTCGTGAAATATCCGGGTTTGATAGTTCCGCGCATGGCGTCCACATAGTCACGTTTAATCGGTCTGGACGGTGGACGCTGCGAATCCAAAACAGATTGCGGTGCCGGAGTCTGGCATCCAGCCAGTGTCATCACGGCGGCACAGAGAAGTAAAGCTGTCCTCATTCAATTCAATCCCCAAAAGTCAAAGCACAACACGCACAATGCACCCTGCAGCTATTGAGTTAAAATTGCGCAACACACACGGATCCACAGCCGAAAATAGAAAGGTCACGCTTCGATAGACCTGACAATAACCATCAAGCAGGTTGCGGCACCCTTTCGGCAGACGCCGGATCAGGCCTACTTCAACGCGCTGGCATCAATGATGGTGGCTGCATAATCGAGGCGGAAATCCACTTAGTAAACCGCCCGAAACTGTTCAAACAAACCGAGCCACCTCTATGCTCCTCGAACTTGAAGCGCTAAGGGCGATTGGCACGGCGGTTATTTGACCACACCATCGAGATAGAGGTCTTCACCTCGTTGCAGCGGCGTGTAAGTGAAGTCGTCTTTTTTCCGAAAGCGGTCGAACCAACCCAAAAAGATCATCTTGGGTCGCCGAGTTGCGATAACCGATCAGCTTGACGGTCAGTGGAGCACTGAAGGCTATATCAAAAGCAGTGGCGAACTGAGTGGTGTCAGAAGGCTGAACCGAAAACGTGCCACCACCGTTGTGACGAATGGAGATTTCGGCACGGGCGAAGAATTCATCACTGTAGGTGGTGATAAGACCGGGAGCTTCCCCACCAATTCTCCCCAATTAAAGGGTTCTGAGTTCCCTCGCCTTGAAAATTCACCCGGATTTCTTCGAGGCTGCGAAAATCACGGTTCTTAAAGTGGTTCAAGGGAATTTTCAGCCATTGTGTATCCAGACACGGGTTCAACCACTGGGCGACGCCATCTTTGGGGTCATTGTTGGGATCGAAGAAGAATTTCGGAGATTTCATTTTCAGATCCAGACCGATGTAGTACTCCAATGTTTGACCAGGCCAGGATACACTTGTGGCTCGCACGGTGGTGATGCACGGTTCCTGGACTGCAAGGTCGAGCGGATAGCTCTGGTAAACAAGTCTACAATGTCTCATGCAAATCTCCGGTGTGAAAAGTCTGCGTAAATCCCTAACGGTAGCGGTTGATGTCTGCGCAAAAGCTGCGACAGTCATGCCCCAACACACCTGTCGCCTGCAAAGTCCGCTTTAAGCATCCTCGTCTCCTGTCATCATACAGGAGAAATGGCTCGACACAGGTTGTTCATCCACGCGTGCCCCTACGTCCGGTTTCGGCCCAAACCGCTCATTTGCGGCCGAATGCGTTGGCACACGTTTGCGGCTCCATCTCGGCCATAGGATTTACGACGATGGTGTCTCAAGAGCGGACCCGATTCAGGTTATTCGTGCGTCCGGAAGGGTCCTGTCCGCTAAACCGGCTGTCCGGGGGCAAAATGTGTACCTTGCGGACGTGAAATTGCGGCAACAAACGATGTCCACCAAGGTATACCCTTGCGGACTAGATCCCGTACCCTGCCTTATGTCCTTTCGGTCATGGTGGAGGCTGTCAAAGAAAGATCGTATGCATTGCCGAGATTGAATTGGATGTCGCCCAAACGACAGCACCCATGGGGGAAGCGGCTGTACGAAGGGGCTTAAATACCCCCTCGTAAAAATTTGGCAGTTTGTGGATGCGACCCTACAGCCAGGCTGTGATTGACGCTGGTATCTACTCAATTGCAGCCAGCGGAAGTTTAGGTGGCAGGCCATAGTACCATGGAACCCAATATCCCCACCCTTCCGTACATGCGCCTCGAGATATGCCGTTTCCCTCATCTCTGCTGCAGATGGTAAAACCCCTTATTGCATGCTTTGAAGTCTGAACTCGACACTCGCGGTTGTCCATATCACCAGTATTGATCAAAGCCCATATTACTTGCTCATTCCCCAGCTTGCCTTTCTCGTACTTCAGCGAGAACGGATACTGCGTGTTGATCTGATCAGAAGGCCTGTCTAATTCCCAAGACAGGAAGTTGGCGCAAGCTTGCCGCATCTGATTTTCGGCGAGTCGTGCCACATCTTTCATCCCGTATATATCAATCTGCCATCGGGCGGCGTCCTCAACGGATTCTACGAGGGCAAGCTGGTTCGGCCCTGCTGACAAAAGTTTTGCGACTAATGAAATCGGGAAGAATGGCCTTCCAGAATAAGCAGAAGTATCAGAGCCAAAGCTTATGAAGTCAGCAATTATTTGGCTGGTCAAAGTCACCTGTTTACTAAGATCAGAGCCCGTATAGCTTTTAGTTTCATCCGGCACGATATATGGAGCGTGGAAACCAAGCTTCCCTTTGATATGCAGATGGCGACTGGTGCCGTCTGACTCAGCGCCCAATAGTCGGCCCGACATGAATATGAAGGCGCAAGAAGAATAGCATTCTGATCCAGCCTCAACTCGCGTCGGAATGCCATGATCACGTAACTCTTGTGAGATGAGTCGCCCTTCTAAATAGCTGCCTCCAGGGCTATTCAAGCAAAGCGCATCGTCGGTCGAATTGCTAGGTTCACCGCTATTGGATGGCTCAAGCAAGCCAAGTGCCATCGCTAAAGCATGAAAGCGATCATGATCGCCTGACTCAATGGGACCGGACAACTCAATTGAGCAACTGGACTTGATTGATTTCACAATCGAAGCAGCGGCTACTTTTTCGACTGACAGAAATAAAACAGCGAACACAAGCGGTCCGAAAAACACGCGGAACTTTACGGGTATATCTACCATTTTCCTGCGCGTATTCTCCTCATAGCTGCATGCAGAATCTGGCGTGATCACTGGCTTTCGAACTCCTGCGCAGAAATACTTTGTGGGGTAACATTGCCAGCAGGCACCGCGTACAAGGTATAGGACAGAACCTGCGTAATAATTTGGGTCGTCGTTTTTTGCGTCTGGAGAGTTTCCGCTCCAGGAAATTGGCCCGCACCATGCAACTCTACAAAACGTCTGCAACTGACGTCGAGTGCATCGCCGAAAGCATACTGCACGGTATAACGTCCGTCAGCGATGCCAGTAATCTGACCTGTCTGATTACTGCGCACAAAGAATGCGGCGACAACTGCCCCCGACAACTCTGCCCGTACTTTGATGATGGCATTACCGCTGGAACCGTTGCGGATTTCCAGCGAGTGACCGTGCGTAGAAGACAATCGATTTGGCCCCAATAGCTGCCCGCTATATGGAACGCTCGCGCATGTCGGCACAGTCGGCTTTAAAACTGCCTTCTGTGCGCTGGGCTGATACTGCGTAGCAGACGGAGGCGACGAATAAAGGCGACTTCCGCCGTAGCTGCTGCCCGCACTATTGCCTTGCGTGCTTGCAAAGATGCCCAGCGCGAGCGTACCAGGTAACGCAAAGGCCATAAGCAAGTGACCTGCTCCATATAGCATTGATGTGCGCCACGGATTTCTTAGCTTGCCTTGCCGAGGATCGGCCCCGGCCTTCTCAAGCTGAGCAACTAGCTCGGTGGCATCCCTTGCAACGTCTTTGTCCAATGCCTTTCTGGACTGCATGGCGAGAGCGTACGACAACTGCAGATTGCCGCGAGAAAGGAACGCAAGCGAATTGTACCAGATCATACCCTCGTCGGTAGATCGCTCATGCTTACCGCCGAAACCGTTGCTGAGTATCGAGCCGATTGAATAGATCGGCCCCCAGGGCGCACCCCACCAACCGGTGAACAAGGTGATAACAGAGGATTTCAAGCCCTCTTTCTTCGCACAGCTTGCGCAGAAAATACCTTGTACCGGCCTGCGTGTAGTCATGACGATGAAGCTGTAGACACGGAAGAATACGACATATCGCGGCTGTGCAGTAGCCTGTCCGCAGCGCGAGCAACAAATATGATCGAGAACTCGTGTCTTTGCCTCCTGCGCAGAGGCCTGGTACGCGGAACTATCATATTCCGCTCGACGAAGAGGATTGTTCAGGACTTCGTATGCAGCGGAAATTCTGTGAAATTGTTCACCGGGCGCACTCTGTGAAGTATCTGGATGGGTTTCCTTGGCGAGCTTCCTGTAGGTGCTCTTGATTTCTTCAGCAGTAGCAGACGACTGCACTCCCAAAGCTCTATACAAGCCTTGCGGATCGGTATTCGACATGTTCCCCTCAATTGCACTTCACATTGCCCCACGCTCATAAAGCGAAAAGCTACGCCTCAATGCAACATTCTTCTGCATGATTGCCGACCTTTTTTGACAAGTCGTACATGCGGCATCTCAGCTAACTCGTGAGGACCGCTTGCATCCAAAAGGATCGTTAATGCGTGAGGCAGGACATCTACTCAGCATTCCAAAAAATCTAGCCTATTCAGGCCGTCATATTTTTAAAGCGATCACTAAACAGCTATGAAACAGCAAGATATCGATAAAATAATGTCCCAAGGAGAATTATTTATTGACAAATAACTCCCCATGGGACATTTTTCCTGTGCGCCAGGGACAAAACTGCCAAGCTCGCTCCCGGCATCAACCAAGAAAGGAATTCAAATGTATCCTAAAAACGGTTCTTTGCCTACTCCTCTCCAGACTCCTCAAGAGCTGGACTCTCTCGACATCCTATCAGATGCTGGAGATGTCAACGAGACCCCCTTCAACGTGTTCATTGGACACAACCTGGGACATCGCGTCTTCACGATGTCCGTACCGTTTCGCAAGTTTTATGACATTTCAGACGTTGCCAACGACCGCGAGAGCGGCCCAGTAGCGCAACGGGCTCTCGATGAGGGGCATGCCAAGAAGCTCGCGGTCTACATGATCAAGGGCCTGGTGTCTGCAGCCAAGATGCGACGTATCGCGCTAGGCAAAGAGGTGCCGGAGAGCTTCGATCATGTGCTTCGCCTTTTGGGCGAGCAGCCGTACTTCTCACTACAGCCAATCGTCTGCAACATAAGGAACGTTCCTCCAGGCGGGAACGGGGCTGGTGGCATTCGTGGATTTCGTCTTGAGACCACGGGTGGAGAAACAGCGGGATTTAAGGTGTTCCTTTCTGAGAGGCACATTCTGTGGGTTGTTGATGGTCAGCACCGCAGATATGCCGCCGATCTTGCTATGACATTTCTCGACACTGTTCGTCAGACTGGAAAATATCCAGGAAAGGGAGCCGTTCTCTTTGCGGAAAAGGGAAAGCCTGTCAGCGAGGCTGAAATGCAGGTGTGGAACGAGACGTACGAGGCCGCTCGTTCTTATGCGACAATTACCGTGGAAGTACATTTGGGCCTAGACATCGATCAGGAACGTCAGCTTTTCCACGACCTCAACCGCTTGGGTAAAAAGGTCGATGCTTCGTTGGCTTTTCAGTTCGATGGCTCCAACCCGGTAACCCTTTTCATCAAGCACAAGCTGTCTGATGATCTTGGTATTCGTATTATCGATAGTGAAATTAAGGATTGGTCTGAGGATACTGGCGCTCTCGTATTGAAAGACGTTGTCGCTATCAACGCAACAGCATTCCTTAACAAGGCCAACATTGCAGGAGCCACACCGGCCATTGTAGAGCCCCGTGAAAATACAGTCCTAGAGCTTTGGGGGCAGATTGTACAAATACCAGGCTTTGGAGAGGATCGAGCAAAGGAAAATACGGCCGCAGCTCAGCCAGTTGTCCTAAAGGCTCTCGCGAAGATCACTTACGACCTCAATTTCAACAATAGAAGACCAAACAACTCTGCGGATTTATACGAAAAATTTCTGGAAAGCATTTCCGAGATCGATTTTTCACATGGAAATCCGATGTGGCGCTACTACGAAATGACAGATGGAGAGCGTCTCGACGCAGGCCTTGAAGAGTTGGCGGCTTATCTTCCGGACGACACTGGTTCGGCCAACCGTGACATTGGATCGTACCAAGGTGGGCATTTCCGGTTTGGTGCGAAGCACAATGACATCTACCCAATTCTTGCCGACATGATCCGATGGAAGGCAGGCCTACCTAGCCGAAGGGAAGCATAATGCTGACTGACGCACTCCCTGACGGCGATGTACAGGTCACTTATAACTGTTGCGTAGTTCGCTTCTGCGTGCCACGTAGAGACACAAAAGGGGGACATCGTGTCCCCCTAACCATCCCTGAAAGCCCGGTTTCTAAGGCTTTTGAGCGATAGTGGGCGCTCTCTCCGGGCCTACCATGGCAACTTGTCTCGCTCTTCAGCGGGCACAACGACAGCATCCACCATCTTCGACGCTAAAACCCGCCATTCCGCTTCCGGTCCCATTTAAGCCTCGTACCTAGAAACAATTCATGTCTCCTATTGGCGCAAACCGGAAGAACGTAATTGGCTCCAAGCGAGCATATGAGTTGTTTCGAGCAAAAGTTGAGCTAAGCTTCTCCAAGTTACCTAGCATTTAGATTTGGAGATCGAATGACAAAACATCTGCCAAGTGTTTTAGGCGGCATCTCCGCTGGCCTATCAGTGTCGCTTGCGGGTGCATTCGGTGCCACATTTTGGGTATTATGCATTGCTGCGGGGTGTGGAGGTTTCGCGGGAAACTACCACGGACAGAAGCTCGCTGGCTAAGGGAAACCATCAAAGGCGCGATGACTGCAGTTGGCGTTTTTGAGGCATGACGGACTCTGGCCCAAAATGCACGCCTCCAACCCTTTCAATCGCGTTCGGGCGGCAGGAATGAAGCTTCCTGCCGCCCCAATATCTTACTCTGGTCAGTAGAGGCAATCAGCTCAGTTCGTCAGCCATCGTCAGCGGCTGCAGGACAATCTCCGCGAGTGCCGACGCCCCGACCTGGAACGCGCGCTGATACTCTTCGTCATCAACCATCGCCTTAAACGCAGCTCTCCCCGGATACTGCACGAGCAATACCGCATCCAACATTCGGGCCTCGCCGTCCGTGAGGACGGGTAGACCGTTGCCACGAAACAAAATCTTTGCCCCAAAACGAGCCAGTTGTGTTTCGGCCTGGCATTTGACCCCACCATCGGAGCGGAAGGCTGCCTCCCGCCATATCCAAGAAACGGCACATAGATCCGCGGGTTAGCCTGTCCCAACCGGGGTCAGTCTTCCACGCCGAAAGGGGGCATACTTCAATGCTTAATCACAGCGGACTGATCATTACCGTCAAAATTATGAACTGGTGATCGTAGTCTATCGGGGTGATGATTTGCAAATTCAAGGAAAGGGCGTCACGCACCGGGTCCAAGTAAGAACAGGAATTTCCATGCTGAATCTCCCACACGAACTAAGAATTAATGGTAATGATGTTCGGTGGGGAAAAATAGGCAGCGGGCCGCCGCTGGTTGCCGTTCACGGGACACCGTTCTCTTCTCAGGTCTGGCGCCGTATCATCCCCCACTTTGCCAGTCATCGAACCATTTATTATTTTGATATGGTCGGATATGGACAATCCGAAATGCGCGAAGGGCAGGATGTGTCGCTCGGCGTGCAGAATGATGTTTTAGCCAATCTGTTTCGAGAGTGGAATATTGAGCGGCCGGAGATGCTGGCCCACGATTTCGGCGGCGCAACCGTACTTCGTGCCTACTTTCTTAACGGATTGCGCTATTCAGCCTTAACGATCATCGATGCTGTAGCTCTTTCGCCATGGGGATCACCCTTGGTGCAGCATGTTCGTCAGCATGAAATGGCCTTTTCTGGAATGCCGGACTACATGCATCGTGCCGTGTTACGTGCTTACCTTCAAACAGCCGCGCGGTCGCCGTTATCGGAAGAGGCGCTGAATATATACAGTGCGCCTTGGATCGGCCCTGTCGGACAGCCCGCATTTTATCGGCAAATCGCGCAAATGGACCAGCGTTTTACGGATGAAATTGAAACTCTTTATACGCGGTTGGACTGCCCGGTAACTGTGCTCTGGGGAAAAAATGACGATTGGATTCCCTATGAGATGGGGGAGCGTTTAGCAGCATTAATTTCCGCTCATCAGTGTACCCTGTTACCCGAGACTGGCCATCTTGTTCAAGAGGATTGCCCGGAAGCAATTGTTGCCGCAGTTTTGAAAACTTTTAGGGTCACGAGAAACACGCGAGATGAAGACCAATGAACGATACATTGCGACGGACTGGGCCGCAGAACCGGCCGCGCTATTTCCACCCGCTTGCTAGAGGATTATCTCGCGCCTCGCTCCACTGACATGTGGCAGCAGAGTTATAATGGTTTCGCAAATTCATTATAACGGGATCGGGCGATGAAACAGATTGAACTCGTTTACAGAACGGCGTTCGCTGAACTCGCGCAGCGGACATTCGATGCTCAGTTTCAGGCAGATTTTCCCCTCGAAGGTCGGTTTGTTGCCGTTCCGGTCAAGGGCCGCAATTACTGGTATTTTGATCTCCCTACTCCCGAGGGTAAGGACAAGAGACGCTATGTCGGCCCGCAGGATGACGTCGACATCACGGCTCGGGTAAAAGCCCATAGGCAAGTCAAAGACGACATCCGGGAGCGGCGCAAGCTCGTCGGCATGCTGCTGCGAAGCGGTGGCATGTCCGCGCCGGATCGCTTCGCGGGTGAAGTGACCAAAGTACTCACTGACGCGGGCCTATTCCGTCTGAGGGCACTCCTCGTCGGTTCTGTGGTTTTCAGCTGTTACTCAGGCCTCCTTGGCGTTCGTCTCCCTGGTATCTCTATGCAAACAGGTGATGCGGATTTCGCGCAGGACTAAACCATTCGATGAGCGCATTAGGAAAACTGTGTCGAACGTCTTTGGTCGAGAATGCTCACAAAGACCGCGTCGAGGTGCAAGGCACACACGGAATACGGTGCACGTCTCTTGTCACCACGAAGACGGGCTTGGCAAAAGTGAAACTCTCTCCATCAGCCTCGAAGCTCTCGATTTTCTGCCGAACAGCATTACGCGGTCGGACTTTGATATGGCCGAATAACTTGCGTTCGCGAACCGCGTCGCCAGTGAATTGCGCGCAAATTGCCTTCATAATCAAGATAGCCGGAGGGCCGTGCATACAAGGATTTGATGGGTTGCCGAACTGCCTTTCCGCCACGCTTCCTTCAGACTGGATCGAACATCTCCCTGAACTCCACATCGGCAAAGTAGGCAAGTTTCTCAGCAAAAATTGGTCGTTGTCCGGCAAGGAACAGCAATTGTCCGTGCGCCGGCAGATTGCGCACCTCATCAGGGGTAAGCAGCGGCCGGCCGGTATGTTGCTGGCTGTAGGAGATCCCGGTCTTATCGGAATCGAGGGCTCTCGCCATGGTCTGGAAAACGACCGTCTCCTGCCCGAGCAGATCAGAGATGAGGCGGGCGCTGTCATGATCGTTGACGCCGAAGACCTGCAGCACGCCGGCATTTGACAGGAAGGTTCCGGCGCGGTGACCGTATGTGGCACGCAGCTGATGGATGTCCTGGAGGATGGGCCAAAGCTGGACACCATAGCCCGCCATCAGACCCATCGCGCGTTCGACTGGTGCCAAATGCCCAAGGGATGCGAACTCATCGAGCAGATAGAGAACCGGTGTCGCCGGCTTTGCCGGATCGCGGGCCATTTCGAGCAGGCTTTGTGAGACAAGCAGGCGCAGCCAGCGCGAATAGGTCGAGAGACGATCAGGAGGAAGCACGAGGAACACCGTCACGTTGCTGTGCTTGAGATCGGCAAACCGAAAATCCGAGCGGCTGAGGACGGCCGTCATGCGCGGTGAATCAAGAAAATGCGTATGGCGTTGGGCTGCGGACAAAACGCCTGCGGCTTCGCGATCGGATTTTCCGAGGTGGCGGTTTGCGGCACGCGCGACAAGACCTCTTGCCGCATCGCTGTCCTGCATACGCTTGAGCAGCGCTGCAAACTGTTCCGGAGCAAGGGTGAGATAGTCGCGGAGTGTTGCGAGGTGCCTGCGTCTCAAAGGTTCAGATGCAACGATCTCGAGCAGCAATCCGGCAATCAGCGCTTTCGCCTCCTCGTTCCAATGCGCCTCGCCTGCCATTCCCGGTTCGTCGAATACGAGAGCGTCGGCAAGGGTGTTGGCGTCGTCCGCGACATCGAGGCTGTGGGGATCAAGCAGGGCCAGGGGATTGAAGGCGGCCGAGGGTCTACCGGTGACCCCGAAAGGATCGAGAACATGAACCGGGCCGAATTTCTGGCGAGCACGACCGGTGATTCTTGCATTCTCACCTTTTGGATCAACGCAGATCACGGAACGGTCGGCGGTCAGCAGGTTCGGGACGATTGTTCCGACACCCTTGCCGGTACGGGTCGGCGCCATCGTCAGGAGATGGGCCGGGCCATCATAGCGCAGAGGCTTGGCCGTTTTCGTATCACGCCCGATCAGGAGGCCGGAACCGGATGAGGTGAGAGCGGCTATCTCCTTGTGTGTCGCGAAGCGGGCAGAGCCGTGGGTCTCATCGTCACTCTCCCCAAAATGCAAAATCAGTGGAGTGGTGATGAACCAAAAGGTGATAACGGCAAGCGCCAGCAGGGTTAAGAGACCTGGGATGATGTGGACAAGCGAGCCCCGCGCGAAACCCATTTGCTCGAGGAAATGACCGCCACCCATGCCGATCACAAAGGTGACGTTGAACAGGATGAACATAAATCCGAGGAGCCGTTTCCAGATTCGGAAGGGCATGGCGATCAAAGCCAGGAATGCCCAAAGCGGATCACGCGCGGCGGCTCGCATCATGTTTTTGAATGCGTTCCGGGCAAGTCGCAATCGGTTCATGGAGCACCCTACACGCCGTAACCACTCTCTGCCGTGCCCGGCTGTACTGCTCCGATCAGATCGGTAAAGAGTACCTTGTCATTGTCGCGTGTCAGAAAGCCCGGTAGTTCACGACGCAGCCATTCACCGAGCTGCTGCTTGAAAACCTGATCATCCGAGGTTTCGAGGTGATGCATAACGAGCGACCCGATCAGGACCTTGCGGCGCATGTCGTTGTTGCGCTCGGTTTTCGAGAGACGGGCCTTGAGGGCGGACCGTTGCGCATCCAGTTCAGCCAAGCGCTGTTCGATGGTTTTCCTTGCCACGATTATTCCTTTCGATTGCGGTCGCACCGGAACTGCAGCTGTTGACCGCGGCTTTGCTCCTGGAAGACAGAACAGTTTCTATGAGGAGATCGACATAGCGATAGCGAGAGTTGGTTGGACCGTATGGTTCATGACGCTGCGGTGGCTGCTACCTGAGCTCAGGAAAGTTTGTGTCACCGGTGAAGCTCAGTCGCTGGCTTTCGCGGCCTGTTCGAGCTTTTCGATGTGCTCGCGGCAGACAGTGTTGACGAGTTCGTAGAGGATTGACGTTCTGGCAGTCAGCCAGGTCAGTGCCTCCTCGGTGATTTCGTAATGATCGGAGTAGCGAGCCTTCACATAGGCTTCGTTCAGCGTGTTGAACCAAGACTGAAACCGATGGTGATCCCTCGGCCAGGCCTCGGCAAGGCGGATGTCCTGCCCTTCAGCCAGCCCTCGCAAAAATTTCAGATTATGGCTGGCAGGGCTGTAGTTGGTGAGGGTCAAAAGCAGAGTGGAATAGGCCTGCTCTATGGATTGATGCAGCATGAAAGCTGCGCTCTTTGCGTTGTGCTTCTGCAGAGCAAAGAGCGTGTGGTCTATAAAACTGTCAACGACACCGAGGCGGCTGGCATAATGTCTTTTTGCCAGCTCATATGCCTGCTCGCCCGTGAGACTCTTTGGCTCGGCGAGCTCCCTATCGTCGAGTTCGTAGAGAGCAATGCCATCACGTCGAATATCGCTGAAGAAGTATTGCCCTTCCTGCAGGAAATTGCTGATCTCGCGAGCGCCGTGCACGATCAGGCTAACCGGCGTCTCGATCTCCTTGTCCCACATCAGCCGGTCTGTTGTCTTGTCCCAGTATTTGGGATCAGCAAGTTCCTTGTTGCTGACGATGACGAGGATATCGAAATCCGAGCGATAGCCTTTCGACGTATGCGGTTCATCCACCCAGGTGCCACGCGCGTAAGAACCAAACAGAATGATTTTGAAAATCCGTCCATCCTTCTTGGCGTCAGACTTCGAGCGTTCCACCAGATCAGCAAACTCTTCCTGAATAATTCCGACGACACGCGCGAGCTCGCGTTGCTTTCGTTCTGGCAAATGTTCAAGGCTGGTCTTCATCTCTGCTCCGCTTATCGACGGTGTCCTGTATGGGCCATTCCAGAGGCCTTTGAAACTCCGATTTTTGGTAGCCACCAAACGAACGCCTGTCTTCCTGGACGATGCACATTCGATCTTGAGGCAGCCGGCTCTGATTTATGCAGATGGTATTGCAATACCTTCATTCCTCAATAGCGAACATTCAATGGTACTTTATCCTAGGTTGTATATCGCTTCCCGGTTTTTTCCCAATCGCAGGCGCTCCGGGCGCCATACCGTGGCCGACTGAGCGGAGCGTAGAGGTTACGAAGGACCGTTAACGACGCACCCTGTCCAACCGCTGCAGCCAAATGCCCGCCCGCACTGCCGCTCACTTCGACGCAATTTTGGTAACGCAGTCACGCCAAGAAAGGCTCGGTGATGGAAGCGGCTATCATTATCCAGACAGGAGTGCGGGCCGCCCCATACTTGGAAACGGCCCGCTAGATGGATGACCAAGGGCAAGGCAATTGCAAGCGCTGCATGAGTCTTGACGGCATTACCTTTAAAGATCGCCATTATGCGAAACGCTGAGCAAACGCCTGTAGAAATAACGTATTCTAAATACACCAACATACTCGGCCTATTCGCTCTCTAGTGCGCTACCCGTTAGCTTACCGCCGACCACCACCTATTCAAACGCTCAAGATTATCGCTGCATCACGCTGAGGCTTCTCGGCCGTATGTCGGATCGTAAACTCCCCCATTTGTCAAAAGAGCCCAAATGATGCGCGCGAGACGGTTTGCCACCGCGATAGCGGCAACTTTGTACGGTCGTCTCGCGCGCAATCGAGCGGCCCAACGACCGATTGGAGTTTTGCTATCTCGCATCATGATTACTGTGCCCCCAAGATAAAGCATCGTTCGGAGTTCGCTATTCCCCATTTTCGTAATGCGCCTCAGAACCGAACGACCTCCGCTTGAATGCGTGCGAGGAGTAAGACCCAGCCATGAAGAGAAATGGCGGCCAGACGGAAACCGATGGATATCAGGAATTGTCGCAATAACGCACATTGCCGTTTTCGGGCCAACACCAGGTATCGTCAGAAGCCTACACGCGTTCTCATCGTGTTGGACACGTCGCTCAATCTCTTTGTCTAGTTTCGTGACCAAATCATTCAATCGATGTATCTGGTCGCAAATGTCGGTGAGAGCCTGTTTCATAACTGTCGGCAGGACGGTATCTGCTGCACTTTCCATCAGTTTGAGTAATTTAGAGTAATTTTGAATGCCCTTTGCCGCTACCAGGCCGGCCTCCGCTAGGTGCCCCCGCAGCGCGTTTACGAGTTGAGTCCGTTGTGAAACAAAAAGGCTGCGAGTTCGAAAAATCGTAATTGCCGCTTGTTGGTTCAGGGTTTTGACTGGAACGAAGCGCATTGTCTTTTGCGTAAGCGCAACATTGATCGCCTCCGCATCATTGGCGTCGGTTTTGCCCCGTTTCACGAAGGGCTTCACGTAACTGGTATGTATCAACCGAACGTCATGCCCAAATTCTAATAACTGGCGCGCCCAGTAATAACTTGTAGCGCAGGACTCCATTCCGATCAGGCATGGTTTGAGCTTGCTGAAAAACTCCAGAACGTTCTCACGTTTGATCTTCGTGTTGAAAAGGGTTTCTCCGCTCGCATCTGCTCCATGCGCCTGGAAAACCTGCTTGGCTATATCAAGCCCTACCGTCGCCACGTCCTGCATCGGCCGCTCCCTTGAAACCTTGGGGATCGATGCCACGATATCATCGCTCGATTTCAAATTGATGATGTGAGCACATGACGCCGTCTTCGGTGTTCGTTCAGGCCTCGGAGAGCCCGCTGATCAAAGTCTCGATGTCCCCCTGACATCGAGCTGACCGAATGTCCCATTTTTTCGGTGGGAGAAAATCACCTCCCCTGATTGATGCGTTCGCTTCCCTGCTCAAACACAAGAAATTGCCTCCATTCGACCACTACTTTTAGTAGTCGAAATGCCCGTTCGATGTTGCTAGCCTCGCCACCGGTAAACAGACAAGGGCGCACTTACGACTTGCGGCGCGTTTGAGCGTTTGGTCTCCCCGTTTGCGTATCGGAGATTTCGTTTGGCGATTTATCATCTCAGCACCAAACCTGTCTCGCGGTCATCTGGCC
>NZ_JBFTGV010000021.1:0-8927 GCF_056393925.1 Agrobacterium sp. 10T429
CATGGCCACGCCAAATCGCCGACAACGGCATTGTCAAAAGCGCAGATCGATACTTATCGAAAACTTCCAAAGGCGCTGGCAACTTGTCCCTCCCAATCCATAAAGGGATGGAACTTCCCGATGATCGAGAACTTTGTCAACAGGGCCTAGCTCTCAGACACGCGCAATTCAGAAATATAGAAGCCGCCTGGGCGACCGCGGTCTCGCTCGTTTTGAGGTGCTCGGGCGCGATAGTGATCGCAGCCTGATTAGATCACTTGCGCGCCGATTGGCCGAAGATGGCCCGGAAGCTGCCAATCTACGAGCCTTTGTAAGCGAAACTCTCGCTGGAGAGCCGCCGAAAAAGGGAGGGATTGTCGCAGCACTCCGCCGATCACCACTGGTTGGAGCAGATCTCGACACACCCCGTTTACGCGAAGAAAGTCCATTCTGCTTCCAAACCAATGTGGATTGAAGCAAGTTGACACCTGTCGGCGCTCAGTTTCCTTTGGCCTCGTTATCTTTCTTAGCCTGATCGTGATGCCACTTGATGGCGTAGTACATGCCAATGCCCAGTACGATAATTTTGAACGGCAAGAAAACTATTGGGAAAAAGTCTACCCATTCCAGGTCAGCCATTTCGAGTACTTCCAGTCTGTTGCTTGGAATTGTCTATGCTTTTGCATAGGACACACCCGAAATGCTCCTTTAACAACTCAATTACAAGATCGACAGGCATGGTCTTTTTGACGCAGCCTCGCCTCCTTTGTGCCGGCTGCTAACGTGATACAGGGCTCCTCAATCAGGAGCGACACGCCGCCGCGCGCAGGTGCATGCTCGCTATCAGGCCGGATGGAAAGACTGTTGACACCGATACGGTCGGACCGGTCTCGGCCTCGAATGCGAGTTGGCACGCGTTTGGATCGGATGGCCGCATCGCTCTCACATGCCAATCGGTTCACGCCCATAGGCGCAAGTTCGGTGACGACGTGCCCGGAAGCTCGCATGTCTACTACTGTTTCGAGAACCTGGCCGCCAGTGCTTCTGATCCGCGCGCCAGCAATGCGACATCGACACCGACGGCAGTGAACAGCGTTCCCAATTCCATGCAACGTGCCGCGAGTTTCTCGTCAGGCGTGAGTATTCCTGCCGGCTTTCCGAGCCGTTTGAGTAATGCGATCGTATTTTCAATCGCCTCGACCACTTCCGGGTGGCCTGGTTGTCCCGGATAGCCGAAACTGGCTGCGAGATCCGCCGGGCCGATAAATATCCCGTCCACCCCTTCGACCGATGCCATGGCCTCGATATGAGCAATAGCCTCCCGCGTTTCGACTTGAACGAGAACACAAATCTCCCCCTCCGCCTGCTGGGCATAATTCTTTACCCTGCCGAAACGTGTGGCACGCGTAAGGGCCGAAACGCCTCGAATTCCTTTCGGTGGATAGCGGGTTGCTTCCACCGCGGCTTTCGCTTCGTCTGCATTTTGAACAAAGGGGATTAGAAGAGATTGTACACCAATATCTAGGAATCGCTTGATCAGCACTGGATCGTTGACAGCTGGGCGCACCACCGGGGCGACATCGTAAGCGGCGATCGCCTGCAATTGTGGCAGCACGGTCAGCACGTCGCTGGGCGAATGTTCGGTATCAAACAACAGCCAATCGAACCCGGCTGGCGCCACGATTTCGGCAGCGTAGCTCCCTGGAAGCCCGCACCAAAGTCCTATCTGGCTTTGCCCGGCCTGCAGTTTTGCTTTAAATTTATTGACTGGAAGATCCATCTCAACCTCACGTAAAAGAGACGCCGATCGAGCCAACTGGCCCATAATCAGCCTGAATGACATCGCCCTTTATGATGTCGACCGGTCTCGTAAATGAGCCCGCAAGGACGATCTGACCTTTTTTCAAGCCGCCGCCGACGGCATGAAGTTTGTTGACCAGCCATGCAACGCCGGCGGCCGGATGACCCATGATCGCGGCTGAAACCCCGGACTCTTCGATAATGCCGTTTTTCGACAGAGTTGCTCCGACCCAGCGTATGTCGATATCAAACGGGCGGATCACCCGCCCACCCACGACGATTGCTCCGAAGGCTGCATTGTCGGCGATTGTGTCGGTAATCGCACGCGGAACTTYGGTTCTGTAATCGATGATCTCGAGCGCAGGCAGAATGAACTCCGTCGCGCGCATGACGTCATAGATACGGGTGCCCGCTCCCTCCAGGTCTTCACCCATTACGAACGCCAACTCGACTTCCAGGCGCGGCTTGATGAACAAATCCGTATTTATTTGCGCGCCGTCATTGTAGAGCGCATCATCCAGGATCACCCCATAATCCGGCTCGGTCATCTTGGATGCCATTTGCATGGCGCGAGACGTCAGACCTATTTTGTGACCGACAATCCGCGCGCCGCGCGACACACGCAACTCGGCCCAAAGCGCCTGAATGCGATACGCATCCTCAATTTCGAGCTCGGGATAAGTTTTGCTGGGTTGGACAATGGGAGTCCGCGTGGTTTCGGCCTCCAGGATGGCCCTGGCTGCTGTCTGGCGTTGTTCCTCGGTAATCATTATCCGGCTCCAAATAACGTTATTTTATTGGCGGGCGCGGCAAGAGAGCCTCGCCTGCTTCCATGACATAAGTGTAGTCGAGCGAGAACCACGGCGCCTGAATGTCTCGGTTGGTTGGATGCGGTTCGTCGTGGCGAATGAAATCGCCGGTGAGTGCCGCAGTCACGCCAAACTGAACGTCGGATTCGATATTCGGATCGCTCGGATCGAAAACCTGCGAAATCAGCGTCTTGTAACCCCGCTTGAAGATCAGCGCGTGCAAATGTGCCGGTCGAAAAGGATGACGGCCCTGAGCCTTGAGCATGCGTCCGACAACGCCATCGACGGGGATGGGATAACCAACCATCTTGACTGTCTGGAACCAGAAACGTCCCTCCCCGTCCGTCGTGAATTTGCCGCGCAAGTTCATCTCCGCCTGATCCGGATCCTGGTTCTCATAAAGACCGACAGGGGATGCGTGCCAGACGTCGACTTCGGCACCAGATATCGGATTGCCTTCGCGATCGATGACACGAGCATGGACGAAAAGCGGCGTACCGGGCGTGTAGGACCGGATGATCGTGCCGCCGTTTTCAACTCTTGGAGAATTCAGGCGCCAAAATGGTCCAAGAAGCGACTGTGAAGTCTCTGTTTGTCCCTTGTCACCGTTATTGAGCAGGCAGACAAGGGACGAAACGCCAAGTGAGCCGGACATGAGGACAAATTCGTTATGACTGTCGGTTTGCATTTGGCCGATCTCGTTGAGAACCGCAGTCGCTTCCCGGAATTCCACCTCGGTCAGCCGCACTTCGCGAACGAAAGCATGGAGATGTTTCACCAGTGCCATCAGGATGTCCCGCATCCTTGGATCATAGGTCTGGCCCATGGCCGCAATCACGGCGGGCGTTAAGTCTCTTTCAGATTTAATCACCATCGTTACCTCCCAACGCTCGAGTGATACGTAAATAATCGATTATCTGTCAAGCGCTCATCAACGCCCCCAGCGTCAGGATTCTGTGAAATTTCAAAATTATGAGATAAATAGCTGATATCGAAGCTTTTTCCTCTCGACATGCTGAATTGTGCTGTCAAACTATGGTGGAAAACTCCAAATTCGTTGACAATAATAATCGTTTATAATATCGCCCATCAACCAAGCGCGACATTCGCGTGGGAGGTTTTATGAAGCGACAGAGTGCCTCACCCGACGCACCCAGCGAGCAAGCTGGAAATGGTGACTTTGCCGATGACGGCAAGAATACGATTGGAAGCCAACTGGCATTCCGGCTGCGCGAAGCAATTATTTCCGGAGGGCTGGAGGCTGGCAGCAAGATCAATCTCGACAAGGCGCGACAGTCATTCAATGTGAGTCTCAGCCCCTTGCGCGAAGGCCTTGCGCGCTTGATTTCCGACGGGCTGGTAGAGTTTGAAGACAATCGCGGCTATCGGGTCGCGCCAGTATCGCTGGCAAATCTGGAAGAGATCACGAGTCTTCGCGAGGAGTTGGAGGTTTTCGCGTTGAAAGAGTCGATTAGGCTCGGTGACGCGGAGTGGGAAAGCAATGTCATGCGCGCGCTTCACAAGCTCAACCGTGCCGACCGCGATGCGAACAAGCCGGAAACTCTCGAATATTGGGAGATGGCGCATCGCGACTTCCATCTCACCCTTATTTCGGGCTGCGGAAAGCCGCTTCTCCTGCATTTCTGCAGGACCCTACTCAATCTAAATGATCGATATCGCAGAAAATTCCTGACCCAGACTTCAGGCGATCGAAATGTCAGCCAGGAGCATAGTGAAATCGCTCAGGGCGCTGTGGCGAGAGACAGCGATTACGCGACTGACAAGCTTCGTCAGCACATCCATCGCACCGGCGCTAACCTGCTTGATCATTTGGCTCGTACCGGAGTTGTGCGATGACCGATGCGGTGAAAGAGTCGCCCGTCGGCATCGCCCATTTCTCTGCGATCCAACTGCCGCCCCAGCAGTTCGTCAGGCATGCTGCAGTTGCAGGCTTCAATTCCGTAGGACTTCGGCTGCATCCCGCTTTCCCTGGGGCACCCTATTACGAGTTGCCGCAGGGCAGCAGGGATGCAATGGAGTTTCGAACTCTACTCGACAGCGAAGGCATCAACGTTTTTGATATCGAGTTTTTCATTATCGGCCCGGATTTTAACGCTGCCCTCGTCGAACACATCGTTGCCGCCGCCGCCGATATTGGAGCCAAGCGCCTGTCCGCATGCGGCGACGATGGCGACTTGCAACGGCTAATCGGCAATTTGACGGAGTTCTGCCAGCTTGCCGCACGATATGGGCTGGCTGTCGACGTTGAGAACATGGGTTGGCGCACTATCAACACCTACAGCAAGGCTGGTGCGCTGGTCACGGCGTCCGGCCAAGACAATGCAGGTGTCTTGGTCGACGCCATTCACTTTTTTCGAAATGGCGGAAACATTGACGAGATCAGAACTGATATCGTACGGCACGTGCAACTCTGTGACGTAGTGGGGCCGGCACCCAAGCGTCCAGAAAACATGATGACCGAGGCCCGGGCAGGACGGTTGGCGCCAGGTGATGGCATATTGGGGTTGAGCCAATTGCTAAACAAAGTTGCTGGCCATGCCACGATATCGGTAGAGGTGCCATTGGTTGGCGACATCGATCCGCTGGTTCATCTGACAACGCTCAATATGAAGTCCCGGAAAATTCTTCAGCGGGTAGCTGAACAGTTTTAAAGAAGCCTTTGTCGGGCTCCCCCTGCCCCGCTCAGGGGCGCCGTTAATGGGGCTGTGCGGCACGAAAGTTTCTGTAGCGAGCCACAGGGCCCTGTGGCTCGCCGTACGATCGCCACGACAGATCACCAGTATTTGTTTTGGTTCAGGGTTTGGGCAATCGAACTAAGCGGCCATTGGGTGGGAAATTAAATGAACAACGGAACCAGGTTTGTGGCCTGAAGAATATGGTTGTCGCAGCCTGTTCGCCCCCTCGCCGTACTCATGTCGAGTTTGCCTCGGCGATCAGATTTCATAGTTTCCGCCCCCACGCGCGCTGTTGGTGGCCTTGGGTCGAGGGATCGAGCAGCAGAAGTTATCCTCACACTGAAGTGCACATTCTGTTACAGCATAGTCCAATCCGTCTGTTGCAGCAGCTTACGGGCTCGGATGTAAATGCATTAGGAATGCCGGTTGTCCACGTCCCTACCCTGCTCAAGTGGATATTGTCGCTTGGTGTAGGTCGTCGGGGTTGCGGTGACGGTTTTGCATGAGATCAACCTGCCCCCTGCCCCCTGCCCCCTGCCCCCTGCCCCCTGCCCCCTGCCCCCTGCCCCGGTGTCGGTATGACTGTTGACCTTTGAAGTTGATGCAGGACTGCAAACCTTGTCAGCTGACAAGGTTTTCGATAGCGAGCGTCGTAAACCGCTGACGCTGGTAGCTGGGCGAACTTTAGCGGTCGCGGCAACTGATGATCTGGTATCTGGGCTTCCTCAAGAGATGAGCTGATCCGTAGCCAGAGCCGCGTCTCCAAAACCTTGTCAGCTGACAAGGTTTTCCGATTGGGCCTGGGACGTCAACTGTCGCAAAACCATTGATGATGCGCTCACGCCTACGCTGCTTGTACCGTACGGATAAATTCTGCCCGTTCACAGATATCAGCGGACAAAAAGTCGCCTCTTGTCGGGTCAGCCCTTCTGGCTGCGGCTTCGAGCCGGCTTTGCGGTTCAGGGCGCAGGAAAGCCTTTGTCACCCGTCCCGGCCCCAGGGAGCGAGCCTAGCATGGTATTAAACCAGTTTTGACCCGGGCAAAATTGTTAAAGGCCGGGCACCGGGGTTTAGCCGAGGAAAACGTCCGACGAAGTCTAGCCTTTTCCGGAGCCGTCGACACCGCGTTGATTGGCTCCTGGCGCTTCTCTTGAAAAGGCTGCATTTTTCTCAGGTTGATGCGGCTTTTGCCGCCATGAAAGCGACTTGCGTACGCTCAACAATCAGCTTTGGCGCCAACTACGCGACGGCGCAAAAGAACGGTCGAAAAAACAGACTTGTTTAGAGAACGTATCGATCGGATTGCCGAGGGACCGAAAAAGGACGCCGCGCTTCGACGATCTGTGCCGTTTGAAAGACTTATTGGCCAGCCAAGGGAGCTCATCAGAATATCCCAAGCACATGGCAAGTGAGGAATTTGACTACCAGAACCACCAGAACGATCGAATCCTCGCTGCGCCCATTATTTGCTTTCGAAATATTCCCCTTGGTAGCGGGGCATCTGCAGCGGAAATACCTACTAAAATTGGAATGGGGAGAACTTCAGAAAGCCTGCTTATCTGGAGGGACAGCAGAGAGATTTCTGCCTGTCGGCAGAGGAGGGCGGTCACGAGGGTAGAGACCGTTTGTAGGATCCCGCTGCTGATTTTTTCCAGGCTGCGAATTTTCCTGAAGATAGCAGGTTCTTTTCGCTGTTCTTAAATGGAATTGGGTAGAAGCGGTCACAGATCTGATCGAAACTCGAAATGAGCAGCGCAAAGCCGGCCTTCCGTTGCCCTTTCGTCCACGAAGAAAATATCCCCTTGGGCGGTCGATCATCTCAAATACTGCAGGCTGTGCTGGACTAAGGTGCTGTCAGAGACCGATGATATACCTGCCTGCGCGCCAAAATCCTCGCGCAATGCATCGTCGATGACGGCCTCCAACGCATAAGTGATAGCTTAGCTCTATCGTCGAGAAACGCGAGAGATCGCTTCAACAGCCTATGCTGCGGCCAAAGGACAGGCCAGAGGATCCGAACGCCATATCGGACGCCGATTTCTTCAAAAATGTTTATGCGGCTGAATAATTTGACGCTGCTGCTCTTATGCTCGGCGCACATCGTGGGCCAACCCAAGGAACGAGCCTTGCTTGCCTTTCACAATTCGCGAGTGTTCATTCACGTGATGGATGACTTCATGCAGCCAGATAAGGGGCGTGTGGTCAGCAATAAGAAGATTACGGCGTGATTCCTGAGCATTTTGTAGGAGAGCGTTCAGTCCAGCCCTTTCAATCGAAAAGCAACGGCCAGATCAGTCCACCCACTGATTACTGATTTTTATTCCGAAGCCTTCTAAATCCTTGATGTTGCGCGTCGCAAGGGTCAATGGGTGAGTGACGGCTGTAGCAACCATCGAGCCGAGCCGGCGACCATTTCGCTTGGCAAGGGCCATCAGATAGGCCCAGGCAAAGGCGGCATGACCTGCCACCGGAATAATCCTGTTTTCTTAAGCGTTGAGGCAGATCATGCGTGAGCCGTTCGTCCAAGGCGCCAGCCGCTATCCATCAGCGCGACACCGCGGCGAATTTCAGCAATAGAGACGATGCTGATTAAGGTTCGATCCACGTCCAGCCCTTGAAGGCACTTCAGACATCCTTCATCAGGGCGAGGCTTTGTAACTTTCGACAGAACATTCGTATCGAGTAGAAGTCTCACAAGGACAGGCCACGGGGCTCGTCGTGTTGTCTCTCAGTATCCAAGTCGGCGCCGTATAGGGGCGATGCCGACAGAAATTCCGCAGGCGATCCCCTGCGAGTAATTTTCTTCAGCCACTCTTCTGCAGAAACAACAACCACGCTCGGTTTTCCATTGCGGGTAATCGTCTGCGGCGCCAACTGGACGCACTCCCTTTGATCGTCTCTGGTGAAGCCTGCCTTGCTTCTGCACGTATCGATCAACGACTTAGGCAGAGGAGGCCATGCCAGCCTGTGGAGAACGTCAGAGAAGCGGGATTTCCGACCTTGCCTAGGTCGTCAGGGAGACCGATTGACTGTGCAACCAGTTCCCACAAGCCGGGGCATCTGATGCTACGCATGAGCGCCACTACAGAATGCGTGCCGCACGCCCGCTTCGCCTTGTGGCGTTGTTATAGTAGCTGGAAGCCTGCTGCATCGACCGATGTCTGGACTGCTCCATCGCCTCGAGAAGGGGAATTCCGCGATTGGCGGCCTCCGTCAAATATCCCGATCGTAGCCCGTGCGCTGAAAATTCCCCACTGTCCAACCCTGCCATCTGTGCGCGCTGCTTGAGGATCGCATTGACCGACTGCGGATCGAGCGCACGCCGCGAGACGGTGCCCCATCGCCCGATTCCCCGAAACACGCTGCCCTTTTCGATCTTTGCGGCCGCCAGCCAGGCGTTCAGCGCCTCGACAGGTCGGCCTGTGAGATAGACGACATCGTCCTGCTCGCCGGTCGTCGTTTTGGTTCGACCAAGATGGATGGCAAGTGAGGGGAGGGGAGGACCGTCGTTCACCTCGATCGGTGGCTCGACTGTCAGCTGCTCGACGCGTAGCCTGGCGATTTCGCTGCGTCGACGGCCGCCGGAAGCAAAGGCGACCATCAGGATTGCCTTGTCGCGTAGATCGCGCAGGCTGTCTGACTC
>NZ_JBFTGV010000022.1:0-2500 GCF_056393925.1 Agrobacterium sp. 10T429
TGAGAAGATATTTGTTGCGTTTTGCAGACCTGGCAGCGACCTACTCTCCCGCGTCTTGAGACGGAGTACCATTGGCGCTGGGGCGTTTCACGGCCGTGTTCGGAATGGGAACGGGTGCAGCCGCCCCGCGATAACCACCAGGTCGGCAAAACGCAACACAGTTCATGTTTTCACATGAGTGTTGTTTCGAGAAGCTGGGAAGCTTGCGCTTCATTTAATTTAACACGTCTTTCTGCGACCCTTCCCGTATGTTTGCCATACAGACCAGAGGTCGTCGCGCCCTGTGGCGCGGCCCGTCCGGAGCGCTATGCGCGTCAGGACAGAACAGATGATGCTCATCWTCGATGAACATRTWCAATGGGAACGAAGAAGTCGATCGAGCTATTAGTAACGGTAAGCTTCACATGTTGCCATGCTTCCACACCCGTCCTATCAACGTGGTCGTCTTCCACGGCTCTGATAGGGAACACTCGTTTTCAGGTTGGTTTCCCGCTTAGATGCCTTCAGCGGTTATCCATTCCGTATATAGCTACTCTGCTATGCCCTTGGCAGGACAACAGATCCACCAGAGATACGTCCATCCCGGTCCTCTCGTACTAGGGACAGATCCTGTCAATATTCCTACACCCACGGCAGATAGGGACCGAACTGTCTCACGACGTTCTGAACCCAACTCACGTACCGCTTTAAATGGCGAACAGCCATACCCTTGGGACCTGCTCCAGCCCCAGGATGCGATGAGTCGACATCGAGGTGCCAAACAACCCCGTCGATATGGACTCTTGGGGGTCATCAGCCTGTTATCCCCGGCGTACCTTTTATCCGTTGAGCGATGGCCCTTCCACACGGGACCACCGGATCACTATGACCGACTTTCGTCTCTGCTCGACTTGTCAGTCTCGCAGTCAGGCGGGCTTATGCCATTGCACTCGACGACCGATTTCCGACCGGTCTGAGCCCACCATCGCGCGCCTCCGTTACTCTTTCGGAGGCGACCGCCCCAGTCAAACTACCCACCATACACTGTCCCGGATCCGGATAACGGACCGCGGTTAGACATCCACGAAGATAAGGGTGGTATTTCAAGGATGGCTCCACAAGAACTGGCGTCCCTGCTTCAAAGCCTACCACCTATCCTACACATGCCTTGGCGAATGCCAGTGTAAAGCTATAGTAAAGGTGCACGGGGTCTTTCCGTCTGACCGCAGGAACCCCGCATCTTCACGGGGAATTCAATTTCACTGAGTCTATGTTGGAGACAGCGGGGAAGTCGTTACGCCATTCGTGCAGGTCGGAACTTACCCGACAAGGAATTTCGCTACCTTAGGACCGTTATAGTTACGGCCGCCGTTTACTGGGGCTTCAGTTCAGAGCTTGCACCCCTCCCTTTAACCTTCCAGCACCGGGCAGGCGTCAGACCCTATACGTCGTATTGCTACTTCGCAGAGCCCTGTGTTTTTGATAAACAGTCGCTACCCCCTGGTCTGTGCCACCCCATCATACTTGCGTAAAATGGGGTCACGCTTCTTCCGAAGTTACGCGTGCAATTTGCCGAGTTCCTTCAACATAGTTCTCTCAAGCGCCTTGGTATACTCTACCTGACCACCTGTGTCGGTTTCGGGTACGGTCTATACGGTGGAGCTATTTCCTGGAACCTCTTCGCCGCACATTCAATCCAGTAAGAATGTACAACACACGAGATCCGTCACTACCACCAGGCCCACGAATATTAACGTGGTTCCCATCGACTACGCGTGTCCGCCTCGTCTTAGGGGCCGGCTAACCCTGCTCAGATTAACTTTAAGCAGGAACCCTTGGTCTTTCGGCGAGGGAGTCTCTCACTCCCTTTATCGTTACTCATGTCAACATTCGCACTTCCGATATCTCCAGCAGCCCTCACGGGTCCGCCTTCACAGACTTACGGAACGCTCCGCTACCACGCAACAGTCACTACAACTGTCACATCCTCAGCTTCGGTGCATGGCTTTAGCCCCGTTACATTTTCGGCGCAAAGACCCTTATTTAGACCAGTGAGCTGTTACGCTTTCTTTAAATGATGGCTGCTTCTAAGCCAACATCCTGGTTGTTTTGGGATCCTCACATCCTTTCCCACTTAGCCATGACTTGGGGACCTTAGCTGGAGGTCAGGGTTGTTGCCCTTTTCACGACGGACGTTAGCACCCGCCGTGTGTCTGCCGACTAGTACTCCTCGGTATTCGGAGTTTGGTTAGGATCAGTAAGACGGTGAGTCCCCATAGCCCATCCAGTGCTCTACCCCCGAGGGTATTCGGTCGACGCTCTACCTAAATAGATTTCGCGGAGAACCAGCTATTTCCGAGTTTGATTGGCCTTTCACCCCTAGCCACAAGTCATCCCAATCTATTGCAACAGATACGGGTTCGGCCCTCCAGTTGGTGTTACCCAACCTTCAGCCTGCTCATGGCTAGATCACTCGGTTTCGGGTCTAATGCAACTAACTCAATCGCCCTATTCAGACTCG
>NZ_JBFTGV010000023.1:0-3798 GCF_056393925.1 Agrobacterium sp. 10T429
CAGACCGCTCATCAGACCGCTCATTGCAGTCACAAAATCAAACCCCAAAAGCAAAAGCCTTTGGAAAACAACAAGCAGTCAGCTCATCAACATGATTTCTTTAGAACGAAAGACTTCGTCGCCAGCAGCGCCGCCGCCCTCGTTCAGTGAGCGGACTTATAGAGAGCAGTTTGCGCCTACGTCAATGGGCAAAAAAGAAAATCCTTGGAAAAAAAAACGGGCGCCAAAATTCCGTAAAATAATCAACACTTTGGCGGCATCGACGTCGTCTGGACAGTTATTTCCAGAATTACGATGGCATTGTTAGTAGTCCGCTTTCACCATACAGAGTCTTAAGCCTACTACGGCGGTGGTTGGGTTGCGCCACGAGTGCAAGCTTGATCGCCGAAACATTTCGAGTGAGTGCTATCCTTGAGGATAGCCAATTCCAAACAGCAGAATGGAAATGCTCGAAATGTCTGATGGTTCTTGGGTAGATTGGTTTCCTTTCGTCTTTTTCCCGGCCAAGGTCATAGTGCTCGGCATAGGCATGTATTATGCGATCAAGTGGCATCACGATCAGGCGAAGAAAGATTGCGAGACCAAAGGGCACTGAGCGAGGCCCTACTGTCCGTCGCTCAAGCCCGCATTGCGTTGCTGGCTGAAGGCGACGAGAGCGGCAAGCAGTTGCAGCGCCTCCCCGGCGAATTATCAGCCTCATAACTGTCGCGGAACAACGGGCGAACTATGTGAGAACATCCGCGCCAATTGATCTACATTAGATTTTTCCCAATGAGAGCATTGGCTTACCTCTATCAAAAGCCGCTCCAGATAGCTGGAAGCGGCATGCTTGATGAAATAAATAGAATACGAGTAGCCAATATTCGGGAAAGTATTTGAGCTAGAAAAACGGTGCTCGTTCCCATTAAACGTGGAGATCAATCGAGACTTTCACTCAATTTGTCAATTAGCTCTCAAGGATATGCTTAATCTGTAAGCCTCCGCCCATGGCGTCAACGACAGTGCGCTAGCCGTTCGGTGCGCCTTTCCGATTGGGTCCCAGGTCGCTATCGCCTCGTAGAGCGGAGGTCGATCCAGATTTTAAGCGTCAAAACACCTGTTTGCAGGTATACCCAGATAGATTATCAGCCCAAAAAGTGTCATGCCCGGGGTGTCACAAGCGTGAGGAGCCCCACAGCTCATGTGGGAGCTTACGGCATAGTAAATGAGATACGCAATCGACCCAGAACCCGCTATGTCGTAACACACCGCTCCGGTTCCAAAATCGCGTTATTCCGGATTTAAGATATCATAAGTAATTCTTTAAATTTGAACTAATCGATTATGGATCATATGCGATCCTAAAACTATCGGCTGTCTCGCCTAGAACGACAGAAGCGTGAATAGAGCAGTCCGGTATAGCTCCGGCCTGTTTCGCCCATCCCGATCCGGGCCGCGCCAACGATACAGCGGACGCATTCATGGTCGTTGTCGTTGAAAACACGCAGCACGCCTCCACTTCTATTCCTTCACAGCAAGACGCACGCCCGTCCTGCCGCTCACTTCGGCACTATGGGGAGCGCGTTCGCGTCAGGACAGGCTGGATCACCGCGTACCATATTCCGTTGCAGTGGGCGCCTGTTCTCGGGGCTTGCCGAGCCATATCCACTTCCCACTAGGGTCAAGGTAGCACGAGGGCCGCGCGTACAATGGTGTGACGGGTTGCCCAACCGCCTTCTGGACACGCTTCCCGTCAGACTGGATCGAACATCTCCCTGAATTCCGGATCGGCAAAGTAGGCAAGCTTTTCAGCGAAAACTGGTCGTTGCCCGGCCAGGAACAGCAACTGTCCGTGCGCCGGCAGATTGCGCACCTCATCAGGGCGCGGCGGCTCGCATCATGTTCTTGAATGCGTCCCGAGAAAGTCGCAACCGGTTCATGGAGCGCCCTGCCCGCTGTCGCCACCCTCTCCCGTGCCCAACAGTCATTGTCCGATCAGATCGTCAAACAGCGCCTTGTCATTGTCGCGCGTCAGAAAGCCCGGCAGTTCGCGGCGCAGCCAGTCACCGAGTTGTTTGTTGAACTCCTGATCATCCGAGGTCTCGAGTTGATGCAGAACGAGCGACCCGATCAGGACCTTGCGGCGCATATCGTTGTTGCGCTCGGTTTTCGAGAGCCGGGCCTTGAGGGCGGAACGTTGCGCATCCAATTCAGCCAGGCGCTGTTCGATTGTTTTCCTTGCCACGATTGTTCCTTTCGATTGCGGTCGCACCGGAACTGCCGCTGTTGACCGCGGCTTTGCTCCTGGAAGACAGACCAGTTTCTATGAGGAGATCGACATAGCGATTGTGAGAGTAGGTTTGACCATATGGTTCATGACGCTGTGGTCGCCGTCACCTGAGTACAGGAGACTTTGTGCTACCAGTGAAGCTCAGTCGCTGGCGTTCGCGGCCTGTTCGAGCTTTTCGATGTGCTCGCGGCAAAGCGTCTCAACCAGCTTATGAAGTTCCGCGGTCCTCTCCTGAAGCCAGGTGAGCGCCTCTTCGGAAACCTCGAAACGCTTCGAATAGCGTGCCTTGACGTAGGCCTCATTCAGGATGTTGTACCATGTGGTAAATCGCTGACGATCGCGCGGCCAGATGTCGATCAGACGGCGATCCCTATCCTCTGAAAGTCCACGCAGGAATTTGAGGTTATGTGAGGCCGGCGTGTAATTTGTGTGCGTCAGCAGATAGCAGGAGTAGGCTGTTTCAACTGATTGGTGGAGATTGAATGTTGCGAGGTTGATGTTTTCTTCCTGCACAAAGAATTTCGAACCTTTCAGAAAATCGACTGCGTTCCTAAACTGCTTTTCAAAATGCTCCTCGGCCACCCTGATTGCATCGGCTGGGCTGAGCTGTTTCGCCTCGGCGAGCGGCCTGTCGTCGAGTTCGTAAAGAACAACACCTTCGCGGGCGAGGTCGACGAAGAAGTACTGGCCATCATGCAAAAAATTGCTGATCTCGCGAGCGCCATGCACGATAAGCCCCACGGGTGTCTCGATCTCCTTGTCCCACATCAGCCGATCAGTCGCCTTGTCCCAGTATTTGGGATCGGCCAGTTCCTTGTTGCTGACGATGACGAGAATGTCGAAATCCGAGCGGTAGCCTTTCGACGTATGCGGCTCATCCACCCAGGTGCCACGCGCGTAAGAACCGAACAGAATGATTTTGAAAATCCGTCCGTCTTTCTTGGCGTCAGACTTGGAGCGCTCCACCAGATCAGCAAACTCTTCCTGGATAATTCCGACGACGCGCGCAAGCTCGCGTTGCTTTCGTTCCGGCAAATGTTCAAGGCTGGTCTTCATGTCTGCTCCGTTTCTGGACGGTATCCTGTATGGTCCATTGTAAACTTGTTTGAAACTCCGATTTTTGGTAGCCGCCAATCGAATGCCTGTCTTACGGGACTATCCACTGCGCGTTACCTGCGCCCTCTCCTGTTTGTCGAGCCGCGCCTGCAATGTCTTCCTCCACTCTTCCAGCTCGCTTGTCCCTTGTCCTCTGTCCCTGATCAGTCGTGCGATCAGCCTGCGCCTATCGCCCTCCCCTGATTGACGCGATTGTGTCCCTATTCAAACACGAGCAATTGCCACTTGGCGACTACTACTTTTAGTAGTCGAAATCGCTGTTCGATGTTGCTAGCGTCGCCACCGGTAAACAGACAAGGGCRCACTTACGACTTGCGGCGCGTTTGAGCGTTTGGTCTCCCCGTTTGCGTATCGGAGATTTCGTTTGGCGATTTATCATCTCAGCACCAAACCTTTCTCGCGGTCATCTGGCC
>NZ_JBFTGV010000024.1:0-2801 GCF_056393925.1 Agrobacterium sp. 10T429
CATGGCCACGCCAAATCGCCGACAACGGCATTGTCAAAAGCGCAGATCGATACTTATCGAAAACTTCCAAAGGCGCTGGCAACTTGTCCCTCCCAATCCATAAAGGGATGGAACTTCCCGATGATCGAGAACTTTGTCAACAGGGCCTAAGAGCAGTCAGATCTAAAGCTTGACAGTTGCTACATCAAAAGCGGCCTGCGGTTGTGAGACCTTTCAGCTTGGAGTCTCCCCTTGCTGAAACTTGGATTTGAGCCACTGATGTATGGATGACGTTCCCGCCAACAGTGAACCGCCGTCTTCTACAACACCGCCATTGAGGGAGGTAACAAGCGCTCCGGCTTCCTGGGCAATAATCTTGCCAGCCGCGTAGTCGTAATGGCTAAGGCCATCTTCGAAATAGCCATTTAACCTGCCCGCGCCAACATATGCGAGATCAAGTGCGGCCGAGCCGAGTCTGCGGATGCCTGCCGTCTCGTTGGTGATGGTATCCAGGGCCCGGAAGAAACTACTGCGGTCCATCGACTTCAACTGTCCGTGGATCGGCATAGATAGAGATATGATGGATTCTTCGGGCTTTTTCTCTTCCAACCGTGTCAGTTCCTTACCGTTCATCCGGGCACCCTGCCCTCGAACTGCCGTGAACATCTCGTCCCGCAATGGGTCAAGGACGACGCCCAGTATTTCGCCATCGTCGTCGCAAAGAGCGATGCTGACAGCAAAATAGGGAATGCCCCAGATGAAGTTGCTGGTTCCGTCGAGCGGGTCTACCACCCAGCGGCGTCGTGCGTCTGGCTTGCGCGTACCGGTTTCTTCACCCACGAAACCGTAGCGATCACCTGCCCTTGCCAGAACTGCGGCAATAGCCTCCTCGGCAGCAAGATCCGCCTTGGACGCATAATCACCCAAAGCTTTTCGTTGAACACTATCGCGGGACATGGCGCCGAAATGCGTCTTCAGTTCAGCGCCTCCGGCAAGTGCGGCGGACAATGCAAGCTGCATCAGTTCGTCAAGCGACCGGTCCGCCATCTCACACTCCCGAGGGTAGAAAAGTTATCGTCTCGAAATCCACACCGACGCGAGAGTCGAGATCGAGTGCGTGTCGTGTTTCCACCGAGATGGTCGCACCGTTCTCAAGTCGAAGGCTCTGCGTCCAGGCCTTGCCCATGAAGCGGCGATCTTTCACCGTTGCATTGAAGAGAGCGCTGCCGTTTTCGCGGGTCATTACCTGTTCGGGACGCACGACAAGTGTGCCTTTACCGCGGTGGCCGCTTCCTGTGATAGGAAGTCGCGATCCGTCAGCCATCTGGAAGCCGGCCTCATCAAATTCTCCCTCCAGAAAGTTTGCGCTGCCGACGAACTCGGCAACGAAGCGGTTCGCCGGTCGCGAATAAATTGTTTCGGGATCTGCAAGCTGCTGCACGATTCCATTCTGCATCACGGCGATCCGGTCCGACATTTCGAGGGCTTCTTCCTGATCATGCGTCACATAGATTGCTGTCAGACCGAGTCTCTTCTGCAGACTGCGCAGTTCATGGCGAAGAGCCACGCGAAGACGCGCATCAAGGTTGGACATGGGCTCGTCCATGAGAAGCAGCGGCGGGTTGATGACGAGTGCACGCGCCAGCGCGATGCGCTGCTGCATACCCCCACTCATTTCTGCGGGATAGCGCTTCTCGACGCCGTGAAGCTCGACCTGGGCCAGTGCGGCCCGAACCCTTTCAGCAACTTCGCTCTTCGGAACCTTACGCAGTTTGAGCCCGTAAGCGACATTGTCGAACACGGTCTGGTTTGGCCACAGCGCATAGTTCTGGAAGACGAAGCCGATATTTCTGTCCCAGGCGGCGAGCGAGGTCACGTTCTGCCCGTTGAACAGGATTTTTCCACCATCGATTGGGTGGAAGCCTGCAATGGCGCGCAAAAGTGTCGTCTTGCCGCAACCGGACGGCCCTAGCAGCGTGAAGAATTCGCCGGGCCTGATCGTGAGGCTGATGTCTTTCAGAACTGCATGATTGCCAAAGGTCTTGGAGACGGCGTCGATGACGACCTCGCAGCCTTGGGTTGGAGTTTTGGAAGATGAGGTTTCAACCACCGGAATTTCCTCGAATTTGGCCGTAGCGGACAATGAAATAGAGAGGGATGTAAATGATCAGCATCAGCAGGATGGTCTGTGCTGCGGAGACACCGAAATCGGCATCGACCAGCGTGTTCTCGAAGATCACGGCTGTCATCGGCTTCCACGGCGGACGATAGAGAACGATGGTAGACGACAGCTCCGTGACGATGTGAAGGAAGGTGAGCGTTGCACCGGTTACCGCCCCCGCCAGAACCAGAGGTGCCGTTATGGTGAAGAACACCCTGAATGGACGCGCTCCAAGACTGATTGCGGCCTCTTCGAGAGCCGGGTGAACGCGCCTCAGGGCCGCCTCTGACGCCTTCACCGTAAAAGGCAGGTTTCGAATGAGATAGGCAAGGAGAAGGATGAACCAGGTGCCGGTCAGTTGCAGCGGCGCCTTGTTGAACATCATGATGAGACCGATACCGAGCACCGTGCCGGGAATGACGTAGGGCATCATGACAGTGAGGCTGAGAACGGGGGCGATGATCCGGTAGCGCTTGCGTATAATCACATATGCAATCCCCAACCCGATTGCTTGTTGATTTCCACTGAGAGCTGACCCGGCGCAGCCTGATATTTCCATTGAGAATTGACCCATGTTTCAACCGTCCCTCGCATGTTTTCAGCGGGGGCCCTGGAGTGATCGACATGGCGTTACTGAGCGTGATCCGACGCTGGCATTTTA
>NZ_JBFTGV010000025.1:0-1395 GCF_056393925.1 Agrobacterium sp. 10T429
TAGGCCCTGTTGACAAAGTTCTCGATCATCGGGAAGTTCCATCCCTTTATGGATTGGGAGGGACAAGTTGCCAGCGCCTTTGGAAGTTTTCGATAAGTATCGATCTGCGCTTTTGACAATGCCGTTGTCGGCGATTTGGCGTGGCCATGGCTCGACAATTTTCTTGGAATTTGGCCGCTTATCACCCCAAATGAGACGCGACGGTACTGCCGGAAATTCACAGGGCGACTTCACGGTCATGATCGAGTGGAGTTGGCGGATTGAAAATGAAAACTCGATTGTGTGCGGAAGTTGGAGCGACGAAAACGGTTGGGAAGAGATTTTTCGGTCGCTTATCGGTCGTGACGTTCAAAATGTATCGTTATTCGGACGACTTCCAGAGCTCTCGATCGAATTGGCAGGCGGGCTTTGTATAGCTTCGTTTATGACCGCGGACGGCCAGCCTGGTTGGACCATATTTGACCGTTGCTCTGAGCGTCAGAAATCTGCCTGGGTTGAGGTTCGCGATGGCGAGATTTGCGAGACTTTGGACACGAAAGCCGACCAGCTGCAATTGACCCCGATTCCAAAATCGCTTGAAGCGTGATTCAACACTGCTTTTTAGGAGGCGGTTTTGGAACGAGGCGATTTGAGTGATGCAGAATGGCGGATAGTTGAGCCGCTGCTGCCGAGAGAGCGGGGCCGCAARTCTCGCCCATCGCATGACAACCGCCGCTTTTTGAACGGGATGCTTCACGTCCTGCGCGTTGGCTGTCCCTGGCGCGACATGCACGAGCGCTATGGAAAGTGGAATTCCGTCTATGTGCGCTTCCGCCGTTGGGCCGAGCAAGGCGTTTGGGATGCTCTCCTTGAGACCCTAGTCGAACTCGGGCTGACGGATGACTGGCAGCACATGATCGATAGCACCACGGTTCGCGGCCACTCTCAGGCTGCGGGCGCAAAAGGGGGACTTATCAGGAGGCTTTTGGTCGATCACGCGGCGGCTTTACGACAAAAATCCACGCTCGCGCAGACGGTCAGGGACGCCCTCTCGGCTTCGTCCTGACCGGCGGCGAAGCATCGGACTACAACGCCGTGTCTGATCTGCTGGCAATACCGGTCGGCAAACCGAGGTTGTTCCTTGCCGATAAAGGCTACGATGGCGATTTCTTGCGCGAAGAACTGCTGATCCACGGGATCAGACCGGTAATCCCGCCGAAGGCCAACCGTAAGAACCCGCCTGCATGCGACTTTCGAGCCTACAAGGGTCGAAACCGCATCGAGCGGATGTTCAACCGTCTCAAGCAGTTCCGCCGCGTGGCGACCCGATACGACAAAACCCGAAAATCCTTCTCAGCATTCCTCGCTCTGGCCGCCGCGAAGATATGGTTGCCATACTTTGTCAACAGGACCTAG
>NZ_JBFTGV010000026.1:0-1202 GCF_056393925.1 Agrobacterium sp. 10T429
CGTGGCATCACAACGCCGATTGCCCGCCTGCGGGAGCGTATGGTGTCGCTGGCAGGCGGCGATACGGCAGCCGAGATCGATGGCATGGACCGCAAGGACGAAGTCGGCCAGATGGCGGTTGCCGTTCAGGTGTTCCGCGAAAGTGCGATAGAGCGCATCCGCCTTGAACAGGAAACCGAAGCCAATCGCAGCCTTTCGGAAAAGGAACGCATCGCGCGCGAGCAGCAGAAGGCCAAGGAAGCTTCCGACGTCAAATTTGCTGTCGACAATCTGGCAACCGGTCTTTCGAAGCTTTCGGATGGCGATGTGTCCTACCGCATCGGCCAGCCGTTCACGGCGACACTCGACGGCGTTCGTAACGACTTCAACATGTCCGCCGAAAAGCTGCAATCGGCATTGACCCGGGTTGCGCAGAATGCMGGTGGCATCGGCGCGGGCGCAAACGAGATCAAATCGGCCGCCGACGATCTGGCCAAGCGTACCGAACAGCAGGCAGCAGCCGTGGAAGAAACCGCTGCCGCTCTGGAAGAGATCACCACGACTGTGAAGGATTCCACCAAGCGCGCGCAGGAGGCCGGCCTGATCGTCAGCCGCGCCAAGGCGGGTGCCGAACAATCCGGCGAAGTGGTACGCCGCGCCGTGGTCGCCATGGAGCAGATCTCCAAATCGGCCAACGAGATCAGCAACATTATCGGCGTGATCGACGAAATCGCCTTCCAGACCAATCTTCTGGCGCTGAATGCCGGCGTGGAAGCTGCGCGTGCGGGTGAGGCGGGCAAGGGTTTTGCCGTTGTCGCGCAGGAAGTGCGCGAACTGGCGCAACGCTCCGCCAATGCGGCCAAGGAAATCAAGGCGCTGATCACCACCTCGAACGATCAGGTGCAGCAGGGCGTTCAGCTGGTGGGCGACACCGGCAAGGCACTGGCGACGATCGTATCGGAAGTGCAGGAAATCAACCGGCACGTCGTCTCCATCGTGGAATCCGCGCAGGAGCAATCCTCCGGCCTCCAGCAGATCAATACCGCGGTCAACCAGATGGACCAGGACACGCAGAAAAATGCTGCCATGGTGGAAGAGACCAACGCCGCCAGCCACAATCTGGCCAAGGAGGTAGCTTCGCTCAACCAGCTTCTCGCGCAGTTCAAGCTCGCCGATACCGCCTATCAGCAGAAGAGCCAGCCCGCTCCGGTTCGCAATGCCGG
>NZ_JBFTGV010000027.1:0-887 GCF_056393925.1 Agrobacterium sp. 10T429
ATATATCATGATATTGTTATTGTAATCGATCGCCGCTAGTTTTCGTCGCCTTTTCAATCCACTTCCCAATCAGATTCCTTCCCGCTTCCCCATATAAATAAATCCACCTCGCTGTAAAAACCTATATAAAATCACATGGTTATAGCGGTCCAAAATTATCTGCGCACAAACAGACGAACTTTACCAGTCAAATCCCCATCCTCCCCTTAATGCGGTTGGTTTATGCTTATTTATATGTTTTGCGTGTCCAGTTGAATAAATTATATGTTTTATCAACGCTCTCCCGCCGTTAATCCAATCCTAACCGATCCACCCACTTACCCTCACCAAAGGAAAATCCATTCCCATCGACAAGTATAAATATACAAATATATGTATTAATAGAGATTATTGAGGTATAATATTCCGCCTGCGCACCCTGCAGCGCGTGCTACCGTCATCGCGACCGAATGACAGGTAAATACGGATCGTTCAGCCTATCAAAAGTTGCAAAAATGATTGACTATCGCGGCTGCGTGAGGGAGCCTCTGCGCGAAAATACGGGGAACATAACAAATCATCATGTCGCCAGAACGCTTTAATGAATGCCTGCGGGTGACCCGCTGGACGCCAATCAATATTGCCTCTGCCTTGCAATGTGAACTCTCATGGATCGAGGCGCTGGAAGCCGGCAACGATACAGTTCCAGATGGCCTCGCAACATCGCTGGAAACGCTCGCGCAAGCCCATGAAGCATTACCACCGCCATCAACCTGCAGAGGAAAACGGTCGACATTCTGATGCGGCCAGCAGCTGAAAACCTTCACCAACAACCGGATTACGCAATATGAAACATGCCATCGCAATTCTCGGTCTGATCACCGTCTCCAGCCCGGCCTTCGCAGCAT
>NZ_JBFTGV010000028.1:0-782 GCF_056393925.1 Agrobacterium sp. 10T429
GGTGGCATCGGCGCGGGCGCAAACGAGATCAAATCGGCCGCCGACGATCTGGCCAAGCGTACCGAACAGCAGGCAGCAGCCGTGGAAGAAACCGCTGCCGCTCTGGAAGAGATCACCACGACCGTGAAGGATTCCACCAAGCGCGCGCAGGAGGCAGGCCTGATCGTCAGCCGCGCCAAGGCAGGCGCCGAACAATCCGGCGAAGTGGTACGCCGCGCCGTGGTCGCCATGGAGCAGATCTCCAAATCCGCCAACGAGATCAGCAACATCATCGGCGTGATCGACGAAATCGCCTTCCAGACCAACCTTCTTGCGCTGAATGCCGGCGTGGAAGCTGCGCGTGCGGGCGAGGCGGGCAAGGGCTTTGCCGTTGTCGCGCAGGAAGTGCGCGAACTGGCGCAACGCTCCGCCAATGCGGCCAAGGAGATCAAGGCGCTGATCACCACCTCGAACGATCAGGTGCAGCAGGGCGTTCAGCTGGTGGGCGACACCGGCAAGGCGCTGGCGACGATCGTATCGGAAGTGCAGGAAATCAACCGGCACGTCGTCTCCATCGTGGAATCCGCGCAGGAGCAATCCTCCGGCCTCCAGCAGATCAATACCGCGGTCAACCAGATGGACCAGGACACGCAAAAAAATGCTGCCATGGTGGAAGAGACCAACGCCGCCAGCCACAATCTGGCCAAGGAGGTAGCTTCGCTCAACCAGCTTCTCGCGCAGTTCAAGCTCGCCGATACCGCCTATCAGCAGAAGAGCCAGCCCGCTCCGGTTCGCAATGCCGG
>NZ_JBFTGV010000029.1:0-620 GCF_056393925.1 Agrobacterium sp. 10T429
CGACTGACCCGCTCCGTTAGCGGCGTTGATGTGCCAACAGCATCTAGCGCTGGAGCGTGGTCGAGGCGCGAGGCCAGCCAGCGGCTGATCCAGAAAGATGCAATCGCTTCCTCGCTGTCGACCTTTTCCGGATCGATAGAATACGCCGGCTCAGAATCGATGCCGAGGAGAACCCGCTTCAGATTTCGTGCCAGTGGCACTCCATAAATAATGCGAGGAGCGCCGTGCTGGAGTAAATTTGTTTGGTTGAGCCCTAGGCCGGCGAAGCCTTCGCGTAGCTGACGAAGCTTTGGACTTTGCCCTTCACCAAACACGAAGTTGACGTTACGAAATCCGCTTGATGCTTCCGCGATGGCAGCAAGTCCCAGTTCAGTTTCTGCGGATAGATTCGGAGACCCAAAACCCTCGGTCCGCCCGAGTTGGGAGTATTCAATATCAAAAGCTTGCCCCGGAACGGTACCAGCGGGTAGTTTGACCCGGTTGTACTGAGACGAATGATCAGTGTAGAGGCTTGTTGTACCAAGAAATACTAGGTTAGGCTCTTTGGTAATTGGCCGGCCTGCCATCTGGCTTGCGATGACGCTAACCATCTCGCCATAACGTTCATGGTAATCGTTGAC
>NZ_JBFTGV010000030.1:0-568 GCF_056393925.1 Agrobacterium sp. 10T429
GCCTAGGCCCGACCACGCGGCCTTGTAAACCGCAGGACGTCATGGCCCGTGAAGGGCCATGCCCTACAACGGCAGCGGTGCCTGCGCCGGATCGATCCGCCCCTCGCCACGGGTGATCTTCTTGAACTCGGCGCGGCTGACCGACACGTAGCGCTCGTTGCCGCCGATCTCCACCTGCGGGCCGTCCTGCACGGCATGGCCATGTTCGTCCACGCGCACGGTCATGGTCGCCTTCTTGCCACTGTGGCAGATCGTCTTGATCTCCTGCATCTCGTCGGCCCAGGCCAGCAGGTACTGGCTGCCCTCGAACAGCTCGCCGCGGAAATCGGTGCGCAGGCCGTAGCACAGCACCGGGATGCGCAGCTGGTCGACCACTTCGCTGAGCTGCCAGACCTGGCTGCGGCTGAGGAACTGCGCCTCGTCCACCAGCACGCAGCCCAGCGGCCCGTTGGCCTGCAGATCCTGGCTGACCCACTGCTGCAGGTCGGTGTCGCGTTCGAAGGCCATGCCGTCGGCGCGCAGGCCGATCCGCGAGGCGACCACGCCCGCGCCGGCACGGTCGTCCAGG
>NZ_JBFTGV010000031.1:0-540 GCF_056393925.1 Agrobacterium sp. 10T429
CCGCGCTTACCAGCACGTGGGAGCGCGCCAGATAGGCCACGTGATCGAGCCGGCCGGTGTCGCGCACCGTGGCCACATCCACCGCACACGCAAAGTCATCGTCGAACAGCACCGCCGTGCGCACGCCTTCCGGCTGGTAGGTGAAGGCGCCCAAAGCAATGTCGAGTTCGCCGTCGGCCACCTGCGCCGTCATGGTCTCGCGGCTGGCTTGCGTGACCACGAGGTCGATGTTCGGCGCGGCCTTGCGCACCGTGCGCAGCAGCCGGGGCAGCACCACCAGTGCGCCGTAATCGGACATCGCCACGCGGAAGGTGCGGCGCGCCACGGACGGCTGAAAGCCGCCCGGCCCGAGCAGGATACGCACCTGCGCCAGCGCCTCGGCCAGCGGGGCAGTCAGTTCATGCGCGCGGGGCGTCAGCACGAGCCCGCCCTGGCCGCGCACGAGCAGGGGGTCGTCGAGCAGTTGCCGCAGCCGCGCCAGCGAATGGCTGACCGCCGGCTGGCTCAGTTGCAGCCGCAGTGCGGCGCGCGAGATATGGC
>NZ_JBFTGV010000032.1:0-522 GCF_056393925.1 Agrobacterium sp. 10T429
GCTTGTGGCGTCGCGCCGGATGCCGGACTGGCAGGCGCAGACCAAACCGCTCAAGGCTCGCTTCTATAGCGCGCACTTTGCCTTTGCCGACGGGAATTTCTCGACGACTGTCCAGCATGATCCCGAGTACTTTTTTCACGGCGAGGAGATCTCGATTGCCGCGCGGGCCTTCACCCATGGGTATGACCTGTATCACCCGCATCGTGTGCTCGCCTGGCATGAGTACACGCGCGACTATCGCGCCAAGATGTGGGATGACCACACGCCCGAGAACCAGGCGCTTGGGCTGGTGAAGACTGCGTGGTTCGAGCGTGACAGACTCTCACAGGCGCGCAATCGCGCCCTGCTCGGCGTGGACGGCGCGAGCGCTGAGGGCACCGATTTCGGTCCGTATGGATTCGGACAAGTACGAACACTGGCTGAGTACGAGGCCTATGTGGGCGTCAGCTTCGATCGGCGCGCCGCCACGCCGGAAGCGTTGCGTGGCGATCCTCCCTCGCCCGGTGCGGCACATCCTGAAAC
>NZ_JBFTGV010000033.1:0-518 GCF_056393925.1 Agrobacterium sp. 10T429
TCTTTATATCGCTTTTCAAGATCGATGGCAAGCGTCAATCGCGTGGAATCGCAACAGATTTCGCCAAAAAACGGCAGGCCGCCGCCATCGATCCCGGGTCCGTCACAGACTTCAGGCGGTGCCGCCCACGGTCATGTTCTCGATCCGCAGCGTCGGCTGGCCCACGCCCACCGGCACGCTCTGGCCTTCCTTGCCGCACACGCCCACGCCCGAGTCCAGGCGCATGTCGTTGCCGATCATGGTCACGTCCTTGAGCGATTCGGGGCCGTTGCCGACCAGCGTGGCGCCCTTGACCGGCGTGGTGATCTTGCCATCCTCGATCAGGTAGGCCTCGCTGGCCGAGAACACGAACTTGCCGTTGGTGATGTCCACCTGGCCGCCGCCGAAGTTCACCGCGTACAGGCCGCGCTTCACGCTGGCGATGATCTCCGCCGGGTCCTTGTCGCCGTTGAGCATGTAGGTGTTGGTCATGCGCGGCATCGGCAGGGCGGCGTAGCTCTCGCGGCGGGCGTTGCCGG
>NZ_JBFTGV010000034.1:0-505 GCF_056393925.1 Agrobacterium sp. 10T429
GGTGGCGGGCACCGCCCACGCCGCCTATCCCGACCATCCCATCCGCTGGATCGTGCCGTTCCCGGCCGGCGGCGCGATGGACAACATCGCCCGCACGCTGGGCGAGGACATGTCCAGGACGCTCGGCCAGSCCGTGGTGGTGGACAACCGTCCGGGCGCGGGCGGCAACATCGGCGCGGAACTGGTGGCGCGTGCCCCGGCCGATGGCTACACGCTGCTGATCGTGGCCAATGGCATGGCGGTCAATCCGGCGCTGTACGGCAAGCTCGGCTACGACCCGGTCAAGGATTTCGCGCCGGTCTCGCTGCTGGCCGTGGTGCCAAACGTGCTGGTCGCCAACAAGGCGAAGACGCCGGCCAAGACCGTGGCGGAGGTGATCGCCAGCGCCAAGGCGCGGCCGGGCAAGTACACCTACGCGTCGGCCGGCAACGGTACGTCGATCCATCTGGCGGGGGAGTTGTTCACGTCGATGGCACAGGTGGATCTGCTCCACATCCCCTACAAG
>NZ_JBFTGV010000035.1:0-504 GCF_056393925.1 Agrobacterium sp. 10T429
GTTTCCGGCAACGTGGTGATGGCCGAGCGCAGGCCGAGCGCAGGATTGCGGAATGGGCTGCTCACCACGGTCGCGCGCGGCGCGGCGGGCTTTTGTGGCGCAGGGGTGGGAGCGGGGTTGGGTACACCGGCCCGGGCCGGCGACACCGGCGCCGGCTTCGCGGCTGGCGGCGGCATCACGGGCGCCGGTTTGGCGGGCGCGGCCTTCACAGCGCCGGGCGAATCGGCGTGATGCAGCCAGATCTCGCCCGGTTGCGGCGGCGACTGGCGCGTGCGCGGGGGCGGCTGCCATGCGGGCTGCTTGCGTGCGGAGACGGCTTCGATCTGCTTGGTGCGCGGGGGCGTGGGGCTCCAGCCGGCGGCGCTATGGGTAGGCAGGGACGTGGTTTCCCAACGGTCCAGCCCCTCGCGGCCAGCGGCCATCGACGGCGACGCTGCCGCGCCAGCGAATGCGCCGGCATCGGACCGGGACTCGGGTCGTGCGGCGGGACGTGCCGGCTGACGC
>NZ_JBFTGV010000036.1:0-502 GCF_056393925.1 Agrobacterium sp. 10T429
GGGCTGCGAGGCGTGGTGCCGCGCCATGCCCGACTGAAGTATTCGGGATTCGACCCGATGGGGAACCCGATCGAGCGGGTGGCCGATGGCTTCCATGCGCGCGTGGTGCAGCATGAGTGCGACCACCTGATCGGCGTGCTGTACCCGATGCGGGTGAAGGACTTCACGCGCTTCGGCTTCACCGAGGTGCTGTTCCCGGAGCTGYCGGCGAACTACGACGATTGAGGCGGCTGGCCTCCCTCACCGCTTGCCGGCGAGGGAGGCGCAACCTGACGTCAGAACTTCTCGAACGCCCCCAGGAAGCGCCACTGGCCCGGCGGCAGGTCGCCCAGCACGATGCGGCCCATGCGCACGCGCTTCAGGCCCACCACGCGCAGGCCAACCTGCTCGCACATGCGGCGAATCTGGCGCTTGCGGCCTTCGCGCAACACGAAGCGCAGCTGCTCCTCGTTCTGCCAGCTCACCTTGGCGGGCTTCAGCGGCACGCCGTCGAGCGACAGGC
>NZ_JBFTGV010000037.1:0-494 GCF_056393925.1 Agrobacterium sp. 10T429
GCTGGCGTCTTCGCCGGCGCGCTGCGGATGCTGAACGTCCGTGCTGACGTTGTGCGACGGCACTTTGCCGTGGCGATGGCAGGCCGCCGAGATCTCCAGCATCGCGCGGCGGATCAGCGGGTATTCGAACTGGCCCGGCGAGCGCATCGCATCGCCCGGAATGGCGCCGTGGTGCGCGGAGACGAAGTCCATCAGCCCGAAGCTGAGGCACTCCACCTGGACCAGCGCGGCGATATCGAAGACCTGTTCGAGTGCTGCATGTGTCTCAATCAGCACATGAATCGGGATATGCCGGGCGATGCCGGCACTGCGCGCCACGTGGTTGACGTGGTCGGTCACCCGGGCCACTTCCACCACATCGGTCACCTTCGGCACCACGACGTAGGCCAGCCGCGCGCCAGCGGCGGCGACCAGGATGTCGATGTCCTCGCGCCAGTGCGGGTGGGCCGGGTCGTGGATGCGCACGCCCACGCGATTGTGGACGTTCGCGGGGC
>NZ_JBFTGV010000038.1:0-492 GCF_056393925.1 Agrobacterium sp. 10T429
CATCACCAGCGCCAGGCTGATCCCCAGCCGTCGGGCCTTCTCGCGCATGGCCTCGGGCAGCTTGTTGGTCAGGATGGAGATGAAGATGAGGTTGTCGATGCCGAGCACGACCTCCATGGCCACGAGCGTGGCCAGTGCGGCCCAGGCGGCCGGGTCGCGCGCCAGCGCGAGTAGCGATTCCATGCGAACTCCTTGGTTGGGGTGGGCTGGGGCAGGGCTACCCGAAAGCGGACTACCAGGATCATGGTAGCGCACGCCGGCGGTGCAGGGGACATCAGATAGGGCGAGATTGAGGTTGTGAAACGCCAAGACTGGAATATAGTATGTGATATATCAAAATAATACCGGTCATCACAACCATCGAGGAGACAACCCATGAAGATCTGTATCTATGGGGCAGGGGCAATTGGCGGCTACATGGGCGCGCAGTTGGCGCTCGCGGGCGCCGACGTGAGTTTTATCGCACGCGGGCCGCATCTGGCGGCCATGCAG
>NZ_JBFTGV010000039.1:0-488 GCF_056393925.1 Agrobacterium sp. 10T429
AAGGTGGACCTGATCGACGGTCCGTCGATCATCCAGCGCTATGTGTCGTTCAACACCCAGGTCAAGCCGTTCAATGACCCGAAGGTGCGCCAGGCCATCAACTACGCMATCAACAAGGAAGCGCTGGCCAAGGTGGCCTTCGCCGGCTACGCCGTGCCGGCCCAGGGCGTGGTGCCGCCGGGCGTGGACTTCGCCGAGAAGCTGGGCCCGTGGCCGTATGACCCGGCCAAGGCGCGCGAGCTGCTGAAGGAAGCCGGCTACCCGAACGGCTTCGAGACCACGCTGTGGTCGGCCTACAACCACACCACGGCGCAGAAGGTGATCCAGTTCGTGCAGCAGCAGCTGCAACAGGTGGGCATCAAGGCGCAGGTGCAGGCCCTGGAAGCCGGCCAGCGCGTGGAGCGCGTGGAGTCGGTGCAGAAGCCTGAGGACGCCGGCGTGCGCCTGTACTACGTGGGCTGGTCGTCGTCGACGGGCGAGTCGGACTG
>NZ_JBFTGV010000040.1:0-486 GCF_056393925.1 Agrobacterium sp. 10T429
GTACGCGCCACCAGTTCCGCGGCTACCGCGCGCGCGAGCACACCATCCGACGAAGTGATCAGGATGACGTGATCTGCCGGAATGTCGGCAATCAGCGCTTCCAGCCGGTCTGGCACAGCGAAATACGCGCCCTCTGCATGGCGCTTCTCGTAGGCGGATCGTCGCTCCACATCGAACAACCTTGCCGTGCCGGACGCCAGCCGTTGCGACGCCTGCTGCGCCGACACCGGCGCGGCAGGCGGTTGCGATATCAGCACGCGCACCGGCTCCGGGCCGGTCACGAGACCCGCATGGGCCTGAGGAGCGTAGACGAAGACCTCGTAGCCGCCTAGCTGCGCCAGCCACGCGGCCGTTGTCAGCGCGCGCACGCCGTCGAAGTCCGCCAGAACAATGCGCGCACGGCGCGTGGCCAGGTACTCGTCGGTCGCCTGCACCAGTTGCCCGCCTGGGGCCCAGCGCCAGCCGGGCAGATGGCCCCCCTCATAC
>NZ_JBFTGV010000041.1:0-479 GCF_056393925.1 Agrobacterium sp. 10T429
TGCTGCATGCGCAGGCCGGCCATCTGGTTCAGCAGCTCGCCCGCCAGCTGGGCCGGCGTGCCGTTGCCGGGCGAGCCGAAGGTGACCTGCCCGTTGTGCGTGCGGGCGTAGGCGATGAACTCGCTCACCGTGGTCACCGGCAGCCCGGCATTCACCACCATCAGGTTGAAGTCGCGCGAGATCATCGTCACCGGCGCGAGGTCGCGCGCGGGGTCGAAGGTCATCTTCGGATACAGGCTCGGGTTGATCACCGTCGGCCCGGCGCTGGCCAGCAGCAGCGTGTAGCCGTCCGGCGCGGCACGGGCGACGATCTCGCCGCCGATATTGCCGCCCGCCCCGGGCTTGTTCTCGACCACCACGGTCTGGCCCAGCTCCTCGCGCAGCGGATCGGCCAGCAGGCGCGCGACGATGTCTGCCGTGCCGCCGGGCGCGAACGGCACCACGAGCCGTATCACCCTATTGGGGTACGCGCCCTGCGC
>NZ_JBFTGV010000042.1:0-476 GCF_056393925.1 Agrobacterium sp. 10T429
CCCTATGCACCGATCTCCATTCCCGTCCGCCTTGCCGTGGCTGCGCGCCATGCTGGCTGCGCTGTTGCTGGCCGCCGCGCCGCTGTGGGCGGCACCGCTCACGCAGGCTGATCTCAAGCCGCTGGTCGAAGACGACTTCGACGCCAAGACTGCCGCGCTCGCCGCGCTGACCCAGGCGCCGCCCGAGCAGGCCGGCCCGATCCTGCGCGCGCTCCAGGACGATGCACTCCAATTTGCGCCATCGGTGGGCATGGTGCGCCAGGATGGCGACAAGACCGTCGATGCCATCACTGGCAAGCCGGTGACCGTGAAGGCCGATGAACTCGAGTCCCTCACGCTGAACAACAGCCTGCGGGCCATCGTCGATAGCGCCGCGAGCAGCCTCCTGCTGCAGTCGCCGGACATCGCGGTGCGTACGCAGGCCATCAACACCTTGTCCGATCAACCCGAGAGCGCCTCGCGCGAAGTCGTGGAAG
>NZ_JBFTGV010000043.1:0-476 GCF_056393925.1 Agrobacterium sp. 10T429
GTACAGCGCGCCACGCTGGTGGCCTTGCAAACCTTCGGCAACGCGCTCTCCCCGGAAGCCATGCAGACCGCGATGGAGAACGTGGCGCGCGCGGCCAACGCGCCGAGCACCTCGCCGCCGCACCCGTTCCGTCCGTCCCCCGCCTCCGAGACCGTCTCCGAAGCGGAAGCCGACGCGGCCAATGCCGAGGACGACGAGGACTTCGACGCGCCGCCTGAAGTGACCGCCGGAGCTGCCGAGGGCGAGGAACCCGAAGCCGCCCCATCGCCCGAATCCGCCGGTCCAGCCCCACTGCCGCCCAACGCGAGCCTGTGGTGGGACCTGCTCCAGCAACAGTTCAGCCAGATCGCAGGCAGCGCGACGGYGGCCACCGCAGCGCCGTTCGGCAACCTGGGCGGATTCGGCGCGATGGGAGGCATGGGTGGGACGGCCGCCCCGGGCGCGGAGGGCGTGGCGCCCGCCGCACGGGACAATCC
>NZ_JBFTGV010000044.1:0-476 GCF_056393925.1 Agrobacterium sp. 10T429
ATCTGCACCGGGGTGGCTTCCTCCTGGCGCACGCGCTGCACTTCCACGGTCTCGGTCCGTTCCACCTTGGCCGCGGCGCCGATGATGCGGTCCTGCTTCTTCTCGCGGCGGGCCTTGAAGCCGAGGAACAGCGTTTCGACGAAGCCGCCGACGTGTTCGGCCACGGAGAGCCAGGAGAAATGGAAGAACAGCGACAGCCCGATGGCGAACATCAGCAGCAACAGCAGCGTGGCGCCGGAAAAGCCCAGCGCCAGTTGCAGCCAGCCGCCGAGCAGGTCGCCCAGCACGCCACCCGGGGCGCGCGGCAGCGCGGCGCGCAGCGGGTACATGCGGATGGCCTCGAGGCCCATGCTCGATACCAGCGTCAGGCCAAAGCCGATCCAGCTGATCGCCACGCTGTGCTGCGGATCCGGCACGCGCTCGGGGAGTTCGGCGGTCAGGGTGCGCCAGCCGCGCCAGCAGCGGCGCATCAGCAG
>NZ_JBFTGV010000045.1:0-473 GCF_056393925.1 Agrobacterium sp. 10T429
GTTTACGTGCTGCGTCACRGTGCCACGGGTCTACAAGCCYGGCATGACGGCGRAGGTCAGATGGGTCCATCGCATCGACGATGTTCCGCAGGAGCGGATCGTCCCGGTGCCGCCCTATGGGCCGGAGGAAATTGGAAGGGTCGCGGTGCATTTTCTGCGAGACGGCAACGTCAAGGTCTTCGTGACCATGATGGCTCTGCGTCATCCCGACTATCCCTTGAAGGGCGACGAGGCGCGCAAGTAACCACAGTTCCACGAGGAGAGTCATGCCTTACACAGTAGCGCGCCCACGGGCGTGGATAGCCGGCCTGCTAGCAGCATTGYCACTGGCCATGTCCGGTTGCGGCGACAAGCCCATCGCGGTGTCAATGGTTGGCTACAACCACACGGACGTGGGGATCTACGCGTTTGAGGTCAACGGTCATGGCGGACCGAATATCTGGCCGCACTAGGGCGGTGGGAAACGTACGTGT
>NZ_JBFTGV010000046.1:0-464 GCF_056393925.1 Agrobacterium sp. 10T429
CTTCACCACGCCGCCGGCGTTGCTGACGATGGTGCTGGTGGGCGTGAGCGCCACCGTGCCGCCGCCGCCGCCGCCGTTGTCTCCACCTCCACCGCCGCCACCGCCGCCACCACCACCGCCGTTGTTGGCCGTATCCGTGCCGGTGCCGCCCGTCCCACCCGTGCCGCCGAGGCCGGCGTTGTTGCTGCCCGAGCCATTCGAGCCACCTGAGCCGCTGGTGCCCATCGACGTGGAGCCGCTGCCGCTGGCGCAGCCGCCCAGCACGATGAGCGACCCGAGCAATGCCGACAGGGCGATGTGCTTCGCGAACGTTTGATTGCGCATGACCTTTTCCCTTTTGGTTTTTTCCCGACCTGCCACGAATGCGTGGCGGTACATGCCATGGCGCAACCGGTGTGCCATGGCCGGCAACGGCCGGCAACGGCCTGCGGGCATGCCATGCGAAGGGAGGGAAGGGGCCGCGG
>NZ_JBFTGV010000047.1:0-464 GCF_056393925.1 Agrobacterium sp. 10T429
GAGCAGCAGCAGGTCGCTGGGCATCATCAGCGCGCGGGCCAGGTTCAGGCGCACGCGCCAGCCGCCGGAGAACGAGGACACGGCGCGGTGGTGCGTTTCGGCCGGGAAGCCCAGGCCATGCAGCAGCTTGCCGGCACGTGCTTCGGCGTCGTAGGCGTTCAGCTCAGCCATGCGCGTATGCGCCTCGGCCACCGCTTCCCAGTCTTCGCGGGCGGTGGCGTCGGCTTCGGCAGCCAGCACCGCAGCCACTTCGATGTCACCGCCCAGCACGAAGCTCAGCGCCGGGTCCGGCAGGGACGGGGTTTCCTGGGCAACGCTGGCGATGCGGATCTTGCCCGGCAGGTCGACGTCACCCTTGTCGGCCTCCAGTTCGCCCTTCACCGCCGCGAACAGGCTGGACTTGCCAGCACCGTTGCGGCCGACCACGCCTACCCGGTAACCGGCATGCAGGGTCAGGTCGACAT
>NZ_JBFTGV010000048.1:0-463 GCF_056393925.1 Agrobacterium sp. 10T429
GTCCTGGATCACGAACGGCACGTCGGCGCCGATGGCCTCCACGGCCTGGCGGTAATAGCCGACGATCTGGTCATCGGTGCGCAGCGTGTTGGGCGGGGCGATCATCACGCCGGCCGCGCCGCGCTCCATCACCTCGCTGGTCAGCGCGCGCATGGCGGCAAACCCGGGCGCCGACACCCCCACCACCACCGGCAGCCGGCCCGCCCGGCGGATCATCTGCGCGGCCACCTCCACGGATTCCGCGTGCTCCAGCTTGGGCGCCTCGCCCAGCTGGCCCAGCACGGTGATGCCGGTGGCGCCGCAGGCCAGGTAGAAGTCGGTCAGGCGGTCGATCGAGGCGATGTCGATCGTGCCATCGTCGAAGAACGGCGTCGGGGCGATGGGGAAGACGCCGCGTGCGTCAGCGGTCAGCGCGGTGAAAGCGGGGGAAGGCATGGTGGCTCCTGGGGGGGTAGTCAGGGAA
>NZ_JBFTGV010000049.1:0-462 GCF_056393925.1 Agrobacterium sp. 10T429
GCGATGAGCAGATTACCGCGACTTTCGCCGCTCTGGGGCAGCGCTGGGAAAAATTCGACGGTTTGGTGCATTCGATCGGCTTTGCGCCGCGCGAAGCCATCGCCGGCAATTTCCTGGACGGGCTGTCGCGCGAAGGCTTCCGCATCGCGCATGACATCTCGGCCTACAGCTTCCCGGCACTGGCCAAGGCTGCGCTGCCGCTGCTGTCCGACAAGGCATCGCTGCTCACGCTGACCTATCTCGGCGCCGAACGCGTGGTTCCGAACTACAACACGATGGGCCTGGCCAAGGCGTCGCTCGAGGCGAGCGTGCGCTACCTGGCCGAAGCCGTGGGCGAGCGCGGGATCCGCGCCAACGGCATCTCGGCAGGCCCGATCAAGACGCTGGCTGCGTCCGGCATCAAGGACTTCGGCAAGCTCCTCAGGCATTTCGAGGAAGCCGCCCCGCTGCGCCGCAACGTGA
>NZ_JBFTGV010000050.1:0-456 GCF_056393925.1 Agrobacterium sp. 10T429
TGGTTGCGGGGGCAGGATTTGAACCTGCGGCCTTCAGGTTATGAGCCTGACGAGCTACCGGGCTGCTCCACCCCGCGTTACCAGCGTAAATCCCTATGGGATTTATCGCGACCAGCGTAAATCCCTATTGGATTTATCGCGACTGCATCACAGGGAAGCTGTGATGTATACTTCCGGAGCAAATTGCCGCAGGCGATTTGTCTCCTTTAAGGGACGCACGTTGCGTTTGCCTTATGTTTTCATGTTCCGTAATGCAAAAAGGCCGCTTTGAGCGGCCCTTTGTATCGGCTGGGCCGAAGAGTTTGCTTGAGAAGATATTTGTTGCGTTTTGCAGACCTGGCAGCGACCTACTCTCCCGCGTCTTGAGACGGAGTACCATTGGCGCTGGGGCGTTTCACGGCCGTGTTCGGAATGGGAACGGGTGCAGCCGCCCCGCGATAACCACCAGGTCGGCAA
>NZ_JBFTGV010000051.1:0-455 GCF_056393925.1 Agrobacterium sp. 10T429
CATCACGATGACGATGCGCGAACTCGACCGATTCAAGGTGATTCAGGCCGTGGTCGAACAAGGCCTGCCGATATGGCGCGCGGCCGAGAAGCTTGGCCTGTCGCGGCGACAGATCGAACGGCTGGCGCTCCGATATCGCGAGGACGGGCCCTGTGGGTTGGGTTCTCGCAAGCGTGGACGCAGCAGCAGTCGTCAGCTTCCTCCTGGTCTGGAATCCCGCGTGCGCGGCCTGATCCGCGACAGCTACGCGGACTTCGGGCCGACTTTGGCGGCCGAGAAGCTACGCGAGCGCAACGGCACCCGAATTGGCGACGCAGACGGTCCGTCGGATCATGATCGACGCCGATTAGGCGCAGTCTATTCCCTCGCCGACATCCCCCTCGCCCACGCCCGACTCGAAAGTTCCGGCAACGGCCTACAGGGAAAAATCGCGATAGCGGTCGGACCGTTGACGC
>NZ_JBFTGV010000052.1:0-455 GCF_056393925.1 Agrobacterium sp. 10T429
GGCCGAGGCGCTGGCCACCCAGGCGCGCGCCCTCGGCGTGGAAGCGAGGGTGATCGACGATGTGGCCGAGGCACTTCCACATGTGTCGATGGTCGTCACGGTGACGTCGAGCCGCACGGCGGTGCTGCCCGACGTCGACAGTGGGTTGTGGACAGATCGGCACTTCGTCGCAGGCGTCGGCGCATTCCGCCCCGATATGTGCGAGCTGCCGCCCGTGCTCTGCCAGACCGCCTCCGCCCGAGGCMGGCTGCTGGCCGACACCCTGTTCGGCATCGAGGACGAGGCGGGCGACCTGCTCCAGGCYGGCATCGACTGGGCCACGGTCCAGCCATTCGAAACCGCCATTCTCGATGCCGACGCCCTGCGCGCCCGCACCGGCTGCCCGCTGGTCTTCAAGAGCGTGGGCTACGCGCTCTGGGACCTCGCTGCCTGCGTGCTGGCGAGCCGGAGTGACG
>NZ_JBFTGV010000053.1:0-453 GCF_056393925.1 Agrobacterium sp. 10T429
GCGATGTACTTGCCGCCATCACGCACCGGCTGCGCGGTGGCTGTCCAGACCTCGCCCGACGCCAGGTCGCGCACGTAGATGGCCTCCCCTGCCGGGTCCGAGACGGCGTCGTTGGACCATGGCGTCAACTGGTTCTCCCGGCTGTTGACGGACCACGTATAGCCGCTGCCCTCGGTCGACACCTGGAAGCCAAAGCCGTCATTGGCAATGACATTGATCCATGGCGCCGGCGTGGTGGAGCCGTCCTCCAGGATCACGACGTACTCCCGGCCATCCCGGGCGAAGCCACCCAAACCGTTGAAGAACTCGAGCGAGGCCCGATCGTACGAGGTACTTGCAACGGCAGGCGGCCACCGGGACGGCGGCGGCGTAAGCGGCAACGTTGGCGGCGGTGCCCACGCCGGATCGGGAATCCGTGCAAGCTGGTCGGCAATCGCGCCCCGGCGTGCAATC
>NZ_JBFTGV010000054.1:0-446 GCF_056393925.1 Agrobacterium sp. 10T429
TCGGCATCCGCATCGGCGTCGGCATCCGCATCCGCATCCGCATCGGCGTCAGCATCTGCGTCGGCATCAGCGTCAGCGTCCGCATCGGCATCTGCATCCGCGTCAGCGTCAGCGTCGGCGTCAGCATCCGCATCGGCATCGGCATCGGCGTCAGCATCAGCATCCGCATCGGCATCAGCATCCGCATCGGCGTCCGCGTCGGCATCGGCGTCCGCGTCGGCATCGGCGTCCGCGTCAGCATCGGCGTCGGCATCCGCATCGGCGTCAGCATCTGCGTCGGCATCAGCATCGGCGTCAGCGTCGGCATCCGCATCGGCGTCGGCATCCGCATCCGCATCCGCATCGGCGTCAGCATCTGCGTCGGCATCAGCGTCAGCGTCCGCATCGGCATCTGCATCCGCGTCAGCGTCAGCGTCGGCGTCAGCATCCGCATCGGCATCGGCATC
>NZ_JBFTGV010000055.1:0-439 GCF_056393925.1 Agrobacterium sp. 10T429
CGCTAGCCCAGCCCCGGCTGCCGCGTGCGTCGGTGCTGCACGGTGGCGACCGCGACGTACCCGTGCTATCCCGCACCGAGCGCCCCGTGGTGGCCGTGCTCGAAGGCGTGCTCAGCCATGATGAGTGCGATGCATTGATGGCGGCGGCGCGGCCTCGCCTCGCGCCATCGACCCTTGTCGATCCACGCACCGGCGAGCACATCGTGAGCCCGGACCGCACCAGCGAGGGCATGTTCTTCCGCCTGGCCGAGGCGCCGTGGCTGGCTACGCTCGACGCCCGCATTTCAGCCTTGATGCAGATGCCGATGGAGAACGGCGAGGGCTTGCAGGTGCTGCGCTACGCCCCGGGGGCGCAGAGCCGCCCGCACTTCGACTTCCTGATGCCGAACAACGCCGCCAATCAGGCGTCGATTGCGCGCAGCGGGCAGCGTGTGAGCAC
>NZ_JBFTGV010000056.1:0-438 GCF_056393925.1 Agrobacterium sp. 10T429
GATCATCCCCCGAACGTGACCGTCTCAGGCCGGACAGGTCAATTCCTCTGCCGAACTCCAGCACATCCACCGAGCCGCCGTAGGCGGCCGTCTCCACGATCGTGTCGTGGCCGTCGCCGAGGTTGAACCGGTAGGTGTCGCTGTTGTAGCTGCCGTGCAGCATGTCCGTACCGGTGCCGCCCTCGAACACGTTGTTGTTCGAATACGCACCGCCGACCCACAGCACGTCATCGCCCGCACCGCCGACCAGCCGATTCTCGCCATTGCCGCCGCCRAGGTTGTCGTTRCCGCCCCCGCCCAGCAGCACGTCGTTGCCTTGCCAGCCCACCAGCTTGTCGGCGTCGTCGGTACCCAGCGTGGTCAGGCCCGTGGCCCTCAGCTGCGCCGGTGCCCACTCGGTGCCGTCGGCGAACCGGATCTTCTCGATGCCCCTCGGGC
>NZ_JBFTGV010000057.1:0-436 GCF_056393925.1 Agrobacterium sp. 10T429
CATCCGGCCTGATCGTCGGCAGCCGCGCGCTCGATCGCGGCGGCGGCGTTCTGGAGGTTGCGCGTGTCGATCGGATCGAGCCAGCCGTAGTAGCGCCGGCGATAGTCGGCACGCGCCACGGCGTGGGCCGGATCGACGCGGAAAGCCTGCAGGCCGCGCGCGATGTCGGCGCGCAGCACCTGCACGGCGGCCTGTACCGCCGGCGGCGTGGTGTCCTCAGGGCCATCGGGCGTCAGGCCGGTGCTGACCAGCAGGAACAAGGCATCGTTGAGCAGCGCCTGCGGCACGCGCACCTGCCCTTGCAGGTACTGGCGCAGCAGCAGGTGGGCGCGCGCGGCGAAGCGCTTGGCGAGCAGGTCGGACGGCAGCAGCCCGTGCGCCAGCGCGCGGAACACCATCGACAGCGTCAGCCAGATGCCCCGGTCCGGGGTATCGG
>NZ_JBFTGV010000058.1:0-435 GCF_056393925.1 Agrobacterium sp. 10T429
ACATCGAGCGGCGAATGGTCGATCTCGGCCTGCCAGAGATTGCCCTGGAACTTGGCGACGAGTTCGAACTTGCCCTCGCGGTCTTCGTAGCTCGCCACCGGCGTCAGGAAGTCACGCGGATTGGCCAGCCCGTTCGAGCCGATCACGCCGAGGTCCGGCAGCTTGAACAGCGCGCCGTAGTTCTCGCAGATATAGCCGCGCGCGGTGCCGTCCGGCAGGTCCACGCGGAAGCGCACGCCGCGCGGAATCACGACGATCTCCTGCGGCTCCACCGCCAGCCGGCCCATTTCCGTCGACAACAGCAGGCGGCCCTGTTGCGGGACGATCAGCATCTCGCCATCGGCGTTGTAGAAGAAGCGGTCCTGCATCGACTGGTTGGCCAGGTACAGGTGGATGCCGCAGCCGGTCATCGCTTCGGGGCTGCCATTGCCGGCC
>NZ_JBFTGV010000059.1:0-434 GCF_056393925.1 Agrobacterium sp. 10T429
CGTATAGGGTGTGACGCCTGCCCGGTGCYGGAAGATTAAATGATGGGGTGCAAGCTCTTGATTGAAGTCCCRGTAAACGGCGGCCGTAACTATAACGGTCCTAAGGTAGCGAAATTCCTTGTCGGGTAAGTTCCGACCTGCACGAATGGCGTAACGATGGCCACACTGTCTCCTCCCGAGACTCAGCGAAGTTGAAGTGTTTGTGATGATGCAATCTCCCCGCGGCTAGACGGAAAGACCCCATGAACCTTTACTGTAGCTTTGCATTGGACTTTGAACCGATCTGTGTAGGATAGGTGGGAGGCTTTGAAGCGTGGACGCCAGTTCGCGTGGAGCCATCCTTGAAATACCACCCTGGCAACTTTGAGGTTCTAACTCAGGTCCGTTATCCGGATCGAGGACAGTGTATGGTGGGTAGTTTGACTGGGGCGGTC
>NZ_JBFTGV010000060.1:0-428 GCF_056393925.1 Agrobacterium sp. 10T429
ATCGTCCCCTTGCTGGCCTACGCGCTGTTCGGCCCGAGCCGAATTCTGGTGCTGGGGCCGGATTCCGCGCTGGCGGCGCCGATTCTGGCCGTCGTCATTACCGCTTCCGCCGGCGATCCGGCGCGCGCCATCGCCACAGCCAGCCAGATGGCCATCGTTTCCGGCCTGTTTTGCATCGTGCTGGGGCTGCTGCGCCTTGGGTTCATCACCGAGCTGCTGTCGAAGCCGATCCGCTACGGCTATATGAATGGCATTGCGCTGACCGTGCTGGTCAGCCAACTGCCGAAACTGTTCGCCATCCAGATCGAGGATGCCGGGCCGTTGCGCGAGTTGTGGGAGCTGGGCCGGGCGATTGCCGATGGCCAGACCAACGGCTACAGCTTCGCGGTGGGGGCGGCCAGCCTGGTCGTGATCCTGCTGCTCAAGCG
>NZ_JBFTGV010000061.1:0-427 GCF_056393925.1 Agrobacterium sp. 10T429
GCATCTTGGGGTACAGGCTCACGTTGATGGCGTGCGAGCTGATGGTGCCGCCGAGCAGCGTGTAGCCGTCCGGCGCGGCCTTGGACACGTAGTCCGAACCGATATTGCCGCCGGCGCCGGCGCGGTTTYCCACCACCACCGACTGGCCGAGCACCTGCGACAGCCGCTGGCCGATCAGTCGGCCGAGCAGGTCCGTGGKGCCGCCCGCCGCGAATGGCACGACGTAGTTGATCGGCTTGCTGGGGTACTGGTCGGCGGACTGGGCTTGCGCCAGTGGGGCCGCCGCCATGCATCCAAGGCAAAGCACGGCCAGGGCCGGCCGCATCAATCGATGAGGGAAGGACATTGCATGGTCTCCTGTTTTCGCGAGCATTGTTATGGGACGGCCGGGATGGCCGTCAGGTGTCGCGGGCGGGCGCGCTGTCAT
>NZ_JBFTGV010000062.1:0-426 GCF_056393925.1 Agrobacterium sp. 10T429
CAACAGGAGCTTGCGGCTGATGTGGGCTGCACGCAGGGCAACATCGCCAATTACGAGCGTGGGCAGACGGTCCCGCCTGAGATGGCGGCGAAGATCATCGCCGTTGCGTTGCGTCGAGGCCTGACCATCACATACGACCACGTCTATGGCGACGTGGAACTCCCGGCCGTCCGCGCCCAAGGGGAGGGTGCGCCCGCGTGAAAGCCGGTTCGCGTTCCTGCCTTTCACGATGGCCATGTCCCCGATGGCCGCAGCACGTCGACTGGCGACTCCAGCACCCGCCCGCACAACTGCGCCAGCGCCCGCTCGCTGCGTGGAGACCCGATCCCACTGGCCCGCGAACTGGCCTGGCACACGGCGAACCACGCACCAATGCTGTCGCGCGACAACTCGGGCTCCACTTCGAGCAGCAACACGAGCTGCTGC
>NZ_JBFTGV010000063.1:0-425 GCF_056393925.1 Agrobacterium sp. 10T429
CGCTGGTGTCGAGCATGGACGAGGTGGTCGCCATTCTCGCGGTGGTGGCCAACCAGCAGTCGTCGGAGACGGAGCGCCAGGCTGGTAAACTCCACGCCGACCTGAAATACGCGCGCATCGACGACATCTTCGCCGTTGGCCTGCACGCCTACCTGACCAGCTTCCTGGAGCGCATTGGCGATCTCGGCAACGGCATCAGCCGGGACTTCCTCGTCCCGCTGGCTGCCTGACGAGGTGCCGGGAACGCCACACCGTTGCCGGATCGGGCGGGTGGCGGGCCGGGCACCGGTCGCCGCGGCGCGTGCCTTATCGTGAAATACAAGATCCACCACAAGACGGTCTACCGTTACACCGAGCCAGTGCGCCGCAGCGTGCACGAACTGCGGCTCGCGCCGCGTTCGGGGCCACTTCAGTCCGTGCAGGGC
>NZ_JBFTGV010000064.1:0-425 GCF_056393925.1 Agrobacterium sp. 10T429
GGCACATGCCGTCCAGCAAACCGCGGCCACCGCCATGTGCCGCCAGACCCGCCGATGTGCCGTCATACGGAGGGCTTGCTCTCCGCCAGCGCCTTGAGCCGGTACAGCGCATCGAGCGCGTCGCGCGGCGTCAGGCTGTCGGGGTCGATGTCAGCCAGCGCGTCGAGCGCCTCCAGGGCGGCCGCATCGACCGGCAACGCTGCGGCCCCGCCTTCCCCGTCCGCCTCCTCATCTTCGTCCGGCGGCGCAGCGGGCGCGGCGAACAGGTCGAGTTGCGGCGTGGGGGTGGCATCGGCGGACTGCTGTTCCAGCCAGGCCAGATGCTTGCGCGCGGCGCGGATCACCGGCTGCGGCACGCCGGCCAGTTGGGCGACCTGCAGGCCATAGCTCTGGCTCGCCGGGCCGTCCTGCACGGCGTGCAGGAA
>NZ_JBFTGV010000065.1:0-421 GCF_056393925.1 Agrobacterium sp. 10T429
TTCCATGCCAGCCACCCGACCGACCTGACCGACATGGCCTGGGTCCTGCCGCGCTCCGGCTATAGCCAGCCGGTGGTGACGCAGGGACTCGCCACGGTGACGTGGGATGCCGCCAACTGGATCGTCACCGCTACGGGGGGCAACTCGCTGGCATTCGTCGCCGGCAAGCACTGATGCGCGGGGTTGGCTGCGGCAGCATGGCAAGCCCCACGGAAAACGACACGGGAGGGCATTGAGCATGCGCCTGGTGTATCGCCTGTTTCTCTCGATGAACGCACTGCTGGTCTTCAGCATGTCCGCGCCCGAGACGAAGGCCACGGAAGCACCTGTGAGGGGCGAATCGTTCGCCCGCGGGTCCGTCCCTCCGAAAACCGCCACCAGGCCGTCGCCAGGAACCGTGACGCTCGCCGCTGCCGGACCC
>NZ_JBFTGV010000066.1:0-420 GCF_056393925.1 Agrobacterium sp. 10T429
GGTCCGGGCACTGCGCCGCAGCGCGCTGGACCACGTCCGCCGCGTCGGCCATCTGCGGCACGGCCTTCGGTGAGACGAAGCTGGTGGCTTCGACGCTCCGTACGCCGGCACGCACCAGCAGGCGGATCAGTTCTACCTTGGCATCGGTGGAGATGGCGACGGCCTGGTTCTGCAGCCCGTCGCGCGGTGCGACGTCAGTGATGACGATGTCCGGCGTGGCGTGGCGCTGTGCGTCGCTCATGCCACGGCTCCGGCTTCGCGCAGCCGCGCAATCTGTGCGTCGTCATAGCCCAGCGTGTCGCGCAGCACCGTGGCCGTATGCTCGCCCAGCGCGGGCGGACAGGTATAGGCGGCCGTGGTCACCCCGGAAAGCTTCACCGGATTGCCGGGCATCCGCACGGTCTCGCCGGTCTTCAGGGG
>NZ_JBFTGV010000067.1:0-417 GCF_056393925.1 Agrobacterium sp. 10T429
CCTCGATCCCGACACCTGCTACAAGGCAGTCGCCTCGCACGACCGGCGCTTCGACGGACGGTTTTTCGTCGGCGTGTCGTCCACGGGCATCTATTGCCGGCCGATCTGCGCGGTGCGCACGCCCCGGCGCGAGAACTGCACGTTCTACGACACCGCCGCCTCGGCCGAGAAGCACGGCTTCCGGCCCTGCCTGCGCTGCCGGCCGGAACTGGCACCCGGGCACGGGCTGGCCGATATTTCCGGCCGGCTTGCGCAGGCCGCGGCCACGCTGATCGACGAAGGCTTCATGGCCGAGGCCGGCGTGGCGCAACTCGCCAAGCGCATCGGGGTGACGGAGCGTCACTTACGGCGCCTGTTCGATGCGCAGTTCGGCGTCTCGGTACTCGAATACGCCCAGACGCAGAAGCTGCTGCTGGC
>NZ_JBFTGV010000068.1:0-417 GCF_056393925.1 Agrobacterium sp. 10T429
ATCCACGATGCCACACCGCCATTGCCGCCGCCGTGGCGGTGCTGCTGATTGGCGCCTGCGGCGGCGGGGACAACAACAACAGCGGTGGGGGCGGTGGCGGCCCGGTCACGCAGAACCCGAACAACCGGCCGACCTTCGTGGTGGGCACCATCGGCGTGCAGAACTACGACGGCACGACCGACGACCTGCTGACCGCCGGGCTCGGCAAGGACGGTCTGATCGCCACGGCTACCGCGCCGGTTCCCGCCGATCCCGCCGCGCCCACGGCGGCCGAGCTGCGCCGCATCGCCATCTTCAATAACTACCGCGCCATCGTCGATACCAATCCGCTGGGCGGGTACGGCTCGCTGTACGGACCGAACGTCGATGCCCAGGGCAACGTCACGGCCAGCCAGGGCAAGGTGCCCGGTACCGAGT
>NZ_JBFTGV010000069.1:0-413 GCF_056393925.1 Agrobacterium sp. 10T429
GAGTTCGACGTGACCCGTTAGGGTGAGGAGGGGCGCGTGAGGGATATGGCGGGTGGCGACGACGTTACAATGCCGCTTCCCTTCGCCCCGTTACGCCCCTTCCGCCCCCTCATGTCCGTCGATCCGGTCGTCATCCTCATTGCCCTCGGCGCCGCCGTTGCCGGCTTCGTTCAGGGCCTGTCCGGGTTCGCGTTCGGCATGGTCGCCATGTCGTTCTGGGCATGGGGCGTGGATCCGCGCATGGCGTCGGCCATGTCGGTGTTCGGCGCGCTCACCGGGCAACTGCTGGCCGCGTTCACGGTCCGCCGCAAGTTCCATCTGCCCACCGTGCTGCCGTTCCTGATCGGCGGGGCGGTCGGCATCCCGATCGGGGTGTCGATCCTGCCGAAGCTGGATATCCACCTGTTCAAGCT
>NZ_JBFTGV010000070.1:0-413 GCF_056393925.1 Agrobacterium sp. 10T429
CCGATTTAGTCCGCACGGCCGTCTGGCGAGTTCCGGCCGGCGTCCTGTTGTTGCAACAAATTACGAATTCGCGTCCGCGTCGGTTGCGCCGTCGGCGCCTTCGACCCCGGCGGTGCCAGCGGCCCCTTCCACCACATCGGCGTCCGCATCCTCGGCACCCTCGATCCCGGCGCCATTATCGGCATCGGTCTCGACAATCCGTTGCAGGCCCGACAGCTTGGTGCCCTCGTCCACGTTGATCAGGGTCACGCCCTGCGTGGCGCGGCCCATCTCGCGGATCTCGGCCACACGGGTGCGGATCAGCACGCCGCCGGTCGTGATCAGCATGATCTCGTCCTCGGGCGATACCAGCGCGGCAGCCACCACGCGGCCATTGCGCTCGCTGGTCTGGATCGCAATCATGCCCTTGGTGC
>NZ_JBFTGV010000071.1:0-412 GCF_056393925.1 Agrobacterium sp. 10T429
CTCGCACCCTACGTATTACCGCGGCTGCTGGCACGTAGTTAGCCGGTGCTTATTCTTMCGGTACCGTCATCGACCCCGGGTATTAACCAGAGCCATTTCTTTCCGGACAAAAGTGCTTTACAACCCGAAGGCCTTCTTCACACACGCGGCATTGCTGGATCAGGGTTGCCCCCATTGTCCAAAATTCCCCACTGCTGCCTCCCGTAGGAGTCTGGGCCGTGTCTCAGTCCCAGTGTGGCTGATCGTCCTCTCAGACCAGCTACTGATCGTCGCCTTGGTGAGCYTTTACCCCACCAACTAGCTAATCAGACATCGGCCGCTCCTATTGCGCGAGGCCTTTCGGTCCCCCGCTTTCACCCTCAGGTCGTATGCGGTATTAGCTAATCTTTCGACTAGTTATCCCCCACAACAG
>NZ_JBFTGV010000072.1:0-407 GCF_056393925.1 Agrobacterium sp. 10T429
TTGCCGACCTGGTGGTTATCGCGGGGCGGCTGCACCCGTTCCCATTCCGAACACGGCCGTGAAACGCCCCAGCGCCAATGGTACTCCGTCTCAAGACGCGGGAGAGTAGGTCGCTGCCAGGTCTGCAAAACGCAACAAATATCTTCTCACTCACAAAAAGGGCTTCAAGCCCTAATCAAAAGGCCGCTGAAGCGGCCTTTATGCTATAATAATCCAGCGCACAATGTGCCGAAACAAATCGGTCACCCAATTACGGTGCGTAAGCGGCAAGCTGACGCCGTTCAGGCCTTGTAGCTCCACGGCATAAGAGTATGGATTTCGCTGCTAGGCCAGCCATTTGCGAGGCGCTCGAGCGTCTGCGTCAGCCAAGCCTGGGGATCGACAGAATTCATCTTTGCAGTCTGCAG
>NZ_JBFTGV010000073.1:0-407 GCF_056393925.1 Agrobacterium sp. 10T429
CGATGGGGCCCAGCGCTCCGTGGGTGACCGGATTCCGGTCTACGCGCTGTTCACCGATCCGCCGCTCGGCCGCGTGGGCATGACCGAAGCCCAGGCGCGGCAGGCCGGCCACCGGGTGCGCATCGGCATGCGGCCGATGACGCGCGTGGCGCGGGCCGTGGAGAAGGGCGAGGCGCAGGGCTCGATGCGGGTGGTGGTGGATGCCGATACCGACCAGATTCTCGGCGCCGCCATCCTCGGCCCGGGCGGCGACGAGGCGGTCCATATGGTGCTGGCCGCGATGGCCGGTGGCATGACCGCCACGCAGATGACCCAGACCATGGCCATCCATCCGACCGTATCGGAGTTGATTCCGACAATCTTTGGGGAGTTGTCGAAGCCCCGCTGACTCCCGACTATTTTCATAT
>NZ_JBFTGV010000074.1:0-402 GCF_056393925.1 Agrobacterium sp. 10T429
CGTGGCATCACAACGCCGATTGCCCGCCTGCGGGAGCGTATGGTGTCGCTGGCAGGCGGCGATACGGCAGCCGAGATCGATGGCATGGACCGCAAGGACGAAGTCGGCCAGATGGCGGTTGCCGTTCAGGTGTTCCGCGAAAGTGCGATCGAGCGCATTCGTCTCGAACAGGAAACCGAAGCCAATCGCAGCCTTTCGGAAAAGGAACGCATCGCGCGCGAGCAGCAGAAGGCCAAGGAAGCTGCCGACGTCAAATTTGCCGTCGACAATCTTGCAACCGGTCTTTCGAAGCTTTCGGATGGCGATGTGTCCTACCGCATCGGCCAGCCGTTCACGGCGACACTCGACGGCGTTCGTAACGACTTCAACATGTCCGCCGAAAAGCTGCAATCGGCATTGACC
>NZ_JBFTGV010000075.1:0-399 GCF_056393925.1 Agrobacterium sp. 10T429
CCGCCAGGCCAGCGCCGCCGAGCCAGCCCAGACCGAGCGTGCCGGCGCCGACGATGTGCTGCGCTCGCTGACCGACAGCGCCAACGCCGTGGGCGTGTGCGTGGAGGAACTCAACGGCGCGCAGTACGGCTTCGACGTGGCCCGCTCGCTGTGGCAGCAACGCGGCGCCGGTGCGCCGGCGCTGCGCCAGATGGCCCAGCAGGTGCGCCTGTCGATGTGCCGCGACGCCAGCCGCGCGTGCGACCGCTACGTGCTCGCTGTGACCGGCACCGCCTCGCAGACCGTGCCGGGTCGCCGCGCCCCGCAACTGCTGCAACAGACGCTGTGGCTGGCCGACCGTGACGGCACGCCGCTGGCCACCACGGTGGTGCCCGCCGGCCGCACGCGCCAGTCGATGGC
>NZ_JBFTGV010000076.1:0-398 GCF_056393925.1 Agrobacterium sp. 10T429
GACCACATCGGCGAACAGCGCACAGCCYAATGCGTGACGGGTATTGCGCACATTGACGCTACCGAAATAGACGGCCATCACATAGAAAGTGGTCTCGGTCGAACCCTGGATGATCGCCGCGAGTCGGCCCTGGAAGGAGTCGACGCCGTAAGTGCTCATCACATCGACCATCAGCCCGCGCGCGCCGGCGCCGGACAGGATCTTCATCAGGCCGACTGGCAGCGCGGGAACGAAGTCGGTATTGAGTCCCAGCCACGCGAATCCGGCTGACAGGCCCTGCATGAGCACGTCCATGCACCCCGAGGCGCGGAACAGTCCGATCGCCACGAGGATCGCCACTAGATAAGGAATGATCTGCACCGCGACGCCGAAGCCTTCCTTGGCGCCATCGATAAAGG
>NZ_JBFTGV010000077.1:0-396 GCF_056393925.1 Agrobacterium sp. 10T429
CCGCTCTGCCCGCACTGGCAGCCGCCCCGCTCGGCCGGCCCGCGCCGTGTAATAACTGCGCGCAACCGTCGCCACATTGCAATTTCTGGCGTCCCCGCCCACGGACGATAACAAGGACCCCACCCCATGGAAGACTTCCGCGACCATCAGCCTCTCAAGCTATCGCGGCGCGAACTGCTCAAGGCGAGCGCGGTCACGGTGACCGCCGCCGCCGTGCCGGGCGCCGCCACCGGCCAGCCCGCCGCCGCGCCCTCCCCCGCCACCACGCGCCCGCCCATCTCCCACAAGGTGTCGCTGATCGTCAACGGCCAGCGGCGCGACCTCGACCTCGACACCCGCACCACGCTGCTGGACGCCCTGCGCGAACACCTGCACCTGACCGGCACCAAGAAAGGC
>NZ_JBFTGV010000078.1:0-395 GCF_056393925.1 Agrobacterium sp. 10T429
AGCCAGCGCATGGCCTGCCGCTGCACGTCGCCGGCGGCCAGCGCGCGGCCTTCATCGACCAGCCCGTGCTGCCAGAACAGCCACAGCGACCAGCCGATATTGGCGGCGGCGTGTTGCACGGCGTCGACCGAATCGGCCTCGTAGCCGGCCTGCAGCGCGCCGGAGAACGCCTGGAGGGCGTCGCGCGCGGCGGTGGGGCGATCGACCTTGCCGGGTTTGGCCTTGGGATCGTCCGGCCGCAGCGCCAGGCTCTTGCGCACCAGTGCGCCCAGGTTCAGCGTCTCGAAGCGGACGCGCGGGTTGTAGCGCACCACCGGGCGTAGCTCGGCATCGGCGTTGAGGCGCGCCAGCTCGCCCTGCGCGGTGTCCAGGTCGCCGCGCGCGTAGTGCTCCCA
>NZ_JBFTGV010000079.1:0-394 GCF_056393925.1 Agrobacterium sp. 10T429
CCGGATCAGCTTGCCCAACAGCGGGGCGGTCAGCAGCCAGCGGTGCCAGGCCAGGCGGACGTCCGGCTGGCGCAGCACGCTGCGGATGACCAGCGTGGCCACCGCGATCACGGCCAGCGCSGCCCACCACCAGTTSCGYACGAAATCCGACAGCGCCAGCATGAYGATGGTCAGYGTCGGCAACTTCTGCTTGGTGTTGGCGAAYACGCTCACCACCTGCGGCACCACATACGACAGCAGGAAGATCACGATGGCGAATGCCACCACCGTGACGATGGCCGGGTAGGTGAAGGCCAGCCGGATCTTCGAGGTGAGCTGGTTGCGCGTCTCGATATAGGTCGCCAGCCGTTCCAGCACCACGCCGAGGTGGCCGGAGTGCTCGCCGGCCGAGACC
>NZ_JBFTGV010000080.1:0-391 GCF_056393925.1 Agrobacterium sp. 10T429
TGGCAGAAGTCCGCCAAGGGCTCGTTCGAGATTCGCGGCAAGACCATGGCCGTGATCGGCTACGGCAATATCGGCGCGCAGGTCGGCATCCTGGCTGAAGCCATGGGCATGCGCGTGGTGTTCTACGACATCCGCCCGCGCCTTTCGCTCGGCTCGGCCATGCCCGCCCACACGCTGGAAGACGCGCTGGCGCAGGCCGATGTGGTGACGCTGCACGTGCCCGCCACGCCCCAGACGCGCGGCCTGCTCAACGCGCGGGCGCTTTCGTCCATGAAGCGCGGCGCCATCCTGCTCAACGCCTCGCGCGGCACGGTGGTGGATATTCCGGCCCTCGCCCAGCATCTGGACGATGGCCACCTGGCCGGCGCCGCCATCGACGTGTTCCCGGAGG
>NZ_JBFTGV010000081.1:0-389 GCF_056393925.1 Agrobacterium sp. 10T429
AGGTGGAACACCGAGGACCACACGGGCGTGCTGCTCTATATCAACCTCGCCGATCATGCGGTGGAAATCCTCGCGGACCGGGGGATTGACGCGTGCGTTAGCGCGCGGGTGTGGGAGAAGGTTTGCGCCGGGCTGACGGTGGGGCTACGGGAGTCGCTGTCGGTACGGCCAGTGCTGGATGCGGTGGGGGAGATCCATGCGCTGCTGATGGAGCATTTTCCTTCGGGGGATGGGTTTAATCGGAATGAGTTGGACGATCGGCCGATGGTGCTCTGAGGTTTGGGGTGTTGGCTTTTGGGCTCAAAACCCAACACCGCCCCTCAAACCTTCCCTCCCCGCTTCTCCATCAAATACCACCCCGCCGCCACAACTTGCAGCCCCACCAACCC
>NZ_JBFTGV010000082.1:0-387 GCF_056393925.1 Agrobacterium sp. 10T429
GCCTTCGCCGCGACCTTCGCCACGCTGGCCGCGTTCGCGACGACCGTCGCCGCGTGCCTGGGCGTCAGCGGCCGGCTTGGCCGGCTCGGCCACCGGGGCGGCGGCCGGACGTGCGCCGAACAGACCCTTCAGCCAGGCGATGAAACCGCCGGCTGCCACGGGCTGCGTGGCCGGTACCGGCCTTGCCGCAGCGGCTTCCGGGCGCGGAGCGCGCTCGGGGCGGGGCACCGACACCGGGGCCGGCGCGTCGGGCGTAATGCCCTTGACTGCGGCTTCCTGGCGCGGACGCGCATCTTCCTTCTTGCGGCTGCTGTAGCTCGTGTCCGCCTCGAGTTCCTTGGCGGCGGCCTCGGCCATGCGATAGCTGGCCGTGGATTCCTCCAGGCG
>NZ_JBFTGV010000083.1:0-387 GCF_056393925.1 Agrobacterium sp. 10T429
GCATCAGCTCGCGCTCGATGTGCGCGCCTTCCGTCAGGTCCACCACCTTGACCACTTCCACCAGGCGGTTCAGGTGCTTGGTGATCTGTTCGATCACGTCGTCCGAACCGGTGGTGACAATGGTCATCCGCGACAGCGACGCATCCTCGGTGKGGGCCACCGTGAGCGTCTCGATGTTGTAGCCGCGCGCCGAAAACAGCCCCACCACGCGCGACAGCGCGCCGGGTTCGTTTTCCAGCAGGACCGAAATAATGTGTCGCATTACAGGTCCTCCGCGCCGAGCAGCATTTCGGAGATGCCCTTGCCCGCCTGGACCATCGGCCACACGTTCTCCGTGGGGTCGGTCTGGAAGTCCAGGAACACGGTGCGGTCCTTGAGGCGGAACGC
>NZ_JBFTGV010000084.1:0-385 GCF_056393925.1 Agrobacterium sp. 10T429
CGGCCGGCTGGGGCGACCGCCCCGCGCCGGTGCTGGTCGATGGCACGCGCACCACGCTGGTCGGCCGGGTCTCGATGGACATGGTCTGCGTGGATCTCACGCCCTGCCCGAAGGCCCGTGTCGGCACATCGGTCACGCTCTGGGGCCAGGGCCTGCCGATCGACGAGGTGGCGGCGGCCAGCGGCACCGTCGGCTATGAGCTGATGTGCGCGCTGGCGATGCGCGTACCCTGCACGGTGGCCACGCTGACCACGGCCGACGCCCCGGCCTGACCCGCGCCTGACCGCCGCTGACCCTCTCCCAGAACAAGGACGCCGTTTGGCCAAGACCAAGACTGTCTATTCCTGCACCGAGTGCGGCGGCACCACGCCGCGCTGGGCCGGGC
>NZ_JBFTGV010000085.1:0-383 GCF_056393925.1 Agrobacterium sp. 10T429
CTTCAAGTCCTTCGTCGATCCCACCAATTTTCAAGTGCCCGGCCAACTGGTCGGCATCGTCGGTCCCAACGGCTGCGGCAAATCCAACATCATCGACGCCGTGCGTTGGGTGCTGGGTGAGTCACGCGCGTCCGAACTGCGTGGCGAATCCATGCAGGACGTCATCTTCAACGGTTCCACCGCGCGCAAGCAGGCCGGGCGCGCCAGCGTGGAACTGGTGTTCGACAACGCCGAAGGCCGCGCCGCCGGCCAGTGGAGCCAATACGCCGAAGTGGCCGTCAAGCGCGTGCTGACCCGCGACGGCACCTCCTCGTACTACATCAACAACCAGCCGGTGCGCCGGCGCGACATCCAGGACATCTTCCTGGGCACCGGCCTCGGGC
>NZ_JBFTGV010000086.1:0-382 GCF_056393925.1 Agrobacterium sp. 10T429
CTCGCCAAAGAAGCGCCGCACCTCGGGGCGCCGGAAGTCGATGGCCGGCCCCCACGGGGTCTGGCGGTCGTCGCGGAAAAAGCCGCTGGCGTAGCGGTGCAGATAGTTGCCCTCGGGGCCGAAGTGGTTGTAGACCACATCGAGCAGCACCATCATGCCCAGCCCGTGCGCGGTGTCGACCAGCGTGCGCAGGTCGTCCGGCGTGCCATAGCTGCGCTCGGGCGCGAACGGCAGCACGCCGTCATAGCCCCAGTTGCGCGCGCCGGGAAACTCGGCCAGCGGCATCAGTTCGATGGCGGTGAAGCCCAGCGCGGCCAGCCGGTGCAGTTGCGCGGTGGCGCCGGCGTAGCCGCCGGCCAGCCCCACGTGCATTTCATAGATC
>NZ_JBFTGV010000087.1:0-380 GCF_056393925.1 Agrobacterium sp. 10T429
ACCGTGCGCCAGAGTCGCGCACGACATGCCGCGCAGCGGGCCGAGTTCCCGCTGTGCCCGCTCGCAGCGCGCCAGATAGGCGGCGCGGCTCGCGCGGCTGCGCTCGACAACGCGTTGCGTAACGGCCGACACCTCGGCGTGAACGGATTGGGTCATGGCGACAATGTTCCTCGTGGGGAGCGCCGGGCAAAGAACCGCCCGTCGATATGTAGATTTTCTACATTATAGCCTTGGCCTCCCGCCTGCCGGAAGCCGCTTTCTCGCGAAAATATGATGCTGTCGACACAAATACGGGAAAGCCCTAAGGGGGCATGCCCACGATTCCCGATCGATCCCCATGTCATTGTGTGTAGAATCTCTACATCTGCAATCCCCAGAAT
>NZ_JBFTGV010000088.1:0-379 GCF_056393925.1 Agrobacterium sp. 10T429
CCACGGATGTGGCCGAGCCGGCCCGGGGCAGGGTGCTCGACGTCGGCTCCGGCGGCGGCATGCCCGGGCTGCCGTTGGCGATTGCCTGTCCGGACGTGTCCGTGCTGATGGTCGACATCGTCCAGAAGAAGACCGCGTTCCTGACACAGTGCCGCGCACAGCTTGGGCTGTCCAACGCCGCCGCGCATTGGGGCCCGGTGGAGAAGCTCGAGGACGCCAGCGGCTATGCCGTGATCACGTCGCGGGCGTTCGCGGAGTTGAGCGATTTCGTGAGCCTGTCTGGCCAATTGCTGGCGCCGGGCGGGAAGCTGATCGCGATGAAGGGTATTTATCCACAGGCGGAGATCGATCGCATGGAAGCTGCTGGACTGATGGCGAC
>NZ_JBFTGV010000089.1:0-378 GCF_056393925.1 Agrobacterium sp. 10T429
GGTCTGCCGCCAGTTCCGTCTGGTAGCCGCCGGTCTTGCCGGTCGCAGTGTCGAGGAGGCCGAATGGCGGGCTGGCGCCATCGATGCCCACCGACAGCTTGCCGCGCTGCCGAATCCTGTCGAGCGTGGCGTCAGCCCATGCGGTATGCGCCAGCGCGACCCCAGCCAGSAGCAGGGCGCTCGATACGAGACGCTTGTCCATCGGGCGCCCCCTCAACCCTTGTACCTGGCTTGCAACTCGGGCAGCAGTGGCTGCGGCGGCGTAATGCCAAGCCGCTTCTCCGTGCCGATCAGCCAGCCCGTGCGGTGCCATTCCTGCACGACCTTGTCTACTGCGGCGACGGTATCCGCCTCCCCCTTGCGCGCCCAGACCACCGA
>NZ_JBFTGV010000090.1:0-378 GCF_056393925.1 Agrobacterium sp. 10T429
GCATCGTGGGGAATAACTTCTCCTCCTACGTACGCGATTACGACTTCAGCGTCTTGCTTCCAAGGTACAACGTTGATCGAGCGGAATTCCGCACGCCAGACGATTTTGGTGACTTGCATGGAAAGCTGTTCAAGCAGTTTGTTGCCTCGCGCACTTACAAGGAGCGCTTCCACAAGCCGCCTGTCATCTCCATAAGCGCCTCGACCAGCAAGACCTATCAGCGGACCGGAAACCAGCACCCCGTACTTGGGGTCGAGTATCAACAGAATGAACTGTCCTCGACCGACCGATACTTCGCAAAGATGGGGATGCAGGTTCGTTTCTTCATGCCTCCGAATGGCGTTGCACCCTTGGCTTTCTACTTTTTCGGCGATCTTC
>NZ_JBFTGV010000091.1:0-378 GCF_056393925.1 Agrobacterium sp. 10T429
CGGAGAGGTTGGGCGTGCGTCGCACGTCGGGCGCCGCCTTGTGTGCGGATCCCCCTGCCGCCACGCGCCGCGCCGTGGCGGCGCGCATCGCCTTCGTGCTCAGCACCGCGCCGGAGATTGCCTCGGGGCTCGCCCACTCGCCGTGCGCAATCGGCCGCATGATCTCCGCCACGCGGGCAAGCGGAAGGTTCGCGAACGTGCCGATGTCCATGCCCGCAAACGTCACCGATAGCGCTTCCTTCTTGAGCCGCTTGCCGTGACAGGCCGGGCATTCGCGTCCAATCATGTATTGCGAAACGCGCTTCTTCATCAGCGCGCTCTGCGTCGTGGCGAAGGTCTGCAGAACATAGCGACGGGCGCCCGTGAACGTGCCCTGAT
>NZ_JBFTGV010000092.1:0-377 GCF_056393925.1 Agrobacterium sp. 10T429
CCGCAGCGTCAGTTCGATGGCCCCGCCGGCATGGTCGCCGCTGCCGGGCCGCCGGCGTGTGAAGACCGTGTCGATGCGCAGCCAACCCGTGGGCACGCTCAACTGGACGTGCCAGACATCGGCGAACACCCGCTCGAAGATCAGCGCGCGGTCCGGCAGCGCGCCGGCCTGCGCGGCGTCGCGCGGTGGGTGGATCAGGATCAGCGGATCGTCGATCTCCACGCGGCGCCCCGCGCGTGACGGATCGAGCCTGGCGGCGTGCGCGCGCAGTGCGGTGAGATCGGCGGCGCGCAGGTCTTCCTCGCCTGCCACGAGCCAGGCCGCGAACAGCCGCCCCAGCCGTTCCGCGAACCGCTCGGCGTCGGCGCAGGCCAGGC
>NZ_JBFTGV010000093.1:0-374 GCF_056393925.1 Agrobacterium sp. 10T429
GCTATCAGGCCAACCGCATCGTCGCGCTGGCGGACCCCGGCGTGCAGGTGCATGCGATGGGCAAGGAAGCGGCGGCGCGCATCACCATGCGCAGCGTGGAGGACCTCGAAGCCTTCGCGGCCACCGTACCGCCGATGGCCTACGACATCGACAACTACGCCACGCTGGGCCTGCTGTGGCGGCGCGTGCCGGTCGCCCGGGCCGAGGCGCCCGAAGCCGGTGACGTCGCCACGGTGCGCACGGCGCTGGAAGCTGCGCTGGCCGATATCGACGCCGACCCCGAGCGCGACCTGCGCAGCCGGCTGGGCGGCGAGAACCGGCAGGCATCGGCGCGCGTGCGCGAGGTGCTCGCCCGGCAGTGGCAGGGATGACAC
>NZ_JBFTGV010000094.1:0-373 GCF_056393925.1 Agrobacterium sp. 10T429
CCTGCGCGCCGTCATGCAGGGCTTCGCGGTGTTTCCCACGCACCTGCTGCCCACGCTGCGGCGCCTCTCGGCCGTGGCCGGCGACCCCGCGCGCATTTTGAGCCGGCGCGAACTGACGGTATTGCGCATGCTGGCCTCGGGCCATACCAATAAGGCGATATCCGAATTACTGGAAATCAGCAATAAAACCGTCAGCTCGCACAAGGCAAATATCATGAGCAAACTGAAATTCAAATCGCTGATTGAACTGGCAGAGTTTGCGCGACGACATCACTTGCTGTAAGTCCCGACGTGATGGGGGCGCTCCGTGATGAATCTTTCTTGAGTCTCGCGACGCACGATTGACTTCGATTTATCCGGCATCTATATCAGC
>NZ_JBFTGV010000095.1:0-364 GCF_056393925.1 Agrobacterium sp. 10T429
GGTACTCGGCCCGACCTACGACTACACCCAGCGCCTGCTCGACTTCTCGCTCGAAGCCGGCCGCGACCCGGAACCGCTGCCGCCGTCCGCCCAGCCGCTGGCCGCCGGCATGCCGCGCGTGACGGGCCTGCTGGAAGCCGATGAACTGGTCGAAGCCGACGCCATCCCGCCCGGCGACCCCGCCCCGCCGGACCTGACGCGCGAGACGCTGACCTTCCCGGCCGACCGCGCCGCCCGCCTGCAGAACCTGGCGCGCGGTGACGAGGGCTTCCTGCTGTCGATGGGTTACTCGACCCAGCGCGGCTACGGCAACTCGCACCCGTTCGCGGCCGAGATCCGCTACGGCACGGCCGAGGTGGAACTG
>NZ_JBFTGV010000096.1:0-364 GCF_056393925.1 Agrobacterium sp. 10T429
GGGTGGCGACGGACTGATAGCCGATGTCGTTGAGGCGGTCCTTGATGAAGAAGCCGAAGCCGTCGCGGGCTTCGCCTTCGAGCAGGTCGGCCCACATGTCCGGTCGGGCATTGCCCGGCGCGGTCGCGTGGAAGTCGAAATACTCATGCACGTTGCTGCCGGGCAGGTAGACCGCTGCGGTGCCGAATCCGGCGATACCGCACATCAGCGGATCGACCACGGTCTGGGCGAGCGCGCACGCCACTGCGGCGTCGATGGCGTTACCGCCGGCTTTCAGGATCTCCGCGCCCGATTCCGCAGCTTCCGGCTGCGGGCACACCACCATTCCACGCGTGCTCATGGTCAGTTCGCCTTGAAATCGACG
>NZ_JBFTGV010000097.1:0-362 GCF_056393925.1 Agrobacterium sp. 10T429
ACGCTGGACATTCCGATGAGCTACCTGCTGCGCGATTCGTTCAAGTTCCCGAGCGACAAGGTGGCCGACTAACGGTCTCCCTGCCAGCCCGGGCGGGGAGCCGCGTGGGGGCCGCGTTGGCGCCCCCGCCGCCCCCATCCATGCGAAGATGTCGGCCGTCCGCCCCTTCGCATCGACCATGACTGCCGCCGCCCCCCTCAAGCTGTCCGACCTMTCCCTTTCCACGACGGTGGCCGGGCTGATCGCCATGCTCACCGGCTACACCAGCTCGCTGGTGCTGATGATCCAGGCCGGGCAGGCGGCGCATCTGAGCGATGCCCAGATCGCCTCGTGGATCTGGGCGCTGTCCATCGGCATGGGGG
>NZ_JBFTGV010000098.1:0-361 GCF_056393925.1 Agrobacterium sp. 10T429
GGCTTACGACAGACCGGTGCTGGTGCTATCCCGTCAGTTGGCCGGCACGCCGGTGCCGGAAGCGTTGCAGGGGAAGGTGCGCTTCTCGAACTGCACGCCCTCGGACGCGATGGCGCAACTCGCGAGCGAAGGCGTGCGCCGCGTCTATGTCGACGGCGGCCAGGTGGTCCAGTCGTTCCTGCGCGACAGTTTGATCGCTGACATGGTGGTGACTACGGTCCCGGTGCTGATCGGGACCGGCATACCGTTGTTCGGCGCCCTGCCGCAAGACGTAAGTCTGGCGCTAGAGTCAAGCCGGCACTTTCCATCCGGCCTGGTGCAGTCGACCTACCGCGTATTGCGCTGATTACCGGGAGCGGCC
>NZ_JBFTGV010000099.1:0-360 GCF_056393925.1 Agrobacterium sp. 10T429
CCGCTGCGCCGCTGCCGGGCCACCCGGTTGCTGGTGACACGGCGCCGGCCATCATCACCGATCATCGCGCCGCCGCGCTGGCAGGCTGAGGGCGCCGGGGGACCTGCGCCTCCCGAGCCCCCCTACTCCTCGCCCGTGGCCCAGCGCATGAGGTCTGCCACGCGCGTATAAAGCGCGCGATCGATCGGGYGGTCCAGTGGCACGCTCATGTAGAGCCTTTGCGCGAGGTCGGAATCGAACGCCGAGGGAATCAGGTAATCGGCCGCCGCCTGCCGGATGCGCGCGGCCACGTGGCCACCGCCCTTGGCCAGCACGCGCGGCAGCGTGCCCGGGCCGTCGTAGCGCAGCGCCACCGCGTAT
>NZ_JBFTGV010000100.1:0-360 GCF_056393925.1 Agrobacterium sp. 10T429
GTCATGAGCGATCACGCGGAAGCCCTTCTGCACCAGGAACAGCATCTGCGCGTCCCAGGCGTCCGCGTTGAGCGGCCAGCCGTGCGAGAACACGACCGGGCGACCCGAGCCCCAGTCCTTGTAGAAGATCTGCGTGCCGTCCTTGGTGGTGATGGTGCTCATGGTGTTGCCTCCTGCAGTGTGATGGGTGGCGCTAGCCTGCGGCTTGCCGGCTGCATTGGCTTGGGTCGTGGCGGAAAGCGCGGCGACGGCGGCCACGCCGACGGTGCCGGCGCCCGAGACCAGCAGCTTGCGACGCGAGGGATTGAGCGCTTCGATTTGTTCTTGGGGTTGCATGACGGTTCTGGCGAGGAATGTGAA
>NZ_JBFTGV010000101.1:0-360 GCF_056393925.1 Agrobacterium sp. 10T429
GGCGGAAAGGGCGGAAACACCGCGGGCGGCAGCAGGGCCATGGCCGCTTCCAGGCGGGCCGTCAGCGCGCGCGTGGCCGGCGTGAGCGGCTGGCGCACCTCGGCGCGGGCCAGGCCTGCCAGCGCCAGCGCGGCCTTGACCGGCGCCGGGTTCGGCTCGGCGAACATCAGGTCGATCAGCGGCGAGAGCTGGCGGAACAGCGCGCGCGCCGCTTCGTCGCAGCCGGTGCGGGCCAGTTGCAGCAGCCGGACGAACAAGTCCGGGCGGATATGGGCGGCAGCCGGCACCACGCCTGCGCCGTCGGCCAGCAGGTGGTCGAGCATGGCGGCATCCTCGCCGCAGAACACGCGCAGGGCATCC
>NZ_JBFTGV010000102.1:0-357 GCF_056393925.1 Agrobacterium sp. 10T429
GTATGGCACAGGCCGCCCCGGCCTGTCACACGGTGCGGATCGTGGTGCCGTTCCCGGCCGGCGGCCCGGCCGACCAGCTTGCCCGCACGCTGTCGCAGGGGCTCCAGCAGCTACCCCACCGCAAGGCCGCCACGATGGTCGTCGACAACAAGCCCGGCGCCAACGACAATATCGGCATCGACGCGGTGCGCCGTGCGGCGGGCGATGGCTGCACCTGGCTGGTGGTGCCGGCCGGCAACCTGACCATCAACCCCACGCTGTTCCCCGCGCTGTCCTATCAGGTCACGCGCGATTTCCGGCCCGTCTCGCTGCTGGCCAGCTCGCCCAACGTGCTGGCTGTGAACCCGGCGGTGAAGG
>NZ_JBFTGV010000103.1:0-356 GCF_056393925.1 Agrobacterium sp. 10T429
AGGAACGCCACCGGTTCACGGATATTGGCCTGGATGCCACCAACACGGCCAGCTGCATGCACAACGCAAGCCGGCTGAAGCTCGCGCAGGAAGCCACGCACGGCATCGAAGTTGCGCAAATCGAGTTCACGGCTCGACGGCGCGACGACGTCGACTTGGCGAGCCTTGGCCAGGTCGAGCAAATTGCGTCCGACCATGCCGGTTCCGCCTGTGATCAGTATCGGGCCCGACACGATCATTTGTCTCCAAGGTCAGGACGGAATACCTTCAGCCCGCGACCCACAACGGCCTTCTCCCGCGACGCAAGCTCAGCATCGGCCCTAGCCATTTCCGCGACGAGTTCCGCAAACGAGGTT
>NZ_JBFTGV010000104.1:0-356 GCF_056393925.1 Agrobacterium sp. 10T429
GTACAACTTCCTGGGGCTGTCGGTGGGGGTCAACCTCTCGCAGATGCCTCATGACGAGAAGCAGCGCGCCTATAACTCGGACATCACCTACGGCACGAACAACGAGTTCGGCTTCGACTACCTGCGCGACAACATGGTCTACGACCCGTCGCAGCGCGTGCAGCGCCCGCTGCACTACGCGATCGTCGACGAAGTGGACTCGATCCTGATCGATGAGGCGCGTACGCCGCTGATCATCTCGGGTCAGGCCGAGAACCAGACCGACCTGTACCAGCGCATGAACGGCATTCCCAAGCTGCTCGTGCGCCAGATCGGCGAGGAAAAGGCCGACGGCACCGGCGTGGAGACGCCCGGCG
>NZ_JBFTGV010000105.1:0-354 GCF_056393925.1 Agrobacterium sp. 10T429
GAGTTCCCGGCCGCCGCGCCGCTGGCGGAGGCGCTCAATGCGGGGGCGGTCGATTGCGGGCCGATTGGCGATGCGCCGGCGATCTTCGCACTCGCGGCGGGGACGCGGATCAAGCTGATTGGCGCCAACCGGTCGGACCCTTATGGCACCGCCATCCTCGTGCGGCCCGATTCACCGCTGAAGACCGCGGCTGACCTCAAAGGCAAGAGCATCGGCACAAACCGGGGTTCGATTGGCCATTTCGTGACGCTGAAGGCATTGGCGTCAGCCGGATTGAAACCCGAGGACGCCAACATCCGCTTCCTCCCTCCAGCCGATACCAAGCTCGCGCTGACCAATGGCTCCGTCGATGCG
>NZ_JBFTGV010000106.1:0-353 GCF_056393925.1 Agrobacterium sp. 10T429
CCAGGCGTGCGAGGCCACGGCCGGGCTGGTTGGGAATACGCTGGTGCGGCTCGGCCGGTTGGGCGAAGCATCGGGCGATCTGGAGGAACTTGTCGCGGACGTCGCCCGTACCGATCCGCCGGTGCAGAACACGCGCCGCTTCCTGGCGGCGGACGCCACGCTCTGCGGCGAATCCCTGAAGGCTGGCGATGCCGTGCTGGTGCTGCTGGCCGCCGCATCGCACGACCCGGCGGGGGCGCGCCCCGACCGCCCCTGGACCTTCGGCACCGGCCGCCACGGCTGCCCCGGCGACGCGCTGGCGCGTCTTCTAGCAGCAACCACCGTCGACAGCCTGCTCCAGCGCGATGTCGACC
>NZ_JBFTGV010000107.1:0-352 GCF_056393925.1 Agrobacterium sp. 10T429
GCGTAGGTGGTCCAGTTCCTGGTGACGTCGTACTCGGCGCGGATCGTGCCGTAGGTGTCTTCCAGCTCGGAATACGTCCATGGCTGGGCGAAGTTCGTCGAGGCGGACGGCACCGCCGGCAAAGCCGTACCCGACAGCTGGACCGTGCTGCGGCCCTGGTTGATCCGCTGCTTCTGGTAGCCGAAGTCCGCATTCACGCGGAACGCGTCGCCCTGGTAGTCCAGGCCCAGCGTGAACAGGCGCTGCTGCCGGCTCTCGTTGTCCACCGGGGTATCGCCGCCACGCGCCATGGCGTTGACGCGCACGCCGAATTCCTTGTTCTTGCCGAAACGGCGGCCCACATCCACATGGC
>NZ_JBFTGV010000108.1:0-351 GCF_056393925.1 Agrobacterium sp. 10T429
GCTACAAGCAGCTCCCGGTGAACTTCTATCAGATTCAGACCAAGTTCCGCGACGAGCGCCGGCCCCGCTTCGGCATCATGCGTGGCCGCGAGTTCACCATGAAGGACGCCTATTCCTTCGACCGGGACCTGGACGGCCTGAAGGGCTCGTACCGCAACATGTACGACACCTACACGCGCATCTTCCAGCGTTTCGGCCTGGAATTCCGCGCTGTGGCGGCCGATAACGGCGCCATCGGCGGCTCGGGCTCGCACGAGTTCCACGTGATCGCCGATACCGGCGAGGACGCCATCGTCTACTGCCCCACCTCGGAATACGCCGCCAACATGGAAGCCKCCGAGGCGCTGCCGC
>NZ_JBFTGV010000109.1:0-350 GCF_056393925.1 Agrobacterium sp. 10T429
GCTACGAGCAGGTGGTGGGCGAGCGCGGCATCGGCCTGTCGGGCGGGCAGATCCAGCGGCTGTGCATCGCCCGGGCGCTGTACCACGACCCGCGCCTGCTGGTGTTCGACGAAGCCACCTCGGCGCTGGACACGCAATCCGAGAGCAACATCCTCGCCAACATGCAGGAGATCCTGCGCGGGCGCACGGCCGTCATCATCGCGCACCGGCTCAGCACGATCATGCAGGCAGACAAGATCCTCGTGCTGTACGAAGGCGGCATCGTGGAGCAGGGGCGGCACGAGGAACTGCTCGCGCGCCGCGGCATGTACTACCAGTTGGTCCAGAAACAGTTGAGCGCGGCATGAAGC